>CAYVQP010000004.1:100596-102372 GCA_964452775.1 uncultured Ardenticatenaceae bacterium | reverse complement strand
TTCCCGGCGACGCCTTTGGCCAGAGTGGAGCCGGCTTCGTGCGCGCATCCTATGCAACCGCCTATGAGAAGCTCGAGGAGGCGCTGAATCGCATCGAGGCGTTCATGCGCCGCCATGGCTGAGAGCGAGGCGCCATTGGGACCCCGGCCAAAGCTAACGTTCGGCCGGTCCGCTTGAGTAGATTGATATGACCAGCTATGAACCCGTGATCGGCCTGGAAATTCACGCCGAGATGCTGACCAACTCGAAGATGTTCTGCGGCTGCCGTGTGGTGGATAGCGTCGAAGCGCCGCCCAACACGGCGGTCTGTCCGGTGTGCCTGGGAATGCCCGGCATGTTGCCGGTGATCAACCGCCGGGCCGTGGAGTACGCCATGCGGGTAGCGCTGGCGCTGAACTGTACCATTCAGCGGCACAATGTCTTTGCCCGCAAGAACTACTTCTATCCGGACTTGCCCAAAGGATATCAGATCAGCCAATATGAGTTGCCATTGGCCACAAACGGCTGGATTGACATCCGGCTGCCCTCCGGCGAGACGCGCCGGATCGGCATTCGCCGCGTCCACATGGAAGAAGATACGGGCAAGCTCACCCACCTCGATCATGAGGGCGGTTCACTGGTGGATTACAATCGCTCCGGCGTGCCCCTGTTGGAAATCGTCTCGGAGCCGGACATGCGCTCCGCTGAAGAAGCTCAGGCCTACGGAGTCAGGATCCGCCAGCTTCTGCGCTACCTGGGGGTGAACTCGGGGGACATGGAGAAAGGCGTCATCCGCTTCGAGGCCAATGTCAGCGTGCGCCCCGCCGGCAGCGACGTGCTCAACACGCGCACCGAGGTGAAGAACCTGAACAGCTTTCGCGCGCTGGTGGGATCGATTGAGTACGAGCTACAGCGTCAGGCCGCGATCTTGCAGGGGGGCGGCCGAATTATGCAGGACACGCTCGGCTGGAGCGAGGCCCGGCGCGAGACCTTCAGCCAGCGCGGCAAGGAGGAGGCTGACGACTACCGCTACTTCCCCGAGCCGGATCTGCCTCCGCTGGAAATTGACGATGCCTGGGTCGCCGGAATCCGCGCGGCATTGCCCGAATTGCCGGACGCCAAGTGGCGTCGCTATACCGAAGGGCTGGGACTGCCCGACTACGACGCCTCCGTCCTGTCCGAGGACCGGCTGGTCGCCGAATGGTTCGACGAGGCGGTGCGGGCCGGCGGCGAAGCGAAATTGACTGCGAACTGGGTGATCAACATCCTGTTTAGCCTGATGAACGAGCACAAGCAAACCATCGATCAGGTGCGCGTCACGCCGGCCGGGTTGGCAGAGTTGTTGAACCTGCTTACCAGCCGGACGATTAACAACAGCACCGCCAAAGAGGTGCTGGCGGAGATGTTTGTCTCCGGCAAGGCGGCCCAACAGATCGTCGCCGAGCGGGGACTGGCGCAGATCTCTGATGAAGTCGCCCTGGAAAACGCGGTGGCCCAGGTACTGGCCGAGAATCCGGCGCAGGTTGCTGCCTATTTCGCCGGTAAAGAGGCAATACGAGGCTGGTTTGTGGGCCAGGTGATGAAGGCCACTCGCGGCAAGGCGGACCCGGCGATCGTCAATGACGTGCTCAGCCGGCAGCTTGAACAGCTACGCTGAAACCCCGCAGGTCGGCGATAACTGCGGGGTTTTGTGAGGCTAAGCGTAGACGCTGTTCCAGTTGTAGACCGGCTCCGGCTCCTTTAGCTCCCATTCCCGTGGCGAGGCCGGCGGCGCGCCTTGCCGGTTGCACAGCACCT
>CAYVQP010000004.1:85157-100496 GCA_964452775.1 uncultured Ardenticatenaceae bacterium | reverse complement strand
AGCTCCCATTCCCGTGGCGAGGCCGGCGGCGCGCCTTGCCGGTTGCACAGCACCTGGTATAAGCAACGGCCGCAGGTGCGCCGGTCATCGGTCAGGGGCCGGGAAGTGTACGTTGACGCCGTACTGGTGATCTCGTCGGCCAGTTGCTTCAGCCGATTCCAACTATCTTGATGAGCGGCGGCGCTGTACTGAAATGTGACCGGGTTGGCCGGGTCGCGGGCAAACCAGTAGGTGAGGTGAACTTGCTCCGCCGCGATCCGGCCCAGGTTGCCGGCGAGCGCCCCGGCGCCCTCCGCCAGTAGAGCCAGGTAGATCACCGTCTGCCAGTCTTCCGCCAACTGCTCGCGCCCCCGGGGACGCTGCTCTGTCTTCCAGTCAAAGATGTGAATGCTCTGCTCGCCCAATATGAGCAGGTCGAATCGTCCGGTGAGCAAGTGCTCACCCAGGGGAACTGTCAACGACAACTCCGGCAGACGACGGCCCGGCGGCAGATTCGGCTCCCACTCCAGAAATCGTTCCCACCACAGTCTGACTTGCCGGTCGCCCGTCAACGGGTCGGCCGGCGCACTTACTTGTAGGCCGAGCAAGTGTCGCTGGGCAGCCCGGTGAAAGGCATGTCCCCGCTCCACCGCTCGTTGCCATTTCTCCGGCAGTGGCGCTTCCGGCCAGGCCGCTCGGCTCTCGTAGCGCAGCTGATATTGACGCTTGCAAGAGACGTAGGTCATCAACCTGCGATAGGAGAAGAGTTGCACGCTCATGCCGAATCTTTGCGCGCGCCTAGCGTTGACTGCGCCGGAGTCGCGCTTCCATCAGCCGCACCAGTCGGGTCAGCAGAATTGTCATGGTAAGATAGAGAAAGGTCAGAACCACATAACCCTGCACGAAGTTGAACGTGCTTGAGGTGTAAAGCTTGTTTAGTTGGGTGATGTCCCGCACACCCAGCACCGAGACCAGAGATGAGTCCTTCAGCATGGAAATGAAATCATTGCCCAGGGCCGGCATGACACGCCGGACAGCCTGCGGCAAAATGATAAAGCGCATGGCCTGGAAGTAGCTCATGCCCAGAGCGCGGGCAGCTTCCATTTGCCCTCGTTCGATTGACTGGATGCCGGCGCGGAAAATCTCTGCCGAAAACGCGCCGTAGGCAATACCCAGACCGATGATCACCCGGCCGGTATTTGAGACATTGCGCGACGTCAGCGTCGCCAGCCGGCCGCCGATGCCTTCAAGTCCCAGGGTCAACAACCAGTTGCCAATGGCATTAATCGCATCCACGAAGAACGGCACAACCACAAAGGCGATTGCCATCAGCAACACCAGCATGGGAATGCCGCGGATGATCTCCACATAGAAGGTGGCGATATTGTAGATCAGGCGGTTCGACGATACCCGGCCCAGGCCCACGGTCAGGCCAATGGTGAGAGCCAGCGAATAGCCCGTCAGGGTGACGAAGATCGTCATCAACAGCCCCTGCAACAGGATGATGCCCATTTTCAGGGCATCGGGGTCCTGTCCCACAATGAACCAGAAGGCATCGTTCATTGTGGGATCGGTCAGAATTCGCCACAACACCAGTATGCCCAGGATGACGGTGACGATCATCCACCAGGGCAGATCATAGATGCGATCTAGGGCCGGCGCGATTCGCGATCGCCCGGGACCATATGCGGGATCAGGTTGATAGGATGTCACAGCGTCCCTCCTGGACATAGCGCCCGCGGCCCGCGCCGGCGAGCGCATAAACAAGAAGAAGGTGTGCTGGGTAGGCACACCTTCTTCGATCCTGGTCTAATTGCCTTTAGCGCTGATGAAGCGGCTGTTACTCAGTCGCGAACCACTTGTCGTATAGCGTATCCAACGTGCCGTCTGCATCCATCTCAGCCAGGGCGGCGTTCACTGCGTCGCGCAGTTCGCTGCCCTTGGAGAAGATGAAGCCCAACTCCTCGCTGGTCAACGGATCGCCGACGATCATGACCGCATCCGGATTCGCGCCCACATAGCCGATGCCGGCGACATTGTCCATGATCACCGCGTCCACGTCGCCGTTGATCAGCGCCTGCACCGCCACGCCGAACTGGTCGTAAGCAACGATTCGTTCCTCGCCTACCAGTTCAACCGCCGTGTCATAGTTGGTCGTCCCCGGCTGCGTGCCCACCAGCAAGGCGCTATCCGCGGCGAACTCTTCCGCATTGGTGAAGCGCGTCTCGTCCATGCGCACCAGCAATACCTGCGCCAACTGGATGTACGGCGTGGAGAAGTCAACGTTTTGCGCGCGCTCTTCCGTAATCGTGATCCCGTCCGCGCCGATGTCAAAGGTGTCGAAGCCGCCGGTGCCGCCCATTACCGCCACCATCGCGTCCCAACTCGTCTCCACAAAGGTCGGCGTGCAGTTCAGCCTGACGCAGATCTCCGCGAAGATGTCGTAGTCATAACCGACCGCGTTGCCGCTGTCATCAATGAAGTTGAACGGGTTGTAAGCGTTCTCAACCGCGATGCGGATCTCCTGACCACCCAGGTCGGGAAGGCCGGCTGTCTCTTCAGGGGCCTCGGTCGCGGCTTCTTCAGGGGCCTCGGTCGCCGCCTCTTCCGCAGGCGCCTCGGTAGCGGTGGTTTCGGTTGTCGCTGCCGGCTCCGCTGTTTCGTTGGAGCCGCATGCCGCCAACAACAGGGTCAACAGCAGAGCGATAACCAACCATAGTGTAAATTGCTTATTCCTCATCTTTCTTTCCTCCAATGCATGTCAATTCTGGAGATGACCGATGTCGAAGACCTGCCTGATATGGCCGGGTATTACAGTAAAGTCCTCAGACAATCACCAGGTAGGGCAGTCGTTTCGGCAAGCGGCATCAGGTCAGTCGGCGTTCTGCCCGGCTTGGCGGGCAATTATGGCATGTTCGCGTCAAATATCAAGCAGACGCCGGCTTTCCAAGTAGCTCTCTCGCCGGCTCCTCTTTGAGAGCCCGCAGCCCATTTGCGATAGACCGTGAAGAGACCGGCGGGGTCTTGTCCCAGGCCGCCGTGCGATCAGCAATGCCCGCCGAGCAATTAGCTGGAATAGGCAGTTGCGAGGATAATTGCCGTCATGCAAGACTCAATCGTAACCGACCCGAAAGTAGCCGCTGCCCTGGCAGAAAACAGGCCCGTCGTGGCGCTGGAAAGTACCGTCATCACCCATGGATTACCCCATCCCCTGAACCTGGAATTGGCGCGAGATGTGGAAGAAACGGTGCGCGCTGCCGGGGCTACGCCGGCGACCATCGCATTGCTCAATGGCGAAATCCATGTCGGGCTGACCGGCCAACAAATGAGCTATCTGGCTGCCCGGCCCTTCGGGGCGGTGCGCAAGTGCAGCCGGCGCGATCTTCCCCTGGCCATGGCGCAGCGACTGGACGGCGGCACAACCGTCGCCGGCACCATGATCATCGCCCATTTGGCCGGCATCGAGCTTTTCGCCACCGGCGGGATCGGCGGCGTGCACCGCGGGCACCCCTTCGATGTCAGCGCAGACCTGTTGGAGCTGGGGCGCACGCCGGTCACGGTGGTCAGCAGTGGGGCCAAATCCATCCTGGATCTGGCCCTCACCCGCGAAGTGCTGGAGACAAACGGCGTGCCCATAATCGGCTATCAGACCGACGAGATGCCGGCATTCTTTTCACGATCGAGCGGACATCCGGTGGATATCTGTGTGAATACGCCGGAGGAAGTGGCGGCGATCATCCATGCGCGGCGGCGATTGGGCCTGAGGTCAGGTACGCTACTCACCGTGCCGGTGCCGGCCCAGGATGAATGCGACTCCCAGCTGGCCGATGAAGCAGCAACGCAGGCGCAGGCCGAAGCGGACGCTGCCGGCATCAGCGGCGCCGCGGCCACGCCCTGGTTGCTGAGTCGCGTGTCGGAATTAACCGGCGGTCAAAGCCTACGCGCCAATCTCTCCCTGCTGCGCAACAATGCTCGCGTGGCGGCGTCCGTGGCGGCGGCGCTGGCGGATTTCGACGCCTGACGCAATATACCCGCCGCTGCCTTCTGGTGTCTCGCATCCCATTACCCGTTCTCGCCCTGGTCAGCCTCGCCGGCTATCTGCTGCTGGCGTTCTGGTTCCCGCTTCTGCCGCACTATGGGACGTTGCCGCTGGCGGATATTCGCCGGTTGGCCCCGTCCACTTTGGCCGGTCTCGGCTATGCGGTCCTGCTGATCCTGTTGTTCGCCATCCTGGGGTTGGCCCACCGGCAGGTCGCAATGCGCGATACCCTGCCTGACCGTCCCTCCTTGACCTGGCTTGTGATGCTGGCCGGGGCGCTGTTCTCACTGCCGCTGCTCTTTGTCTACCCGATCAACGCCACCGATGTTTACCGCTACTACATCCAGGGGCGCATCACCACGGTCTACAGGGAGAACCCTCTGGAAGCAGCGCCGGCAGATTTCCCGGAAGACCCCTACGCGCCGTTCGCCGGGGAGTGGATTGACGAAAGCTCGCCATACGGGCCGCTGTGGGAGCTGTCGGCGGCCGGCGTCACCTGGATCGCCGGCGACAATCTGCTGGCAGGGATGCTTCTGTTCAAGGCGTTTGGGGCCGGCTGCCTCATCTTGTTGGGCATCCTTATCTGGTTGCTGGGCGTCCGGCTGCCTCCCGGGCAGCGGATCGGCCGACTCTTGCTGTGGTGCTGGAACCCTGCTCTCTTGCTGATCTTCGTGGTTGATGCCCACAACGACGCGCTGATGCTGCTCTGGTTGGCGTTGGGCTATTATCTGTGGCAGCGCGGCCACCCGTTGATCGGCTTCCTGGTGATGTGTCTGGCCCCTTTGACCAAGCCGATCGGCGCGCTGCCGCTGCCGGTGCTCCTCCTGGGCATTTTGCACGCACTGCCCGACAATCGCCGGCGCATTCGCTTTCTCCTTGCTGCAACCGCCGGAGGATTATTGCTCCTTCTGCTGGCCTTCCTGCCCTTTGGTTCCCCTCTCGTGCTGATGCAGAGGTTGCTGCGCGAAGCCTCGATGCACGGCGGCTTCTCCCCGGTGACGCTGGTCATCCTGCTGCTGCAAGCGGCCGGCGCGCCATTTTCGTACACGTACCTTGTCACCGGCGGCACGTTGTTATTTGCCGGCGCGTTTATCTGGTTGCTGTGGCTCACCTGGCGTGGCCGGCTGGCGGCGCGATCCGCCGCAGACACTCTATTCAGCTATGTCGCCGCCGCCTTCACCTTCCGCATCTGGTACAGCGCCTGGCCCTTCCCCTGGTTGCTGGTGGATGACGGCGCGCCCTCCTGGCGGCTGCACGCCGGGCTGTGGTTCTTGCTGTGCGCCCAGCTGTCGGTCGTGATCTATGGCCACTTGCGCCACAATTTGCTTGGCGGCAGCCAGCTCCTCGCGCACTTGGTTGGCGTCCTGTTCGTCTTTCTGCTGCCGTTACTACTTGGGCGTTACACGGCCCGGCGTAAGCTTTTCGCCATCAACTGACAGCAGAATCAGCTTGCGGAAGGCATGGCCGCCAATGCCAGGGTTACCGGCTCCCGCAATGTCGCTTCCTCGGCGGCCTTTCGTAACAGGGCCCCCGCCTCCTCATAGCGCTGCAGGTCCATGCACAACATGCCTACGGTGAAGTAGGCGGCGGGCAATTCCAGGCCGCCGGCAATCGTGCGCTGGTAGCAGTCAATGGCGTCCTTCAATCGTCCGCGCATCTGATAGTCCAGCCCCTGGCCGATGAGCGCATCGCGTTCCAGCTTGCTCAGACCACGGCCGGCTCCCTCCGCGGGCAGACCGTCCTCCTCATCGCGGAAGATCTCCTCCGCCAGCCTATCCTGCGCCCGGCGACGCGCATCAGCCAGCGTAAGGGAAATTGCGCCGGGCAAAATTACGGGGGAAAGCTGCATTTCGGCTTCATATCCCTCCGCCGGAGAGACCAGCTCAACGACCGGAACTGAGCCGGCCTGCCGGGGAGCGGGCGGCTGATCAATCTCCCATTCTTCCCCGCGCAGCAGGCGCATTGCCAGCGCAATATCCGGGTCGTCCGGCGCAATTGTCTGCGCCGTTTGGCAGACCTGCAACGCGCTTTCAACGTCGCCGCGCAGTTGCAATGCTCTGGCGACCGCCAGATATTCGCGCACGGCCGCCTTCACTTCGCCGCGCCGGGCAAGGGCGGTTGCCAGCCGCAGATGCGCGCCCAGTAAGTCCGGCTTCAGCCGCACCGCCCGGCGCCAATGGGCAATCGCTTCCTCCAACTGATCCCGGCGATAGTAGATCTCGCCGGCAGCCAAATACGTCTGAGCAGCCCCGGCCAGCTGGCCAAGGCGTTCCTGCACGTCGGCGACCTTTAGCAGATATTCGTAATCGCCGCCGGACAGTCGCCCGGCGGTCTTATAGAAATCGAGCGCTCGATCCAGCCGGCCCGCGCCGAGCATGGCGTCCCCCAGGCCGGCGTAGCCCGGCGCGCACTGCGCGTTGTTGCGGATGGCGATGCGGAAAGCGTCGGCGGCGTCCAGCCAGCGCCCCGCCAACAGGCACAGGCAACCCGTCTGCAGCGCACTTTCACACAGAGCGAGACTGTCGTCCGATCCGTTCACCTTGCGCCTATTGCTGCTTTGGCCGGTACTGCAACGCTTCCGCCAGATGCGCCGGCTGGATGTTCTCCTCCCCGGCGAGATCCGCAATGGTGCGGGCCAGCTTCAGGATGCGGTGAAAGCCGCGCGCGCTCAGGTTCATCTGGTTCATAGCGCTCTGCATCAACCGCTTGCCGGTGTCGTCCAGCACGCACACTTTGCGCACCTCGCTGGGGCCCATATCGGCGTTGCAGATCAATGCCTGTCCGGCAAAGCGCTCACGCTGTCGCGCTCGCGCCGCCTCCACGCGCCCCCGAATCGCCGCCGAGCTTTCTCCCAGTTGCGACGAGGTCAGCTTTTCAAACGGCACCCGCGGCACTTCCACGTGGATGTCAATGCGATCCATCAGCGGGCCGGAGATGCGCTTTTGGTAGCGGGTTATCATGCTGTTGGAGCAGGTGCATGTGTGCGTCGGGTCGCCGAAGTAGCCGCATGGGCAGGGGTTCTGGGCCGCGATGAGCATGAAGCTGGCCGGATAGGTGACTGTGCCGGAAGCGCGCGAGATAGACACCTCGCGCGGCAACCCCTCCAGCGGCTGGCGCAATACCTCGATCAGATTTTGGCCGAACTCCGGCAATTCATCCAGGAAAAGCACCCCTCGATGCGCCAGCGAAATCTCCCCCGGCCTGGGCCAGGCGCCGCCGCCCACCAGTCCGGCATAGCTGACTGTGTGGTGCGGCGACCGGAATGGCCGCTGCCGGATTAGCGGCGTGTCCTCCGGCAAGAGTCCGGCCACGCTGTAGATCTTGGTCACTTCCAGGGCCTCGTCAACCGACATGCGCGGCAAGATCCCCGGCAACGACTTGGCGATCAGCGTCTTGCCGGAGCCGGGCGGGCCGCTGAGTAAGGCGTTATGGGAGCCGGCGGCGGCGATCTCCATCGCCCGTTTGACATGCTCCTGTCCCCTGATATCCGCAAAGTCGGTAGTATGGTTGGCGCCAACCGTAAACGCCTGCTCCAGGTCAACGCTGTGCGGTTCAATTGGGACCAGGCCAGTCAGATGGCCCACAAGTTGGGGCAGACTCTCTACCGGCATGACCTCAATGTCCGGCAACAGGGCCGCTTCGTCCGCATTTACCGCCGGCACGAAGACTCGCTTGAATCCTTCCTCTCGGGCCGTGGCGGCCAGCGGCAGGATGCCCTTCGTGTGGCGCGTGGAGCCGTCCAGCGACAACTCGCCCACAAACAGACTGTCGGCCAGCGCATCCACCCAGATTTGTTGCGAGGCGGCCAGGATGCCGACCGCGATCGGCAGGTCGTAGGCCGGCCCCTCTTTGCGCAAATCAGCCGGGGCCAGGTTCACGGTGATGCGCTTGTTTCCCGGGAAGTTGAAGCCGCTGTTTTTGACGGCGGCGTGCACCCGGTCCCGGCTTTCCCGCACCGCCGCATCCGGCAACCCCACCATCGCGAAGTTCGGATAACCCTGGATAATGTCAACTTCTACTTCAACGAGCTCAGCTTCCAGGCCAACGATGGCGCAACTGATTACCTTGGCGAGCATCGCTGATAACTCTCCAGCCGGCGGCTCAGACAGTAGCCGGCTTAAAGTCCATCTGCACGGCTACGGCCTCGGCTGCCGGCTCGTGAAGCAAGTGGTATCCGATGTACACATTGACCAGGAATAGTCCCATGGCCAGCGCCTGGTGAGAAAGCGCCAACCAGGTCGGCACACTGAACCAGACCACCGAGATGCCCAGCGTGATTTGCAGGATGACCAGACCAACCATCCACCTAGCGCCTCCGGCGATCTGCGCCGGGCTGTTGCGCCGGCGGGCGACAAGGTAGACCAGGACCGCGATCGCCAGCACCACGAAGGAGAACCAGCGGTGAATGAAATGGACCGCCGGCGCCGCGCCAAGCAGATTCGCCCACCAGGGTTCCAGAACGTTGAGCAAATCTGGGGGAACCCAGCGCCCGGCCATCAACGGCCAGGTGTTCGTAATCCAACCTGCTTTCAACCCGGCCATGAAGCCCCCATAACTGATCTGCACCAACAACACAACCAGCATCACGACAGATAGGACGAAGGGGAGGCTCTTGCCGGAGCCTGGGGTGCGCGCCGGAAAGTGGTTGACATGCTGTAGCGCCATCCAGTAGGTCAGGCCCAGAAGAGACAGCGCGCCTAACAGATGAAAGGCCAGACGATAATGACTGACTGCCGGGTTATCCACCAGGCCGCTGCTGACCATGTACCAGCCCAGAAAGCCCTGAAAGGCGAAGAGCGCCGCAATGAACAGGTAGATGCCGGACTTGCGCCAGGGTATGTAACCTTTAAGGAGAAAATAGAACAGGGGGATAACGACAACCAGCCCGGCTACACGGGCGATCAGGCGATGGAAATACTCAACGTAGAAGATTTGCCGGTAGCCGTTCAGGTCCATGGCGCTGTTGATATGTTGAAACTCCGGCGTCTGCTGATACTTGGCAAACTCCGCCTCCCATGCCGCTGCCCCGATCGGCGGCACCGCGCCGCTGATGGGATTCCACTCTACAATGGAGAGGCCGGAGCGAGTCAGGCGCACGTATCCGCCGTACACCACCACGAACATGATCAGGCCGCAAATAACGAAGAGCCAGGTAGTCACAGCTCTCTGGGCTCTATCACTCATGCTCAATGACCTTCATCTCGCCGGCAACCGCCAGCATCAGTGTGAACGTGCTGCCCACTCCCGGCTCGCTCTCTGCAAATACCTTACCGTCATACGCCTCGGCGATGGCCCGCACTAGAGCCAACCCGACGCCGCTTCCTTCAATGTCCGCGCTCGAATGTGCGCGATAGAATTGCTCGAAGACGTAGGGCAGCTCATCCGGCTCAATCCCGATTCCCTGATCGCTAATTGCCACCGCAATAAAGTCGCCCTCTTGCCGGACATCAATTGATACCTGCGTTCCGGGGACGGAATACTTGATGGCATTGTCCAGCAAGTTGCTAATTGCCTGACCTAGCCGATCCGGGCTACCCCAGACAGGCGGCAGCAAGGAACCATTGTTGCGCAAGATCGCGATCTGTCGTGATTGCGCCATGCCGCGCAAACCCTGCACCGCACCGGCAATGATCGCCTGAATATCGCAGGGCACTCGCGGCTCAATCATGCCGGCGGCAATTCGCGCCGGATCCAGTTGCTTGTCTACCAGCCTGCTCAAGCGCTGCGCCGAATCAATGATGTAGTTGACGTACAACTGCTCTTGTTCGGTGAGCAGGCCGGAGAGCTTCAACGTCGTGGCAAAACCCTCGATGGAGTGCAAGGGGCCGCGCAAATCATGGGAAACGTTGGCAATAATATGTGAGCGCAGCGCGCTCAGCTCCTCAACGCTTTGCGAGTCGAGGCGCTGTTCACTCTTGCCGGCTGCCTTCGCGTTCTCCAGAGCAATGGCGGCAAAATCAGCCAACGCGCCCAACATGGTTTGTTCGCGGTCGCCGAAGGCCTTTGGCGCTGCCTGGTTGACTGCACCCAGGACTCCGATAATCCGGGCGTCCAAGCGCAAGGGCACGAGCAGGGCTGCGCGTGCAAATAAAGCCGGCAACAGGGCAATCCCTTCCCCAACGAAAGTGGCATCGCGAAAAACCTCCCCGTCTTGGAAGACCCGCCAAACGGGTGAGGCGCTTCCCGCGACATCAGCTTCCGGGGCGCGCAGACTTTCTTCGCCGGGCGCATAGGCAAGGAGAGCGCCAGGATCGCCCTGGCCTAGCCAGATAATGCAACGCTCTGCGCCGACCAAATCTGGAACCAGCGTAAGCAGACGGCGCATGACGTCATTTGGCCGGCGAATTAGCAGTAGCCGCTTGCTCAATCCAAGGACCTGGTTGAGATCGTCGAGCTGTCGCCGGCTCTCCCATTGCGCTCGCTCAAGCCTGGCAGCTAACCTGTCGCCCTCAGGACGGCTTCGCGAGCCGGCTAACACGCGATCGATCGTGTGAATGACCTCTTCCGAGGTGAAGGGCTTCACCAGATAATCCTTGATGCCCAGGCGAAAGGCCTCAATCGCGCTCTTTTCCGAGCCGTAGCCGGTCATCAAAATGACCGGGATGTCAATCCCTTCCGCAGCCATTACTTGCAATACGTCCAGGCCGGTCATGGAAGGTAAGTTGAGATCCAGCAACACGAGATCGGGCGATTCCCGGCGCATGCGCTCAAGTCCCGCCTGTCCGCTGGCGGCCTCCAGGCTCTGGTATCCAAATGCCGGCAATAATTGGGTGGATAGGTGCCTGGTCATTTCCAGGCTATCGTCAATAATCAGAATACTCTCGCCGCTCATTTACGCTTATCTTTTCGGCACTCTATCCGCAGCTCTCCCACACATTTCAAAGGGATGCGACATGGTCGACCCCAGACAAATTGCTGGTCTGGTATTCTCCTTGCGAGTCTGGATGCGATTATAACATAGCTATACTGATAAGGTCACTTGCGATATATAATGGGACCTAACTACTAGAGGGAGACAACGATGACGCGAATTATCAAAGCCCCAACTGGAACTCAATTGCACTGTAAGGGATGGCTGCAGGAAGCCGCCTATCGCATGTTGCAGAACAACCTGGACCCGGAAGTCGCCGGCGATCCCGAACACCTGATTGTCTACGGCGGCCGGGGGCGCGCGGCGCGCAGCTGGGAGGCGCTGGACGCCATCCTGCGTAGCCTGCGCGAGCTGGAAGATGACGAAACACTGCTGGTGCAGAGCGGCAAGCCGGTGACGATCTTCCGCACCCACCCCGACGCCCCGCGGGTCTTGATCGCCAACTCCAATATCGTGCCTCACTGGGCCACGCAAGAGAACTTCGACCGCTGGGAAGCGGAAGGGCTGATCATGTACGGTCAGATGACTGCCGGCAGCTGGATCTACATCGGCACGCAGGGGATATTGCAAGGCACGTATGAAACCTTCGCCGCAGCTGCCAGGCAAGCCGGTTGGCCCTCGCTGAAGGGTAAATGGGTGCTCACCGCCGGCCTGGGCGAAATGGGCGGCGCGCAACCACTGGCGATTACCATGAACGGTGGCGTCGGCCTGATCGTGGAAATTGACGAGTGGCGCGCGCGCCGCCGGCTGGAACACCGCTACATTGATGAGGTCGCCGAAGACATTGAGGAGGCGCTCGACAGAGTCCAATATTATGTCAATAACGGCGAGCCGCGTTCTATCGGCCTGATCGGAAACGCCGCCGAGGTGCTGCCCGACATTCTCGCCCGGGGGTTGCTCCCAGACATGGTGACCGATCAGACTTCTGCCCATGACCCCCTCTCCTACTTCCCACATGACATGTCCTTCGAGGAAGCGAGGGAACTCCGTGATCGCGACCCGGCGACGTTCAAGACGCTGGCCGATCAATCAATGGCAGCCCACTGCGCGGCCATGGTCGAATTTCAGAAGCGGGGCGCTATTGTCTTTGACTATGGCAACAACCTGCGCCAACGGGCGTTAGATGCCGGTGTGCCGGATGCGTTCAGCTACCCCGGCTTCATACCGGCTTACATCCGACCGCTCTTTTGCGAAGGCAAAGGGCCGTTCCGTTGGGTGGCGTTGAGCGGCGATCCCCAGGACATTTACACCACCGACCGGGCGATCCTGGAGTTGTTCCCTGACGATGAGCCGCTACACCGCTGGATCAAGATGGCCCAGGAACAAGTGCACTTTCAGGGGCTGCCGGCTCGCATTTGCTGGCTTGGCTACGGCGAGCGCGCCAAAGCCGGGCTGAGATTCAACGAGCTGGTAGCGAGCGGGCAGGTGCAGGCGCCGATCGTCATCGGCCGAGACCACCTGGACGCCGGTTCCGTAGCCAGCCCCAATCGCGAGACGGAAAGCATGCGCGACGGTTCTGACGCAATCGGCGACTGGCCGATCCTGAATGCGCTGATCAACGCGGTCAGCGGCGCGACCTGGGTCAGCTTCCATCATGGGGGCGGCGTCGGCATCGGCTACAGTTTGCACGCCGGACAGGTTATTGTGGCCGACGGTACGCCCGCGGCGGCAGCGCGCTTGCAGCGCGTATTGACCGTCGATCCCGGCATGGGCGTGGTCCGGCACGTGGACGCCGGCTATCAGCGCGCCATTGATGTAGCTCGAGAACGAGGGGTCAAGATTCCAATGTTAGCGGAGGATTGAGCGGGTAGTTCGCCGCCTGTATCCCAGTTTACACCCAGGCTGTAAGCTTCTCGGCGGCAGCGGGCGGGGATAGTGCTATTATGTAGTCAAGCAAGCGGAAAATACTCATACCCCTCCTCTCAAATCATACCCTCCTCCTCCTCACGAAGAAGCGGCTCCCCAGGCCGCTTCTTTGTTTCCCGGATCCGGCAGCCGCTAGGTTCTTAACAAACCCCGTAGGTGTCACGAGAGAGCTACGGGGTTTCTGCGGCTAATTCGAGCATGCGCCCGTTAGGATTGAGATGAAGGGAGGACGCCGGCGTTGATCAGCTTGGCTTCCATGTCATGGGCGGTCTCCTCCATGCCCGGCTCGATGCGCGGATAGGTCAGCCAGACCAATGAGAAGCCGAACAGCGCGCCGGTGAGCGTGCGGATGAAGGGCGTGCTCTCGCGCAGCGGCAATATACTGTTCAATATCGAGAGGCCGGGAATAGCCACGGCATATTGGCTGAATAGCTGGCTGAACCCATCGAGCGCAATTGGTCCCAACCCAATGACAAAGAAGAGCCAGAAGGGCATCGGCCGGATCTTCCTCCGCCGGCGCAAAAGACCGTAAGCAACACTACTGATGAAGACAAAACCGTATATTGCAATGTCCCGTTGGCACAACGCCATCTTGTAGCCCATCGTCTCGTTGCCGAGAAAATGGCGCGCCGGCATGATAAAGCCCGCCCACTCTTCCGGATTCGGCGAAGCTTCGGCAAATTCGGGGATCGAATCCATAAAAGCTTCGATTGAAGTCAGGCTGCTGCCGGCCAATTCGCGCGGATATGCGAACTGCTCACCAAAGAGGAAGAATGAGCGCGAAGCCATCTGGTGGCAGAAGGGCGAATAAATCGTGTAAATGGCCCTGCCCGGCCCGTCCAGCCCGGCAGCCATCAGAACCGGAGCCAGAATGGGTAGCCCCACATAGATGCCGACAATCAAGCTAAAGACAGCCACCCAATGGCGGGCGACCCGGTAGATAATCAGGTCCACGCTGAGCGTCATCCGGCGCGACCAGCCAGTGGCCGGCTCGTTGCCGGCTCCGTTCGGATTCATCATTCCTTCCTATCCACCCACTGTCGGCATGGCATCTTCGAGATAGCTGCTGATCTGTCCCTGCGTCAGCGGCCCGCGATGAATGGCTACAATCACGCCATCCCCGTTGATGAAATAGCTGGAGGGCATATTGAAAACGCCGAAGGTCCCGGCCACAAACGCCTGCTCATCCAAGACCGGCGTAAAAGTCAGTTCCATCTCATCGTAAAAGTAATGTTCAACCGCTTCCGCGTCCTCTTCCCTATTGACAGCCAGGATCACCAGGCCGTCGTCAGCATGCGCCTCGTATGCCGCCTGCAACTCCGGCATCTCCACCAGACAGGGTGCGCACCAGGTTGCCCAGAAATTGACAATGACCGGCCGGTCGCGAAAATCCGACAACTTGATCGGGTTGCCCTGCAAATCAACCGCCACGAAGTCCGGCGCGACGTCGCCAACTTTCAGAACAGCGGCCGAATCCGGCAGCTCGGCCACGATCGTGTCTCCACCCTCCGACAGCGGGACGCTGGAAAGCACTCCTCCGGCTTCCGCGCCCGCCCCAGACTGGGTCACGAAGTCAAATAACTCAGACCCGAACAGAATGACTACCAGGGCCAGGCCGAGCACAATGAAACCCGCTGCCAGAAGGAGCGGGTTCCGTGTTTTTTGGGCGGCGCCCTTCTGCGCCGGCAAGTTACCCATGTCACTCATGTAATTGTTCTCAGCTTCTCACCCGGGCGGGCCGGCGCTACCGGCTAAACGCGGCGATGAGCGCATCTTCGATATCAGCGAACCATATCGCCAGGTCCGGAGGGATCAGACTGTTGAATGTAGCCAGCGCCCCATTCAACATCAACAAGCCCAGAATGACAAACAGGACGCCGCTGATCAATTGGGTTGAATGTAAGTGCAACGTCATCCGCCGCTCCCGGCTGCCGGAGAACAGCCACAACGAGACGCCGAGGAAGACGACCAGCAGCAACCCGATTTCCTGAATCGTGGTTAGCTCTCTGCCGGAGAGGACAGCAATCAGGTCCGACGACATGGTAAATTGCACCAGCGCCACCGCGATGCGCCAGATGGCCAGCGACCAGACGAATCCGACCAGCAACGCCGGCACCGTCACATCCCAACCCTTGCCGCGTAATGCCCGCCACAACATGCTGTCACGACTGGCCCGGCCGAAGAGGGTGGAAATGAGGATCAACGGCAGGCCCAGGCCCATTGTATAAATGAATAACAGCATCATCCCCCGGCCAACGGAGGCAGTCGTCGCCGCCAGGGTCAGCATCGTGCCCAGGATAGGCCCGACGCAGCTCGTCCAGCCAACCGCAAACGTCAGGCCGAAGACGAATGAACCGCTCAGCGATGTGTTTCTCGTCTGATGCTGCTGCATGCCGCCAAAGCCGCGGCCCATCAGGCTCATCACGCCGAAGATCAGCACGGCCGCGCCACCGAGCAGCAAGAGCAGGTCGGTATTCTGCTGCAGCGCCCGACCGAGTACCGAAGCTCCCGCTCCCAGGATGCTGAACATCGCCGCCAGACCAAGCATGAAGGCCAGCGTGTTGGCCGCAATTTGCCGGCGTCC
>CAYVQP010000004.1:83823-85057 GCA_964452775.1 uncultured Ardenticatenaceae bacterium | reverse complement strand
AGCATGACGACCAGCGCGACCCATTTCTTACCCACTCTGATCGCGCTGTTCCTCTTCCAATAGTTGCTTCATGAGTTTCAGCTCCTGCCGGGCATTGCGCTGCTTGTTAGCCATGACGAGCAGGTACACCATCGCAATCAACCACATGGCGACATAAGCCAGGATCAGGTAGCCGTTGAATTGGTTCGCATCCGTTACCGCCGATTGAGCCAGGATAATCAGGTGGATTGGCGCAAAAGATATCATCGTTTCAACTCCTAGCGCTGTTGCAGTTGGGCGATCACCCGCGCCTTCAGGGCTGCCACGTCATCCAGGGTGAGTTGGAGCCGGTAACGAAAGACGACCCAGGCGGCATAGAGCACGCTGAACACCACGGTCGAGGCGAGCAGGGTCATACCCATCTTGGCTGAATCCAGGCCGGATTCAAATTCCGACCCCCCTTCAGCCGCCTCACTAGCGGTACCGATCACGACCGGGTGAATGTCTCGCAGAAAGCGGATGCTGAGGAAAGTGAATATGACGGTCACAAAACCGGCAATCACATAGACCGCTGCGAACCGGCTGCGCTTTTCTTCGTCCTCGATAGCCCCGCGCAACATGAAATAGGCCACATACACCAACCACATGACCGTGATCGATGTCAAGCGTGGGCTCCAGATCCACCAGGTATTCCAGGCCGCTCGTCCCCAAACAGAGCCGGCGACAATGGTCATGGTCGTGAACGCCAGGCCGATTTCCACCGAGGCCAGCGAGATGATGTCCCATTTCTTGGCCGGCCTGAGCAAATACATGACACCGCTCAGCAGAGCGATAAAGTAAGCGATGGCCGACACCCAGGCCACTCCGACATGGAAGTAAAGGATGCGCTGCACATTCCCCATTGTCCTTTCAGTCGGGGCATAGAAGAAAATCAACAACAGGCATGCCAGCAGCAGTAACGTCGCCGTCCAGTTAAGGATTAGCGAAATCTTGTCCAGCCGCTTGCGGCTCGCAGTTGCCGGCCCTACCTTGCCGGCGGCCGCTACGGGCGGATCTTCTTGATCGCTCATGATCGCATTACCCTGCATATTAAACCCTTCTCAAAGTGACAAGTTCGCCGACAAGATTCCCGGAAACTCAGTGTCCAATCGGATCGCGCTCATCAGTTTCCGGGAATCTGAGCGCGTCAAAAATTCAGGTTGACAAGATTCCCGGAAACTCAGTGTCCAATCAGTTCGCGCTCATCAGTTTCCGG
>CAYVQP010000004.1:82603-83723 GCA_964452775.1 uncultured Ardenticatenaceae bacterium | reverse complement strand
GGTTGACAAGATTCCCGGAAACTCAGTGTCCAATCGGATCGCGCTCATCAGTTTCCGGGAATCTGAGCGTGATTTCCGGAAATCTGAGCGCGTACCTTATTCCTCAACCACAAAGTGAAATGTCAGCAGGCCGACAGTCAACATGATCACATCAAAGGCGACTACCAGCGCCACCGCGCCCTGCACGTCGGCCCAGGCCGGCGGTTCCGGCAGCATGTACTGCGCTGCCGCATTAGCCGCCGCCAGGACGGAGGGCAGGGTCAGCGGCAATAGCAGGATGGGCAACAGCACATCGCGCGAACGGGTCTGCACCGTCATCGCAGACAACAAGGTACCCGCAGCAATATAGCCCACGGTACCCAAGACAATGATTATTATAACCTGCGGCTGATAAAACGGGCGGTTAAAGAATGCCGAGAAAAGTGGGATCAGGATGGCTTCCAACAACAGCATCAGCAGAGTCAGGCTGAGCACTTTGCCCAGGTAGATCGCGCTGCGGTCCACCGGCGCAATCAGCACAGCGTCCATGCTGCGGTTCTCCTGTTCGTATGCCATCGAGCGGTTCAGACCCAATGTCCCGGCCAGCAGGATGGTGATCCACATCAGGCCGGTAGCCACGTTCCGGGCTGCATCCAGCTTCAGCTCCAGCGCAAAGTTAAAGACGATGACGCAAGTCACCGCAAAGACCGCCATGATGCTAACGGTCTGCTTGGTATGACGCTCAATGACCAGGTCCTTCCAGGCCACCGTGAAAACGGTGGAGAAAAACGCGCCCAATGAGCCGGAAGCGATCTTCCTCTGTTCATCCGCGCCGGCCTGCGGGACGGTCGCCTCGTCACGCATGGCGTTCATCTCGGGTCACTCTGGCATACAGTTCCAGGAACTCAGGCGGCGACACCGCCTCGCGAGTCACATCCGCTGCAATTTTGCCGCGGCTCAGAATGGCTATCCGGTGACAGAGGTTCAGCCCATGCACCAGGTCATGGGTGATCATCAGAATCGTGCGCTGCCGGCTGACCTGTTCGCGCAGTAGATCGTCCAGCAGCGCGCTCGCCTCCTGGTCCAGGCCGGTGTAAGGCTCATCCAGCAACAATACATCCGGCTCATGCAGCGTGGCCCG
>CAYVQP010000004.1:81359-82503 GCA_964452775.1 uncultured Ardenticatenaceae bacterium | reverse complement strand
AAACTCGCCGGCGCGCACCTCGAGATCAGCCCCACGTAGGACCATGTTCAAACCGTATTGCTTCACCAGTCCGCGGATTTTGATCATCTCTTCTGACTGCCTCTGATTCAATTGTAAGCGCATGGAGCAGGGAGACAAGATGCGCTCCAGATATCAGTGGCCAATGGCGTGCGGCAGGGCTCGCAAACAACTATGTCAACTAAGTGTACTCAAGCGGCGGTATATTGATGATGGGGCGGCGGGAAATCGTGGGGCATATTGCCAGTGACTGCTAATTTGTTATAATGCTCGCTAATTCTCTTTGGAAGAGAAGCGAGTGAAGAGGGTTTGATTTGCTAGAAATCTTAGACGGGGTGACCGTGCCCTGGTTCGTTGGGGGGCTAGGCATTGTTACCTTGTTTGTGTCTGCAAAAGCCTTCGGTGCTTGGCGACGGCAAAAGCGCGCACCCTATTTTTTCATGCGCCAACATGCCGGAAGGCACTTCCGCCTATACTTCTGGATGACAGTCGTGTTGGCGGTCCTCACCGTTGGCGGCGCCTTCTACGTGGAAAGCGAGCCGGTGGAATCGGCTCCGCTTGTCGCCATCCTCTCCAACGCCAAACCGGTCCCAGTTGTTGAATCTGCCTCCAAAGGCTTGCCGGAGGGCATTACCATCGTTTCCTACGAAGCGCCGACGACAGTTGAGTTTAGCGCACTTTCGCCGGCCCCCGAAGGAGCAGCCTCCGATGCCCCGCCGACCGCTGATGCCGTTCCCGGCGATGAATCTGAGATACCTCTCTTCGACTTCCCGGACGTCGCTCCAGAGTCCCTGGATGCCGGTTCGCAACTGCCGGCAGAGTTTGACCAGGTTGAACCCAATGCGGAACTGACCCAGGATTCCTCCTTCTCCTCCCTCGCGTTTGCCACAGACATCAACGACGCATTTGAGCCGGTGGCCCCGCGACAGGTCTTTGGCGAGGGCTTGTTCACCATCTACGCCACATTTCTCTATGAGGCGATGGCCGACGGTATGGCCTGGTCCTGGGTGTGGCGGCATAACGGGCAAATTGTGAACGGCGGCAACGAACTCTGGAACTATGGCGCGGACGGCCCCGGCTGGATCTTCTTTGCGCCGCCGGAAGGCTTCCAGGCAGGTGAATATTC
>CAYVQP010000004.1:32949-81259 GCA_964452775.1 uncultured Ardenticatenaceae bacterium | reverse complement strand
GCCCCGGCTGGATCTTCTTTGCGCCGCCGGAAGGCTTCCAGGCAGGTGAATATTCGCTGGAAGTGTGGGTAAACGGGCAGTTGTTCGGCGAATCCAGCATTTCGGTTGAGCAGGGCGTAGCCAACCAGTAGCGCACGGGCGAAAGCAACGACTCAGCAGCCCGGTCCCTCAAGGCCGGGCTTTTTTGTTGTCCGCACGGAAACCCCGCAGGTCCGGCTGAGTATGCACGTCCTGCCATGAACCAGGCGAAGACCTGCGGCGCCTTATCCTAATTTCGCGAGAAGACCACTTAAGATCGGTTCAATCGCCGGCTGACAAATTGCGTCAGGTAGCGCAGCTCTCTGACGCGCAAGAGGGCCACGCCGGCGAGGTAAGCCGTTCCGCCCGCCGCTCCGCCGGCCACTGCCTGCCAGATGGCGGGCGCCTCCGTCGTCAGCCCGGCCACCAGATAAACGACTACGGCCATTAACAGGCCGGCCACGCTCATCCGCCAGAATCCGTCCAGCATATCCCGCCCGTTGATCCCGCGCAGCTTTCGCCGCAGTAGCCACAACAATCCCAGGGCCTCCAGGGTGGAGGAGACGCTGACCGCCAGCGCCAAGCCGCCCAACTCCAACCAGCCCCGATCAGCAAAGACCGTATAACTGAGCCAGTAGGCCAGAAGGGCCATCACAACCAGTTGCACAGCCCCGGCCAGCACCGGCGTCCAGGTGTCCTTCAGCGAATAGAAGGCGCGGGAGATCACTTCCAGAGCTGCCAGCGCCACCAGGCCGACCGCATAGAAGGCCAGCGCCCAGGCCACCAGCTCCGTCGCTTCCAGGTCAAACTCGCCCCGCTCAAAGAGCACGCTGACTATCGGCCGGCTGAGCAAGGCAAATGCCACCGTAACGGGGATACCCAGAAATGCGATCAGACGCAGCGTGTCGGCCAGGATGCGCCGCATGTCGCCAAAGGCGTTCCTGGCAGCCAGGTTGGCGAAAGTAGGAAAGGCCACGATCCCCAATGCCTGCCCAATTGCGCCCTGCGGCAACATCAGGATGCGCCAGGCGTTGCTCAAGGCCGGGATGCTGCCGAAGATCATCGTCTGACCCAAAATCTGGATGGTGAAATGGTTGAGCTGGCTGAAGGAGAGACCCAACACGCGGGGGATCATCAGGCGAATGACTTGATTGACCCCGCGGTCGCGTACTGTCAGCAGGAACTGATAGCGCGCGCCATGCCGCACCAGGCCGGGAAGCTGAACCAGGAGATGCGCCGCCGCCCCGATAACCGTTCCGATCGCCACGCCCATGATGTTCGGTTGCATGAGCAGCGTGCCGGCAATGATGCCCAGGTTGTAGAGAATGGGGGCTACAGCCGGCAGGAAAAAGTGCTGCCGGGCGTTCAGGGCGGCCATGGTGACGCCGCTGACGCCAAAGATCACCGTCGAAATAAGCATGACCTGCATCAGCACGGTGGTCAGCTCCAGCAGGCCGGGTTGCGCCGCCATCAGCGGCCCATACAACAGGATGAGGAACGGCTTGGCCAGTATGGCGACGATGCCGCAAATGATTATCAGCAGTACGGTGATTAGATTGATGACCGCCGAAAATAGGCGCCATCCCCCGGCTTCGTCATCTTCGACAAAATAGGCGGCGAATGTGGGGATAAATGCGGAACCAATCGCGCCTCCGGCTATGATAAAGAATATCGCATCGGGAAAGCGGCTGGCGATTTCGTAGGCATTGACCGCCAGGCTGTCCACCCCGTAAATGGCCAGGATCACCGCCCCCCGCACAAAGCCCAATACGCGGCTGATCACAAACAGAAGCGAGACTATCGTCACCGAGCGAAGCACCCGAGCCCGGCTGACGCTCAGGTCGCCTTCGGTTTCTGTTTCTGCCGCGGACATTGGCTGGATTATACGCTTCAGGGGGAGAAAACGAAAAAGCGGGCTGGTAATCCAGCCCGCTCTGATTTGCTGGAGAGTCAGGAACGCCGAACCCTGACTCTCGTTAAAAGGAGGAGAAGAAGAAGAGATTCATTACCCTTCACTTTCCATTATAGGTAGGGCTGCAACGGGGTGCTCTACGCCAACCCTACTTGTAACATACGCACAAGCTACGGTTGTGAAATAATTCACGTTCATTCCCCTGCTGTGACCTCTGGTCCCCTCTGAAGGCCCGGCTTTGCAACTTCAACGCAGCCAACTAGAATCATACGCGATGACCCGCAATCGCGCTCTGATGCTGATGGTGGCCTGTCTGCTCGTTGCTGCGATTTTGCGGCTTCCGAGCCTGACAGAAGTTCCCCCCGGCCTACATTATGATGAAGCGGCGAATGCCATACTGGCCGGCGATATCGGCCTGCGCGGCGACCGGCCGGTATTCATTTCCAGCTACACCGGCAAGGAGCCGCTCTTCTTTTACCTGGCCGGCGGTCTGACTCTCGCTATCGGCGAAAGTGTGTTTGCGCTGCGGCTCACTTCCGCCTTTATCGGCTTGCTAACCATTGCGGTTACCTTTTGGTTGGGCAAAGAGATGCTGGCCGACCGGCGCATCGCCATCATCGCTGCTGCCCTCCTGGCGATCAGCTTCTGGCATCTGGTGTTCAGCCGGCTGGGCTTTCGCGTTATCAGCCAGCCGTTGCTGCAGGGGCTGGCGCTCGCTTTCTTGTTTCGCGGTCTGAAACGTTCACAACTGCTGCCTTGCTTGCTGGGAGGCGCCTTTCTGGGGTTGGCGGCTTACACCTACCTGGCGGTGCGCATCTTTCCGCTTCTGTTGCTACTTTCCCTGCCGCCTCTATTCCTGTCAAGAAGTAAATTGCGCCTGCGAGTGACTCAATTGGCGCTCTTCGGGGTCGCCGCGCTGGCAGTTTGCCTGCCACTGTTGCTTTACTTCTACCAGCATCCGGATGCCTTTTGGGTGCGCCTCGGCCAGGCCGGCCCCGGCTCCGCCAGCGCGAGTCTCCTGGAAAGTTACTTGCGCTCGCTGGGGATGCTCTTCCTGCTGGGCGACCCATACTGGCGCTTTAATATCCCCGGCCGGGCGCTGTTCAATTGGCTGTGGGGAGGGCTGCTGGTCGCCGGTTGGCTGATCTTGCTGTTGCGCTGGCGACGCTGGTGGTATGACTGGCAGAAGATGTCGGTACTCATGCTGTTGCTCACGCCGCTGGTGATGATCCTACCCACTGCGCTTGCGGTGAACGAGATCGTGCCCAGCAACCTGCGCGCAATGGGCATGATCCCGTTTGTCTTTTTCCTGCCGGCTGTCGGCCTGGTCTTTCTCCTGGAGCAAGTCGCCAACCTGTTGCGCCGCCCCAACCTGCCCCTGACCATCCGGCTGCAACAGATGCGTCTGCTGGAGGCGTATGAGATCAACTATGCGTTCGTCGTGCTGGTCATACTACTGGCCGGCGGCGCGGCAACCTGGCAGCTCTATTTCAATGAGTGGGCGACGCGCAGCGACCTTTTCTATGAAACCGACTCCGATCTCGTTCGGGTCGCCGCATACCTGAATGAGCAGCCTCCCGATCACCCGGCCATCTATCTCGCCGCCCTGCACTACCGGCATCCCACGGTGGCCTACCTTGCCGAAGACTACGAGAGCATCAAGTGGCTGCCGGAAAGCCAGGCGCTGGTATTCCCGACCTCCGGCCCTGCCCTGATCGTTTACCCACACAGCAGCCCCGCTCCCGACTGGGCCGGAGAGTACCTACCCACGCCCGAAGCAGGCCCACTCGGCCCGGACGGGGAGCACACTTATTTTGCCTACCGGATAGCCTCTACGCCTCCTATCTCGCCCACCCGGCCCGTCTCAGTCAATTTCGGGGACAAGATCGAGTTGCTCGGCTATTCACTGGAAGAGGGGCAAAGCGGCGCCGCCATTCCACTCACGCTATTCTGGCGGGTACAGGATAGACCGGCGGAGCCATTTCAACTGTTTGTCCACCTGGAGGATGAGCGCGGTTATCGCTGGAGCCAGTTGGAATCATTTGCTTATCCTGCCGAACAATGGGCGCCGGGCGAGACGATCATTCAGCGGGTGGAGTTGCCGGTCCCGGCGGGAATACCGCCGGGAAACTACCGGCTGCGCCTGGGCTACTTTAATGCTGAAAGCGGAGCGCGCTTACCTCGCCTGGACGAGCAGGGGCGATTCGCCGGCGACAGTTACCTCATCGAGCCGGTCGCCATTACTTCCGGCCCGCCGCCTTCGCCGCTTCCTACCCCGCCGTGGGGCCGGCCCACATTAGCGCAGCCCGGCCTGCACTTACTCGGCTATGAGCGGAACCGGCTCATCTTCGGGCAGGGCGAGACCCTCGATCTCGCCCTCTGGTGGCAGGCGACGGAGCGCCAGCCGGACATGACCATCCGCCTGGAGCTGGTCGGCCCGGACGGCGACCGGCATACATTGCAAGAGACCACCCCGGCGCAGGGCGACTATCCATTTAGCTCCTGGCAGCCGTCTGAGTTCACTATTGACCGGATCGACCCGCAAATCCCGCCCGATCTCCCGCCGGGGCAATACACGCTAGAAATGTCCTTGCTGAACGAGGCCGGCGAAACGGCCTTCAGCACGGAGCTTGGGGCCGTGACCGTGGAGGAGACCGTTCGCAACTTCAGCGCGCCCGCGCTTTCTCACCCATCTGGGGCGGTCTTCGGCGATGAAGTAGCGCTCCTCGGCTATGACCTGGTCGAAATCACGCCAAACAACTACCGGCTGACACTGGTCTGGCAGGCGCTTGCGCAGCCGGCCGAAGATTACACGGTGTTTGTCCATCTGCTGGGAGTAGACGGCGTGTGTTGTGTGTGGCAGGCAGATAGCCAGCCGGCGCAGGGTAGCAGCCCGACAAGCGGCTGGCTGCCCGGCGAAGTGGTGGTTGACAGTTATGACATCGTCATCCCGCCCGGCGCCCCCCCCGGCGCATACCCCATGGAGATCGGCCTGTACATGCCGGAGACCGGATTGCGTCTCGTCGTGCAGGGGCCGGGCATGGCGGACAGCGACGCGCTACTGCTTGATCCGATTGTTGTCTCGCCCTGACAAGATGAACTGGAAAGAGCCTGCGAATGTCCCTGGGACCGGTGAAGATCTGGGAGCCACTTTGTTCAGCTCAAGATGGCAACTCACTCGCGCCGGCCCTCTACCGCCGCCATCGCCGCGCCGACAATCCCGGCCTCGTTCCGCAACGCTGCCGGAATGACCGGATAGTCAACGGTCAGCAAGGGCAGAAATTCCGCGTGCTTCTTGCTGATGCCTCCGCCAATGATCACCAATCGCGGGGAGAAGATGCGATTCAGGTGGTGCAGATATTCATCCAGCCGGGCGGCATATTCGCTCCAGGTCAGGTTATCCCGCTGGCGCACATCTCCGGCAGCGTACTGCTCGGCGAACTGTGTGTGTCCCCGCAAATAAAGGGCGCTTAGCTCGACGTTCGGCGCCAGGTGACCATCCGTGAACAGCGCGCTACCGATGCCCGTGCCCAGGGTAATCACGATTACCACGCCGGACTTCCCCAGGCCGTTGCCGAAACGCATCTCGGCAATGCCGGCGGCGTCCGCATCATTTATCATCGTCACCGGCCGGCCCGTCCGTTTGGACACATAATCGGCAACCGGGAAGCCCACCCAACCCGCTATTTGCTTGGCGGTAAATGGGGTTCGTGGAGAACCGTCCTGCACGACCGCCGGAAAGCCCATCCCAATCGGGCCGGTGTAGCCGTCAAACTCATTAATCACCCCCAACACCTGTTCGAGAACATCCTCAGGGGTCATTGATTCCGGCGTCTCTACTCGCGCGCGTGGAGTCACCAGCTTGCCTTTCCGGGTATCAACCAGCGCCCCCTTAATGCCGCTGCCGCCTATATCAATTCCCAGAACCTTCACTTTCACCTCCACTCATAGGGCTGACGATTAACCACGCAGGGACTCTGCATTTTCCCGGAAACTGAACTTGGTGTTGAACCTTCCGGGAAAGTTGACACGTGCTCACCTCTGCTGAGGGGTCGGACGATAAGCTCCGCAGGTCCCACGCAAGAACAGTCTACACACTGGAGCTAAGTCTCCTGGTTATGAGCTGCTCCTCTCCGGCTACGTCCTGATAAAGCCACACGTATCCCGGCCCATTGACGCCGGTAAGGTAGGCAACGAGCGGCTCACGAAACGACACCTGCGTGATGGCGTTGAGCAGCGTCGCGCACTCCGCCGGGGTGTAAAACCTCAATGCCGGCCCCTGCCCATCTTGCGCTATCGAATGGAAAGCGTTCGCATCCCAGTTCGGAATCTCGTACAGATATGTCTTGGTTTCCAGATTATTTGACTGCTGCGTCAGGCGGGCGATCTGGACGAGAAGGCCATCTCCCTGAAATTGTAGCCCGGCTTGCTGGCGCACCATCCTGCGTAACGCAAAGTTAAGCGGCTCGCCCACCAATGTTTCCCCTCCCGGCAAGCGCCACTGGTCGCCGTCATTCATTGAATCTGCGGGCCGCACCATCAGGATTCTTTCCTCCTGCCGGATGACGGCCAGAACCACCTGCCGGGTTATTCGCACTGCAGCTACCCGATAATCGTTTCATAGACATGCGGAAGAGGGGGAACCTGCTGGTCGCTCCAGGTCAGCGCCGCCAGAATAGAGGAGGTCGCCTCCTGCAACTTCGCCGCTGAATTCGCATGGACAACCGCGACTGGCTCACCGGCCCGCACGAAGTCCCCAACCTGCGCCCGCATGACAAAACCGACCGCTGGATCAATGGGCGCGTTCTTGGTCAACCGCCCCGCGCCCAACCGGACGGCCGTCCAGCCCAGCGCTTCCGTATCCATTCCCGCAAGATAACCCGACTGCCTGGCCCGGACATCTCCTGTAAAGGCCGCCGCGGGCAACAAGGATGGGTCGTCCACCTGTGCGCCGTTGCCCCCCTGGGCAACCACCATCTGCCGGAACTTTGCCAGCGCCGTCCCGTTGTTCCGCGCCCGGACCAACAATTGCCGCGCTTCGTCCAACGTGACTGCTCTGCCGGCCAGCAGCAGCATGTGTCCGGCGACATCCAGGCAATGCGCCCAAAATCGCGCCGGCCCTTCTCCCCGCAACGTATGAATCGCCTCGCGCACTTCCAGGGAATTGCCCACCGCCTCGCCGAGCGGCTGGTTCATGTCGCTCAGCAGGGCCACCATCTTGCGCCCGGCGTCCTTTCCGATCTGCACCATCATTTGCGCTAACTCGCGCGCCGAATCGAGGTCGCGCATGAAAGCGCCGTTGCCGACCTTCACATCCAGCACAATAGCGTCCGCCCCAGCAGCCAGCTTTTTCGACATGATTGAGGCGGCAATGAGCGGCAAGCTGGCGACCGTGCCCGTGACGTCCCTCAGCGCATATAGCCGCCCGTCCGCGGGGGCCAGCTCCGCCGTCTGCCCGGCCAAAACCAGGCCAATCTCCCGTAATTGTCGCTTGAATTGCTCCAGCTCAATCGCGCCTGACCAGCCGGTGATCGACTCCATCTTGTCCAACGTGCCGCCGCTGGACCCAAGTCCACGCCCGCTCATTTTCCCCACCGGCATCCCACAGGCCGCTACCAGCGGCAGGACGACCAGCGAGGTCTTGTCTCCCACGCCGCCGGACGAGTGCTTGTCCACCACAAACGGCGCCACATCATGCAGGTCCAATCTAGCGCCAGAATCCGCCATTGCCAGCGTTAGCTGTACCGTTTCTCGCGCCGTCATGCCGCGCAGGTAGATGGCCATCAACATCGCGGCAACCTGGTAATCCGGCGCTGTCCCGGCCGTGACCTCTCCCACAAACCACTTGATTTGTTCCGCTGATAGTTCCCCTCCATCCCGCTTGATGGCAATTAACTCGAGCATTTCCATCGGGTCATTATACAGCAGGAAGGGATTTCCGGTATAATCGCCCGAACGCCGATACGACATGAGAGGGAAGCGTAATGAACGATAATGTAGACATCTTGCTCACCAACGCGGTCATCGTGACCATGAACAAGGCTTTTGACCTGATTATTGACGGCGCGGTAGCCATCAAAGATGACACCATCGTTGATCTTGGACCGGCTGCCGGCCTCATAGCGCAATATTCAGCCGAAAGCGTGGTTGATTGTGGCGGCCGGGTGATGATCCCCGGCCTGGTCAATGCCCACACCCACGCGCCGATGACCTTGCTGCGCGGATTGAATGACGACTTGCGGCTGGATGTCTGGTTAGGTTACCTGATGCCGCTGGAACGCGAGTTCGTCTCGCCGGAGTTTGTCAAATTGGGCGCCCGGCTGGCCTGCGTGGAGATGATCCGCTCCGGCGTCACCGCATTTGCGGACATGTACTACTTCGAAAATGAGATCGCCGAGGCAACGGCAGAGGTCGGCATGCGGGCGCTGCTCGGCCAGACCGTGCTCGTCTTCCCCGCCCCGGACGCGGATACCTTTGAAGACGGCATCTCGCTCTGCCGGCGTTTTATCGAGAGGTGGCAGCATCACCCGCTGATCCAGCCGGCCGTCGCCCCGCATGCCTGGTACACGGCCACGCCGGAGCTGCTGCGCGCCTGCGCCGACCTGGCTCGCGCCTATGACGTGCCCATTCACACCCACATCGCCGAAACAGCCATAGAAGTAGAGAACTGTCGCCGGCAAAATCGCATGCCGGTTGTGCCCTGGAACGCCAAGCACGGCCTATTGGAAACCAAATTGCTGGCGGCCCACTGCGTGCACATTGACAGCGGGGAGATGTATGATTTGAAGAAGGCCGGGGTGGGCATCGCCCATTGCCCGAGCAGCAACCTGAAGCTCGCCAGCGGCATTGCTGAGGTCAGCCACATGCTGGCTATGGGACTGAAGGTCGGCGTGGGTACGGACGGGGCGGCCAGCAACAACGACCTGGATATGTTCGAGGAGATGCGCCTGGCTGCCCTGCTGGCCAAGGCCCAGAGCAACGACCCTACCGTGCTGCCGGCGCGTCAGGCCCTGGAATTAGCCACCATCGGTGGGGCGCGCGCCATGCACATGGAACACCTGACCGGCAGCCTGGAAATCGGCAAGCGGGCGGACCTGGTCCTGGTGTCCACAGACGTCACGCACAACTGGCCCCACTTTCACAGCAACCCCGATACCGTCTACTCCCGGCTGGTGTACGCCGCCAAGAGCACCGATGTCACCGACGTCATGTGCAACGGGCGCTGGCTGATGCGTGATCGCGCGCTGTTGACCGTAGACGAAGAAGCCACGCGTCAAGAAGCAGCGGTCGTGGCGGCGAAGATTGATGACTTTGTCCTGGAGCGCGAGTCCAGCCCATACAACAAGCTGGTGTTGCTGGCCGGCGTCCAGCGCCTGGAAAGTTTCGAAGTACAGGTGAAGGTTCACCTGGATGATCCCGAGTCGATTGTGCAGGTCATTGAAGCCGGCGAGCTGGAGATCACCAAGCGCGGCCATTACAAGCAGTACGACAGCTACTTCCTCTTCGGCGGCCGGGATCCGGATGCTGCTCGCCTGCGCTATCGCGAAGACGAGTTCGTGAATGATAAAGGCGAAGTCTTCCAGGCTAGGGCCCGGCTCACGTTGCTCGGAGCCAAGCAGCTACAGGAGTATCCGAACGCGGTGATGCTCTCCCGCTCGCGCTATCTGGCCCCGGCGGAGCAGAGCCTGCGTTTTTACCGGGAATACTTCGCTCCCAGCCGGGAAGTTGAGGTGCACAAGGAGCGCCGCCGCTGGCACGTCAATTACCGCGAAACAGATTTCGCCATCAACCTGGATCAGGTCTCCGTGCCGCCGTTACCCGGCTACTACCTGGAGATCAAGGCGCGAACATGGTCACGCAGCGACGCCGAACGCAAGGCGGCTCTGATTATCGAGCTGCTGACCTTCTTCGGCGTGCAATTGAGCGACGCACAACAACAGGAATATGCCGACATAGCGTTAAGCCCGCCCCTTTGAATTCGGGCTTGACCCGTCCAACACGAGCGCCCCACAGGCGACCCCGGCGTGTAAAAAACCCCGTAGGTTTCTTGAGACCTACGGGGTTATTTTTGTTTAGTTTGCGGATGAACCCTGAATCAGTTGCTGAACAGGGTCTGGAACTTCATCACGGTGCCCAGGTCTCCTTCGACCTTCACCTTGCCGCTCATGAAGGCGGTCATCGGATTGAGCTTGCCGGTGACCATATCGGAGTAATCATCCCCATCCATCTTCACCGTCGCGGTTGGCTCGCTGGCCGTTCCCTGATGGACATTGACCTTGCCGCCGGCAACCTGAACATACCATTGGCCGCCGTTCGCGCCGGACAGGTCAAACTGCACCGTCGCGTTGATATCCCCGGCCTTCTCAGCGTTGAACTGCCCGGCCATATTCGCGAACAACTTACTTACATCTGCCATCACACTCTCCTATCAGTCGCTACCTAAAGATGTTGATACCTGGCGCAATGCATCTATTTTCCGGAAATCACGTTCGCAAGAGGTCCCGATCATGACGCAGTGCGTCTCGAAACGAAAGTATACCAGCAGCTTCAGGAGCGTCAATCTTGCCGTTGCGTCATTGCGGCCGGCCTGATCCGCCGCAAATGGTCGCCGTGCCCGCCCCCGAATTAAGCTCCTACTCATGTATCATCACCGGGCCCAAGCCTTGCTTGGCGCGGATTTTTCACCTTTGCTAGAATCTTTGACAGGGTTACAAGGTCTTTGAGCGCAATTAGCGGCGGGTAGCCGCTTTTTGTTCATAACTGTCTGTCACCAGGATGACGACCTCTCGAATCCTTGAGGAGGATACCAAATCATGGAAGATGAACGTCCATTGCAAGAGCCCAGGGAGGTGTTGAATGAAAGCTCCGGCTACTCAACAACCTCTGGAGAAGTCGGCAATGTGGGCGGCGGGGAAAAGCGCACTCTCACAACCGGTCTGTTGGCCGCGGGAGGTGTGCTTATCTGCATTCTCTTGTTGGGAGGCCTGTTCCTGCCGCCGATCTCGCTGGCCAGCCGGCTGGGATTGACCGGCGGCGACAATGAAACTGTTGCGGCAACTCCGGCAGCTACGGAGAGTGTCGCCAGCGGCCCCAGCAACATCGCGGTAACCAGCGAAAGTGGTTCTGTGACCGTGGAAGCCATCCCGGCGGATGCATTTCTGGCTGGAACTGCGGGCGAGGCAACTACCGCAATGGCGGCGGCCGTGCCGGCGGGCATGACTCCGGCCGGCGAGGTTTATTTGCTGCAGCACGACGCCGCCTCTTCGGGCGTCATATCGATCAACATGCCGGCCGGCGACCCACGCAAGCTGGATATGTACGGTTGGGACGGCGCGGGTTGGGTATTCACGCCGGCCAACCATCAGAACGGTCAGATCGTCTCTCTGGCGGCTCCACTGCCCCAGGCTGTGACGATTATGAGCGTGGAGAAGGACGGGCCGGTGGCGGTTGGCGCTGACCTGCAGCCGGAAATGGCCCTGCCGCCGGAAGTATTGCCCTTCCTCACTGAAGTGTCCCTTGGCCGGCTGAACTTGCTGGCAGATGGTTCGCTGCAGGGCGAGGTGGCCGAGATCGCCACCGGCGCCTATAAGCAGATCGTGCAGGTGACGAACGTCGGCACGATTGTCGACCAGGCGGCGGTAACAGCGCTACTCGGCGATCCGGCTCTGCAAAGCCAGAACATCGAGCATATAGTGACAGCGACAGCCGATTACGCCGGCGTGAATCTGGACTACCAGGGCATTCCGGGAGGCTCGCGCGACGCCTACAGCACCTTCGTGGCTGATTTGGCCGGCGCGCTGCACGAACAGGGCAAGACGCTGATCGTTACCCTGGGCACGCCCGCGCCCATCAGCGGCGGCGGGTGGGATACGGCCGGGCAAAACTGGGCGGCCCTGGGGCAGGCTGCCGATACTGTCTATTTGCAGATGCCGTTCAACCCCACCGCCTACACCGAGGGCGGCGCGGCCCAACAACTGGCCGACTTTGCCGTCACCCAGGTTGATCGCCGCAAGCTCAATTTCCAGGTGACCACGCAAGCTGTCGAGGCCATCGGCGGCACTTTCCGCGCGGTCGAGAGCGACGAGGCGCTGCAAAACTTCGGCGCTTTGACGCTCACCGAAGGAGCGGAGGAGATTGAACCCGGCGCTCCCGTGGAGGTCAGTCTCGCCGGCAACGCCAGCCCACTGGAATGGGACGGCGAAAGCCTGATGTACCGTTACACCTACGAAAAGGATGGTCAGACCTACACCGTCTGGCTGCACAATGAAGCCGCGTTGGCCAACCAGCTCGGCAAGTCGAGCATGTATGGCGTGCGCGGCGTCACGGTCGCCGGCCTCGCATCCGCCGAACAGGGCGCCGGCTACGCCTCCACTCTGGACAGCCTGGTCAGCGGCAGCGCCGCGCCCGAGTTAAGCGGCGCCGCTATTGCCTGGACCGTTGAACGAGAGGATGGCAGCGTGGTGGCCAGCAGCAGCGGCGACGCGCTGACCTTCCGCTGGGAAGAGACCGATCTGCCCGGCGATTACACGATCAATGCCGAGTTTGCCCAGGGCAACACCGTCGCCCTGCTCGGCTCCATTGCCGTTTCCGTCGCGGATCCAGTAGAGGCCGCTGCCCCGACACCCACCGCAGAGCCGACCGCTGAGCCGGAAGGCGGAGCGGGCGTGGCGGGAGCGGTAGCTCCCACAGCTGTTCCCCTGGACCCCGGCACAGCAGACGCCGTTGTCGGTATCACCGCCAACTTGCGCCAGGGGCCCAGCGTGGCCTACCCGGTTATCGAGGTGGTGCCGGTGGGTACGCGGGTCACCCTCACCGGCCGCAATACTTCGGCGGAGTGGGTGCAGGTCGCCTTTGATGAGAAAGAAGGCTGGCTCTTCGCCTCCCTGCTGACAATTAACCCCGGCCTGGATGTGAATTCGCTCGCGGTGGTGGAAGCGCCCCCGCTGGTTATTGGCGGCGGCGACGACGGAGGGGGTAGCCCGCTTCCTCCCCCGCCCCCTCCGATTGCCGGCGGAAGTTTTGAGTTAGGCGGGCAAACAGCCGGCTCGCCGCGCGCGGCGGAAATGCGGGCAGCCGGGATGACCTGGGTGAAACGCCAGCATAAGTGGGGCCCCGGCAACACGGGCAATGACGTGGCCGGCCTGGTCTCGGATGGACACGCCAACGGCTTCAAGGTGCTGCTCAGCATCCCCGGCCAACTCAATCCCGCCAGCATTGACTTTGGCGCATACGTCGCCTTCCTGGGCCAGGTGGCTGCCTTACCCGACCCGCCGGACGCCATTGAGATCTGGAACGAGATGAACATTGACCGGGAGTGGCCGGCCGGGCAAATCAGCCCGCAGTCCTACGTAGATAACATGTTAAAGCCGGCCTATGCCGCCATAAAGGCCGCTAACCCGAACATCATGGTGATCACCGGCGCTCCCGCCCCCACCGGCTTCTACGGCGGCGGTTGCGGTGGAGGCGGCTGCGACGACGCCCCGTACATTGCCGGCATGATGGCTGCCGGCGCGGGCGGCGCCTCTGATTGCATCGGCGTGCACTACAACGAAGGGATCATGCCTCCGGCCGCCACCAGCGGCGACCCCCGTGGAAACGGCGGGCATTACACCCGTTACTTCCAGGGTATGATTAACGCTTACGTGGCCGCAGGCGCCGGGCAATTATGCTTCACCGAGCTGGGTTACCTGAGCGGCGAAGAATGGGGCTACGTGCCGCAGGGCTTCTTGTGGCGTGCGCCCTTTAACCTGACCGTGGGCGAACACGCGCAGTATCTTGCCGAAGCAGCCAGCCTGGGGGCAAACAGCGGCCGGGTCCGCCTGATCATCGTCTTCAACGTGGACTTTACTTCCTGGGGCGACGATCCCCAGGCCGGCTATGCCATGATCCGACCAAACGGTAGTTGCCCGGCCTGCATATTGCTTGGTCAGGTGATGGGTACGCAGTAGCCGCCACGTCTGCTTGACAGCTAATAATATTCGGGGGCGCATTTTGCTTGACACGGGCAAAATGCGCCCCTGTTTGTGCTGAGGGAAGAGGAAACTGAAATGAAAGAAAATCGCTATCTCCTGATACTACTGCTCTTGCTGTTTGGCGCCGCTGTCGCCTGTGGGGGCCAGGCGAGTGATGATGGGGCCGTTACCTCCGAGCCCGCGAGCGCCGGCGCAGCAACTACTCCGCCCCAGCAGGAGGCTGCCGCTACCCTGCCGCCTCCGGTAGTTGCCACGCAGCCTGAGGGCGGCGCGGTCGAAGAGCCGGCCGCAGAAGCGCCGGTAGCCACTGTCCCCGCCCCGGTCTACCCCTGGCCGGCCGATCGCTTTGGTTACGGCACGCAGTCCCACGCGGTAGTCGGCGACCCGGCCTTCGCCATGGACGTCGTTCGCAACCAGCTGGGCATGGACTGGGTGAAGGTGCAAATGGAATGGCCGCTGGTTCAGCCAGACCCGGAGACATTCCAGTGGTTCTTCTATGACGGCGTCGTGGCCGAAGCCAATCGCCAGGGCTTGAACCTGATGTTCAGCGTGGTCGGCGCGCCTGCCTGGACGCGGGCTTCCGGCACCGAGAACGGCCCGCCCGATGATTACGCACATTACACAAATTTCCTGACCGAACTTCTGAACCGTTATCCCGGGCAAGTACATGCCATCGAGGTATGGAACGAGCAGAATATCGATCGTGAATGGTCTACGCCGGCCGGCCTTTCACCGGCTAACTACGTCGAGTTCCTGCGCCGGTCGTACGAGACGATCAAGGCCATTGACCCGAACGTGATTGTGATCAGCGGCGCTCTGGCTCCCAGCGGCGTGCACGATCAGGTCACGTCCTATGACGATTTCATTTACCTGGATGAAGCGCTGGCCGCCGGCATGCTGAACTACGCGGACTGCGTGGGCGCTCACCACAACGGCTACAATATCGGCCCGGACGTCCCCTGGGATCAGACCGGCAACACGCCGGAGGCGGCCACGGCCACCTTCCGCGGTCCCTTCGACAATCCGCATCACAGCTGGAGCTTCAAGACCACCGTTGATACCTACGCCGAAAAGGTGCAGGCTATTGACCCCAACAAGAAGTTGTGCCTCACCGAGTTCGGTTGGGGTAGCAGCGAGGGCTACGACAGCTATCCGGAGGGTTTTGAGTTCGTCAACGACAACACCCTGGAAGAACAGGCGCAATACCTGGTGCAGGCTTTCCAGCAAATGCATGATTCCGGCGATGTCTGGCTGGCCTTCTTCTTTAACTACGACTTCGGCAACAAGGGCGGCGGCCCAACCGACGACCCCGTGCCTTACAGCGTGGTGGATACTTCCGGCATTCCTCGACCGGCGTTCGGCGCGATCGGCGAAATGGAGAAGACGCCCTGAGCCGCTCCAAACGAGCCTTCTGGGCCGGTGTGGTCGGTTTGGTGCTGTTGTTGGCTACATGTGGTCGCCAAACCGGCGAGCCGGCAGCGACCGTAGCCGCTTCCACGGCAACCAGGCCGGCGGCTACTGACCCGCCGCCGGCCCCATCGCGCACGCCGCGGCCAACTTCCCGACCGCCCGCCAGCCCGACCGCGGCTCCAACGGCCACGACTGCCGGCACGGTCGAGGTGATGGTTACGGCTACCCCAGCTGCCGCTGACGGATCGGCCTTCGCCTCGCCGGAATACGGCATGCACCTGTTCATGTGGTGGAAGCCGGATATCGCTGATCGCGACCTGACGTTGACAGAAGAGATGGGCTTTGGCTGGGTGAAGCAGAGCTTCGCCTGGCGCGATATCGAGACCAACGAAAAGGGGGCGTACAACTGGTGGCATTCGGACCAGATTGTTGACGCCGTTGAGCAGCACGGTTTGAAATTGCTGGTCCGGCTGGATCGCCAGCCCTGGTGGTCGCAGGAGCCGGGCAGCGAGCCGCTGGAAAACGCCCCGCCGGCTGATTACCAGGACTTTGCCGATTACTGCGGCGCGGTGGCGGCCCGATACAAGGGCCGCATCCACGCGTATCAGGTATGGAATGAGCCAAACCTCAGCCGGGAATGGGGCGACCAGCCTCCGGATCCGGCAGCCTACACCGAGTTGCTGCGCGTCTGCTATGAGGCAATCAAGGAAGCCGATCCGGACGCCCTGGTTATCTCCGCCGGCCTGGCTCCCACCGGCACGCTTCCTCCGGAGGCGATGCCGGATGAGCAGTTCCTGGAAGGAATGTACGCGGCCGGCGCGGCAGATTACTTCGATGTGCTTGGCCTGAACGCCCCCGGCTACAAGGCCCCGCCCGAAGCCGCTCCTGAGGAAGCCGAGGATCCCGCCAACGGCTACGGCAACGGGCGCTGGTTCACCTTTCGCCACGTTGAAGATATGCGCGCGATAATGGTCGCCAACGGCGACGAGGATAAGCAGGTGGCAATTCTAGAGATGGGCTGGACGACCGACCAGGTCAACCCGGCCTATTCCTGGTTTGCCGTTGATGAGGCCACACAGGCCGATTACCTGGTTCGGGCCTACGAGTACGCGCGACAGAACTGGCAGCCCTGGATCGGCCTGATGACCACCATCTATATCGCTGATTACACCTGGACGCCGGAGGCCAATGAGCAGTGGTGGTGGGCCATTGTCTTGCCGGACGGCACGCCCCGCCCGGCTTACGAAGCGTTGCTCCAAATGGAGAAAGAGTAAGCCCCGGCCTGCCATGACCTACTGGATTTTGTCGATCTCCTATTGGATTCACCTGCTGGCTACCGTCGTCTGGTTGGGCGACATCGCGCTGAGCGCCCTGATGGCATGGCCGGCGCTTAGGGCAGGATCGTTGGAACATAATCAGTGGTTTCAGCTGCAGCGACGCTTTGTCCCCTGGGCCAATGCAAGTCTGGCGCTCTTGTTGGTCACCGGCTTCATCCAGATGACCAACGACGAGAACTATACCGGCTTCCTGAGCGTGGACAGCCTGTGGGCATGGGCCATCCTGATCAAGCACATCGCCGTCCTGGGGATGATACTCGTCGCCAGCTACGCGCAATTGCGCCTATACCCGGCTATGGACCGGGCGCTGCTGCTGGCTCAGCAAAAGCCGGCGCTTGCCGCTGAGGAACAGCGCAACCTGGTGCGAACCGATTCGCGCTTGCTGCGCATCAACTTGCTCTGCGCGGCCGGGGTGCTGTTCTTCACCGCGATGGCGACCGCGGTCTGAGTGGGGATCGCCGGCGCGAGACCTCAAACATGTTGACCATTGACGGGAGCCTCGGCGAAGGAGGCGGGCAGGTGTTGCGCACCTGCCTGAGCCTGTCGGCGGTGACCGGTCGCCCCTTCCGGCTGATGAACATTCGCGCCGGGCGGCGCACGCCCGGTCTGCGCCCCCAACACCTGACCTGCGTCCGCGCTGCCGCCGCCATCTGCCACGCCGCGACTACGGGCGACCATCTGGGCTCTACAACGCTGACCTTTTTCCCGGGCGCTCCCCCGCAGGGCGGCAGTTATCACATTGACGTAGCCGAAGCAGCGAGCGGCGGTTCGGCCGGGGCGGTTACGCTGGTTCTTCAGGCAATCCTGCTGCCGTTATTGTTTGCCGGCCGGCCTTCGCAGGTAAGGCTGCGCGGCGGCACATTTGTACCCCTCAGCCCGCCCTTCCACTATGTGAAACACGTCTTTCAGCCGGCGCTGGCAGCGATGGGAGCCGGATTCGACCTCTCGCTGGTCGCCTGGGGTTGGTATCCGCAGGGCGGCGGTGAGGTTGCGGTGACGGTTACGCCGGTCGAGAAGCTGGCCGCGGTCGAACTGCACCATGAGCCAGTCCGGCAGGTGCAAGGGATCGCGGCGGTGACCGAACTGCCGGCTCATATCCCCCAGCGCATGGCTAACAGGGCCGACAACCTGCTGCGTGCAAAGGGCATCGCGCCATCCATTACTGCCATCCGCGATACCGGGCGCGGGGCCGGAGCCGGCATCGTCCTGTGGAGCCGGCAGGCGGGCTTCTCCGCGTTGGGACGGAAGGGCGTTCCAGCACAGGAGGTAGCGGAGACGGCGGTTGCCGAGTTGGCCACATTCGTAGACAATCGAGCGGCAGTAGACCACCATCTCGCCGACCAGTTACTCCTGCCGATGGCGTTGGCGCACGGCGTGTCATCCTTTACCACCAGCCGGCTGACGCAACACACGCTCACCAACGCCGCCTTGCTCCGGCAGTGGCTTGAGCTGGACATTGACATTGCCGGAGCGCTTGATGAGCCGGGAAAGCTGATTGTGTCGGGCGTAGGTCAGATCGCGCAAACAGGCAACCATGTTTGAATTGATTTTTCTGGGCACCTCCGCCTCGTCGCCATCTCTCCATCGCGGTCTCTCCGCGCAGATGTTACTCTACCAGCAACGTCGCTTTCTCATTGACTGCGGCGAGGGGACGCAACGGCAGATTCTGCGCAGCGGGTTGGGCTTCCGGCAATTGAACACTATCCTGTTGACCCACGGTCACCTGGATCATATCCTGGGGATAGCCGGCCTGCTCTCCACGCTGGGGCGATGGGAGACGCTGGAGCAAATAGACATTTACGGCGGGCAGCCGGCGCTGGATCGCGTGGCTGAACTCGTCTTCAATGTCGTCTGGCGAGGCGTGCGCCCACCGGTGGAGATTAATCTCATCCCCCTGCGCGCGGGCATGACCATTCTGGAAGACAATACCTTTCGCCTCTCCGCGTTTCCCGTCCAGCATCGGGGCGGCGGTTGCTTCGGCTTCTTGTTTGAAGAGAAAGCGCGCCGCCCATTTCTGCCGGAACGGGCAGAAGCTTTGGGCGTACCATTCGGCCCTGAACGCAGCAAGCTCGTTCGCGGCGAAGCCGTTACTTTGTCTGACGGCGTGATCGTGCGGCCGGACGATGTGTTGGGTCCGGAGATTGCCGGCACGCGCTACGTCCACATCGGCGACATTGGGCGCACGGACAGCGTCCTGGAGCACTGCCGTGGGGCTGACGCGATTACCATTGAAGCCACCTACCTGCAAGCTGAGTTGGAGATGGCGCAGCAATTTGGTCACCTGACGGCGGCCCAGGCGGCGCAACTGGCCCGTCAGGCGGACGCCGGAGCATTGTTGCTGACCCATATCTCTCGGCGCTATTTCGAGTATGCCGTTCGCGCGGAAGCGCAACTCATCTTTCCAAACACCTATGTGGCCCGCGACTATGATCACTTCCAGATCGGCCGGGAGGGAGTCGCCCGCCTGCCGAACCGCTGGCACGGCCGGCCCGAGCCGGAGGTGGTCGCGGAAACCATCGAGGAGTTTGAGTGAACAGCGAGCGGGCCGAAGCAGTCATTTGTGGGGCCGGCATTGCCGGTATTACCGCCGCCTACTTCCTGGCAGTGCGCCGCGGCATCCGCGATGTGCTGCTGGTGGACCAGCGCCCACCGCTAACGCTGACCAGCGATAAGTCAACCGAGGCCTATCGCGACTGGTGGCCCGGCCCCGGCCCAGAGATGATCGCCTTCATGAGCCGCAGCATCGATCTACTGGAGGAACTTGCGGACTCCTGTGACAACGTCTTTCGCATGAACCGGCGCGGCTACGTCTACCTTACAGCGACGGCTGACGGGGCCGGCCGGTTGCGGGAATCGGCGCAGTCTATTGCGGAGCTTGGGGCGGGGCGTTTGCGAATCCACCCCGGGGGCGTAGATTATCAACCGCATGCAGCCGAAGCCTATCGGGATCAGCCGGCCGGCGCGGACTTGCTGCTCGGCAATGAGTTGATCCGGCGCCGCTTTCCTTTCCTTACCACCGAAGTTACGGCTGCGCTACACACTCGCCGCTGCGGTTGGCTGAGCGCCCAACAACTCGGCATGTACCTGCTTGATTGCGCCAGGCAGGCCGGAGTGCGCTTTCTCTCCGGCGGCGTGCGTCAGGTAATGACGCAGTCGGGCCGGATCAGCGGCGTGCAGGTTGATGACACGCATATATCCACGCCGACCTTCATCAATGCTGCCGGCCCCTACGTTGGGCAAGTGGCCCACCTGATTGGCGTGGACCTGCCCGTCTTTAATGAGCTACATGCCAAGATCGCCTTCAACGACGTACAGGGAATTGTCCCGCGAGACGCGCCGATGATGATCTGGGACGAGCCGCTGGAGCTGCCCTGGACCGTCGAGGAACGGGCCGAGCTAGAGGCTGCCGAGGAAACCCGGTGGTTGCTGCAGCCGCTGCCCGCCGGCCTGCACTTCCGGCCCGAGGGTGGCGAGGGCAGTCCCATCCTGCTCCTGTTATGGCCCTATCATACCCGGGTAATGGAGCCGATATGGCCGCCGCCGGCCATGGATGACCTCTTTGTGGAAGTTGTCCTGCGCGGCCTTTCGCGAATGATTCCGGCGCTGTCGAGCTATCTGGAGCGCCGGCCCAAACCCACCATTGACTGCGGTTATTACTGCAAGACAGTTGAGAATCGGCCCTTGATCGGTCCGCTGCCGGTAGAAGGCGCCTACGTCATCGGGGCGCTGTCCGGCTACGGCATTATGGCCGCCGCGGCAGCCGGGGAGTTGCTGACGGCCCATATCCTTGGGGACTCCCTCCCGGCTTATGCGTGGGCATTTCTTTTGAGCCGCTATGACGAGCCGGCCTATCGGCAGCGGTTGGCAAATTGGGGGGACACAGGCCAACTGTAGTCCTATTGATCTGATTCTTGACCGTGGGCTAGAATGAGCGGCCGCGGTATTGGCTATGTTCAGTCATCTCTACAAACAATGACAGACGCTCAAGTACCGGCCATTACCTTTCGCAACGTTAGCAAGCGATTCTTGCTTCATACCTCCAAGCCGCAGACAGTGCTGGAGACGCTCATCTCCGCATTTCGCCGGCACAATAACGAGACCCAGGAGCTGTGGGCGCTGAAGGACCTTTCCTTCGATGTCATGCCGGGCCAAAGCATCGGCATCGTGGGTCGAAACGGCGCCGGCAAAAGCACCCTGTTGAAGCTGATAGCGCGGATCATTACGCCCACCAGCGGGCAACTGAGCACCAACGGCCGCATCAGTGCGCTGTTGGAGTTGGGAGCCGGCTTTCACCCTGACCTGACCGGACGAGAAAATATCTTCCTCAACGGCTCCGTTCTCGGGCTGAGCAAGCAAGATATCCAGGATAGCTACCAGGCAATCGTAGATTTTTCCGAGCTCGGAGATTTCATTGATGCGCCGGTCAAGCATTACTCCTCCGGCATGTACATGCGCCTGGGCTTCAGCGTCGCCATCCACGTGCAGCCTGACATCCTGCTGATCGACGAAATCCTGGCGGTAGGCGATCTACCCTTTCAGACCAAGTGTATCGAGCGAATTTTCGACCTGCAGCGGCAGGGAGTGACGATCATCATGATCAGTCATCATACGGAAGTCATTCGCAGCATTTGTTCTCAAGTGCTGTGGATCGAGCACGGCGAACTGCGGGCATCCGGCCCGATGCCGGTTGTGCTGGCGGACTACTCCGCCCACTATACCCAGGGGCGCAAGAATCGCGGCGAGGGCGTCGGCTTTCGCTGGGGGACGGGCGAGATGGCGATCACCGGTGTACGGCTTAGCGGCCCGGATGGGCAAGAGGAGGATGTCTATGCGATGAATGATTCGCTGCTGGTGACGATCGAGTACACCGCCGCCCAGCCGGTCCATCAGCCGCATTTCGATGTCACCATCTTTCGCGAAGACGGACTGCAGATTACCGGCTCGCAACCGCATGTCGTGGCTGACGCCAGCGGTCGCCTAATCGGAAGCGGCGTGGTCAGCTACCGGATTGACCGGCTGCCGCTATATGCCGGCGAGTACCTGCTGACCGTCTCCGTGCATGACGGCAATCCAGAGCGGGCTTATGACTGTCATGAGATGGCCTACCCCTTCACCATCAGGGGCGACAGCGGCGCTGAAGCGGGCCTGATTCAGTTGCCGGCTGTCTGGAACTGGGCGCCACAGGGTGAGCCGGGCTTGTTTAAGGTTTAGTGAATAGCCCGCAGGCGCACTTTGGAAAGACCTGCCGTCGGGTAAACTTTGTCAGATCAGTGTTTGGTGCGCCGGGTCCCATGCTTGCTTGGCCCGTACGGTGTCATCATGCTCTTGCTGTCAAAACAGCACAACAACGAGGTGAAATGTCATGAGTATCTTGCGCCAGAGACGAACCTATCTGCTTGCCGGGCTTGCGCTTGGCCTATCCCTGATCGTCCTCTTTGCCTTGCAGGCGACGACCGGCACGCTCCTAGCAAACGCCTTCTTGGCTGATCCTCTCTCTACCGAAAGCGCTCCATTGGCACAAACTGAGTCATCTTCGCCCGCGCCGGCAGGTGCGGAGGGTGGAACGGCTAATTGCCGGTGGGGCCTTGCCGCCCTGACCGACGAGCAGGTAGACCTGGTTGACAACTTCGGGTCGGGTATGTTCGTTGACTTTCGCTATGACACCCTCAGGTATCTGCGAGACAATCCGCTACCTACCAGCGCACAGTACTTGCCGCTGGTAGCAGTCAAGGAAGACAAGAACGGCTCCGTCTACCTGGGGACATATACAACAACACCGAGCATTGAGATTACCGACGGGCATGACGACAACGGCCTGCGATATTGGCTGGAGCGCTATCCAGGCAGACTGTGGAACATTGGCAACGAAATCGAACGCGGCCCAAATCCGGATGGACAGCCTTCCAGCCAGGGCGATACCCATGCGGATGTATACGCTCAGGCATACAAAGAGATTCGCGATTACATAAAGAAATATGACCCGACGGCGCGGACAACGTTTTCTGCGCTCGTCCAGGTGACCCCAATCCGGTTGGCCTACCTTGAAATGGCCTGGGATGCGCACATCGACATGTATGGTCATCCGCCGGAAGTGGACGCCTGGACGATGCACCTCTACATCCTGCCGGAAGTGACCCCGTCCGGCCAATCGAACGCTATCGCCGGCATCCCAGTAGGCACAGAACACCTGATTGACCTTGCCCGGCGCGAGAGCGGCGGCGACCCGGCGCTATGCGCTGATGACGAGGTCTATTGCTATGCCGAGCACGACGACATGGCTGTATTTGCTGAGCAGATAGTTGACATGCGAACCTGGATGAAGGCGCATGGACAGCAAAACAAGCCGCTACTACTGACTGAGTACTCGCTGCTATATCCCTACATCGTGGATCCCGGCGGCACGTGCTTCGTTGAAGATGAATATGGACAATGCTTCACGCCGCCGCGAGTTGAGGCATTTATGGATGCCTCGCTGGACTACCTGACCGGCGCAGTCGATCCCAATCTCGGTTATCCCCTGGACGGGAACCGTCTAGTGCAACAGTGGGTATGGTTCAGCATTAATAACCAGTACGGCGCCGGCTCCGTCAGCAATCTCTATAATCATGATTCAAGCGGGGTGACGAATATCCGCCCGCTTGGCCAGATGTATAAGGACCGGATTCTCAGCGTTAACCCCACCCTCAACCTCGTCAAGGACAGCGCTGGGACGATCTTCGTCTCCACGGATGGCGCCGCTTCAGTTGACGTGGACATCTGGGCCATGTTCCGCAACAGCGGCAATTCCCATGTAACCGATTCCTTCAATGTGAAGTTCTACTCGAATGCGGCGCTGACCAACCCGATTGGCACGATCACCATTACGCCTGACCCGATTATCGCCGGTTGTGCTCAGATGAATTACGAGGCTTCGTTGACCTGGAACGATCTCGCTACCGGCGTCCATAGATATTGGGCCAAGATCGACTCCGGCAACGAAATTGGCGAGACAAACGAGAATGACAATGTAGTCAGCGGCATTGTCTTTGTGAACGGAGACATGCTGCACTTGCCAATCATGTCGCGACCATAGGCGTAACGCCTTAGCAGCAAACAAAGGCCAACCGCCGAGGCGGTTGGCCTTCTCAGATAAATGAACCTGAACGAAACACCTCAGCGATTCAGATGGGGAATCATCATTGGCCTGGCACTGTTGGCTGCCCTGTTTCTGGTGCTGGACAGCGTCAGCAATGTGGACGCGGCGTTTGCCTTTGTGCGCAGCCCGTTAGCCGGCATACTGAACTGGACAGCAGCGCGCACGGACGCCTTCGCTGATGTGTTGGCCGGTCCCCGCGACCTGCAATTGGCCAACAGCCGGATCGCCGACCTGGAAGCGCAGTTGGCAGCGCTTCAAGAAGAAAACGCGGAGCTACGCGAATTCCGCAACCAGAATCAACTCTACGTGGACCTGTTCAATCGCGCCGCTGAAGCTCCCGAATTGGAGCGTATCCAGGCCAATGTAATTGGACAGGATACCAGCCCACTCTTTCGTAGCATTATTATCGACAAGGGTTCACAGGACGGCGTGCAGGTTGGGATGCCGGTTGAGGCCGCCAGAGGCATGGTGGGACAGGTCTTTCGCACCAGTCCCAGCTCGGCGCAAATCCTGCTGATTACCGATAACATCAGCAGCATCTCCGCTCGCCTGAGCACCTCGCGAGCATTGGGCCTGGTGCAGGGCGGCGGCCTGGGCGGCGACATGACGCTGGAATGGGTTGACCTTGAGAACGAGATCACCATTGGCGACATTGTGCTGACATCGGGCCTGAACGGCGAGTTCCCACAAGACCTGGTCCTGGGCCGCGTCATTGAAGTGGATCGGAGTGAGGCGGACCTGTTTCAGCGGGCCGTCTTGCAACCGGCGGTTGACTTTGACACCCTGGAAGTTGTCTTTGTGATCAGCGGTTTTGAGCCGGTTGACACCAGCATCTTCAGTGAACCACCGGAAGCGATTCCTGAAGCGCCATGAAATCCACTGTTTACCTGGCCATACCGGTGATGTTGTTCGCGCTTATCCTACAGGCAGCGATATTGCCGCGCTTCCCCGTGTTTGGTCTGGTTCCCATGTTATCGCTGCTGGCGGCAGTCAGTTGGGGCCTGCTGCGCGGCCCCGAAGAAGGGGTCATGTGGGCCTTTGCCGGCGGATTCCTGCTGGACTTGTTCACCTCCGGCCCCACCGGCGCGATTACCCTGGCGATGATGTTGGCGGTCCTGGTTGTGGTCCTGATCCAGTACCACTTCCCAAACAGCAGCTTCTTTCTGCCGATTCTATATGCCGGAATGGCTACCATTGTCTACCTGGTCAGCTATCTCTTGCTCATCACGATATTCAGCCGAGGCGATTTCACCGCAGAATCCGTCAGGCTGCTCCTACCCTTGATCTTCCTGAACGCCCTGATCATGCTACCCATCTACTGGTCGTTGGCTCGTCTGAACAGGCTATTCCGTCCGCGACGGGTGGAACTGCAATAGGCTGACGGCTATGTCACGAATCGGCTGGGAAAGCATGAATGAACCCGAGGAGGATTTCGTTGATCCGGCTCTGCGCGGCCGGCTGTCATTTTTCCGCCTTCTCGTGATTGTCCTCTTCGCCATATTGTTGTTCCGTGTGTTCTGGCTACAGCAACGGCAGGGAACAGAACTCACGCTTCAGGCAGAAGAGAATCAGTTCGCTGAGCTGACCATCGATCCACCTCGGGGTGTCATTGTCGATCGCAATGGCAAACCTATGGCGGTTAATCTGCCCAGTTTTGACGTCACCATTACGCCGGCATTCCTCCCGACTGACGACGCGGAACGCGAGGCGGTATTCGAGCGACTTTCCTATCTCACCGGCGTTCCCGTCACTAACACCGTGGCGCAGCGCGAATTGTCTGAACAAGCCGATCCGGCGCTGGTTGGTATCTATTCGCAGTTGGCTGAGCTATATAACGCTCCAGTCCAGGAAACGCTGGACCTGGCCGGTTTGGTTCCCGAACTACCAGACAGCATTACCGAAGTTTATGACACCTTCAGTTTCGCGCAGTACCTCCCTGCCTCTATCCTGGCCAACGTACCGATGACCGTGGCGCACCAGATCGAACAGGAGAGCATCTTCATGCCCGGCGTGCGCGTTGTCCCGCGACCGCTACGCTACTATCCAACCGGCGAACTAACCTCGCACCTAGTAGGTTTCATGGGTCCGATCCCCAGCGAAGGCTGGCTCGATCTCGGTTATGAGCGCGACGATCGCGTCGGCTGGTCGGGACTTGAGATCTCAATGGAAGAGGAGCTGGCCGGGCTGAAGGGCTCGCGCGAGATCGAGGTGGACTGGACGGGGCGCGAATTGCGCCAGATCGGGGAAACAATCGATCCGGTCGCCGGCCTAAACCTGCATCTGACCCTGGACCTTGAGCTGCAGGCGCAGGTTACCCAGATTCTACAGGACGCGTTGGAATACAGGCGACAGACGCCGGATATTGACTACATCACCGGCGAGAGGCGAGTCCCGGAAGTCGAGCAGGCCGCGATCGTGGTGTTGAATGTGAACACCGGCGAAGTGCTGGCGATGGTCAACCTGCCTACCTTCGACAACAATCGCTTCGCTACGGAAGTCCCGGTTGACTACTACCTGGGGCTGACCCGCAATGATTACGAGCCGCTGCTTAATCATGCCATCGCCGGCCAATACCCACCCGGCTCAACCTTCAAGCTCGTCACCGGCTCCGGCGCGCTGCAGGAGGGTGTCATCTCGCCCAACCGATTGTTGCGCGCGCCCGGCGCCATCAGGATTCCCAACCGCTACGCAGCCAACGATCCCGGTCGCGATCAGGAATTTGTCTGCTGGATCAACCAGCAAGGAGGCGAGCATGGCTGGATGAACATGCTTCTGGCGCTCGCCAACTCCTGTGACATCTACTTCTACAAGATCGCCGGCGGCTTTGATCAGGATGGTGAAACGGTCGAGGCGCTGGGCATCAACCGCCTATCCTATTACGCTAATCAGTTCGGCTTTGGCCGGGTGCAGGGTATTGAGTTACCCCTGGAAGCGCCCGGCAACATACCTACCGCCAACTGGAAAGCAGTGAATTACGGGGAGCCGTGGTCCACCGGCGACGATTACAACGCCGCCATCGGTCAGGGCTTCGTCACCGCCACCCCGATGCAAGTAGCGCAAATGGCGGCTGTTATCGCCAGCGGTGGTTTTCTCTACCGGCCCGCCATTGTCCACCACATGACCGACGAGCATGGCAACCTGGTTGTGCGCGATCGCACGACCGACGAACTCGTTGTTGTGATTCGGGATGAGGGCGGTAATATTTCATATCAGGACCTGCGCGGCAACCCTCTAAACCCGGAAAATGTTGACGTCACTTTCCAGTTCGACGAAAACGGCGAAGTGGTCTTTCAGCCGGAGGTCATCCAGGCCGTAGACGTAGACCGCGAGTATATCAATGTCATTGCGCAAGGGATGCGCATGGTAAACATGGAAGGCGGGACCGGCACGGGATACGTCACCTGGCTGGATGAGTTCGGTATATCGAGCGCCGGCAAGACAGGGACTTCTGAGTATTGCGATCAAATCGCCCAGAAGCGGGGCTGGTGCATCGAAGGGCGGATTCTACCTACTCATTCCTGGTATGTTGGCTACGCGCCTTACGAGAACCCGGAGATCGCTGTAGTGGGATTCATCTTCAACGGCGGCGAGGGATCCCAGTTCTCGGCTCCGGCGGTGCGTGAAACCATGGCCGCTTACTTCCACGTCGACGCTTACGCTCCAGAGTCGCCGGCGCTCGAGGGCGGAACGGCGCCGCCCGCCGAAACGCCTGTCGAGACAGAGCCGGAGCCGGAAACGCCTCCTGAGGGTGAGCCGCCGGCCGGAGAAGGTGTGGAACCGACTGCACCTTTCTAATGGCCTTCAGTTGACCGGCGTCCCGCCCACCCCTTAAACTAACGCTTTTACCCCAATACTACTTGTGCTATTATCCCAGCCATGACTCTCATCCTGCTGATCCGGCACGGTGAAAATGACTGGGTAAAAGAGCAGCGACTGGCCGGCTGGATTCCAGATATTCACCTCAACGACAATGGGCGTGAACAGGCGAGGCAGCTGGCTTCCCGGCTGGCGCATTTGCCCATTGCCGCTGTGTATAGCAGCCCGATTACTCGCTGCATGGAGACTGCCGGCTTTTTTTCCCAGGCTCACGGCCTTTCGATTACCCAGGAGGCGGCGTTGGGCGAAGTCCGCTACGGTGAATGGGAGGGTAAGGAGCTAAATGAGCTGGCCAAGACCCCTCAATGGCACGCGGTGCAGCATTATCCCAGTCGCTTCCGCTTCCCGGAGGGCGAGTCATTTGTGGAAGTACAGCAGCGCGCCGTATCCGCCCTGGAAAACCTGGCAACCCGGCACGCGAAAGAGATCATCGCTGTCGTCTCTCATGCGGATGTGATCAAGCTGGTGCTGGCTCAATTTCTGGGTATGCACATCGATCTCTTCCAGCGGATAGGGCTTTCGCCGGCTTCGGTCAGCGCCGTTATGCTGCTGCCGGAGGCAGGCATCCGCGTCCTGCGTGTCAATGACGACGGGCCGCTGCAATTGCCGGCAGAGCCGGAAGATAGTGCAGCGGATGGCGCTGAGGAGCAAGTCGCTGCGGAAATGAAGTCGCCGGCCCTGGTCGCACAGTTGACCACCATAGCGACAGAGGAAAACAGCAGAAATGCCACGCCACATTGAACTTAACCCGGTCTCGCACCTGACGGTCGGCACCGTGGGCGTGCCCGGCAAGCGCACCTTTTACGTCCAGGGCAGCAAGGGCTCCAACGTGGTTACGGTGGTGATCGAGAAGGAACAGGCCGCCATTCTGGCCAATAGCTTTGAATCGCTGCTGGAAGAACTGAGCCGGCAATATCCATTCTTGGCTACCGAACCCCAGGAGCAGGTCGTCATGGACCTGCGCTTGCGGGAGCCGATTGAGGAGTTGTTCCGGGTGGGGAATATGGGCCTGGGTTACAGCGAAGAGAAGGATCGGGTCGTGCTGGTGACCTACGAGCTTGCCGAGAGCGACGAAAGTGCGGAGGAAATAGAGGAGGACGCGGAGAGAAACGCTGTCAGTTTTTGGGCTACTCGCCCGCAGATCCAGCGGCTAATCCCGCACATTCGCGAAGTTGTAAGCGCTGGACGCCCCATTTGCGGCAACTGCGGGCAACCGATAGACCCGGAAGGCCACTTCTGCGCTCATAGAAACGGCCACATGAAGTGATCGGAAGATGGAGCCGCTGTTTAAGGGCCGCATACTTGACATCTTGCTGAATGGAGAAATGGGACAGGTTGGATTTGTCCCATGGGGCTCCAATTACACATTCCTGGTGAAGATTTGCCTGGGGTCGGAGGAGATCGAGGCCATCTATAAGCCGCGCAAGGGCGAGCGTCCTCTATGGGATTTTCCCCAGGGTACGCTCTCCCACAGGGAGCGAGCGGCCTATCTGGTAAGTGAAGCGCTCGGCTGGGAGATAGTACCTCCAACGGTGCTGCGTGAGGGTACGCATGGGTACGGTTCCGTGCAATATTTCGTAGAGCATGATCCGGATGTCCATTATTTCAGCCTGACCGGAGGTCATACGGAACAGCTTCAGCAAATTACGCTGTTCGATTGTCTGGTGAACAATGCCGATCGGAAGGGAGGTCATATCCTGCTGGACAAGAGCGACAAGCTGTGGTCCATCGATCACGGCATCTGCTTTCACTCCGACCCCAAGTTGCGCACAGTGGTTTGGGACTTCGCCGGCAAACCCATTCCGGCCAATCTGCTGGACGATTTGAAACGGTTGCAAACCATGCTCGAAGGAGAACCACAGGGTCAGTTGAAGGAGCTTCCAAAGTTGCTCTCAAAACGCGAAATAACTGCCTTACAGCGCCGGGCCGGCCGGCTGGTGAGCAGCGCTCTCTTCCCCGTCCCGGGGCCCGGCCGCCATTACCCCTGGCCCCCTGTTTGAGAGATACGTTTGCCACCTTCGTCTAAACTCCGTAGCGCTTCTTGATTGCCGCGACCCCAGGAAAGATCGCCCGCAAGATATACGGGATATTGTCCTCAGCTACGAACATGAGTACCCACGATATCGAAGAAGCCCTAGCCCTGCTGCGCGCATCAGCCTATACGGTGGCGCTCACCGGCGCAGGTGTCAGCACACCGTCCGGCATCCCCGATTTTCGCAGCTCAGAATCCGGGCTATGGGAGCACGCCGACCCTAATGAGGTCGCCTCAATCTATGCCTTTCGCCGGCGTCCACAAGATTTCTATGAGTGGATTCACCCGCTGGCCCGGAAAACGGTCAATGCCCGGCCCAATCCGGCGCACCTGGCCCTGGCAGACCTGCAGCAGTTTGGACCGCTCAAGGCGGTCGTCACCCAGAATATTGACCTGTTGCACAGCCACGCCGGTTCGCCGGAAGTGTTGGAGCTGCACGGCAACATGCGCGACATGACTTGTCTGCGCTGTTACACTATTTACACGGCAGATAGCTACCTGGAACAGTTCCTGGACACGGGCGACGTGCCGCATTGCGCCTGCGGAGGCGTGCTCAAGCCCAATGTGGTGCTGTTTGGCGAGCAGCTGCCGGTCAAGACGCTCAATTCAGCCAGGCAACATGCGCGCGAGTGCGACCTGTTGCTGGTGGCGGGGACATCCCTGGAAGTGGCGCCGGCCTGCGACTTGCCGGCACTGGCCACGAGCAGCGGTTCGCGCCTGATAATCGTCAACAAGTCGCCCACCCATGCAGATGAGTTCGCCGACGTGGTCATTCGGGCCGACGTGGTGGACATCTTGCCGCGACTGGCTGCGCCTTTCCTTCCCTGATACCTCTCAGGTAAGGATTGGGCAGTTCAGCGCGTCCACATGATCGGAGTTTGATTGCCCATGTTGGGGCGTGGCGTCCAAACATGAAAATTGAGCCGGGCCCGCGGCAGGGTGTTCCCATCCTGTCGTCTAATGGGTCCGGCTGTTATAATTTGAGGAAGAGAGAGTTCCATGCAGAAAGAAAAGTTAGTCATTGTCGGTTCCGGCCCGGCCGGGTTGACCGCCGCCCTGTACACCGCGAGGGCGATGCTGCAGCCATTGGTCATCGCCGGCAACCAATTGGGAGGTCAGATCTCAATTACCTCCGAGGTTGAAAACTACCCCGGCTTTCCCGGCGGCGGCACGACCGGGCCGGAGCTGGTAGATTTGATGTTTCGCCAGGCGGAGGAGTTTGGCGCACGCTTCGTCTATGATGAGGTGACCGAGGTGGATTTCACCAAGGGCTCCCCGTTCTATATCAAGACCTATGGCGAGGAGTATGAGGCCGAGGCGGTAATCGTGACCGCCGGCGCATCAGCCCGCCGGTTGGGCGTCGCCGGCGAAGAGGAGTATATCGGGCGCGGCGTCAGCTATTGCGGCACCTGCGACGGCTTCTTCTTCCGCGGCAAGGACGTGGTGGTAGTCGGCGGCGGCGATAGCGCCCTGGAAGAAGGTATCTTCCTGACCAAGTTCGCCAATTCCGTGCGCGTCATACACCGGCGCGATCAGCTGCGCGCCGGCACCATCTTGCAGGAGCGCGCCTTTGCCAACCAGAAGATCTCCTTCATTTGGAACACAGTAATAGATGAAATCAGCGGCAACGGCGTCGTTGAGAAAGTGCACTTGCGCAACCTGGAGACCGCTTCGGAGTCTGAGCTGACTACCGATGGCGTCTTCATTTTCATCGGCCACAATCCCAACAGCCAGTTTCTGGTGGGGCAGTTGGAGCTGGATGAGCAGGGCTATGTGATCACCGACGAATACATGCGCACCAGCATGCCCGGCATCTTCGCCGCCGGCGAAATCCAGGACCCGATCTATCGCCAGATCGCCACGTCGGTGGGCCAGGGCTGCGCCGCCGGCATCCAGTGCGAACGCTGGTTAAGCGAACGGGAGTAATATTCCGGAGTGATCATCACCTGGCCAATCTGCTTTCCAGGGCGCTGAAGCTGGTCACAAACGCCATTCTGTCCAGGAAGTTTCGCAGGGAGCTGCTCTGTTCGCGCAGGGCTACAACCGCCGGGCCGACCGGATCTCCGCCGGTCGCTCCCGGCGTATCCGCATATGCGCCGTAGAAGGCAAAGTACGCCTGGTTAAGCTTGCGAATTCGGTAGCCGTTCTCGAGAAAGAACTGCCGGCGCTGCTCCATATACGCTTCCGCCTGCTCCACATCACCTTCCGCCAGCAGCTCGTCCACCCGCACCCGAGTTTGGGCCATCTCCGCCCGGTAGTCAAAAGGCTCTTCGTCTGAACTGTCCGCCGCCTGCGCGTCGCTGTCCTCTGCCGGCGGCACGAATTCGGGATAGTAACGTTCGATGACCTTCGCCCCGATTTCCTCACCAACAATGGAGGCGGTGGTCTCATTGATCGTGCGCATCTCCGGGCTGGCGGCATAGCCCATCCCTACCGGGCGGGTGGTGAGCCAATGGTGCGCCCATTCATGCGCCACCACGTCCGCCAGAAAGTTGATGCTGGTAGTCTCCACAATCATTGAAGGAATCATGCCCAGGCCGCCAATCGGCACCACCAGGGCAGAGCGATCCAGGTCACTGAGTATCTGCTCCTCCAATTCCTCTTTGGAAGCCGTTTCCAACCCGCTTTCCAGGGGCACATTGTGAATCTGGCGGATCTCGTCCCGCGGCGAGACGATCAGGATCTGCGGCAGCGGGGTCATGTGCATTTCCACCGGCGGCCAGGCCGCATTCAGAACGCCAAAGCCCTCCTCCACAAGAATGGATGCCACCTGGCTCTGCAGAATCTCTTCTACCAGCGGCTGCCGTTCGGCGAGTGTCTCGCGCAGCGGAGCGATTTCGGCCTCTATTTCGGCGACAGCCGGGGCCGGGTCAGTAATGTCCGGGTCAGCATAGATGGTCTCGATCTCCCGCTCCAGTTCGTGCACCTGTTTGAGCAGCTCCAGATAGGACAAAACGAATTGCTTGCTGCGCTCATCGTCAAGGTAGGAGTGCCCACCGGCGAGCGTACCCGCCAGCTTGGTCGCCAATGCGTTCAACTCCCAGTTCGCAAAGTCGAATTGGCGCAGGCGGATGAATGTATCCAGCCGGTAACGCTCCCCGGCAAATGCGGGCCATTCCGGCGCCGCAACGAGCACGAATAGCAGCACGACGAACAGCAGTTTGATGACAAGTTTCAATCTATGCCGGCGCATGCCCGCGATTATAGCTGCACGGCGCTGGGCCTGGGCTGAGAGATGGCTTAGATTTGCTCTGGCCTATCCTTTATGCAAAGATCGGTGCGCTGTCTCCGGCCATCTGGCCGGATGGTTGCTATGAGGTGTTGAATGCGTTTTCTGATCACCGGCGGGGCGGGATTCCTGGGATCGGCGTTGGCTAACCGCCTGGCGGCGGATGGCCACCTGGTGCAGGTGCTTGATGATCTGAGCAGCGGCAACAGGGACCATCTCGCGGCTAACGTCATCTTTCGTCAGGGGGACGTGAACGATGTGCCGCTCCTCTGGTCCATGCTACAGGATGTCGACTGCGTTTATCATCTGGCGGCGCGTGTCTCCGTGGCACAATCGATTCTCTACCCGCGAGAGTACAACCTGGTGAACGTGGGCGGCACGGTCAGTCTGATGGAAGCGATGCGCGACGCCGGCGTGCGCCGGGTGGTGTTTACCTCTTCCGGCGCTATCTACGGCCCACGACCTAATCCTATCCGCCGGGAACATGACGCCCCCCGGCCCGATTCTCCCTATGCGGTCAGCAAATGGGCAGGCGAGCAATACCTGCACACCATCGGCGAGCTATCAGGCATCGAAACCGTCGCCCTGCGCATCTTTAACGCCTACGGCCCCGGCCAAAGCCTGCCCGCTGTGCACGGCCCCGTCATCCCCCGCTTTCTGCGTCAGGCGTTGACCGGCGGCTCCCTGGTCATCTACGGCGATGGAACCCAGGTGCGTGACTTTGTCTACATCTCCGACGTGGTCGCCGCCCTGATTGACGCAGCCCAGGTGACCGGCATCAACCGGCAGGTGATCAACATCGGCAGCGGCCAGGGCGTTGATGTCAATACGCTGGCAGACCTGATCGGACGCGTCACCGGGCGGTCAATCAATCGCATCTACAATCGCGATAAATCGGGCGGCGTTGAGCATCTGGTAGCCGATGTCAGCCGGGCGCGCCGGCTGCTCAGTTATAACCCGCAGGTATCCCTGGAGCGTGGTTTAGAGCGCATGTTGCGCGAGGATCCGCGTTTCGTCGCCGCCTAGCAGCCGGCCAACCGGGTCCCCAAGAAAACCCCGCAGCTCATACCCGGCTTGCTCGCCCTCGGACAAATCCCATAGGAGAGCTGCGGGGTTCTGGACAACACAATGCAAAACGCCGGAAGTCGTGCTTCCGGCGTTACCCTGCTTGATGCCCTGGAGAGGACTCGAACCTCCACGCCCGTAGGGCATAGGCCCTCAACCTACCGCGTATGCCAATTCCGCCACCAGGGCATTCGATGGTTATTATAGCCGCCGGCGAAGAGGCGATCAAGTACGCGGCGCGCCGGCCGCGCCCGGGCGTCATACCTGCTGCGCGCCCATCCCCGGAGTTAGGTTGGCGGAACGCTTATTTCGCGAGAACAGCCGGGCCAGCGAGAAGCGCGCGCCCGGCCGGGTTACGTCCATGTGCCGGCGCAAGCCCTCCCCCAGCAGGTTGAAGGCGAAGATCTGCAGGAAGACCACCGCGCCCACAAAGAAGGGAATCCAGGGGGTGCGGATAATCTTGGACCAGAAATCCGCCAGCAATTGACCCAGCTCCGGTTGGCCGGAGGTGGTGATCATGAAGTCGCTGGCGCTGTCCGCCATCGGCACGCCATAGACAAAGCCGCCGCCGATAAAAATACCCAGGAAGCCCAGTTCGGCGACTAACAGCAGCACGGTTGCCAGTTCAAAGGAGATCATCGAGGGCAGCACCGGCCACAGTTGCGGCAAGACGTAGCGCGACAGGATCTTGTTTGGCTTCAGGCCGATGGCATGCGCCCCTTCGATATAAGGCGCCTGCATCGTCGTGCGGGTGCGGTCCTTCACAAAGGCGGCAGTCTCGGCCCAGCCGGTAAGCGTCAGCGCGACCACAAACGCCGTCAGCCCACGCTCAACCCCCAGATAGGCGATGACGGCAATGGCAAACACCAATACCGGGATGGCCAGCGCCGCGCCGATCAGACTGTCAATGAAGCGCTCGACCCGGCCGCCGTACCAGCCGGCGGTCAACCCGAGCAAGATACCGCCAAGCATGCGCACGGCCACCACCACCAGGCAGACAATGATGGTTGGCCGGATCGCCCAGATAATGCGGGTCAACAAATCACGCCCGATCTCATCCGAACCGAGGACAAATTGCGGCAATTCTCCCGGCCTATAAGGGGCAGTCACCCACGTCTCGCCAAGCTTCATGGTGCGGTTTGGCTCCATGGGATCGTGCGTTGTCAGCAATGGCCCGAAGATTGCCAGCGCAACAAAGGCGGCCACCAGGATGCCGCCAAAGATCAAGGGATAATTGACTTCGCGTGTTGCTGTGCGTCTCATCTGACGGCCCTTCTTCTTCCGGCTTACGCTTCGGCGGGCTTGCTCAGCCGGGGATCCGACCAGAATGCCAGCACGCTGGAAACAACATCGGCCAGGAGCAGCCCGAAGCCGAAAATGACGAACAGGGTCGCCAGCAGCTCCGGCTGCAAGTAGTATTGCAGCGGAGCCCGGCCGTCCAGCCGGATGCCTACGGCGTAGGCAAAGACCCGCCCGATGCCCGGCCAAAGAAAGAGCGATTCCACCACGATCAGCCCGCCGATCAGCCAGCGGGTAGAGCGGCCCATGGTCAAGATGACCGCCGCCACGATATTCGGAAAGGCATGTCGCCAATACACCGCATTCCAGCCCAATCCCTTGCTTTGCGCAAGGCGAATATAATCTTGCTGAAGCTCATTTTCCAGCAAGTTCGCCGTTACCCGCGCCACCTGCAATGTCGGACCAATTGCCAGCACCAACACCGGCAGTATCAGATGCTCATCCAGGCCATATCCGCTGATGGGCAACGGCAAGGAGCCGGCGGTCAGCGAAAAGATGCCATAGAGCATCAACGCCAGGACCGTGACGCCCAGGAAGAAGCCGGGCATTGATTGGCCGGCAGTCATGATGATCAACGCCAGCGGGCGGATACGCCGGGTGCGTCGCGAAATAGAGAGATAGCCGAACAGCGGACCCAAAACAAAGGTCAACAACATGGTCAGGCTCAGGAGCACCAGGCTATTCTTGACGCTGGTCCACACGAGTTCGCTGATCGTCGTTGTCCCAATTTCGCCTAAATCGCCGCGCAACACACCCTGGATGTATGCCGGATACGAGTCGCTCTCAGCGATTGAGGCCGGGTCTCCTTCCGCCGGCATGTCGTTGGCCGGATGCGTCGAAGCGAAGAAGTAACCCAGCATGCTCAGCAGTGGGATGAAGATAATCAGGGTAAGCAGCTTTCGGCCCAACAATTGGATCATAGAACTACCTCGCCGGCGACACTCTTGCTCTCATTTCCATTAGACGCACGGGGCAGAACAGTTTTTGCAGCGGTGTATGCGGCCATCAGAAGGACAATTCGCTCGCCAGCCGGCTGATTGCTTCCCATAGCTTTGTGCGCAGCAGTTCAATACGTGCTGCATCGGCCCGCACCGCGCCCGATCCGCCCGTCTGTTCGCCCACGTATAGCGCCCGATTCACTTCAACCATCAACCATGGTTGATGCGCCCCTCCGTGTTGCCAGAGATCCCAACCGCCATAGAAGGGGGCGTTGACGGCGACATCCTCTCCAACAGGACACAGCGCCGGCACGCCGGCCAGCGATGCGCCCAATTCACGCGCCAGGGCCAGCACGAGCTCCGGCGCGGCTGATAGTTGTTGTCGCTCCGGATGGGGATATGCGTCGAAATCGCCCAGGTTGGAGACGGACACACGCGGTCGCAACGCGGCCGGATCATCGTAATGCGACGGCCCAAAGGCAGCCATGGTATGCGCGTCAATCACCAATTTCACCCGCCGGTCGGCCTCAATCTCTTGCAGCCGGCGATGCCAATCGGCCCAATAGCGAGCGATCATCGCCTCTTCCAGCGCCGACTCCGGTTCCATTCCCGGCCGGTAGACCACCGCCCCATAGCTGGTCTGGCGCTTCACAATGCCGTCTCCCGGCCGGTTACCTGCCGGGTCCGGCCCCCGATTTACATCCACAACGGCCCTGGCGAATGGGAATACGACCCAATGCAGCACTCGCTCGCGAAAATCGAAGATCAGATCCGCGTGCGCATCCGCCTCATCAAATATCTGCCCTTCATCCAGCGCAATACGACCCGCTACTTCCGGCGGTATCGCCAGGCCGCTGTGCGGGATCACGACCGCGATGGGCAGAATGTTCGCCACGCTATCCTCCAGACTCACTGCGGAACGGACAGGCCGGGCACGATCTGCCGGTCATCCACGACGTTGCCGGCGTCATCCAGCACGGGCAGCCGCTCCAACGTAGCCAGCAAGTACCAGCCGGCGACCAGCCGATACGCTCCCGCCGGCAAATCAGAAGCCAATTGTATCTGGTATCTATCCGTAATCCGCTCGCCGGCCGGCCAGGCGCTGGTCGGCAGGGTCCCTTGTAAGGGCCAACTATCTACCTGCCCGACAATGCGATCCTGCTCGTCAAGCACCTGCAGGAATAGCGTGTAATCCTCGCTCATTGGCGCGAGCGATTGCCACTCCAGGGTAACATCGAGCAGGCCGCCCGGCTGTAGCTCATACTCGGCGATATCAATGCCCAGCAAAGCGATCTGATCATCAAAGTTTGTTGCGCCGGCCGGCAGGGGCGTGCCGCTCACCTCGACCTTTGCCAGAGCGCAGCCTTCGCTGGCGGCGCGCAGCCAACCACAGCGCGCGCCGGCTGAAGAATGATCCGCATAAATCACGTACGTCCCGGCAGGCAGGTCTATCATTACTTCAGCGGCCCGCACAAACGGCGCCATACCGTCTAACGAGGCCGGGAGCTGCCCGGGACGAGGAACTGGAAGCTCTCCGGCAGCCGGCGCCAGCGAGAAACTCAGTTCGTCGGAACCATCGCCGTAGCCGCTCACCAGCAGGGGCAACAGCGAGCCGGGTCGCACCCGGTTGGCTGCCAGGACGCTGTCCAGCGCCGTTGTACCGACTTCCAGACGCAGCGTTTCGCCCGGCGGGAGAAACGCCGGCGGCTCCACGAGCGTCGTTGTTACATTGTGCCATTCAAGCTCTTCAGCCGCGGTAAACGGAGGAGCTAACGCCACTTGCAGGGTCATCTCCTCCGGCCGGCTGACCACCGGTCTGGGCAACAGATGGAAGTCGGGCACGATCTCGCCCGGCTCCCAGGCGACCGTCGGATAGTCGTTGTTAGCCGGGTGCTGGCCGGTGCGCGGGATCGGCTCGCCGGCGTAATCCGCTCCCTGCCAGCGCGTGTAGACGAGCAAGGGCGTCGAAATCGGCGTATTCGCCTGCCAGTACAGAGTCAGATCGGCCGCAGCCGGGTCATAGGCTGATTCCGGCGACAGCTCGTAGCCAATGAGTCGAATGCCGTCAATATCCAGGGCGGCCGGGGTCATGTTTGCCGGCGGCTCCCGCAACGGCCCAACGCCCACCTCGGTCAATGCTCCCGCTGAACGCAGGTGATAGCTCCCTTCCAGGCCGGGCAACAGACGAGCCAGGTAGACAGGCTGCCCGCGCGCAATTCGGGCGGACAACTCGGCCCGATAGGCGGCCTCGTCCGGCAAGACCATAATTTCCAGGTCCGGCCGCAGCCCTTCCGCCTGCTGCAAGTAATACAGCGGCGGGAACTTCTCGCTATCCGCCAGCAGCGCAGCCCCTTGCCCTGGTTCCGCCAGGGCAGCGGTCGCCCAGGCTACCCGGCCATCATCGCGCGAGCGATCAACCGTCCGCCAGTGTTCGCGGCCTGCCGGGGTCAGGATCAATCCCAGCACAATCGTCGCCAAAGCCCCCAACATCAATTGGGCCGCGCGACCTCCCCAACGGGCGATAATCTCAACAATCAGCGCCAGGCCGGCCGCCCACCACAGCGCCTTCACCAGGTGCGCCGGCAACAAAAAGACCGCCAGGTCAGGCACGTGGTAGCTCAGCCCGTAGAAGAGGGTGCCCAACCAGGCGAGCAACAGGATGAGTGCAATTTGCCAGCGGCGACGAAAGAGATCGAACAGGCCGAGCAGAGCCGGCAACAGCACCAGGAGTGGTCGCCACTCCGCAGCCAGCAGTCGCCCAACGATGGCATAACGGGCCGGCTCGCGCAGCCAGGCATTCAATTGCAAGGCCCCTTGAAAGCGCCCACCTACTACCCAATCAAACAGACGCGCCCAGCCCATCGCCTCCTGGTTTACCTGCGCCCAGCGAAGCGGCAGATAGGCATACAACAGCAACGGGGCCAAGAATGCCAGGGTCAGCCCGCCAATTTGCCCCCATGCCGGTCGCTGCCTGCGCCAGACGAAGAGCAGGGTCAGGCCGGCCGGCGGCAACAAAACGACCGTCGTCAAATGGTTGGTCAGCCCCAGCCCAAGCGTCAACGCCAGGGCGTATTGCCGCCGGCGAACCCGCGCGCTATCGGCTTCGTTGCCGGCCCGCGTCTCAATCAGCAACCCGGTCATCAGGTACAGGGAGATGGTCACTATCAGCGCGTGCAGGGCATACACTTCAGCCTCAATCGCCTGGCTCCAGAAGATGGGCATGAGACCGAACAGCAGGGCCGCCAGCAAGGCAGGAGTCTCTCGCCGGCTGATCTGCCTGCCGGTCATGAAGAGCGCCTGCGTCGCCAGGAGCGCGAAGACGACCGAGGCCAGGTTGATCCGCCAGGCGACGCTGCCAAGCGGAATGTAGGTGAACATATGGCCGAGAAGCATGTATAGCGGATAGCCGGTCGGGTGGGCGATGCCGAGCTGCGGGATGACCACCTGGAACTCAAAGGTGTCCGCCCTCCCCACGGTGCGCCCCATGGTCAGCAGATAAATGGGCAGCAGGCCGCCAAGTAGCCACACCCACAGGAAACGCTTCCCCGCCATCAGCCGATAGAGTAAGAGCGAGCCCAGCCAGATCGCCCCTGCAAACAACAGGCGGCTATAGACCAGCTCTACGCCGCTCTGTGGCAGGTACAGCAGGTTCAGCGACGCGGGCAGAAACGGGACCAGCGCCGCCAGCGGATCGCCCAGCCGGCGCCACAGCAGCCGCCACAATAAGAGACCGCCCGCACCCGTGAGCAACGCCAGGGTCAGCGCCGGCAAAGGCCGCCCCAACCACAGCAGCCGGGGAAAGAACCCTTCGTAGAGCAGCCGGCCGGCCGCCAGACCAAATACGCCGGCCAACAACAGTGCGCAGCCGGAAGATATAAGCACACTGGCGGCCGGCAGGCGATGTCCGGCGGTCGCAATTTGGACGCTACTCATATCAGCCGGACAGTTTAGCCAGGACGCTTGAAAGGTCAAGCGTCGCGCGCACGACAACTACCCCGCTGAATTAGCCGGAAGCGGTCGCATCGTTGCGTAACGGAGCAGCGTGGCGGCGTTCTGAAAGGACTGCCAGCACGTACGGTTCGAGGACGAAGTGCGGAAGAGGCCAAACGACATGTAGGGAGTGCGCCGCCGATGTGTTAGTATTGGTAACTTTCAGGCTTGTGGCAAAGTGAGGTAATTAGCTTGTTTGGCGTGCAGGGTTACGAGGTGCGGAGATATGTCCGGTATGTGCTTGATAGCGCGAGTTACCGGGCGCCGGCGGCCATGCCGGAGACAAATGAGGCGCTGGTAGATCTCGTGGGGCAGATCCGAGGCCGTGAGCGCGGGCCAGGAGTGATGATCCACGGGATCATGAAGCGCACAGGCACCGTGTATGTGGCTGAATTGCTGAGATTGCACCCCGAGCTGCATGCCTTTCCCCAGGAAATATGGGAGTTGCCCTTACTGCAGCTATATCGCGATGTAGACAAACTGCAGGGCGAGTTCCTGAACACTTACGAAGAGAACCAGGGCAAGTTGGAAGACGGGGCATTCCCGGCGTTGCTGGGGGCCGGGATGATGGCGTATTTGCACGCCAGCACCCCGGCAGGGAAGCGAGTGCTGATGAAGGAGCCGAGTGTTCAATACTTATATGCTTTTCCGCGCATGTTCCCCAAAGAGCATTTGCTTGTGCTGGTGCGCGACGGCAGGGATGTGGTGGAGTCAACGGTCAGAACGTGGCCGCAGATCCGTTTTTCCTTTGCCTGCTTGCGCTGGCGACGGGCGGCGGAGATGGTCATGCACTGCGACCGCGAATTTGCCGGGCGAGAAGGATACTGGCTGGCGCGCTTCGAGGACGTGGTGGCGGACCCGGCCGGTTTTGTCCGGGCGGCATGCGGTCACTTCAAGTTGGACGCGGACTGCTTTCCTTTTGAGCGGATTGCGTCGCTGCAGGTGCGAGGCTCGTCAGCCATGAAGGATAAGGGCCGGGTGAGCTGGGACCCACAGCAACCGAAAGGGGAGTTTAAGCCGGTCGGGCGCTGGCGGAGTTGGCCGGCGCACCGGCGCTGGCTGTTCAAGTTGATTGCCGGCGAGGCGTTGGTGCGCCTGGGCTACGCGGCGGACAATAACTGGTAGACAAGATTGAGACAGGACCAGTGTGCAGCAACGGCTGAGCGCCAAGCCGTTTGCGTGGGAGTTCAATTTCGCTATAATGTTGTTCGCTCTCGGCGCTATAGCTCAGTGGCAGAGCGGGGGACTCATAAGCCCTAGGTCGCTGGTTCAAATCCAGCTGGCGCCACAACTGGCCCGGTTTCTGCCGGGCCTTTTTGTTTCAGCAAGCTACGCTTTCGCAGACCCTGACATTCCCAAGTGAGCCTGACCACAGGGGGCGCGCGCAGCTAAGCGCTTGGCGAACAGTCGCCGGGCAACATGGACGACCGCGCCGGGCGAGTGCTATGCTTACCCTATGAGACCGGCAGATGCTGTGGAGAATAGCCAACCCCGCTCAAAGGAGAAGCTGCTGCGCCGCTGGCGCCGGCTTTTCGCCCTATTCGGCGCGCTGATAATCGCCATCTGGGCGCTGGCCGCCGGCTGGCCGGGCCCCATCCGGGCCGTGGACATTGAGCAGGGACGGCTTAACACGGCGCTGCCGGCCCCCAGACCGGGCGATTCCATCCGGCAGACCCTTCGCCCCACCCGCAACGGTCTCTATCGGGTCGAGTTTATTGTGGTAAAGTATGAGCCGGAAGGAGAGCCAATCGCCGGCGCGATGACGGTTACGCTCACTGACGATGCCGGGCAGCGGGTAGCTTGGAACACCTTCGAAAATGATCGCCTCGATCACAACGACGCATTGTCGTTGGAGTTCACGCCCCAGAACAACTCTGCCGGTCGCGTCTACACCCTGGAGCTTTCCGGCGACGCCGGAAACCAGCTCTCCATCTGGGCGTATGACCTGGACGTAGACGCGGACGGGGTCTTAACCAGCGCCGGCGTAGACCATACCGGCGACTTGCACTTCACCACCCGTTACCAGCTGAATTGGCCGGACGCGCTGGCCGGCCTGGGGCAGATTGCGCGGAATGAGTGGCTTATCCTGGCGGCGGCAATCCTCATGCTGCCGCTGCCGGGAGTGCTGCTGCTTGTTGGCGGACGGGCCGCGCGCCGGCTGCGTGACCGGCTGGGGCACGTCATCTGGCTTGGAGCGCGCCCGCTTGCCGGGGGCCGGCTTCCGGCTCTCGATCCGCTGGCCTGGTCCGGTCTGGCGTTGGCGCTCGGCGTGGCTGCCTGGCCGATCATATGGCAATGGCTGACGGTTATCGGCGTCCATTGGAGCAGAACCGGGTTATGGGTGGTGATCGTCGGCGGCTGGATGCTGGTCCTGACTTGTGGGTTGTGGCTCCAGCGAGGTAACGCCCGGTCGCGGGCGGGCGGCGACAACTCCACCGGCCCGGGGCAGACGCCGGCTCGCCGGACAATCACTTGGCGCTGGGAGCATCTCGCCCTCTTGAGCATCGTCCTGCTAGGCCTGGCGGTGCGCCTGTTGGCGATACGCGACCTGGCCTTCCCACCCTGGGTGGATTCCAGCCGGCACGCGCTGATCACCGCCGTCATGATCGATAGCGGTCAGATAATTAGCGACTATGGCTCTTTCCTGCCCATAGCAGAGTTTCCCTACCATTATGGCTTTCACACCCTGGCCGCCGGCCTGGCCCTCATGACCGGCCTGCCGCTTGAGCATCTCTTACTCATCCTGAGCCAACTGTTCAATGCGTTGGCGCCCCTGACCATGTATACCGCCGGCTGGCTGCTGACCCGCCGGCGTGACGTAGGGGTGATAGCCGCCTTTCTGGTGGCCCTACCTTTCTTGTTTCCCGGCTACTACGCCACCTGGGGCCGGTTTACGCAGTTGACCGGCGTACTCATTCTGCCGGTGCTGCTGGCCCTGACCTGGTTGTTATTGCGCGGCGCGCGTGCCTGGCGCGCTTGCTGGTGGATGGTGGCCCTGCTTGCCGCCGGCCTCCTCCTGATTCACGTGCGCGTCTTCCTCATTTATCTGCCGTTTCCCATCCTGGTCTGGTTGATCAGCCGGGGGCGCAACGGCCGGCGACTGCTGCTTGCCGGCTTGTTGGCCGTCTCGCTGGTGGCGCCGCGGCTGCTCGCCTTTGCCGGCGCTGCCGGCGCCCTGGGAGCGGCGCCGGAAAACTACAATGCCTTTCCCGATGAGTATGTGAACCGCGGCTGGGAACGCTACTACTGGTGGGTTGCCGGCGGCGCTTTGCTCGTCGCCGGGGTGGCCTTCCTGCGCCGGCGCTCCTGGGCCGTGCTACCCCTCGCCCTCGCTCTGTGGGCGCTGCTTGTGCTTGGCCTCCTCTACGACCTGATTCCCGGCATTCCAAACATCTGGCTGATCAACCTGAACAGCGCCTACATCACCATGTTCATTCCTCTGGCGCTACTCCTGGCTGTCGTTATAAGTCGCATTTGGCGCGCCGCTATCCGGCGCGGTCCCCTGTTGCAGGTGTTTCTGGCGACAGCCGCCGGCGCGATGATGCTGCTCTTGCTCCTCTTCGGCGCGCGGCAGCAGATTGACATCATCAACCCGACAACAATCCTGGCGCGCGAAGCGGATCTCGCCGGCCTGGCGTGGGCCAAAGCCAACCTACCGCCGGATTCCCTGGTGGCCATCAACAGCTGGCGCTGGCTGGGCAACACCTGGGCCGGCAGCGATGGCGGCGCCTGGCTGTTGCCGCTTACCGGCTTGATCAGCACCACGCCGCCGGTGGATTACGTCTATGACCGCGAGATAGCGCTGGAAGTGCGGGCGTTTAATGAAGGAGCGGCAGCAATAAAGGACTGGTCGCAACCCTCGGCGGCGCAGTGGCTGCGAGAGCATGGCGTGACCCATGTCTTTGTTGGCGCGCGCGGAGGCCAATTCGACCCGGCGCAATTGGCTCGTAACCCGGCCATCTCCAGGCTTTACGCTCATGACGGGGTCTTCGTGTTCTCCTTGCTACCGGGTAATTGAGTCCAGGCAAGACTATGCGAAGGCTGGTTGACACGGGTATGACGCGTAGCGTCATTTCTTTTGCCGCTTGCCCGCCTCAGGGCTATAATCTGTTCCGCAGTTAGGATACGGAATGGTTTTGGGATCGCCTTGAGTCAACGAATTAAGGTCAAGACCCGCGTCGGCCAGCCGGTACGTTTTCCGGCGGTGTGCGTGTATTGCGGCAAGCCTGCCCCGGAGCGCATGCGCGTGCGCCGGCGCATTGGCCGTACCACCCGCCTCGTAGATGTGCCACTATGCGCGGAATGCGCCCACGTGACGCATCGGCTGTCCGGCGAGGAGGAACGCTGGCATAAGCTGAGCTGGCTTTTCGCCGCAGTCGCCTGGCTGCTGGCATTTTCGCTGCTCTTGTTGCTCTTGCCGGTTGTGCTGACTCCCTGGCTGCGCCTGCTCCTGGCGGCCCTGGCCGCCTGCGCTGCAGCCTATGCCGGCTACCGCATCTGCCGCCGGATCGCTCGCCGGCATGCCCGGCCGGAGAAGAAGGCGATTCTCGGAGCTGCCCGGATCTGTGACTTTTCGTGGCGAACCACAACCTTTGAGTTTTCCAACCAGCACTTCGCGGAGCATTTCGCCGCCGTAAACGCGAATCTCCTCTTTGAATCGTCGTGAGGCCCCTACCCTGACCGGCAAGAGGATGATTGTTGTCATACGTGACGCATTACGTATGACGCTTTACGCGGCTGAGCTTACCCATTAAGCTTTACCAGGATGGTAACCATTTTTGGAGGTTTACAGGTATGAAATATGTGGCGTGTATCAAGCAAACGCCCAGTACGACCGCCGTCCTTACGGTCAATAACGGCGTGGTCAACTGGGATGATCCGGGCGGCAAGCCGAATGTAGTGAACCCCTGGGATGAGTATGCGGTGGAGGAAACAATCCGCCTGCAGGAGAAGTATGGCGGCGAGGCGATTGTTCTGACTGTCGGCGACGAATCCAGCCAGGAGGCGCTGAAGACTTGCCTGGCGATGGGTTGCCAGGACGCTGTCCTGGTAGACGATGCGGCGTTCGGCGGTTCCGACACGGCGGGCACGGCGCGCGTATTGGCGGCGGCCCTGCGCAAGATGGGCGATGTGCAGCTTGCCGTCTTCGGCAAGCAGGCCATTGACGGCGACACCGGCCAGACGCCGGTGCAGGTGGCGGTGAAGCTGGGTTGGACGCCGCTCACCTTTGTATCGGCAATCCTGGCAATTGACTTCAGCAGCGACGCCATCACAGTCGAACGACTGATTGAGGGGGGCAAGCAGACGGTCAGCGCCCGTCTGCCGGTGGTGGTCAGCGTGGTCAAAGAGATAAACGAGCCGCGCTACCCCTCCTTCATGGGCATTCGCAAGGCAAACCGGGCCACGATCCCTACCTGGACCGCCGGCGACATCACGATGGATGGAGCAGCCGGCAGCGCAGCCAGCAAGGTGGATTGGTCCGCAATCTACCCGTTGCCCCCGCGCGATACGAAGGTGCAGATGATTGAGGCGGACACCGTAGAAGCGCAGGCCAAAATCCTGGTGGACCGGCTTTTCGAGGAGAAGGTAATATGAGCGGCGTCTGGGTATGGATTGATCATCGGGATAATCAGATCGCGGCTATCAGCCTGGAAGCGCTCGGCGCGGCTCGCAAGGTAGCAGGCGAACTGGGCGGGCCGGTCACCGCGCTGGTATTCGGCCAGGGCGTGTCAGCAGTCGCCGATTCAGCCTTCAATTATGGGGCCAATCAGGTATTGGGCTGTGACGACGAAACTCTGGCCACCTTTCGAATTGAGGCCGCCGGTCCGCTGGCGGCGCGACTTTTGGCCGAACACCAGCCGGCCGTCTTTCTGGCCGGCGCATCCACAACCGGCCGCGACCTGGCCGCCTGGGTCGCCGCTTCTTTGGACGCCGGCCTGACCTCGGACGGCATTGACCTGCGGGTTGACGGTGACCGGGTGGCGCTTACCCGCCCCGTCTATGCCGGGAAGCTGCTCTGCGATGTTCGCGTTACGGAGGGTCTACAGGTAATCACCCTGCGCAGCCGCGCCTTTCCGGCCGCCGAAGCGACCGGCGGCTCCGGCGTCGCCCAATGGGTGGCCCCGGCTCGCTCCGAAGCGGAACTGCCGACGAAGGTGGTGGCCTTTGAAAGCAGCGAAGGACAGGTCAGCCTCACCGATGCGCGCATTATCGTCAGCGCTGGTCGCGGCGTGGGTGGGCCGGAAGGCTTCGCACCAGTACAGGAACTGGCGACGGTGTTGGGCGGCGCGCTTGGCGCATCTCGGGCAGTTGTTGACGCCGGCTGGATCCCCTATGAACATCAGGTTGGCCAGACGGGCAAGACGGTCAGCCCGGACCTCTACATTGCCGCCGGCATCAGCGGCGCCATCCAGCATCAGGCCGGTATGCGCACAGCCCGGGTGATCGTGGCAATTAACAAAGACCCGGACGCGCCAATCTTCGGCCTGGCGAACTACGGCATTGTGGGCGACCTGTTCAAGATTGTGCCCGCGCTGACGGCGGAGTTTCGTTCGCGCCTGGGCAAATAGGAGCGCCATTGCGAAGGACACTTTAGTGCTGGACGGCCTGGTCATTAAGTCGCAGAGTGGTTTCTTCACCGTCAACACGGCGGAAGGTCAGGTCGTATGCCAGATCCCCGGCCGGCTAAAGCAGGAGAAGCAACAGAGCGACATCGTCACCATCGGCGACCGGGTTACCGTATCGGTCCTGGCGGACGGTACGACCGGCCTGATTGAATCCGTCGCCGAACGAACCAGTGTGCTGTCGCGTGCCCGGCCGGCTGCGGGCTTTCGCTCCCTGGCAGCGGATCGTGAGCAGGTACTGGTAGCCAATCCTGACCAGGTCGTATTCGTCTTCGCCGTCAAAAGCCCGCGCCCCAGCCTGCGCATGCTGGATCGCTTCCTGATCGTAGCGGAAATGAACCAGTTGCCGGCCCTCATCTGCGTGAACAAGGTGGACCTGGTGGAGGCCGGCAGCGCCGAATCTCTCTTCAGCCTATATGGCGATATTGGCTATCCGGTCATATACACCAGCGTCCGACGCGGCGACGGTCTGGGCGCGCTGCATGACGCCTTGCAGGGAAAGCTCTCCGTGTTGGCCGGGCCGTCGGGCGCCGGCAAATCGAGCTTGTTGAACGCCATCCAGCCGGGGCTGGGGCGGCAAGTGCGCGCGGTGAGCGCGGCCACCGAGAAGGGGCGGCACACCACTCGCTTCTCCGAACTCATCCCGCTGGCCGATGGGGGCTATGTGGCGGACACGCCGGGCATTCGCGCGCTGGCCCTGTTTGATGTGGAGCCAACCGAGTTAGACGCCTACTTCCGTGAGATTGCGCCCCTGGTCGAGCATTGCCAGTTCAGCGACTGCACGCACACCCACGAACCTAACTGCGCCGTCAAGGCCGCCGTAGCTGCCGGCGCTGTGTCAGAGGCGCGCTATGACAGCTATCTGCGGTTGCGCGAGGAACACGAGTCGCTGGAGGATGAAGCTTACTGACACCTACGGGGTGATAAATGATCAGACCCCGCAGGTCGCATCCGGCTAATAAGGCGAGCGACCTGCGGGGTCTTGCTTTTGATGGGGCGGGTTACAGAGCTGATCTATTTCGCCGGCGTCGGGTCCGCGTCGAGAAACCGCCTGCCAGCACACCCAGAAACATCGGGAGGATGACCGCCGAAGCGCAGAGGCCTGCGCCAAAGGCCTGTACTTCCGCCGTCGCCGGCTGTTCGGCCGGCTCGCCGTTTTCCGTCGGCTCACCGCCCGGCTCCGCAGGGTCAGCTGTCGGCGTGTCATCCTCATTATTGGTAGGGAGGGTAACTTCACCGTCACCCTCGCCGGGCACGATTTCATAGGCCATGTCGCCATACACAACCAGTACTCGCTCACCGAGGGCCAGCGCCGGGCCTAACTCGGGCGCCGCATTCAACAGCTCAAAGTAGGCCTCGCTGGCAAATCCGATCTGTTGCGGCGAATAGCGTTCGGCGTCATAGGCGGTGTCCATCCACACGCCGTCCCGATTGACGAACGTCCGGGCGCCGACGATTTGCACCGCCGCCGGCC
>CAYVQP010000004.1:29162-32849 GCA_964452775.1 uncultured Ardenticatenaceae bacterium | reverse complement strand
ACGCCGTCCCGATTGACGAACGTCCGGGCGCCGACGATTTGCACCGCCGCCGGCCCAATAGCGTCGCCGGCCTCGTTGGTTTCCGACCGTCCAAAGTACTCAAGCGGCGCTTCAGCTTCCGCAAGGCTGGCTTCCGTTGCCGCCTCGTCCACCGCCGCAGCCCCGCTGACGGGGGCCGGCGCGCTCAACCCCTGCGCCGCTTCATCAATGATCACATCTCGACCAGCCTGGGTGAAGATGTCTTCCTCCTCAATCAAGTAGCTGGTGTACGGGGTAATGATTCCGTAACGGATGCTCAGGTTGACGATGCTCTGCACCAGCTCCGAATCTTCGCCGTGCAGCCGGATCTGAGTCAGCAGATGGCCGATAGCGCGGGTGGCCCACAGGCGGGGGATAAAGGCATCGCCGCCGTCTGTGCTGAAGCGCAGATCCCCGTATTCAAAGACCTGTTGTTCACCGTTCACATCGCCGGTCAGGGTGATGGTTGCCGAACCGCCTTCGCGGTAACGACCGGCAATCACCAGTTGCGTGCCGGCAAAGAGGTCCGGCAGATCCACCGGATATAGCTGCTCCGCGGTAACATCGCCGAAATCAAGCGCAATGTCGGACAGTACCGGCGTGCTGATCTTGGCGTAGAAGCTGCTGACCGCCTCGTCTATCGCTTCGCCTGGCCGGACATAGACGGTTGTTCCACGATGCTCGCGGGCCAGGCTGTCCAGCACAAAGGTATCCACATCATCGCCGACCCCAAAGGAGAAGAGGCGCGTGTCGTCAGGCATGGCTTCTGTGACCGCGCTCAGCAACAGGTCGGTCTCCACAATACCCTCCGTGGCCAGGCCGTCGGTAAGGAAGAGAACCGTCGTCGGGCGCTCTCCGTCGCCCAGGTTGGCCGCTTCCAGCAGCGCCTGGCTGATATTCGTGCCGCCGGCCGCCTCCAGGCCGTCAATGAAGCCAACATAGTCGCCCGGCTCCGAGGCGGAAACCAGCTCGTCCGTATAATTGCGCGTGCCGGTGCTGAAGGAGACGATGTTAAAGCGGTCGGTTGGATTGAGGTGCTCGACCACGTAGCGGGCTGCCGCCTTCGCCTGCGACATCTTCTCGCCGTCCATGCTGCCGGAGGTGTCCACAACCAGTATGACATCCTTGGAGACGATGGTCGTGGGGTCTACTTCAACCGCCGGCGATACCAGCAGCAAGAAGAAGCCATCCTGCCCGGCCTCCTTGTAGCTCAGCAAGTTCAGCCCGATCTCGTCCGGCGACACGCTGTAGTACAGCTCGAAATCGCGGTCGGGGTAGACAGGCCCTTCTTCATAGCCTACGATGGCGCTGAACTCCGTCGGCCGGTCCACCGCGACCTGGTGACTGGGCGAGTAGACGGTGCGAATGGCCTCGTCGGACGCGATCTCAACCCGGATGCTCTGGTTTTCCAGCGCCTGGTTGGTGTAGAGATCGGTGGATTGCGGATAGACGTAGCGAATCAGGCCGCCTTCGCTGGGCAATACCTGACTGTACTCGATGGCAATCCGGCGTTCCTCGTGCGGCGGAATAGGGAAGACGTTGGCCTGGACCGCGTCCATGCCGACGTACTCCAGCAGGGCGGGATCGCGCAACTGGCGGACGATTTCGTCGTAGATAGCCCGCGCCTCGCCGGCGCCGAGGATCTTGGCCTCAATAGGCGTCCCATCAATCCACATGGTCAGCTCGCTGACCGCTGCCCCGGCCGGCAATGGGAACAGGTATGTGCCTTCCATGACCCAATCATTATCGTTAACGAAGAGTTGCTCCACGCGCGTGACGGCTACCTGGCCGGTAATGGTCACATCCACGCGCTGAGATTCCACCCGCAACCCATTCGGCGGAGGCCATGATTCAGGCGGGCCGATGAAGCCCGGCGGGGTGCTTTCCACATCTTGCGCCGAAGCCGGCCGGGCAGATTCAGAGAACGCCAGGGCGATTACGAGAAGAAAGATAGTGAGTAACATCATCTTGCGCATGGCTGAAAACTCCTTGATTTATCTGGTGTCGGACGGTCCCGCTCTCGGTTCTCAATCCGCTACATGATCGACGCCGGCGGAGCCAAGAATGTTCCCGCCGGCCGGCGCTTTTCTCCTGATTTTGCAAATGGGGCGTGTTAGTGCATTATTAGGGAATACTCTCGGTCTTTTTTGCCGATTGCCGGTGATATATTGGCGCAGTACAGGGGCATCGCCCCACCGAAGAATAACGCCAGCCGGCGACCAGCAAGTAGCGCTAATTGCTACTTGAATTAGGAGAAAATGAGATGAGAAATATCCTGCGTCTGATTGTGGTAACAGGAGCCCTGGGTTCGTTCTTGGTCGGCTGTACTTTAGGAGGCGGCAACGAACAAACAGATGGTGAAACCCCTGAGGCCGCGACAACTACCCCCGAAGAAGTTGGGGAACCTGAGACCGGCGTCGCGCCCGTTGACTCGGTGGATGTGTTGCTGCTGGAATCCTTCCCGGTACAGGTGAATGTGATTGTCAGCGGCAACTTGCCGGATGGCTGCACCCGGCTGGAAGAACCGGTAATTGACTTTGACGGTACAACTTTCGATATCACCCTGCCCACCTCCCGGCCCACCGGCGTGGCCTGCACGGAGGCGCTGGAGCCGTATGACAAGGTGATTCCGCTCAATGTGACCGAACTGCCGGCCGGCGACTACACGGTTGTCGTGAACGACGTCAGCGACACCTTTACGCTGCAGACCGACAATACGCTTGGAGAAACGCCGACCCCAGGCTCCGAAGTGATCGTCCCCAGCGACGGAAGCGGCGCAATCAGCGGGCAGGTATGGCACGATGTGTGCGCCATAGCCGGTGAAGGCGGCGAGACGCCGGTCCCATCGGCCGGCTGCGTGAACACCTCCAGCGGCGGCTTCCAGGCGGACGGCGTGCTCGCTGCGGGAGAGCCCGGCATCCCCGGCGTGCAGGTATCTCTAGGAAGCGGCGCCTGTCCGGCAGTTGGCCTGGCCACCGCTACCACGGACGCCAACGGCTTCTACTCGTTCACCGCCCTTGCGCCGGGCGCCTACTGCGTTTCAATTGATCCGCTGGTAGAGCCCAACCTCTCGTTGCTCGTCCCCGGCAACTGGACCTATCCGCCCAGCGACGGCCTGGGTGAATCCGACGTCAATGTCGCCGCCGGGCAGGTGGCCGCAGCAGTCAACTTTGGTTGGGACCATCAATTCCTGCCCGAACCCGGCGCGGTGACCCCCGGCGCGGGTACCGCAACTTGCACCGACGCTGCCGATTTTGTCTTCGATGTGACCATTCCGGACGACACCGTAATCTCTGCCGGCAGCACCTTCACCAAGACCTGGCAGCTGATCAATACCGGCGATTGCACCTGGACTACGGACTACGCGCTGGTATTTGCTGGCGGCGAACAAATGGACGGGCCGGACGAAACTCCGCTGCCGCTAAACGTCCCGCCCGGCGCAACCATTGACCTGACCGTCGTCCTGACCGCCCCAACCGTCAACGGTACCCATCGCAGCGAATGGCTGTTGCGTAATGCGCAGGGCGCAACCTTCGGCATTCCTGAGCCTGATGTCGTCTTTTGGGCCCAGATCGTCGTGGAGAACGGGACGGCCGCACCGCCGCCGACCGCGGCGCCGGATTCGACGGCCACGCCCGCTCCTACTGCTACCCCTTAGCAACTCTTATC
>CAYVQP010000004.1:9310-29062 GCA_964452775.1 uncultured Ardenticatenaceae bacterium | reverse complement strand
CGCCGGATTCGACGGCCACGCCCGCTCCTACTGCTACCCCTTAGCAACTCTTATCGGCCTCTGGCGAGACAGTCGCCGGCGCTACCAACGCGCTTTCGGAACTGACTGTCTCGCCCGCAGGCCGTTCTATGCTACTTCCGCGCCGCCGCCTCGTACACGCACAAGAGGCGTTCTGCAAGGCGTTTCCAGGCAAAGTTCACGGCCATGTGCGCGCGCGCCCCTTCCCCCAGCCGGCGGCGTAGCTCCTCATCCCGCAACAACGCCACGATATCAGCGGCCAGGCCGGCCACATCCCCCGGCTCACGCAACCGGCCGGTTTGTTCCGGAATGACGTATTCCGGCACCTGGCCCACTGCTTCGGCCACAACGGGCAGCCCAACCGCGGCCATATCCGCCAGCTTCACCGGGCATTTGGTACGGTTCAGCAGCGTGTCGGTCATCAGATAAATGCCCACATCGGCGGTCGCCAGCAACGCCGGCAATTCCTCTTCCGGCCTCCAACCCAGGTCAACGACGGCAGAGAGCAAGCCGGCTTCCGCCAACAGCGCGCGCAAGCCCTGCGCCTGCTCCGCATAGAGACCCCCGCCAACCGCCAGAATCGCCAGCGCCGGCTCCTGCGCTTGCACACGCTTCAGCACTGCGACCAGTTGTTGGGTATCCAACTCAAAGAGCCGGCTGTACAGCAGCACCACCGGCCTTCCCGCCAGTCCAAGCTCAGCTCGCTTTTCCGCAGCCCGGCTCGTGTCCGTGCCGATGCCGGGCCCGTTGGGAATGTAGTGCACGCGCTCAGCCGGCGCGCCATGCGCCCAGGCCAGGCTTTGCAGCGTCTTGCTGGCCACGGTTAGCGCATGGCAGTGGCCCAGCCCCCAGCGCTCTTGCCAGGCAAAGAAGCGCTTCTGAACCGGGCTGTATGGGGCCAGGTCATTCCAGCCGCCGGGGCCTTCCCAGTCGTCGCTGTCCACGATCAGCGGCAGCCGGCGTCGCCGTGTTTGCCACAACCACCAGGCGACCAGGCCGCTGTAGGCTTTCGGCTTGAAGCAATGCACAACATCCGGCTGGAAGGCCAAAGCGCCGCGAACCAGCCGGCCGGCCGTAGGCAGGACGCCGCCGGCCAGCGAGACATACTCAATGTATACGCCGTCCTCGCCCCAGCGCCGGCCGGCCTCTTCCGGCGTGTGCCAGGGGGGCATGAGGATGCCGGCCTGGTGGCCTTGTCCCACCAGGGCGCGGGCGAATTGAAACGCGCGGGAGCGCATCGTCTTGTTGGGGTGGAAGCCAAACGGCCCGACCATGGCAATTCGCATGCCGCTTTTTATCATGAAGCAGTCGAAGAAGCGAACCAGCGCGAGATCACAAGGCGAAGGTCATGCCCATGGCGGCAATTACGGCTCCCGCGGCAAGCACGCTCAGTTGCTCAGGGCTTCCGGCATCCAGCAGTGGATTGGTGTGGTTGAAATGGGTTAACACCAGTTGCGCCGGCAACTCGCTCATGAATCGCATCGTTGTCTGCACCAGCGGATGGGCCACCGGTTGCCGGCCGGCCAATTCGTCCGTCGAGTAGAAGGTAGCATCAACGATAGCCACATCCACGTCCGCCAGCACTTCCCGCGCGGCCGGCCACCCCTCCCAGGCATCAATATCGGGCGCGTACAGCAGGCTGCGGGCCGGGCCGCGAATAAGATACGCGAACGTACCGGCGCCCCACTCGTCCCGATGCGGTATCCGCACCCCCGTCACAGTCAGGTCACTACCGAGCGATGCAGCCTGTCCATCTTGCAAAGGGCGCAGATTGAGCGATCGCAGTGTGGGCCGCCAGAGCGCCGAGCGCTGCAGCACCGTAATCAGCCCGGCGGGCGCGTACAGCGGCAGTGCGGAGGCAGCCATCGCTTCCGTCCCGAAGTGAACCAGGCCGGCCGTGTGACCCATATGCCCATGCGTCAGAAACACGCCGTCCGGCTGGCGTAATCTCTCCGGTCGGGTGGGATGGTCGCCCAGCAACGGAGCCAGCCGGTCAAGCTGGTATTTGATATCCGGCGTAGCGTCAATCAGCCAGACGCCGGGCCGTTTGGGTCGCGTATCAATCAGCGCGGCGCAGGCGGCCCACCGGGCTAATGCCGGATCGGCGAAGGCCGCCCGGCAGCGAGGGCAGCGGCAGCCGGCGTGCGGTAATCCGCCATCCTGCATCACGCCCAATATCATCAGGTAAACGCCCAATTCACTCGCTTCCATCCACAGTTCCTTCATTGCGTCTGGCGTATTTCTACAACGGCCGGCGCCTCTCTTGTGTCGATCTGCCCATTACGCAGCCATGGGCTACTCTGATAGAATTGCCGGCATAAATTGCGATACTGAAAGTGCAGGAGAATCATAGTCAATGAAATCGTTATCCGAGTTGCTGGCCGGCATTCCACCTTCTGCCACCCTGGTGGTGAACGACAAAGCCAAGGCATTGCAGGCGGCCGGCAAAGATGTCATCGCGTTGGCCGGCGGAGACCCCGATTTTGACACACCAGCGCACATTGTCGAGGCGGCGATCGGGGCCATTCGCGCCGGCAAGACCCATTATCCGGCCCCGGCCAAGGGGATCACGGAACTGCTGGATGCGGTCGCTGATAAGATGGCCCGCGAAAACGGCGTGCATGTCAACCCAAGAACTGACGTGGTGATCACCCCGGGAAGCAAGTGGGCGCTCTTTCTCGCCTTGATGGCGCTAATCAATCCGGGCGACGAGATCATGTACCTCGAGCCGGTGTGGGTCTCCTACCCGCCCATGATTCAGATCGCCGGGGGAACGCCGGTGGCGGTTCCGTTAGACGCGGACGACAACTTCCGCGTCACTCGCGAGGCGCTGCAGGCCGGCCTGAGCCCCAGGACCAAGGCGCTGATGGTCAATTCGCCGTGCAATCCTACCGGGCGTGTGCTCACCCGCCAGGAAGTGGAGACCATCGTTGACTTCGCTAGGGCGGCGAACATCTACGTGATCACCGACGAGGTATACGAGAAGCTCATCTTTGATGGCCGGGAACATATCTCTTTGGCCGCCCAACCCGGCATGGCGGAGCGCACGCTGACCACGAACGGCTTTTCAAAAGCATACGCAATGACCGGCTGGCGGCTTGGTTGGATTGCCGGCCCGACCCCAATCATGAAGTTGGCGGCGAGAATGCACAGCCAGGCCATCACCTCCGCGGCCAGCTTCTCCATGGTGGGCGGCGTGGCAGCGTTGAACGGACCCAGTGATGAGGTGGAGATGATGCGCCGGTCATACCAGCAGCGGCGCGACTTCATGGTTAACGCCCTGAATGAAATCGAGGGCATCTATTGCGCCTCGCCGGAAGGGGCTTTCTACCTCATGCCGCGCTTTGTGCACACAGAACGCGACAGCGTCGCCCTGGCTGATGCCCTTCTGGAAGAGGGCGAGATTGCCGCCACGCCCGGCATTGCCTTTGGAGCCAGCGCGGAGAAACACCTGCGCTTTTCCATCGCGACGGCAATGTCTGAGCTCGAGCGAGCCGTTGAACGGCTGGCGCGGGTGGCTCCCCGGCTATAATCGCGACCGTCCCGGCTTCAGTCGGCCGAAATATCGCCGGACGGCTTGCTGCTGATCGATTTTTCGGGAACCGGCTCGGGCAGATGGCCGGATTGCTGCATAAGGAACTCCAGCCGCTCCCGCTGCATTTTGAGCAGCGCCTGCGCGGCCGTAATCTCGACCAGGTATTCCTGCAGCATACTCTCTTTGCGCGCCAGGATCTGGCGGTATTCAGCCGTCACTGACTTCAATCGGCTAATCTCACGCTGCTGGGCGTCGACCTGAGCGCGAGCGTGCTCTACTTTGTGATTGTCCTCAGCCTTTTCATTGAGTAAGCGAGTAAACTGCGCCTCCAATGTTCGCACTGTCCCAGTCCAGGTTTCAATTTTCGCCTGCTGATCCGCAATGCCGGCGCTGAGACGGGCGACTTCATCACGCAGTGCATCCAAGGAAGCGTCGCTTTGAACGGCCACCGCGATCGCCGGCGCAAGCCTGTGCGCCGCCGGCAGTCGTTCCTCGCGCCGCTCTCCCGGTTCTGAGCTGTCCTGGACCGGAGTTCTGACTCTGGACACAGTTGCGACCGCCGGAATCGGCGGCACGTCCGCAATCTCTGGCAGCACCATTGTCTCGTCAGTCCGGTCAACCCAGCGCATCTGATCCTCGGGAACGCAGTTAACCACCACACCCAGGGTGCGGATCTGCGCTGCTTGAAGGCGCCGGACCGTATGCCGCACGGCCCTGACCCGGGTGCGCCCGATCATGCTCACCAGCAGCACGTCATGCCAGAATGGCAACTTCCATGGGCTGCCGGCCTCATGTAGCGAAGGCGCATCCAATAATACTGCGTCAAACTGCGCAACCATTTCTTCCGGCAGTTGGGCAATGATGTCTGGATTGGGGTCGCTGCTTCCATATCCGCTGGTGAGAACATACAGGTTCTCCACCCTGGTTGGACGAACATAACGCATGATCAGCCGGTCGCGATCTTCGTCTGTCGGGGCAGCCATTCCGCGCCACTCTTCTGCGAGATCAGCCAATCCCACCCCATCGTCCAATTGAAACCACTTATGCAACACGCGCCGCGAGCGACCGGCATCAACCAGGAGTACTTTCGCGCCGCCGGCAGCCATGCAGACTGCCAGATTAGCGGCCACAAAGCTGGTCCCTTCGCCGGTCCCCGGACTGGTAATCAGCAGCCGGAAGCGGGTACTGGGATGGAGCGCCCAGCGCAGATTGCCGTTCAGAATGTGGAGCGGCTGCCCCGTTTGTTGCCCTGCTTCAGCCGGCAGCCCCTTCGCCCATCGCTCGTCGCCCGAATAGCGAGGCAGACTGGACATCAAAAACAGATCAGCCCCTTCAGTCACTTCACTGATGTGGCTGATCACGCGCACCGTCCGTTGCCTGCGCATCGCCCGCATCAAATATGATGCCAGGGCGAGGGTGGCAATAGACAGCACTATGATAGGTGTGAGGCCGGCAAGCTGCATCTCATTCAATGCCGAACAACGCGGGAACGTTTCAGTCCCGCTGCCTATCCGCTATCCAGGTTTTTTAGATACTACAAGCTAAGCACACAGTGATGGTCTTGTGAAGCAACCGGCTACGCGGCTGGAACCGGCCACGCGCAGCCACGCCCTTGCCAAACAGGCCCATCCATGTCATAGTGTATCAGAAATATTTAACCTACACTAATATTAGCCGTTCAGTCACGAATGAGCACCCAACTCGATTGGAGAATTGGCGACGACGATGAACAGGCGCCGGAGCGACAACAGCTTCGTTGGCGGCTTACGTCCCTGACAACTATCGCCCTTCTCATACTGGGTGCGCTGACGCTGGCGCTCGTCTGGCACGCCGGCCGACAATCCGCGCTACGCGCGGAACAGCGTCTGCAACAAGAGATCCAGAGCTTGCTGGACAGGCAGCAAGAGGCGCTGCTGGCCGGCGACGGCGACCTCTTTTTTGCTACCTTCTCCCTGGATCCCGCCTGGCGCATGGCGCAATTGAGGCCGGAGTTCCAGGAACCCATCCGCGCCGGCCTAACGGTTTCTCGGGTCAGCAGCCGGGCCGACGAAATCTGGGCCAACATGAGTTGGAACGTAGGGGGCAGCCATTTCCAACGGGTGCAATTCTTTCGGCGAGAAGCGGACAGGATTGTGCAAATCCCCGCCGGAAGCGATTTTTGGCAGCAGCCGCTTCGCGAAAGCTACTCCTGGGGCAACCTGCATTACAACGAGCTGGATCGCGAATGGGCGGCGGCCATTGCCGACTACGTGGCCCGGACAATCAGCGACCTGTGCGCCACAGGCTGCCGGCCGGGGACGGCGCCGATTGAGTTGACCATTGCGCCTGACGCCGGCGCATCGGCCGAACCCGGGCATATCCGCCTCCCATCTCCACGCCTGCTGGCCCTGACTGCCGGGGGTGAACCTGCTCCGCAATTTTGGCAACATCTACACGACCACCTGACGGATTACCTGACGCCGGCCGCCATTCGCTTTGCTGTGCCGGATGAGCTCTTGCTCCAACACCAGGACCTGCTCCCGGCATTTGAAGTCGCCCATCCCGGCCTCACCGTCGAGTTGATCCCCTTCAGCGCGCTTCCACAGTCGCAGGCCGGATTACTGGCGGCTGTGGACGGGGCCATGCTCACGCCGGACGAGCAGACGCTTGCCTCCGGCCTCGTCCTCGACCTCACTGACTTCGCCCTATCCGATCCGGCGTTTGCCCAGGGCGACTTCTATGAACAGATCTGGCAGGGCGGCCGGTGGCATGACAGATTATGGATGGCCCCGCAAAGCGCCGCGTTGCCGCTGATCTATTACGATCAGTCCGCCTATGAAGCGGCCGACCTTGCCCCGCCATCGGTACGCTGGACCTGGCAGGAGATGAGCGCCGATTTGCTCCGGCTTGCCGAATCGCAGAACGGCGCCGATCGGCGCTTCGTCTTCCTGGACGAAGGAAAGGAGGCCCTGTTTAGCTATGCTTTTGGCTGGCAACTGGACAGCTGCCGCAACGCCTCCTCCACCTGTCCACAGGCGCTCTCGCCGCAGGCTGTCACGGCAGCCTATGAATGGTTTGCCGGCATTGCGGAAATGACGCCGGAGCTGTGGACTCTGCCGCCCGAAGAGCGAATCCGTTTGGCCCTCACCTCAATCGCCTTTCGCCAGGTCGCCGTCTGGACGAGCAGGCCGGTATACTTTGAGCAGGAGCTCCAGCGCAGCACCCTCGGTATCCTGCCCCTTCCCGGCTCCGACCGCTTTGACGGCGTGACCCCCCTATGGGTGCAGGGAAACGTCATCAGCCAGGACAGCCGGCGTCCGCTTGCCACCTGGCAATGGGTTGTCTTCCTCAGCAACCATTACCTGGCTCCGCAATTGCGGCATGTGCCCGCCAGACCCTCCGTCGCCCAGGAGAGCGGTTACTGGAGCATATTACCCCGGCCGCTCAGCGATGTCATGCGCACGGCCTTCCCCTTTTCGCAACCTGTCCGGCTGGCCGAGCGCGATCTATTTTCATGGGAGAGTATCGCCGGCGTGGTTGCCGGTAGTCTGACCCCCGCCCAGGCTGCCCGCTCCGCCCTTCCGGTTCGCTGGTTTTCAGCGTCCAGGTAAGCCACTCGCAAAAACCCCGCAGGTCCGGGTGAAGACCTACGGGGTTTTGTCCTGATTGCGCGAGAACATCAGGCCGGCGGAACCTCGCTCAGTGTTGCAGGATCTGGCTCAGGAAGAGCTTGGTGCGCTCGTGTTTCGGGTTCTTGAAGAATTCGGCCGGCGTGTTCTCCTCCACCAGCAACCCCTGGTCAAAAAAGATGATCCTATCCGCCACCTCACGCGCAAAGCCCATTTCGTGCGTCACCGCCAGGATGGTGTAGCCCTCATTAGCCAGATCACGCATCACGTCCAGCACTTCCTTGATCATCTCCGGGTCCAGGGCGGATGTGGGTTCATCAAAGAGCATGATCTTGGGTTCCATGGACAGGGCGCGGGCGATGGCCACCCGCTGTTGTTGTCCACCTGATAGCTGGCCGGGGTACTTTTTCGCCTGCTCCGGAATACCGACCCGCGTCAACCACTTCATGGCCACTTCCTGCGCACGGTCGCGAGACCACTTGCGCACATGCACAGGCGCCAGCATCACATTCTCCAGCACGGTCAAGTGTGGGAAGAGGTTGAACTGTTGGAATACCATGCCCACCTCGCGGCGGATCTCAGCGATGTTACGGATGTCGTGGCTGAGTTTTATGCCCTCCACGAAAATCTCGCCCGACTGATGCTCTTCCAGCCGGTTAATAGTACGGATGAAGGTGGATTTGCCGGAGCCGGAAGGTCCGATGATCACAATAACCTCGCCGGTCTTTACGGTCAGACTGATTCCCCGCAATGCATGGAAATCGCCATACCATTTGTGCACATCCCGGCAAATGATAATGTCTTCCGCATTCGCTGCTACCGCCATCTTCCTTCTCCTTCCTGTCCAGTTGACCGTCACTTCAGACGCTGACCGTCAACTCGCCCTCGTCAATCCGCTATCTCTCGCCAACACCCAGCCGGGATTCCAACCGGCGACTATAGCCGGCCATCACCGCGCTGCCAACGAAGTAAATGATCGCAATAAATACGTAAGGCTCCCGGCGGACACCCAGCCAGTCCGGCTGCGCCGCAATCAGGTTCGCCGCCCCCAACAGGTCCACCAGGCCGACGATCGCCACCAGCGTCGTATCCTTGTATAGGCCGATAAACTGACCCACGATCGCCGGAATGACCACTCGCAGAGCTTGAGGCAAGATAATCAGCCGGTACTTCTGCACCGTGTTTAGTCCCACAGAGTCGCCGGCTTCATACTGGCCCTTTGAAATCGATTGCAAACCGCCGCGCACATTTTCCGCAAGATATGCGGCCGAGAAGAGCGCCGTTGCCACCATCACGCGCCAGGTGCCCAGGATCTCCATGCCCGGGGGCAGGAAGATCGGGAAGAGGATGATGGACATGAACAGAATGGTGATGAACGGCACGCCGCGCACCGTCTCGATATAGACCGTGCTCAACATCGAGACGACATTACCCTGAAAGTAGCGCTGGAAAAGGTAGGCGATCAGGAGTAGAAAGAGAGGCCAGAACGCCAGCACGGTTTCAAACAGGTTACGCGCGTCAGCCAGCAGCTTCGGTGTGCTGAAGATCAAACCCCAGGCGGCAACCCCTATCGCGACCAGATAGGTCAACCAGGCCGGGATGCCGCGAATAGTGCTGCGCCGGCCCAGCGCCAACAGCACGCCCAGGGGATAGGAGGCGATGATGCCAAAAATCGAGAGCACCAACGTGAGCAGCAGACCACCCCAGTAGGCCTGCGGGTTGATCGTTATTCTGAATTGCCCCACCAGCAGGTAAACGCCGGCTGCTACCGCCACGATCCACATCACCAACGTAAACGCCAGTACAAGGAGGCCGGACGAGCGCCGCGATATCCAACGCGTCAGATAACCCAGGGCGAATAGTCCGGCCAGCACGCCGGCAAATATCAGCACGGACTGAGCTGCCGCCGGCTGCACCCCCAATAACATCCCAAAAAAGACAATTGGCGATAGTAGCCAGAGAACCGTCCAGACGCGACGGATGCGGCTGCGCCGGTATCGCTCACGATAGATGAAGAAACTCGGAATAAGCAGCGCCGCGAATAGGAGCAATACCAGCAAGATGCGCCAGGTCTGGTCTACCGGGTAGAGATAGACCATCAAATTACGCATATTGTCAATGACCGCCCCCCAATTCGCGCCGGGTGGATCGCACTTGGTCAGATTCTGCGCCGCCTGTTCCGGATCCGTTGTCCAACTGGCGCACACGACCGCCCAGCGCCAAAAGATGCGCACCACGGCGATCAAGAGTAGGGCCAGGATCAAGGTGATTTCCACATTGGTGATCGAATTGTACAGATTGTCCTTCAACCAGTGCGTTACCTGGTTATGACGCCGGGTGATCCCGCCTATCGCGGTTGCCCCGACCGACACAGCCCATACCAGGAGCACAACGCCGGTCACCATTGGCGCAGTATCAAACTGGTTTAGCACAATCTGAAGTGTGATGTAGGTGAGAATCACCAGCCAGAGGGCCAGCCACCCGCTACGCAGGATGTTTTCTCGTATCCAGAGCGCCGGACTGAAACTACCTTCCGTCTCGCCGTTGAAGATCGCCTGCAGACTCTGTCTCAAGGTCGTCATCGCTATCTCTCCACCAGGGCAATCCGGCGATTGTACCAGTTCAGCACCAGGGAAATTGCCAGGCTGATGGACAGGTAAACGCCCATCACAATAACAAATACCTGAATCGGCCGGCCCGATTGATTCAACGTGGTGAAGGCAATGGACCAGAGATCCGGATAACCGACCGCAATCGCCAGGCTGGAGTTCTTCGCCAGATTGAGATACTGGCTGGTCATTGGCGGGATGATCACCCTTAGGGCCTGCGGCAAGACGACCAGACGCAGTCGCTGCCCTTCGGATAGGCCTAAGGAGCGCGCCGCTTCGGATTGGCCCTTGGGTACCGACTGGATGCCGGCCCGAACGATCTCTGCGATGAACGCGCCGGTGTACAGCACCAGACCAATCAAGATTGCGGCGAAGTTAGGCGAAATCTTCAGCCCGCCGACGAAGTTCAGTCCTTCTATCGCCGGAACCGAGATGCGAACCGGCGTCTCCGGGATGGGCAGCAAGAGCGTCTGTTGGGAGCTTTCACCGACCAGCACCCGCTGCCCGGCCAAAACGGCCAGCGAACCGACGTATACCTCGCACTCTTCGGCGATGAAGGCCTCGGTAGCCTGATCGGTCCGGCCAAACCGCTCGAACTCATAGGGAACATTTGTCGAACGCAGTAAGGCGGCCAGGTTATCGGCTGCTGGATCGTCGCGAACAGCACAAATGCGAAAAGCTGCCGCTGCCACATCCTCATCGGTCAGCGCTCCGCTCTCTAATTCCAGTTCAAGGTCTGAGAGTTCAGCAATGTCAAGGCGGCGCAACGCCTCAGCCTCCAGATCGCCGATCTCTCGCACGCGCAGCGCTTGCCAGACGAGAATCCCCTGGTTCTGCGCGAAAGCGGTGGTGGAAATCCAGCCGGCGCCCAAAATGATGACCATTGCGGACACGATCCAGAATGGGCGATTGCGCGCCGTACCGGATCGCTCCTCCAGCCTCCCCAGGACAAGCCACAGTAAGAGAGCCACCAGCACCGCGGCGACAAAATAGGCCAGCCAGATCGGATACGACGGCATGGCTACCGGCCAGGGCAGGTTGATCCCGCGCTGGCTGAGATAGATGGGTAGACCAAACGGTTGGTAAGCCTCATCAATCGGAGGGAGCAGCAACAGCACGCCAAACAAGATAAATAGCAGTTGCAGCAACAGCGGCGTGTTGCGCATCAGGTCTATGTACCACTTGGAGATGTGGTTGATCAGCCAGTTATCAGAGAGGCGGGCGATGCCGGCAAACGTGCCCAGAATAGTGGCAAAGATGATGCCCAGAATGGAGACCTGCAACGTGTTCAGGAGACCTACCCACAGGGCCTGCCGGTACGCATCGCTGGGATCATAGTCAACCAGGGTCTCGGAGATGTCAAAGGAGGCATCCAGCCGCAGAAAGTCAAAGGCGCAGCGGATGCTGGAGCTTCCATCCCGGCAGAGAAACTGGCTACCACCCAAAGTCTGCATGTTCTGGGCAATGTTGCCCAGGATCCAGGCCAACCCTAGAATGACCAGCGTCAGGACAATGATCTGCGCGATGACGCCCAGTACGCGAATGTCACGCCAGAAAGGTATGGACTCCTGGCTCTGGCGTGGGGATTGAGGGCTCAGTTCAGTCAAAGGCGCCTATCCTTTCGTATTTCAGCCAGTGGTAAACCTAGGCAGGTATGCAAAGGGAGGCAGTACGCGCCTGCGTACTGCCTCCCTTATTACGCTAAAACATGGAACCAGCGACTATTTATCGGAACGGAGGCGAGTACAGCAGGCCGCCTTCGGTCCACAGTTGGTTCGGGCCGCGAGGCAGATCAAACGGCGTATCCGGGCCGAGATTGCGCATGTAAATCTCTTCGTAATTGCCGACCTGCTTGATCACCTGGTAGCAGAAGTCAGTCCCCAGGCCCATCGCCAGGCCCAGGTCGCCCGTTTCGCCCAACAGGTTCTGGATAACCGGATCTTCGCCGCCCAAGAAGTCGTCCACGTTCTCGGAGTTGATTCCCAGCTCTTCTGCTTGGATAGTGCAGTTGACCGTCCACTTAACGATGTCAAACCAGTTATCATCCCCGTGGCGCACCAGCGGTCCCAGCGGCTCTTTGGACATGGTGGCATCCAGAATGATGTGCGCTGCCGGGTCAGCCAACAGAATTTGCTGCGACACCAGGCCGGACTTGTCGGTAGTGAAGCCGTCGCATTGCCCGGCGTCGTATGCTTCCCGGGTCCGGTCGGCATCATCAAACACTACCGGCTCGATCTCCAATCCCAGGGCGCGGTACACATCCGCCAGATTCTTTTCGGTGGTCGTGCCGGATTGGACGCAAATGGTGCCGCCGGCCAGATCCTCCAGTGAAGTGATCCCGCTGTCCGCGCGTACCATCATCCCCTGCCCATCATAGAAGGTAGTGGGAGCGAAATTAAAGCCCAGCGAAGTGTCGCGGCTGATCGTCCAGGTGGTGTTGCGGATCAAGACATCAACTTCGCCGGACTGCAACACCGGGAAACGTTCGTTAGCGGTCGTCGGGCGAATCTCGATGGCTGTAGAGTCGCCGAGCACCGCCGCCGCTATCGCCTTGCAGTAGTCAATGTCAAAGCCGGCAAATTCGTTGGTTTCAGGGTCAAGGTAACCGAAGCCGGGGACAGCGTTGTTGCCGCCGCACTTCAGCGTTCCCCGCTCCTGCACCGTCGCCAATGTGTCGCCGGTAACGGGGGCCGGCGTCGCTTCCTCAGCAGCAGCGTCATCGGCGGCGGCTTCTGCTTCCACCACCCGCGTCACTTCCACAATGCGCGTAACTTCCACTTGCTCCTGCGTGCCGCCGCATGCGGTCAGGACCAACGCAAGGACCAATACAACAAGGGCTGCTATCACTGATTTCTTGCTCATCTGTATTCTCCTCCAATAAATTGACTTTATGCCTCAAACAACAAGTGCGTCTTTCAGTCCTTGAATCAGCTCAGTCCCTGTCTTTGTCGGGCCACCTCCTTTGTGATAATGCGACTTACCCGCTGGTAGCCATCATGGTTGCGACTTCCTATGACGGTGCGCCAACGGAATCCGCTGCCGGCAAGCTGTTTATTCAACTGTAGCGAATGCGACGCCACGCTGCGTCGCGGGTTGAAGATGTAATGCGTTGCCAGCTTCTTTGCGCTGAGGTTAAATTAGGGCAGATCAAGAAAACTCCCTGACTTAGTCCACCTGGCAAAATGGCAAGAGTGCGTCGAGAACGCTAGTCTATCAGTTACAAGTATAGCGGTTGGCGCAAATCGGGCAAATAGGACGGAGCAATGGCTGAAATACAATACGACGCGGTTCTCATCGGCGGCGGCCACAACAGCCTGGTTGCCGCGGCTTACCTGGCTAAAGCCGGCTTGCGCCCTCTGCTCCTGGAGGCCAGGCCAATCCTGGGCGGCGCGGCGGTGACAGAGGAGATCTATCCCGGCTTCCGGACGGACACCGTCCTGCACAGCGCCGGCATGTTCCGGCCCCAGATCATCCGCGACTTGTTCCTCAAAATGTACGACTTTGAATTGGCGCCCGCTGAGCCGCTGCTCTTCCTGCCGTTGCCGGATGGAGAGAGCCTGACGCTCTGGTCAGATCCCGCCCGCTCAGAGGCGGAAATCCGCAAACATTCGCCCCATGATGCCGACCGCTTTGCTGACTTTTGCCGGCAAATTGAGCGATACGCCGCCTTCATCGAGTCCGCCCTCGGGCGCTTGCCCACCAGCCCCGGCCAGTTAAGCGCCGGCGACATCCTCAGCGGCCTGCTCGTCGGTGGAGACTTTCGCCGTCTCGGCGATGAGATGTACGGCCTGTTGCGGGTGTTGCCCATGTCCCTGGTCGAATGGCTGGAGGAATGGTTTACGACCCCGGCTGTTCAAGCGGCCGTCGGCGCGCCGGGCATCCTCGGTCTGCGCCAGGGTCCGCGCTCCGGCGGAACCGCCCTGCTCCTGCTGTATCACCACCTGGGTGCGCGCACGGCTGCCGGCGTCCCATCTCCCGGCATTGTTCGCGGGGGCATCGGCAAGCTTATCCAGGCGCTGGCTGACTCCGCCCGGAACTTCGGGGCCGAAATTCGCACCTCCGCCCGTGTGGAGCGGGTGATGCTTCAGAACGGGCGCGCTGCCGGCGTAGCGTTGGCCGGCGGCGAAGAAATCCAGGCCCGGTTCGTCATCTCCGGCGCCAATCCCCGGCACACCTTCACCGAGCTGGTGGATATGTATGAGCTGCCGCCTACCTTCAATCGCGCGGTCGAGAACATCCGCTTTCGCGGCGCAACCGCCAAGGTAAACCTGGCCCTTGACCGCCTGCCCCGCTTCCTCAGCGCGCCGGCGAATGACCTGACCTTGCTCAGGGGGCGCATTCAGATCGGCCCCAGCCTGACTTATATCGAACAGGCTTACGACGCTGCCAAGTATGGCCGATTTTCAAGCCGGCCCTTCCTGGACATCGTTATCCCCACCCTGAACGATCCTTCGCTCGCCCCGGCCGGCAAACACACCATGTCTATCCTGGTTCAATACGCCCCTTATGCGCTGCGCGATGCCGGCTGGGACGACTGCCGCGATACGTTAGGCGAGACAGTCATCGCCGCCCTGGCCGAATACGCGCCGGACATTCGCGAGACCATCATCCATCAGCAGGTGCTTACTCCAGCGGATTTAGAGGCAACCTACGGGCTGCCGGAGGGAAACCTCTATCACGGGGAAATGATGCTTGACCAATTGCTGTACATGCGACCGGTTCCCGGCTGGGCCGGCTATCGCACTCCTCTTGAAGGCTTATACCTGTGCGGCAGCGGTTGCCATCCAGGCGGCGGCGTAACCGGCGAGCCGGGTCGTCTGGCAGCGCAGGTCATATTGCAGGACGCGGGCAAGAGCTGAACAGCCCGGAAGTAGACGAAAGTTCCGGCATGATAGGAGAGCCGCCAATCAGCGCCGCGCAAACTGCCGCACAAAACGTGGGCGGTCGTTACCGGCTGGCTGAGCGGTTGGGGGCCGGCGGCATGGGGGAAGTCTTTGTCGCTTACGATCGCCTGGCTTGCGAATACGTCGCGCTGAAGCGGGTCACTGCGGTAGGCGATGGGCAATATCTGACCCCGGCGCCTACCCCATCTCAATTCGACACTGCCGATGATCCACGTCTGATCCTGGCCCGCGAGTTCCAGGCCATGTCGACCCTGCGCCATCCGCACGTGTTGGGTGTGCTCGATTACGGCTTTGAGCGTGACCAACCCTACTTCACCATGGAATTATTGCCTGATGCCGAAACACTGGTCGAGTACGGCCGGCAGCGCCCATTTAGTGAGCAGATGGCGTTATTGCTACAAGTGTTGCAGACGCTAACATATCTGCACCGACGCGGCATCATCCACCGCGACCTGAAGCCGGGTAACGTTCTGGTCGCCAACGACTCGGTCAAGATCCTTGATTTTGGGCTTTCCAGCGAAATCGAGCGCGCCACCGGCACGGTCGGTACGCTGGCCTACATGGCCCCGGAGGTGCTGTTTGGCGCGCCCGCCGGGCCGGCTTCAGACCTCTATGCCACGGGGATCATGGCCTGCCAGATGTTCACCGGCCGGCATCCATTTCTGGCCGGCGATCAGTCGGGCGCGGCATCGCTACAGCGGCTATTGACCGAACCACGCCAGCTTGATCTGAGCTCGCTTCCCGCTGAGATTGCGCCGGTTATCGAGCGCATGCTGGCGTTTGAAGTTGCGGAGCGTTACCAGTGGGCGGCCGATGTGGTCGCCGATCTGAGCGCCGCCGCCGGTGTATCCCTGCCCATGGAAGAGGAGGAGCGGGAGAGCTTCTTGCAGGCGGCGCGCTTCGTCGGACGTGAAGCAGAGATGAATACCCTGAAACGCGGGCTGCTCACTGCAGCTGCGGGCCAGGGTGACGGTTGGCTGATTGCCGGAGAAAGCGGCGTCGGCAAATCACGGCTGACCCGCGAGCTGCGCACCTATGCGCTGGTCCGGGGAGCGCTCGTCTTGCGCAGCGCAGCGGCAGCCGCCGGCAATAGTCCCTTTCAAATCTGGTCGCCGGCCCTGCGCTGGCTGGTTCTCCTCACCGAGATTAGCGACCTGGAAGCCAGCGTCTTGCAGACCCTGGTGCCGGATATCGATCAGATCCTCGAACGGCCTGTTCCGCCCGCGCCGGCAACGCTCAGTCCGGCTGACACGCGCATCCGCCTGTTCACCATTATCACGGATATCCTGCGCCGCCAGCAGCGTCCAATTGTCTTGCTGTTGGAAGACCTTCACTGGGCCGGCCCGGAGAGCATTGAGTTGCTGGCCTGGGTGCACCGCTCTATCGGCGACCGGCCGATCATGCTGGTCGGCAACTTTCGCGACGACGAGCGACCGGACCTGCCTGACCTGCTCTCGAATCTGCACCTCATTCATCTGCAGCGACTCGACGATGCCGAAATCGGCGTACTCAGCGAATCGATGTTAGGCCGCAGCGGGCGCAACACCGAACTTTTGCAGCTCCTCCAACGAGAAACAGAGGGAAATCCGTTCTTTATCGTGGAGGTAGTGCGCGCTCTGGCGGCCATGGCCGGAGACCTGGAGAGCATTGGGCATCTACCAATGCCGATGAAGGTGTTCACCGGCGGCCTGGCCCAGATTGTTCAACGACGGTTGGACCACATCCCGGAGAGCGATCTCCCCCTCTTTGAGACCGCCGCAGTCATTGGCCGGCTGATTGACTTGCCGGTGATGCAAAGGCTGGCTCCAGGTACGGACCTGAACGCCTGGTTGAACGGCGGTCTGCGCGCCGCGGTTCTGGAGGTCCAGGAAGAACGCTGGCAATTCGCCCATGACAAGATACGGGACGGAATTGTGGCGTCGCTTTCGCCGGAGCGAAGCCGGGAGTTGCATCGCTCCGTCGCCCAGGCATTGGAAGTCACCTATGGCGCAGGCCCTGAAATGGCCGCCCGCCTGGCCCATCATTGGCAGCAGGCCGGCGACGTGGAGCGAGAGCGGCATTACGCGGTTATAGCCGGCAGCGAAGCCATGCGCAGCGGCGCAAACAGGAATGCAGTTCGCTTTCTGGAGCGCGCCATGGAGCTGGCGACCGCCCAGGGTAACAGCTCGCAGCTGGATCGGGCGCGGTTGACTCGCCAACTCGGTGATGCCTACCTGGCGCTCGGTCGCATGGCCGAAAGCCAGCAATATCTCGAGCAGACGCTGGCAATTGCCGGCAGACCGGTGCCCGCCACCCACTCGGCTGTATTGTTGAGCCTGTTGCGACAGCTCCTGACTCAGGTGGTTCACCGGTTTTGGCCGGGCCATTTTGTAGGCCGGGCAGCGCCGGCCGCGGCCCCTCTACTGCTGGAAGCCGTCCGCGCCTGCCAGCAAATTGCGGAGATCTACTACTTTGCCAGTCAGAAAGAACGTCTGGTGGACGCAGGTTTGAAGACATTAAACCTTGCCGAACTCGTCGGCCCAAGCCCGGAGATGGCTCGCAGCTATGGTAATTTGAGCGTCATTTCCAGCCTTATTCCGCAGGAGCGGATCCTGGAGTCGCTGTCTGAACTCTACGTACGCCTGGCCATCACCACTTCGGAACGTATCGGCGATTTGCCGGCGCAGACGTGGGCATATGTGGCAGCCAATACCTATACCGTTGGTCGCGGCAAGTGGAGCCGCACACTGGAAATGAGCGACCACGCCATTGAGCTGTGCCGGCAGACCGGCGACAGCCGAATTCTGGGGTTGGCGTTCGGCAGCCGCTCAGTCATGCCGTATCATCGCGGCGATTTCGCCGAATGTTTGCGAGTCAACCGATTGTGGGAGGAGAGCGCAACAGAAAGCGACAACTGGCAACATCTGGTGCTGGCTCTGACCGGCCAGACTGAAAGTCTCAATCGGTTGGGCAGGTTCGACGAGGCCGACGAAATCCTGCGCCGGCTCACCGATAGCTTGCGCGAGCGTCAGGCGGAACAGGTGGATTATCTGGCCCGTTTTCGGGAGCTGAGTATCCGGGCGCTCGTTCGTTGGCGCGAGGGAGATCTCGAGAGCGCCCGCCAAACCGCAGCGCAAGCGATCGCTCTGCATGATCACGTCGCCTCAGCAAGCCAGCCGCTCGCCGGCGACGGCATCGCCGCGCTGACCGAATATTATCTGGAATTGTGGGACACAGCCGGCGCAGGCTTCTCCGCTGAACAGCAACAGGCAGCTCGCCGCTTTTGCGCCACCCTGGCCGGCTTCGCGCGCGTCTTTGTCGTCCTACAACCACGCTGGCTTCTCTGGCAGGGTATGTATGATTGGTTGCGCGGGAAGGAACAACCTGCCCGTCGCAAGTGGCGCCGCGGCCTGGAAATTGCCCAGCAATATGGGATACCCTATGACGAAGCGCTGCTGGAATATCGCCTCGGACGTTACAGCCCGGATCCCGCGGAAAGGAAGTTGCGACTGGACCGCGCCTGCAGCCTTCACGAACAACTGGGCACTACCTACGATCTGCGCCTGACGCAAACCGCTGCTCTGTAATGGCGATGCAAAGTGAGGCAGAACTCGCAGCCATCCTGGTCCTGCTGCAGCACGGCAACCAGCTGAAGCGCACCGCACGCACCGGCTGGGCGCAGCGCGGCATCCCGCAGCCGGAAAGTGTGGCGGCGCATAGCTACGGGGTCGCCTTTACGGCCCTTGTTCTCTCGCAGTTGGTCGCCGTGCCGATTGACGCGGGCAAGCTGCTGGCCATGGCCGTGTTGCACGACTTGCCGGAGGCGCTGACCAGCGATATTCCCAGTCCTGCCTGGAGCTACCTGCCGGCCGGCATAAAGACGGAAGCGGAACGACACGCGATGACCGAGGTCCTCGGCTCAACCCCTGCAGCCGCAACGCTGATGGCCCTATGGGAGGAGCTGGAAGCCGCTGAGACGCCGGAGGCGAAGTTGTTGCATGATGCGGATCGCCTTGAGCTTTTTCTGCAGGCCGCCAACTACGAGGAGGAGACGGGGAACCGGAAGTTGGGGGAGTTCTGGACCAAAGAGCCGCTATTCCACTTCCCGCTAAGCGACCTCATCTTCCGGGCGATCAAGAAACGGCTCGGCCGGGAATAAAAAAGGCCGGCTAAGAGCCGGCCTGCACTCACAAGCAACGTCCCAGTGGTTAGCTTGCTTTCCGTACGCGGAAGGACATGATGATCGCCGCGATGCCGCCGACAATGGCGAATATGCCGCCTACCCAGGCGACAATCATGGCAGTCACTACGGGTGCGCTGAAGGCATTGCCAAGCAACACCGCGCCCAGGATGATGCTAATCGCGCCCAGGATGCCTGCGCCCCAGCCAGCCCCGCGAAAGGCCTCAATCAGGGAGATAATACCGATGATGATACCCTGCAGGCCGAGCAGCCAGACGAACGTTGTCGGCACCAGCACAGCGCTCCACAATGGATTGTCGAGCACGACCCAGCCGGCGAAGATACCGAGAATACCGATAAAGAGTCTCCATCCCCAGGCGGTGCTATCCACAAAGATGCTCACAATCCCAAAAAGGCCGCTGATAATCCAGTAGAGACCAAGCAGTCGCATCAGCAGCACCACGGTCTCCTTCGGTGAGGCCAACAAAAGAAGCCCAATGATAATAGCGGCGATGCCGTTCAAGAGAATCAGCCACCACGGCCAATATCCCTTTTGGGGTGCAGTCATTGCTGCCATTCCTATTCCTCCTACACGATACAAAAACAGCACAATAGAAGCGCGATTCAGGCTCAACGGGACGCTGAACCTGTTGAGTTATTCTAGCATAATCCCATCGGATAGCCAGAGTGGTCAGAGCAACGGGGCCGAACAATGCCTTGCTACCAACGCCAAGCCTCCCTATACTTCCGGATAGGAAGGGTAACCTCCGTTGCTTTAGAGGGTTTTCATGGACCGCAGCGCACGCCACAACGTAACCCGATTTTCCAATTTGGCGTCGAGATGCAATCTCGACTTACAGCGTATTCGTAACCCGATTTTCCAAATCGGCGTCGAGATGCAATCTCGACTTACAGCGTA
>CAYVQP010000004.1:0-9210 GCA_964452775.1 uncultured Ardenticatenaceae bacterium | reverse complement strand
CAAATCGGCGTCGAGATGCAATCTCGACTTACAGCGTAATCGTAACCCGATTTTTCAAATCGGCGTCGAGATATAATCTCGACCTACACCATATCCGTAACCCGATTTTTCAAATCGGCGTCGAGATATAATCTCGACTTACAAGAGAGGGACAGAGATGATTGAACAGGCGAATTTGCTGGCCGGTGAACTCAGCAACCTGCGGCAGGACATTCACCGGCACCCCGAACTGGGTTTCCGGGAGTTTCGCACGGCGGCGCTGGTTGCGGACACGCTGCGCGAGATCGGCGGTTACACCATCCACACCGGCGTCGGCCGGACCGGCGTGGTAGCCGAGTTGGGCAGCGGCAGCGGTCCGACAATCGCCATCCGCGCCGACATGGACGCGCTGCCGATCATCGAAGACAGCCGGCAGCCATATGTCTCCCAGAATCCGGGCATCATGCACGCCTGTGGACACGATGCCCATACCGCCATCTTACTGGGGGCCGCGCACCTGCTCCGGCAGAGCTATGAGCAGGACAACTGGCAAGGCACCGTGCGCCTGCTCTTCCAACCGTCAGAAGAGAGCTTCGACGAGAACGGCATCAGTGGGGCCACGGCGATGATACAGGACGGAGCATTACAAGGAATTGACGCCGTTATTGCCCTGCACGTCTCGTCGGACAAGCCGGCCGGCGAATGTCGCTTCAGCGACGGTTTCAGTCTGGCAGCCGTAGATTCTTTTGACGGCTGGATTCGCGGGGACGGCGGTCACGGCGCTTATCCGCACCTGGGCAGCGATCCGATTTTCATTCTCAGCCAGATTTTGAGCGCCTTATACGCCATCCCCTCGCGGAACATTAACCCGTTGCAGCCCGTGGTAGTGAGCCTGGGGCAAGTACATGCCGGGGCCGCATCCAACGTGATCCCCAATGAGGTCCGCATTCAGGGCACTATCCGCTCGCTCGACCCGGATATCCGCCAGAAACTATGGCTGGAGATAGAACGCTGTTTCAAGGTAGCCGAGGTGATGGGCGGCTCCGGCGGGTGCCGGATCCATCCGGGTTACCCGGCGATGAACAACAGCGCCGAGGTTAACGAATGGCTGCGCCGGGCGACGGCGGATTTGATAGGCGAGGACGCGATCGTGCGAGAACATTTCGGCATGGGTGCGGAAGATTTCGCCTACATGACCCAGGCGGCGAAAGGCGCCATGTTCATGTTGGGCGCGGCGACCCCTGACGGCGTGCTGCGCAATCATCACACCAGCATCTTTGATATTGACGAAAGCGTAATGCCCAAGGGCGCTGCCATTCTGGCAGAAACAGCGCGTCGTTTTGTGACCGGCCAGGTCGAAGAATAGCGCCTATTGCGCGTCAAAGCCGGCCGGCTTTGATGTTCATCTGAAAGGAGAGGTTAGGATGGCGGCAATCCGTGAAGGGCGTTGGGACTGCCGGTATTGCGGCACTACGGGCATTCCAGGTCGCGAAAAGGTGTGCCCAAATTGCGCCCGGTCGCGGCCGGAAGGCACCAAGTTCTACCTGCCCAAGGAACAAGACGCGGCCGAGGTCAAGGAAGCGGCGCTGGTGAAGGAGGCGCGCAGCGGCGCTGACTGGATCTGCGAGTACTGCGGCTCCAGCAATCCCCAGGGCGAGATCGTCTGCCATCATTGCGGCGCAGCCCGCGAGTCCACCAGCCCGGAACAGACGATCAAGACCTATGAGGCAGGAGAAGCGCCGAGCAGCGGCGACATGGCCCCAGAGCCAGCCCCGCAGCCGGCCACGCCGGGCAAGAAGAAGCAGCCGGCCTGGTTGCCAATTGTGGGTGGGTTGGCGCTGCTGGTGTTGTTGGCCTGCGCGTGCGGCGCGTTTCTCATCTTCCGCAACACCGAGAAGAACGTCACCGTCGCCGAAATGAGTTGGGAGCGAACAATCGCCGTTGAGGCCTTTCAGACCGTCACCGAGGAAAACTGGGACATCCCCGCCGGCGGGCGCATGTTGAGCGAGCGCCAGGAGATCCGCAGCTATGAGCAGGTGCTCCGCGGCTACGTGCCCGCCGAGCGGCAGGTGTCCGAGCAGGTGCAGGTGGGCGAACGAACCTATGTGTGCGGGCAGCGCGATCTGGGCAACGGCTTCTTTGAGGATGTCGAGTGCACCGAGCCGGTGTACGAAACCCGCTATCGTACCGAACAGTATGAGGAGCCGGTCTACGAGCAGGTGCCCGTCTATGACACCTTCTACACCTATGAAATAGACAAGTGGGTGACGCAGCGCACCGAGCGCGCCGCCGGCAACGACCAGGCCCCACTCTGGCCTGCCCTCGCGCTGGCCGCCAATGAGCGAGAGGGGCCGCGCACCGAAAGATATGTGATCGTCTTTGTGGACAGTGAGGGCGAGCGCTATACGATGGAGTTCAGCGAGGAGGAATGGCTCACCTTTGAGCCGCGAGGAAGCTATCAGCTGAGGGTGAGCGGGCTGGGCGAGCCCGTCGAAATCGTCCGTTAAGTCCTCACCGGCGAAGATGCCGCTCCGAACCAGGGCGGCATTTTTGTTTTCTGCGGATGCTTGCTCATACCGGATCGCTGTGCGTCGGCAATATCCGGCCCGTCGCCTCCCCAAAGCCCACCCGATAGCCGTCACCCTGGCACCAGCCGGTCAACGTCAGCCGGTCGCCGTCCTCCAAGAACCGGCGCAATTCGCCACTCGGCAGCTCGATGGGTCGCTCGCCGCCCCAGGCCAACTCCAACAGCGAGCCATATGTACCCGGCGTCGGGCCGCTAATCGTGCCGGAGGCCAGCAGGTCGCCCGGCCGCAGATTGCAGCCGGTGATGGTATGGTGCGCCAGTTGCTGCGGCATGCTCCAGTATAGCTCGCTAAAGTTGGTGCGGCAGATGGTCGCCGGTGCGCTCATCATTGCCGATTGCAGGCTCACTTCCAGCTGAATGTCATAGTTCGCCGGCCCATCTCCGCGCAGATAGGGCAACGGCTCAGGCGACTGCTCCGGCCCCGGACAACGAAACGGCTCCAGCGCCTCCAGCGGCACCACCCAGGGCGAGATAGTGGTAGCGAAGTTTTTCGCCAGGAATGGCCCCAACGGCCGGTATTCCCACCTTTGAATGTCGCGGGCGCTCCAGTCGCTAACCAGGACCAGGCCGAAGATATGTTCGCCGGCATCGCCTATCGCGATTGGCGCGCCCAGCTCATTCCCCGGTCCCACAAAAAAACCCATCTCCAGCTCGAAGTCAAGCTCCCGGCTGGGCCTGAAGACGGGCGCCGGCGCGCCCGGCGGCATCACCTGTCCGCGTGGCCGGCGAACTTCCGTTCCGCTGAGCACAACCGAGCTGGCCCGCCCGTGATAGGCGACCGGCAGGTGCAGCCAGTTCGGCAGCAGGGCGTTCTCCGGATCGCGGAACATGATCCCGACATTGGTCGCGTGCTGGCGCGAGGAATAGAAATCGGTGTAGTCGCCGATCTGCGCCGGCAGGAATAATTGCACGTCCTGGATATCAATCAATGCCCGGCGGCGCAGCCCGGGGTCGTCTCGCAACGCCGGATTGCCGGCCGAAAGAAGCTGCTGGATGACCTGTCTCGCCTCACTCCAGGCCGGGCGCCCCAGGGACATGAAGCGATTCAGCGCCGGCCGATCGAAGGTGTCGCTGTAGCCGCCAAGATGGGGACCGGAGAAGTAGCCGGCAGCCTCCAGAATGCTCAGATCGAGCACGTAGTCGCCGATGCGCGCTCCGACACGCGGCCTGTCGCCCTGCAGCCGGCTGAAAACGCCGTAAGGCAGATTCTGTATGGGAAAGTGCGACTCCGGCGATACCTCAATGAAGCTGGTCAGGCGAGTTGTGGGCATGATTGCTCCTATAAATCTGCGATCAGGCGCGCTGCCGGCGCAAATCAGATTCTATTTGCGTTTTCGTAACCGGCCAACGCAGGATAAAATAGCCGGTGACCGGTCACGTCACATGGCGCCCGGCAAGCAACAGACCAACATTCGCGAGGGCAGTATGACCAATTCAGCCAACACCATCCTCTGCATTGCCAGCGGCTTTAAGGGCGAGGCCTTTCTGGAAGATTGCAAAGAAGAAGGCTGTCGCGTGATCCTGATCACCGAGGAGCAGTTCCGCGGCGAAGCCTGGCCATGGACCGCCATTGACGAAGTCTTTTACATGCCGGACCTGGCCCGCCATGAGGATGTGCTTTTGGGCGTGAGCTACCTGGCCCGTACTCAGATCATCGATCGCATCGTAGCTCTGGACGACTATGACGTTCGGTTGGCCTCCGACTTGCGCGAGCATTTGCGTCTGCCGGGAATGGGCAGTACTACCGCCCGGTTCTTTCGGGATAAGCTTTCGATGCGCATGAAAGCGGAGGAAGCCGGCCTGCGCGTGCCGGCATTCGTACACGTGCTCAATTATGATCGCCTGAACCGCTACATGGAGCGCGTGCCGCCGCCCTGGGTGTTGAAACCCCGCTTTGAGGCCGGGGCGGTGGGTATCATGAAAGCCCATTCTAAGCAGGAAGCGTGGCAGCATATTCACGATCTCGGCGACCGGCAATCATATTACTTGCTGGAGCAATTTGTCTCCGGCGATGTCTACCACGTTGACGCTTTGATTGACGAGCGCGAGATTGTCTTCATGCGCGCACACAAGTATGGGCGCCCACCTTTGAACGTCTCCCATCAAGGAGGTGTATTCATCTCCGCCACCTTACCCTTCGACAGCGACGAAACGCACCAACTTTATGAGCTGAACCGGCAACTGATCGCCGCTACCGGCTTTGTGCGCGGGGCGACGCACACGGAATACATTCGCGGCGAGGACGGCCATTTCTACTTCCTGGAGACAGCGGCCCGCGTGGGCGGCGCGAACCTGGCGAACATGATCGCCGCCTCTTCCGGCCTTAACCTGTGGCGCGAATGGGCGCGCATCGAGGTGGCGTACATGCAGGGCCGGCCATACGTGTTGCCTACCGTGCGCGATGATTACGCCGGCATCCTCATCTGCCTTTCTCGCCAGGAATGGCCGAATATGTCCGCCTACAACGACCCGGAAGTTGTCTGGCGTATTCACAAACCGTATCACGCCGGCCTGGTTGTGGCCTCGCCAAGCCATGAGCGGGTGCAGACACTGCTGGCCCAGTATAGCAACCGCTTCGCGCAGGACTTCCTGACCGTCGGCCCGACGAAAGAGGCCACCCGCACCGCCTGATATGCCGGCTACGAACCTGAACTGCCGGCCAGGTTCAGCCCCACAACGCCGGCTATGATCAGCGCAATCGAGATGACTTTTAATGGCGTCAGGCTTTCCTGGAACCACCAGACGCCAATCAACGTGATGGCTGCCGTGCCCACACCGGCCCAGATGGCATAAACGATCCCTACTTCCAGCTCCTTCAGCGCGAAGGACAGCGATGTGAACGACAACGCATACAGCACAAACATGGCCACGGACGGCACGGGACGCGAGAAGCCCTCTGACAACTTCAGGCTGAGCGTACCGGCTACCTCAAACATGATGGCCAGGACAAGGTAAACCCAACTCACTCTACACCTCGACTTTTCTGGCGGTGGTCAACGGCGGAATCAGAATCGCGACGGACAATTGTAGCCGTAAAGCAGTGCGCCGAGCGAAATCAATGAGCGAACCGGCCTGGCATCTGGGCACCATGGGATACGGTTACAAGGATTGGGAAGGCGTCTTCTACCCTGCCGGCATGCCCTCTCGTGACTACCTCAGCCGTTACAGCGAAGTCTTCAACGCCGTCGAGTTAGACACCACCTTTTACGGCTCGCCCCGGTCTGACACGGTGCGCCGCTGGGCGGACATGGTCCCGCCCGGCTTCACGTTCAGCCCCAAAATGCCGCGCCAGATTACCCATGAGGGCGGGCTGACCGGCGTCTCTGAACTCACCGCGGAGTTTTTGAGCGCTATCCGACTCTTCGGCGACCGGCTCGGGCCGGCCCTCATACAATTGCCGCCGGACTTTTCGCGGGGAGAAATTGACATCCTGGCTGCCTTTCTGGCCGAGCTGCCGGCGGACATTCGCTTCGCCGTTGAGTTTCGCCATCCCTCCTGGCACGCACGCGAAACCGGGGAATTGCTACAGGCGCACAACATTTGCTGGGTATCCACCGAATACCACTATCTACCACAGCGCGTCTACGTGACCACTGACTTCGTCTACATTCGCTGGATAGGTCAGCACGGGGTTTATGATCGCCACGACCGCGAGCGGGTGGATCGCAGCGATCGCCTGCAGGAGTGGTATGCGGACATCAGGGCGCGCACGGGGGACGGCATCCGAGAGGTTTTCGGCTTCTTCAATAACGATTACGCCGGCTTTGCGCCCGCCACCTGCCAGACGTTCAAAGAGATCGCCGGCTTACCCACCGAGCCGCTGGCCCCACCCCAACAGCCTCGACTGCTATAGAACTCGTCGAGGATGGCTCAACCGCCCATCAACAGGCGCGCGGCGCTCACTACGGCGTCCTGGGCCACGCCATACCAGTAGCCGGGCAATATTCCTAACCAGAGCGTGGCAAACGCGGCGATGGCGATGACCGCGTTCAGCGACGGCCTGGAGGTGACTTCCCCTTCGCCCTCGTACATATAGGAGTAGTAGACCACCCGCAGGTAAAAGTAGCCGGAAATGACGCTGGTGATCACGCCGACAATGGTCAGCCACAGCAGCCCGGCGTCCACCGTTGATTGGAAAATCAAGAACTTACCGGTGAAGCCGCCGGTCGGCGGCACGCCGGTGAGCGAGAGCATGAAGTAGGCCATGGCCAGCGCCAGCAACGGACTGCGCCGGGCCAACCCCTTGTAGTCGTCCAGCATGACCCCTTCGCCTTCCTGACGCTCGACGGCAATCACGACCGCGAAGGCTCCCAGATTGCTGAACAAATAGGCCAGCATGTAGAAGAGGGCCGCGCTGACCGCGGTATCGCTTTCTGCGGTGGCGGCCAGGGCCATCATAATGTAGCCGGCGTGCGCAATGCTGGAATAACCCAGCATGCGCTTGATGTTCTGTTGCCGCAGGGCCACCACGTTGCCGACGATCAGGGTCAGGCCGGAGATGACCGCCAGCGCCGGAACCCAGGCATCGTTCAGCTCCGGGATGGCCGAGACCAGGATGCGGATCATGGCGGCAAAGCCGGCCACCTTGGCGCCCACGGACATGAAGCCGGTGACCGTCGTCGGAGCGCCTTCATAGACGTCCGGCGTCCACATGTGGAAGGGAGCCGCCGCCACCTTGAAGCCCAGCCCAACCAGCAGCAACGCCGCCCCCATCGCGCCCAATACCCCCGCGCTGCCGATGCTGGCCATCACAACCGGCAAAGAGGTGGAGCCGCTGGCCCCATAGATGAGGGCCACGCCGAAGACCAGAAAGCCGGAGGCAAACGCGCCCAGCAGGAAGTACTTCATGGCCGACTCTTCCGAATTAACCCGCGGGCGGGCAAAGCCGGCCAAAATATAGAGCGGGATGGAGAGCAATTCCAGGGCAAGGAAGACCACTATCAGGTCGTTGGCCATGCCCATCAACATCATGCCGCTGATCGAGAACATCATCAGGTAGTAGTACTCGGCTCGATCCAACCCGGCCTTCACCAGGTAATGCAGCGAAAAGAGCACGGTCAGGGCGCCGGTCAACAGGAAGAGGATGTTGAGGAAGTTGCTGTAATTGTCCACCAGCAACATCGGCTCGCCGCCCGCCGGGGTGAATACTCCGGTGTCAGTTCCCCAGAGCGCGATCGTCGCCCCCAACGCCACGGCGTAACCGAGAAAGCACAACCAGCCGATCCAGCGCTTGCCGGTCGGCGGCAAGATCAGGTCAACGATCATCAGCGCCATGCCCCAGGTAATGACGATGAGCAGCGGCGCAATTGCGCTGAAATCAATTGCCGGTGGTGTGAATTCCATACTGATTAGCCCTCTTCCGCGCCAAAATACAGCCGAATGATAGCACAGTTTCTACTGGTCGCGTAGTTCAGCGCCGGCATACTGGAGGTGTCGCGCCGGCAATGGCGCGTCCTCTTGGGCGCGCCATACCGGGCTTATCCAGACCCTGTTACTGTGAAATGTGCTCTGCCCGGCCATGTCGCCCAGCTCGTCCGACGTCGTCCAGTTGATATTGCGGCCGCCATGATGCTTGCTCCAATGACCTTTCGGCGCAGCGGCCACGCCGGGGCGCACGCTGTCGGTAACCACGGCGCGCATTTCGCACCAGCCGCGGCCATTCTCGACCCGCACCACATCCCCATGCGCTATCCGGCGCGAGGCCGCATCCAGCGGGTGAATCTCGATTGCCGGCGCACCTTCCCGCTTCAGCAGTCCCGGCAGATTGGCGAGGCTGCTGGTGACAAAGTAATGGCCGGCCGGACTGATCAGCTCCAGCGACATTTCCGGCCTGAAGCGTCCATCGCCAGCCACATCGCCGTCATCGCCGGCTCCTTGCCAGGCCGGCAGCGGGTCCAGCCCCATGTCGGCCATTGCCTGCGAATACAACTCGACACGGCCGCTGGGCGTGGGGAACTCCGCCCCGGCAAATGGGACATCGTCAACCAATCGCAGTGGAACTGCCCCATCAGCCTGTAACATCTCCAGCGTAATTCCTTGTAGAGCGGGGTTGCGCCGGGCGGTGGCGGTCAGCACTTCCGCAACAATCTGGTCAGCATCCTGCTGTAGCCAGGGATCATCGAAGCCCAGCGCCCCGGCCAGCAAGCGCATAACGTCCCAGTTGCTCTTCGCCTCTCCCAGGGGCGCGATGGCCTGCCGGTTGTAGGCCAGGTGCGTGTGTCCATACCCCTTGTGCAGGTCGGTGTGCTCCAATTGTGAGGTCGCCGGCAGCACAATGTCCGCATATTCGGCGGTGTCGGTCATGAATAGTTCGTGCACCACCGTGAAAAGATCCTCGCGCAGCAGCCCGGCCACGACTTTGCCCGCGTTGGGGTTGATCGCCGCCGGATTTGCACCAAAGACGTACAGCGCCTTCACCGGCGGGTCCTGCGCCTCGCCCAGCAAGGCCGCTCCCAGACGGTTCATGTTGATCGTCCGGCCCGGCGCCGGCGAATCTGCCGGACGGCCGACCGCTTCACGATCCCACTGCAGGTAGCCGCTGGTGCTGTACGCCAACCCAGCGCCGCGAACGCCATATTGGCCGGTGATGGCCGGCAACGCGCAAATCGCGCGCACATTCTGGCCGCCGTTGCGATTGCGGCAAA
>CAYVQP010000003.1:55762-139479 GCA_964452775.1 uncultured Ardenticatenaceae bacterium | reverse complement strand
GGCCCCAGTTGCAGCGCATCTACGGCACGGCCTGGCCTAATCGCGCAGAGCTGGAGGCCTACCTGCAGCGGTTGGAAGAGGCGAAAGCGCGCGACCATCGCCGGCTGGGCAAAGAGCTGGGCCTGTTCCACATCTCGCCGCTGGTCGGCTCCGGCCTGCCGCTCTGGCTGCCCAAAGGCGCGGTGTTGCGCGAAACGTTGGAGCAGTTCCTGCGCCAGGCGCAATTGGAGCGCGGCTACCTGCCGGTGATCACGCCGCACATCGCCAAGCTCGACCTTTACATCACGAGCGGGCATTATCCTTACTACAAGGATAGCCAGTACACGCCGCTGGACATTGACGGCGAGATGTTTTTGCTCAAGCCGATGAATTGCCCGCACCACATCGAGATCTACAGGAGCGAGCCCCGCAGCTATCGCGACCTGCCGTACCGGCTGGCGGAATTCGGCACGGTCTATCGCTACGAGCAGAGCGGCGAGTTGTCCGGCCTGACGCGCGTGCGCGGCTTCACGATTGACGATTCGCATCTCTTCGTAACGCCGGAACAACTGGAAGCGGAATTCATCCGCGTCGTCGAGTTGATCCAGTACGTCTTCGGCGCGATGGGCTTTTCGGACTTCCGCGCCCGGTTGGGTACGAATGATCCGGACAGCGACAAATACGCCGGCACGGCGGAAATGTGGGCCAAAGGCATCGCCGCCATCCGCTCCGCCGCCGATCAGCTCGGGTTGAACTATGTGATCGAGGAAGGCGAGGCCGCCTTTTATGGGCCGAAGCTGGACTTCATCTTCCGCGACGTGCTCAAGCGCGAATGGCAGTTGGGCACGGTGCAGGTGGACTTCCTGCTGCCGGAACGATTCGGTCTGGAATACACGGGCGACGACGGGCAGAAGCATCGTCCGGTGATGATCCATCGCGCGCCGTTCGGCAGTCTGGAGCGCTTCGTGGGGATTCTGATCGAGCACTTCAATGGTGCATTCCCGCTGTGGCTGGCGCCGGTGCAGGTGGTGATGGTGCCGATCACGGACCGGCACGTGGCCTATGCCAACCAGGCGGCGGCAGAATTGCGCGCCGCCGGCGTGCGCGTTGAGGTGGATGACAGCAACAACCGCATGAACGCCAAAATCCGCAACGCCCAACTGCAGAAGGCGCCCTACATGCTGGTTATTGGCGACCGCGAGGTAGAACAACGGGCGGTGGCGGTGCGCACGCGAGACAATGAGGATCGCGGCGCAATGCCTTTGGCCGAGTTCCGTGCAGCGGTGCTGGCTCAGATAGCGAGCAAAGCGAAGGAACTATAGGCCGATCGCCGGAACAGGTCATCCGGAGAAAGCTTAGCCAGGTCTCACGGCGCTGACGCCATCGGTTGATGAACTCTTAACCATTGGCGTCAGTGCTCATCCCCGCCATCTTGCTGCCGGCGGCGGCGTTCAATCAGCCGTGAGGCCAGCGAACCGCTGCCAGCATCCGTCGAAGCCGGAGGGGACGGGGCGGCCGGTGCAGCAGGCTTGCCTTCCGGCGGAGAGGCTCCGACGATGGGCGGCTGCGCCGGGTCGGCCGTGTGCGCTGCCCCCGACTCACTCTCCGCCCGGCCCACGCTGGCCCGGCGCTTGGCTTCAAACAGCCTCGATACTTGCTCTTGCTGCTCGGCCATGGCTGCCGCCTGCGCCGGCCGGCGCAGTCGCCCGAAGGTAGCCGCCCAGGCGCGCTCCCTATCCCGCCGGCTGATCGCCAGCCGGCGCAGGGCAATGTCAACCGGCAACAGCAAGACGGCGATGAGCGTCAGCCATTGCCAGATCGGGCGGGTCACGGCTTCGCTGGGCAAATTGTGCGCGAAGATGGCCCCGATATCTCCGCTGACATCCTGGCCGCCGGTCAACTCGGCCACGCTTGCCAGCAACGCCGGGTCGGCTTCGAATTGCCGGTACTCCGGCGAATAGCCCAGCACCCAGCCGGTTGTCTGGGCGACCACCGCGTCACTTTCGCCTTCGCCGGCCCCGGAGACGCGCACCAGGTAAGCGCCTTCCTGCGCCGGCTCAAACGTGGCTGAATAGCGCCCCGGCGCTACCTGCTCCAGGGCGACCGGCATGACCTCTCCGTCCGGCGCGACGACATTGGCCTCCATAATCAGGTCGTTCAGGAACTGGTTGTTGCTGTCCCGCGCGTCTACCGTCAGCCGCGCCGTCTCCCCTTCCAGCTCCACAATGGTTTCGATCTGGCTGTCCCGCCCCTGGGTGATCGTCCAGCGCACTGCCTGCGCCCAGAAGGTAGAGAAGCCGGCCCAAGGCACCCATTCGCTCCCCCAACGCCCGGTGGCGTCTGAAGTCCAGGCCACGGTACGTCCCAGGCCGTATTGCCAGGCAGCCAGCAATGGATCGCCCAAATGCGTCTCCAGGATCACTTGCGCCGTCCCTTTCGCGCTGGTCCCGACGTAGCCGTATAACGGCGGCACGGCGCGAATGCCGGACAGGATCGGGCTGTTGCCGGCCAATGCGGGAAAGAAGCGCTCCTCCACCAGATAACTGCGCTGGATGGAGGTCGTCTCCTGTGTGAAGATCTGCGGCAGGTTGGCGGCTTCTTCAGTCAAGTGGAAGCGGCCGTTGCCCCGTTCAGCCATGGCGCGCAGCCATTCCACGTCCTTGCCCTGCCCGATGGAGACCATGGTCACGGTCACATCCTGGCTGGTCAGGGCGTCAATCAACTCCGGCACCCCTTCCTGCTCGTTGGAATCAGCGCCATCCGCCAGCACGATGATGTGCCGGATCTGGTTGGTGCTGGAGGCCAGCGCATCCGCCGCCGCCTGCAGGCCGGTGCGCACGTTGATCCCTCCGCCGCCGGCCCCGATGGTGCGGATCTCGGCGATGATTGCCTCCTTATCTTCTGCAAGCACCGGCCCGATGACATCGTCCGGCTGCGTGTCCACCGGAATGACGGTGATCTCGTCGAAGTCGTTGAGCAGTTCCACCACCCGCACCGCCGCTTCATCGGCCAACTGGATCTTGGTCAGCCCGTTTTCTTCCAGGGTCATGCTGCCGGAGCGATCGATCACAATCACGATGCTCACCGAGGGGAAGCGCTCCTGATCCTTGATCTGCATATCCACGGGCAGGATCGCCTCCAGGGGCGTCTTGTAATAGCCGCCCATGCCGTAACTCTGCGGCCCGCCGACTGCAACCAGGCCGCCGCCAAGATCGCGCACGTAGCTCTGCAGCGCCTCCATCTTGCGCGGCGAAAGGTTCTTGGCGTTGACGTTTACCAGGACGATGCTGGCGTAATTGCTCAACTGGGGCAATGTGGTGGGCAGGTCGGCGGGCGTGATCCGATCCACCTCCAGGCCGGCCCCTTCCAGCGCCAGTCGCAGCGCGGGCGACTCGTCCGGCAGCGGCGCGCCGCTCTCGTCCACGCCGCCGTCATCGGCGACGATTAAGACGCGCGGCGGCCCCACGACTTCCGTGTAGGCGGCCAGCTGGTTGTTCTGATAAAAGCCGTCCTGCGCTGGGGATAGCTCCACCGTGTAGCGGATGAACTCCTGCGCCGTCGCCTGCAGCCGGATGGGAAAGTTGTTCACCCCGGCCCGCAACTGCACCTCTTCGTTGTAAATCACTTGCCCCCCGGCGATCACCCGCAGGGTCGCCGGCATATCCACCGTGCTTTCGGCCGTTACCTGCACGGTGATCGTCTCCCCTTCGCTGACCCGGGTCGGAGCGTCAACAGCGGCTACCCAGGCCTCCGCCGGCGCGCCGGGCCGGGTCAACGGCACGACGCTCACCTCGATGCCGGAGCCGGCGGCCAGTTGCGCCGCTTCCAGCGTGTTTCCCAGGGTAGCCGCGCCGTCGCTGAGAATTACGATCCGCCGCGCGCTGCCTGCCGGGAAGAGCGCCATACCCAGCCGGATGGCTTCCGCCAGGTCGGTGTGCAACGTCTGGGGGACGGAACGTACCGGGGCCAACTCCGCCAGGCCGCTCAGCGGGCGCTCGACCAGCGCGTTGGCCCCGAAGAGGATGACGCCGGCCTGGTCGTTCGGCCCCATGCTTTCAATGGCTTCCCGCACGAAGGCTTCCGCCTCCTCCTTTTGGGCCGGGCTGACTGAGTCGGAGGCGTCTATGAGGAAGATCACCGCCAACTCGTCCGCCGCCCGCACGATCTGCGAGCCGGCCAGACTCAACGCCAGCAGGATCATGATCAGCAACCGCAACCCGAGGCTGATCCAATCTCGCCGGCGATACAACGCGCCCGCGCGTGGCCGGCCCAACCAGATAAAATAGGGCAGCGCCAGCAGGAGCAATAGGGCGAGCGGGGCGGTGAAGTTCATCTATTGCTATTATACGCCGGAGGCTCCCCGACGCTTTCCCACATTTATCCCACACCCATGTGGGATAAATGTGGGATAACCGCGCCTTTCCCCGGCGGCGGGCGGCTATCACTTCATGATATAGTGCGTGCCCTTTTTGGAGCCAATCTTGAGCAAGAGGCGCTTTTCTACCATGCCGGCCAGGTCCCGGCGCAGGGTCTCAGTGGAGACACCCGGGCAGAGCCGGCGATATTCGCTGTTGGAGATGCTGCCGTGCTCGCGCACGTAATCCAGCGCCAGTTGCTGTCGCTCCGCCGTGCTCATGTTTTCGCTGGCCGCGATCAGGGTCGGGGCCGGCGCTTTCTCTTGCGCCTTGACCAGAGTCACCATGAAGGAGTAGGGCGTGGCCCGGAAGCGCGGCGGCGGCTGCCCGGCATGCACCATGTCGGCGATCATGCGGTCAATACCCAGCCCCAGCTCCTCGATATAGCCCCACTGAAAGAGGCCATTGACCAGGCGCGGGTTGCGCGAATAGTGCTCCTCCACCAGGTTGTCCAGGGTGATATAGCCCGGCAAGCCGCCGGGGCTGAACACCTCCAGGCGATCGGCGTACATGCGGATCTCGATGCGCTGGCCGCGGATGCGATAATCGCGATGGGCGACGGCATTGATCAACGCCTCACGGACGGCAAAGCGCGGATAGTCGGTCAACTCCTCGCGCTCCAGCCGGCTCACCCGCGCCCCGACCCGCATCTCCTCCCAGACGATGTTCCAGGCGCGCTCCACCATGCGGGCCAGCGGGCCGTTCAGCTCGTCGCGCCGCCCGTAGCCGGCTCCGCCATCCTCGCCGGCCGGCTCCGTCCCGGCAAACTTGACAAAGACGATGCCGCTCTGGGGCAGGAAAGCCTGCGGCTTCTTGCCAAACAGAAGTATGCCGGAGACCGTCGGCTCCTGCTTGTGATTCACGGCCCCGATCTCAAACAGCAGCGAGGCGATGGAGCCGACCAGCGACGCTCCCCGCGCCTCTCGCTTGGCCAGGTATTCATCCAGCACGTCATTGTCAAAATCGCTGCGACCGGCCCCGGGCACGCTCTCAGTCTCAAAGCTGCCGCTGCTCTTGCCCGCGGCCAGATGTTGGATCTCCTCGCCGGACAGCGGCTCGTTAACCGGCCCGCGCCGGATGAGCGCTCGCCCGTCGTCGAGGGTGTGAAAGTCAACGCTGCGCGGCACATAAATCCCAATCAGGGTATCGCTCCCCGTCTCCACCGGTCGCCACTCGCTCTGCACCGGCGGCCGGCACATCGCGGCGGCCTCCCGCAGCGCTCCCTCCGCTTCTTCTTCCCAGATGGAATCAGCGACCCGGCCGGCATCATCCAGCCCCAGCACGATCAGCCCCCCATCCCCGTTCGCGAAGGCTACCAGGCACTCGGCCAGCGGCAACGGCTGCGCGTCCGGCAAAAAGGCCAGAAACTGGCTGGGCAACTTACCTCGCAACGGCGTGCGTGTGACCATAAGTGAGTCACATTATAGCATGGTTCGGCCGGCAACCGGCGACCGATGGAAGTAGAGGGCCGGCTACTGCGGAGAGAACAGGAACAACACTTCGGCCCCGCGCCCCAGCTCCCGCAATTTGTAACTGCGGGTTGATTCCCGCTCCAGGACTACATTTTCGGGGTCAACCGGCGTCAGTTCACGCTCCTGAACGACCCACAACGGATACCCCGGGCGGACCCGCTCCATTCCGCACACCGGCTTGCGGCTGATGATCACCGGCCCCTTGCTGTTTGGCTTTGCCAGCAGGGGAACGGCGTCCACCGGCAGCCGGCGCGCGTAGCCTCCGGCCGTTACCAACAACAGTTCCTCGCCGGCACGCGCCAGGCAGTAGCCGGCCACGAGTTCATCCTCAGCCCGGTTCAGCGCCTGTATCCCGCGGGTGGGGATGTCGTCCGCCGAGACGCGCAGCGCACGCCCGGCATCCGTCACCATCACGACGCTCTCTCCTTCCTGCGCATCCATGATCGCGCGCGGCCAGCCGGGGAGGGGGTTGTCAAACGACCAGGGGGCCGGCGCTTCGATGGAGCTGACCATCACGTTGGCGGGAAAGCTGCGCACGTATCCCAGGGAAGTAGCAATGATCAGCCGGCGCGCCTGCCGGAGCTGGTCCCAGCGGGCGAGTGCGAAAATCTGCTCATTCCGGCGGAAGTGATATTGCTCCGCCACCGTCAGGCCCAGGGCCTCGCCATCCAGTAGCTGCCGGGCGGTCACCAACAAGAAGCGATAGTGGGAGGTGACCAACAACAAGCGCTCATCCGGCGCGGCGGCCAGCATACCCAGCAGCGGGGGGATGCCGGCCGGGCAATTCAACCGTTCGGCCAACGGAATCGGCTGCCGGCCATCCAGCGCCTCGGCGGGCAGGGTGGTCAGCAACAGCTCGTTGTTCGCGGTCAAGAGCACCAGGGCGGCAAGCTGCGTATCCGCCGGCGCTTCCTGCATCTCCTGGGCGGCGATGCGGCGCTGAAGCAAGGATAGATTTACCGGCGTCATTCCTGGCTGGGGGTGTTTGGGCCGGTCAGCCGGCGGGCGGGTCAGGTCGTCGCGCGTATAAGCCCGGCGCTCAATTTCACCGCCGGCGATGCCGTGCGCGATGATGCTCAACCCGGCGGTGACGCTGCTAAAGGTGTCCAGCGCCTGCAGCTTCTCCGACCCAAACTTGCGCTGCAACATCTGCTGGAAGACCGGGATCTGCGCTGAGCCGCCGGTACGAATCACCGCGTCCAAATCATCCGCTTTCAGGCCGGAGGCGGCCAACGTTTCATCCAACTCCTTTTCAATGGCGTGCACTTCCCCGCGAATGACGCGCTCAAACTCCTGCCGGGTGACCAGTTCCAGCACGCTGAACTCCGGCCCTTTCAGGCGGAGCATGCTGCCGAATCGTTGCGAGAGATCTCGCTTGGTCTGTTCCGCGGCGTCAAACATGCGCAGGCCGTAATTGCCGGAGACCAGGCTGATCAGCCCCCGGATCTCCGCCGGCCGGCTGGAACCCTGTTCGATCTCGCGCAGCAACTGGATGTTTTGCGGCGACTGCAGCTCCAGAATGGTCTGCCAGTTGGAAAAGAGATCGTAGATCCAGCGTGGCGAGGGCATATGGCGCGGCCCGTAGGTGGACTCTTCTCCAAAATGTCTGGGCAGCCTGGCCCGCACCAGACGCTGATCGAATACATCGCCGGCGACGGGCACACCACCGGTAGCCAGCACTTCCCGCAGCGGCCCGTCAATACGCATGATGGTGATATCCAGCGTGCCGCCGCCGAAGTCGAAGACCAGGATGTTCTGCCGGCCCTCCAGCCGGTTAGCGTAATCATAGGCGGCGGCGATTGGCTCATGCTCCAGATAGACGCGCTCGTAGCCGGCGTCAAACGCGCCGCGCAGCAGCCGTTCCTGCGCCAGCCGGTCATGCTCGGGGTCAAAGGCGAAGTGTACCGGCCGGCCCAATACCACCTCCCGCACTTCCCGGCCCAGGATGCGCTCTGCCCGTCTCTTGACCACGGTCATGTACAGAGTCACCATTGACTCGATGGGGAAGAAGCTCTGGCCGATGACCGTGCCCACATACTCGTGGTCACGCAAGTTGGTCTTGAAGGAGAGAAATAGCCGACCGGGTGACATGACATCGGCCCAGACGTAGATGTCTTGCACGTAAAAGACCCCTTCGGCAATGACCTCAATCTCGCCCACCCATACTCGCTGCAGCCGGACCGGCCGGCCGACGTTGTGTGCGAAGTACTGGTCAATGGCTTCCCGCCCGATCTTCACCTCCTGCTCGTTGGTGATGTACAGCGCTGTGCGCAACACTCTGGGGTTCTCAGCCGATTCTTCAAGCGGCAGCAGGCGCAGCTCCCGGCCGTCGTAGTGCGCCATGCCGGAGTTGGTCGTACCGAAATCCATGCCCACAATCATGTAAGTTGACCTCCTTTGCAACTCAACGATTCTAGCGGCGCATTCATGAAACCCCGCAAGTCATTCCAAACTCCTTCGCAGAGCAAGCTTTCGCATCCAGACCTGCTGGGTTTCTTGAAGGAATGACCGGCGACGGGACGAACAGACAAGTTTATTGCGCTATCCGGAGTGCGCAAGGCGCTTGCTTGACAGTCCGGCTGTCAATTGGTTTACATTTCGCTTGACCTGTAAATAGGGCAGCCGGTAAACTGGGTAACTGAGAGCGAACCTGGAGACAAAATGGGTCAAGAGCGGCAATTCAAGTGCGATTGGTGCGGCTATGTGATGACGGAGCAGCAATGCAAGGTCATTTGCCGCAATTGCGGGGCGCGCTGGGATTGTTCTGACCTGACCATCCACTTAGCGGACATTCCTGAGTCTCCGCGACCTACCAACCAGGCCCTCCACCGGCAGCCTGTAGTTGGGGATGGCTGACAACCCTTTGGGAGGAGAGCGGATCAGCATCCGGCGCCTCGAAGGCGCAGACTGGCTGGACCTGGCTGACCTGTATCCGGGTACCAGCCAGCTTTTTCAGGATATTGCTCATAGCGAGTATTCCATCGTTGTCTGCCGCGATGAGCAGATGTTCGGCGTCGCTTCCGCCCGCCCATGGCCGGGCCTGGAAGCGTACCTGGAACTGCATATTTGCGTCCAACCGGACATGCGCCGGCAGGGATATGGCATGATGCTGCTGGAGAGATTGCTACCTACTCTGGCGGATGCCGGGGTGCGTATGGTGTCGCGGGAAGTTCCCGGCCTTGACTCGCCCGCGGCTCTTTTTTTGTTTGCGGCCGGTTTTCAGCGCGAGCATGACGAATGGGAAATGGTTCGCGAAGGGCTAAGCGACCTGCCCGAACTGGCTTTGCCGGCGAGCGTGGGGTTGGCTACCTATCCCCGCCTGCAGGCAATCAGCGAGTTCCGCCGGCTGTATGAGATGGCCTTTGCCGGAGAGCGTTCGTACCAGCCCTATCTCAGCAATGGGGAGGTAAGCCGGGAGCTCAACGCCGCGGACGACCTGCGGTTTTTGACCTATAACAACGCGCCGGCAGGCTTTGCCTGGTTGCGCTATGTGGACGACGAATTAGGCGAGGTAGAGCCGCTTGGGTTGGCAAAGGATTATCAGGGGCAGGGGTTGGGCTACTGGTTATTGTTGGCCGGCCTGCATGAATTGGCCGCTCGCGGACATCGCCGCGCGCGTCTCGGCGTCTGGGCGGATAACGAGCGGGCCATCCGCCTGTATCGCCGGCTCGGCTTCACGCCCACTGCCACCCGGTACTATCTGGCGAAAGCGCTGTAGCGCCGGACTATTCCCAGCGCATTTCCGCCCCAAGCCGGCGCATGGTCTCCACGAAGCCGGGGAAGCTATCCGCAATGCAGCCGGCATCCCAAATGGTGACCGGCTCCGCCGCGACCAGACCGGCGATTGCCAGGGCCATTCCCAGCCGGTGATCGCCGTGACTATCCACCTCGCCGCCGCGCAACCGCGCCGGCCCCTCGACCAGGAAGCCATCTTCCTGCTCGATGATGGATACGCCCAGCCGGCGCAGTTCCCCGGCCAACACGCTGATGCGGTCCACCTCTTTCACGCGCAGCTCGCGCGCGTCGCGCAAAACGCTGGTCCCGGCTGCCTGACTGGCCGCAACCGCCCAGACGGGGAATTCGTCAATGGTCCGCGTGACCAGTGCGCCGCCGGCTTCCGCAGCGCGTAACTCAGCGAACGCGGCCTGCAGCCGGCCGGCCGGCTCGCCGCCCGATTCGCTGCGTTCCACGACTTCCGCCTGAGCGCCCATTGCCGCCAACAAGTCCAGCAAGCCGGTGCGGGTCTCGTTCAGCCCTACACCGGCGATCTCAATCCGCGAGTGGGGCACGATTGTCGCTGCCGCCAACGGAAAGGCGGCGGACGAGAAGTCTCCCGGCACGGTCATGTGCAAGGGACGCAACGGCGGGCCGTTCTCCCCCGGCGGAACCAGCGCAACCCACTCATCGGAGAGCGTAACCTCAACGCCGGCAGCCGCCAGCATCCGTTCGGTGTGGTCGCGGGCCGGGCCGGGCTGCCGGACGCGGGTCGTTCCGCGCGCACACAGGCCGGCCAGCAAAATTGCGCTCTTCACCTGCGCGCTGGCGACCGGCATCTCATAGCTGATCCCCCGCAGGGCCGCCGGCCCAATGCGCAACGGAGCGCGGCCGTCTGTCGCCTGGATGTCTGCCCCCATCCCCTGCAGCGGGGCGACGATCCGGCGCATGGGTCGCCGGCGAAGCTGTTCGCTGCCATCCAGAATGGTGGGGAATGACTGCCCGGCCAACAGCCCGGCGAGCAAACGCATGCAGGTGCCGGCGTTGCGGCAGTCCAGCTCGCCGCCCGGCGGGCGCAGGCCGCGCAGGCCCCGGCCGGCGATCTCCAGTTCCCATGCCTGATCGCTCAACTCTGTTTGCCGGATGGGAACGCCGAGGGCGCGCATCGCCGCCAGGGTAGCGAGCGTGTCGCCCGCCGGCAGCCAACCCTGAATGTGGCTGAGGCCCTCGGCGATGCCCGCCAGCATGACCGCGCGATGGCTGATGGATTTGTCGCCGGGTACTGTGATCGCGCCGGCCAGCGGCCGCCGTTGGGGAAAGACGAGCAGGCGGCTCATGCCCGGCCGGCTAGCGGCGCACGTAGCGGCGCACGGTTTGGGCCGGCATCCTGTCTATCCGGGCCGGGTCCAGGCGGGCAACGGGCGGCCGGCCGACCTTCTCGGCCTGCTCAAGGGCGTGCTTGGCCAGCAAGTAGTTGTTCTTGCGCAGAAATGCCGCCTGGTCGCTGCCGGGGTTGCTTTCCAGGAATTGTTCCCGGGCAGCGGTCATGTTAGCGAGCAAATCGTCCACTTCGGCGGCGGGGATATAGGGCACGTCCGTGGTGAACTCCAGGTGGTCCAACACGGGCGCAATATGGGCCAGGATGATGTCTCCCTCGCTCATCGCGCTGCGCCCAGCGGCTTCGAAGACATCGTAACTATCGCCGGTCATGAACTCGCGCACCTGCAGCGTCTGGCCCTCGTAGCCGACCAGCACATAGCCGGAGAGCGGCCCGACTTCCAGCCACTTCTCCCATGTGGAGCGCTGTTCCGGCGTCAGGTTCTCCCCATGTTCGTCCATGTAGCGTTCGATGACCCGCGACCCGTCCGGCAATTCGTAGTCAAAGGCAAACCAGTCGCAGAAGATGCGCAATTCGCTCTGCGCTATCTCCTCCGCATTGTCCCCGTCGTACAGGTTGTTCCAAAAGATTGGCAGCGCCTGGGCGAACGCTTCCGCGAAGGCCTCAGTCTGCGAGTATTCGAACAACTCTTCGCGCACGAAGTTGGCGGCGTCTTTCAAGCTGCGTTGCTCGCGTTCCGTCGCCTGGTCAATGGACATGTGACACTTCTTGTATTTCTTTCCGCTGCCGCAGTAGCAGGGGTCATTCCGGCCTGGTCTCTGGCTCATAGTGATTCTCGAATGGTTTCAGCCGGCTCGCGCCGGGGAGGAACGGTTAAATGCGTCGCGTCCATTTCCAACAGTTCCAGCAGGGGCAGTAGCTCGCTGAGGGAGGCGACCGTGTAATCCGGCTCGACCCCGTTCAGTTCGCGTTGGAGGTGCGCCGGGGCCATTAATATGCTGATTAACCCGGCCTGATTCGCGCCGGCAATGTCGTTTTCCGGCCGGTCGCCGACGAAGACGGCTCGCTCCGCGGGCGTATCCAGCAGCGCCAACATTCGCTGGTAGATCGCCGGGTGCGGCTTCATAAAGCCGGTGTCGCCGGAGGTGATGCGGGCGTCGAAGTAATCCAGCAACTTATACTCGGCCAACTCGACATCCCGCATCCACATCGGCAGGAAGGAGTTGGTGATCAGTCCCAGCTTATACGTGCGGGCTTGCAGCCGGTCAAGTACCTGGTGAGTGTCCGAAAAAGGGATTACGCCCGGCATCGGTTGCCAGCCGTATACCCGCATGACCTCTTCCACGTCAATCTCGTCAACCGGCAATTGGAAGGCGGCAAACAGGCGCTGCAAAGTATCCGCGAAGCTCGCTCCGGCCCAGGTCAGCTTGGACTCCTGCCAGACCTTGCTGGTCTCTAGCTCCAGCCGGGCGGCGAATTCATCGCGCGGCGGCAGCGCGAAAGCCTTCTCCTGCAGATAGGCGTAGAGATTTGCGACCATCGGCCCGGAGAAGACTTGCCAGCTCACCGCCTGGCCGGACCAGTCAATCAGCGTGTCATCCAGGTCAAAGATGACCGCTTCTACGCGGCGCATAGTCGCTTCCCCGTTCAATTACGAAGTCGCCTCGCCCGTCTGCTGCCGCTTCTCCAGCCTGTTACGCACGAACTCGTAAATCATGGGGATGACCGAAATGGCGATAATGCCGACGATCACCAGCTCGAAGTTTTCCTGGACGAAAGGCACGCTGCCGAAGAAGTAGCCGGCAAGGACAAAGATGCTTACCCATAGAAAGCCGCCCAGCACGTTGTAGGTCAGAAAATGGGGGTAGGTCATTGAGCCCACGCCGGCGACGAACGGGGCAAAGGTGCGCACGATGGGGACAAAACGCGCCAGCACGATGGTCTTGCCGCCGTGCTTGGCATAGAAGGCTTCGGTCCGCTCCAGGTACGATGGCCTTAGGACCTTGTTCAGGAAGCGGTTATTTGTCTTGAAGAGGCGCAAGCCGTATCTATGACCGATGTAGTAGTTAACCGAGTCTCCCAGGACAGCAGCGATGAAGAGCAAGCCCCACACAACCCAGATGTTGAGCGGCGCGCCCAGGGCGGGGGAGGCAAATGTGCCGGCGGCGAACAACAGCGAATCGCCGGGCAGGAACGGCGTCACCACCAGCCCCGTCTCCATGAAAATGATCGCGAACAGGATGGCGTAGGTCAGCGCGCCATACTGGCTGATGATCGCTTCCAGTTGCTGGTCCACATGTAGGAATAGATCGACCAGCCTTTCAATGATTTCCATCTGCTTTCACCTGTGGAAGTTGGCCATAACTCTGGCGGATGTCAGTCAAACAAGCGCGGGATTATAGCATACGGCGACGACAAGTTGCGAGCGCTGCGCGCTGCCAGCCGTCGCCCTTTCACCGTTACTCATACAAGCGTTCGCCGGGAGACCCGATTGGGCTCCCGGCGCTGCTTTAGCCCTTGCGGAACAGCTCCCGCACCACAATCTCGCGCTGGATCTGGCTGGTGCCCTCATATATCTGGAAGATCTTCACGTCGCGCATGAGTTTTTCTACGGGATATTCAGCCATGAAGCCGTAACCGCCGAAAACCTGAACCGCGTCCGTGGTAACTTTCATCGCCATGTCGGCAGCGAAGGCTTTGGCGAAGGCGGTAGTGGTCGTGTTGCGGATCCCGGCATCGAAATCCGTCGCGCACTTCCAGACCAGTAGCCGGGCGGCCTCGACATTCATCGCCATGTCAGCGATCATGTGCCCGATGACCTGGTGTTGCCACAGCGGCCTGCCGAAAGTGCTTCGCTCCTTCGCGTAGCGGATGGACTCGTCGAGAGCGCGCTGGGCCACCCCCACTGCTCCGGCGGCAGCTCCCGGCCGCGAGCGATCGAACACCTGCATGGCGATCATGAAGCCCAACCCCTCTTTGCCCAGCAGATGCGTCGCCGGCACGCGCACGTTGTCAAAGACCACCTCCGCCGTGTCCGAGGCGTGCTGGCCCATCTTGTCGAAGGGTTTGCCGACGCTCACCCCCTCCCAGTTTCTGTCCACGATGAAACAGCTCATCCCGTTGCGCCGCTGGCTGGGGTCGGTGTAGGCGAAGACGGTGTAGAAGTCCGCCACCGTCGCGCCGGAGATGAAGGTCTTGCTGCCGTTCAGCACATAGTGGTCGCCATTCTGGTGGGCGGTGGTCTTGATCCCGGCCAGGTCGGAGCCGGCTTCCGGCTCGGTTGCGCAATAGGCCGCCATCTGCCCGCCAACGATCCGCCCGCAGTACTCTTGCTTTTGCGCTTCGTTGCCGGCGATGAGTATCGGCAGAATAGCCAACTGGTTCACGGAGATGGCCGTGCTCATCCCGGAACAACCCCAGGAAAGCTCCTCGGTCACCAGTATTTCTTCAAAGAGGCTCAACCCCATCCCGCCGTATTCCTCGGGAATGTTCATCATGGTCAGCCCCAACTCCTGCGCCTTGTGGATCACCGGCCAGGCGTACTCATGGCAGCGATCATAGTGCTCGGCCGCCGGGGCGATCTCGTTCCGCGAAAATTCGCGCGCCAACTGTCTGATCATCTCCTGCTCTTTGGACAGCTGGAAATTGATGGTGTTAGATGTGTGGTTGCCGCTCATAATAACCTCTCGTTTTCCCGGAAACTCAACTGCTTGTGGTCTTGAGGAACCCGCTATTCAGTTTCCGGGAAAGTGCAGCGCCGGAGTTCCGTCCGGCTAGCCGGCGCGCAGATCTCGTTTGAGAATCTTGCCGGTGGCGTTCATGGGCAATGTGTCGCGGAACTCGACCAGGCGCGGATATTTGTACCCGGCCATATTCTCCTTTGCCCACGAGATAATTTCATCGGTTGTCGCTTCAGCTCCTTCCTTTAACACGATGAAGGCCTTCACCTCTTCCCCCTGGCGCTCATCCGGAATGCCGACTATGGCCGCCAGGCTGATCTTGGGATGAGTCATCAACACCTCTTCCACTTCCCGTGGATAGACATTGAAGCCGCCACGGATGACCATGTCTTTCACCCGATCAACGATATAGAGGTAGCCGTCCGAGTCGAAGTTGCCGATATCGCCGGTGTGGAACCAGCCGCCCCGGAAAGCCTCGGCAGTTTCCGGCGCTTTCCGATAGTAGCCCTTCATCACGTTGTGGCCGCGGATCACGATCTCGCCCAACTCGCCCTGGGGAACGTCCGCGCCCTCCACGTCCACTACCTTGATGTCCACGCCCCAGACCGGCAGGCCCACGGAGCCGGGCTTGCTCGGCCGGTCCACCCGGTTGAACGAGGCCACCGGGCTGGTCTCGGACAAGCCATATCCTTCCAATATTTTGACTCGGAACTTCTCCTCGAAAGCGCGCAAGACTTCTACCGGCATGGCTGAACCGCCGGAGACGGCCAGACGCAAGTTGTCGGCAATCTTCACCAGGTCATAGTTGCCGGCTCCGGGGTAATTGAGCAGCGCCCAATACATGGTGGGCACGCCGGCAAAAAAGGTCACATTTTCCCGCTCCATGGCCGCAAATGCCGCATCCGGGTCGAAGCGCGGCAGTAGTACCAGAGTTGCGCCGACGTAGAAGCCGGCGTTCATTTGCACGCTTTGTCCAAAGGAATGGAAGAGCGGCAGCGTAACCAGATGGGTGTCATGTTCAATCACCTGGTACATGTTGTCCGCCAGGCGCGCGTTCAGCACCATGTTCAGGTGGCTCAATTCCGCCCCTTTTGCCTGGCCGGTTGTGCCGCTGGTATAGAGGATAACTGCCGTGTCGTCCGAATTGGTCTGCACGGTGGGGAAGTGCGGCGGCTGATTGTACATCAACATACCCAGCGTCTGCGTCCCCTCAATGGGAGATGGGCCGGCGGGGTTGGCGGTGATCATGAAGAAGTGCTCGCAACTACCCGCCTCCTGAAAGCCGGCGTACCCCATCTGTCCCATCGGCAATTGCTCCGTGCCCTCAAAGCAGAAGTAGGCCTTAGCGTCTGAGTCTTTCAGGTGATAGGCAATCTCGCGCGGCCTGAGCAGCACATTTAGCGGCACGACCACGGCCCCGGCTTTGAGGATGCCGAAGTAAACGATCGGGAAGAATGGTAGGTTCGGGCAGCTCAGGGCCACCTTGTCGCCCGGCTGAATACCGAGCTTGGCCAGACCGTTGGCGACCTGGTTGGCGGCTCCGTTTACGGCGGCGTAGGAAAGCGCCATCTGGTTGAACTTGATGGCGGTGCGCTCGGGGACCCGGCGGGCGCTCATTTCAAGCAATACGGCAAGGTTCAACATGGCAAATCATCTCCGTGGGATTCGGACAGGGTAATCCAGCTTAAGTAGTATTGCTCACGCGCAAGCAGGGCGACAGCGCATCACTCGTTTTCTTCTTTGGGAGGGGCCTCGGCGACTTGCTGCGATTGCTCCGCCTTGGCCAGGTCAACGGTCATCGCGCCGTCTGCGCTGCCGGTGTCTAGCATGGCGGAGCGGGCAATATAGCGCTCTTCTGCGATCGGGCCGGCAACGTGCACTTTGGAAAGCGTAATGCCCACAATGCGCGCATCCGCATCCAGGGTCACACCGCCCACCGCGCCCACCTTCGTGCCGCCCGGCGTATCCACATCTCGACCGCGCAGATCGTCCAGCCGGACCCACTTGTCGGCCCCCTCCACTTCTTTATCATCGCTCACTGCTTCGGCGCTCTTCACCAGAATAGCGTCAATCCCGAAAACAACGACCGATTCTCGCGGTATCACCAGCGACTTACGTCGGAGCAACCCTTCGGTCCCCATGTGGATGCCGGTCAACCAATCCAAATCGATGTCAAAATAGAGATCCTTTATGTTGCCCAGGAGGCGGCCTTCATCCATGGCGTAAACAGGTTTACCGATCAAATCTTTGCTATTGCGCATCGCTATACTCCCTGCAAGGTCTGATAGTCCGGCCAGATCAGCCGGACAAAACGCACACTCAATGTGGGCAGATTATAGCCAAGATTCAACTGCCGCAAAGTGCGCCGATCTACCGAAATCCCTGGTCACGGCGATAAAAACGGGTAAGGTACGCAGTGTCGCCAATCGCTGAATCAGGCAAGAACTCGGAGGTGTTGAAGGAATGGTAGTTAGTGATCTAAGGTATTACGAACGTCTGGGTTCGCTCTTTCCATACGATGTCCGGCATGACCAGCAGAATCGCGCCATGTGCGACCCGCGCCCGGACGGCAGCGTCAACCTGCGCCTGTTCACCGAACCGCTCTTCACCGAAGCGATGCTGGTGTTCCATGACGGATCGTGGCGCGCCCAGCCCATGTCCCTCTTTGCGCAGACTCGGCGCTTTCAATATTGGCAGATTCAACTGCGCCCGGCTCAGGCCCGGCTGCGCTACTATTTCGCCCTCCAACATCGCGATGGCGATGTTGTCTACCTGGGGGCCAGCGGCATCACCCAGGCGGTCGAGTTCCATTTCCGGCTGGACCTGGATCAGGCCGCTGCCTTTGAGACGCCCGCCTGGGTACAGGGGGCCGTCCTCTACCAGATTTTCCCGGAGCGCTTTGCCAACGGCAGGCCGGAGTTGAACCCGCTCGACACGGACGAGTGGGGATCGGCCCCTCATCACGCCCGCTTTCAAGGCGGCGATCTCTACGGCATCATTGAGCAACTCGACTACCTGCATAAGCTGGGCGTGGACGCGCTTTATCTGAACCCGATCTTCACCTCGCCCAGCAATCACAAATACGATGCGATAGATTACTACCACGTCGATCCGGCCTTTGGCGGGAACCAGGCGTTGCGCCGGCTGGTGGAGGGGCTGCACGCTCGCCACATGCGCATCATCCTCGACGCCTCGTTCAACCATTGTTCGCCGGCCTTCTTTGCCTTCCGCGACGTGAAGGAGAAGGGGCCGGACTCTCCCTACTGGGAGTGGTTTACGGTCTACGAATACCCGCTCAAGGTATACGTCCGCCCGCACCTGGCCCCACCGGGCACGCCCGAACAAGAGGAACAGGTCAGGCGCCGGCTGCTTGCCTTCCAGGAGTTCACGGGCATCCCGATCGTCATCCGCGAGGACGATGACGGGCCGGTGCTGGAGCCAACCTACGCGGCCTGGTACAACGTTCCCCACATGCCTCAATTCAAACAGACGAACCCGGAAACCCGCGCCTATTTCATGGATGTGGCCCGCTTCTGGTTGGAGGAGTATCGGATTGACGGCTGGCGGATGGACGTCGTACCGCAGGTGGTGGATGACTTCTGGATTGACTTGCGGCGAGTTACGAGAGAAGTGAACCCGGAAGCCTACCTGCTCGCCGAAGTCTGGGGCGACACTAGCTTCTGGCTCCAGGGCGACCGCTTCGACGCCACCATGAACTACAACTTCCGCTATCTCTGCCTGGAGTACTTCGCCCGAAGCGCGATGGGCACGGCTGAGTTCCTCGATGGTTATGCACAGATGCTGATGATGTACGCGGATGCGGTCAACGCTGTACTGCAAAACCTGCTCTCCAGCCATGATGCGCCCCGTTTCCTGCACGAAGCCGGCGAAGATCGCCGCCGGCAGCGTCTGGCGCAGTTCTTCCAGATGACCATGCCCGGCGCGCCCAGCATCTACTACGGCGACGAGATCGGGATGAGCGGCGGCCATGATCCCGAATGCCGGCGCGCCTTCCCCTGGCATGAGCCGGATAGCTGGGACATGGATACCCTGGCTCAAACCATAGCCCTGGTCAGATTGCGCCATGATTTGCCGGCCCTGCGCCACGGAACCTGGCAGGTAGTCTGGCAGGCCGAGGAAGCTTTTGCGTATTTGCGGCTCCATGAACGCCGGCGCATCCTGGTCGTCATCTGTCGTGCGGAAAGAATAGATGATCTGGAGCTGCCGGTAGAGAGCGCTGCGCCGGAGTTGCTCTGGGGCGAGGGTGCGGTCAGCGCGACTGCCGGCGGCGTGCGTGTCGCCGGGCTTGCTCCCTGGTCAGGCCTGATCATACGCCTCTAGTCTCAGGCGACTGTCACTTTCCGAAGTGACAGTCGCCTCTGGTCGCAGCGAGATTTACCATGCGAAGTTATCAGATTCCACATACCGACCTGACCGCCTCGCGCATCGCTTATGGCTGCATGAATATCGGCGGCAGTTGGAATAATGATCCGCTGACACAGACCGAGACGGAGAACGCGGTTGCCGTGGTGCAGTCAGCGTACGAGGCCGGCATCACCCTCTTCGATCACGCCGACATATACATGCGCGGCAAGTCAGAGCAGGCCTTTGCCCAGGCGCTGCGCCGGACGCCCGGCATGCGCGAGAACATCATTCTGCAATCCAAATGTGGCATCCGCTTTGCCAACGATCCTGTGCGGGGAGCGCCAGGCCGCTACGATTTCAGCTACGCGCACATCATCCGCGCTGTAGAGGGCAGCCTGCGCCGGCTGGAGGTAGACTACCTCGATGTCCTGCTCCTGCACCGGCCTGACCCGCTGATGGAGCCGGAGGAGGTCGCCCGGGCCTTTAGTGAACTGCACGACAGCGGCAAGGTGCGATATTTCGGCGTCAGCAACTTCAGCGCCGGGCAGATTGACCTGTTGCAACAGTACGTGGACCAGCCGCTGGTGATCAATCAGGTTGACTTGAGCCTGCTGCACCATCACCTCATCTCCGAGGGAATTCTGGTCAATCGGGTGCAGCAAACCAGCACGCTGTCTACCGGCACGTTGGACTATTGCCGGCGACACAACATCCTCATCCAGGCTTATTCGCCTGTTGCCGGCGGGCAGCTGTTTAACCCTGACGAAGGCAGCCCGGCGCACATCCGAGAGACAGCTGAGCTGGTGGCTATGATGGCCCACGAAAGAGGAACCAGCCGGGAGGCCGTCTTACTGGCCTGGCTGTTGCGTCACCCGGCACCCATCCAGCCGATTATCGGCACAACCAGGCCGGAACGAGTACAGGCCAGTTGTCTGGCTGACGGAGTTGATCTGAGCCGGGAGGAGTGGTACCGGCTGCTGAATACAGTTCGCGGAGAATCCCCGCCCTGAACCGGGTTGCTTGCCATTTACGAGGTCTAGCGCAAACAAATCGTTGTTCGCGCGGTTGCACCCCAAAGCTATAATTGGTGACATGAATTCAACGAACCCAATCTTTCAATCTGAGACGATTCGCCGCCAGTTTCCGGCCCTGAGTATGCAACTCGATGGCCGGACCGTCGCTTACCTGGACGGTCCCGGCGGCACACAGACGCCGCAAACGGTCATTGACGCGATGGGTCGCTACCTGGCCTCCGGCAGCAGCAACCTGGGCGGCGCTTTCCACAGTAGTCGCAACACCGATGAGACGGTCGCCCAGGCCCGGCAGGCTATCGCGGACTTGCTGAACGCCGCCCGGCCGGAAGAGATCGCCTTTGGGCAGAACATGACCAGCCTGACCTTCGCCGCCAGCCGGGCCATTGCCCGTACCTGGAAGCCGGGCGATGAGATCATCGTCACTCGCCTGGACCACGACGCCAACATCTCGCCCTGGTTGCTGGCGGCGGCGGACAGCGGGGTCACCGTGCGCCACCTGGATTTCCGGCCGGAGGATTGCACGTTGCGGCTGGACCGGTTGCCGGATCTGCTCAACGAGCGCACCCGGCTGCTGGCTATCTCCTATGCCTCCAACGCCGTGGGCAGCATCAGCGACGTTGCCCGGGCGGCAAAGCTGGCCCACGCCGCCGGAGCGTTGGTCTATGTGGACGCGGTGCACTATGCGCCCCACGGTCCGATTGACGTGCAGGCGCTGGATTGCGACTTCCTCGTCTCCTCGACCTACAAGTACTTCGGCCCGCACACCGGCGCCCTCTACGGCAAATACGGCCTGCTGGACGAGCTCACCGCCTACAAAGTGCGCCCGGCTCCCGCCCAGCCCGCCGGCAAATGGGAAACGGGCACACAGAGCTTCGAGAGCCTGGCCGGCGTGCGAGCGGCGGTTGATTATCTGGCCGGCCTGGGCGCGGGCGACGCCTCGGATCGTCGCCTGCAATTGAGGTCGGCCATGAACCGCATCAAGGAGTATGAAAGGAGCCTGAGCTTGCGCTTCTTGCAGGGAGCGACGCAAATACCCGGCCTGCGGGTCTACGGCATCACCGACATCGAGCGCCTGGATGAACGTACCCCTACCTTTGCGGTCAGTCTGGCAGGACAAGCGCCGGCAACCGTCGCCGCAAAACTGGGCGAACGCGGCATCTTCGTCTGGGATGGCCATTACTATGCCGTGGCCGTTATGGAGCGATTGGGTCTGCTGGATAAGGGCGGGCTGGTGCGCATCGGTTTTGTGCATTACAACACCGCACAGGAGGTAGAGCGCGTGCTGGCTGCGTTAAGCGAGCTGGCTGGTTGACATAGTACCCTCGCTGTGCAATAATCCCCATCGTTATCTTTTCATCAGGCAGCGAAAGCTGCGCCGCCATCCTATAGGACAAGGAGGTGGTGCATATGGATAGTACTTATTCCAAACGCACCGTAGCGCTACCTCCTTCGAAAGAAAGTTAGCGCTACGGTGCACCAGGAAAGGCCTCGCTCTCCGGAGCGGGGCCTTTCGCTTTTTGTGCACGTTGGCCCCGGCGCTATAATACGCACTTCTTGCGCAGGACTACTCTACGCTGGAAGTTATGAGAGGTAATGAAGACCAATGACTCAAAATAAAACTACGGCTGTCGCCGCGATCGGCATTGTGATCGTTCTGTTGTTGATCTGCGCAGGTACAGCCCTGATTGTGAGCGCCCTCCGGGCAAATTCGGATGCGGGCGCGCAGGCTACGGCCACCTTGCCGGTGGCAGCGGCGACTGACGCCTTGCCGGGAACTGAGGTCGCTGCGGCGACGGATGCCGTTGCTGCAACGGTGGCCGCCGGCGCCACGTTGCCCCCTCCCGGCATGACCACGCTACCCACCAATACGCCGCCGCCCACCAACACGCCCGAACCGACGCCGCTGCCCACGGACACGCCGGTTCCGACTGAGCCGCCGCCCACTCCCACCAACACTCCGGCGCCGGTGGTCTTCCCCACCAACCCGCCTCCGCCGCCAACGGCGACAGTCCCGCCCACCAACACTCCCGGGCCACCGCCGGCTCCACCCCCGCAAGATGCGCGTGGAGTGACCGGCACCTTTTTCGGGCTGCGTGAAGGGCAAAGCGACAATGTTGCTTCCGCCCAACCCATCTGGTTCCACTTCATTGTGGCTAACTCTAGCGGCGCGCCGGTGCCTTTTGGCGCGCTTGGCGTCCTGCCCCGCAAGGGTGGGGCCGACCGCTTCGACCTTTTCCAGGCCAGCTGGGGCAATGATGTCGTTAGCGTCAATGGCCTGGACTGGGAGGACCACATCGATATCGCTGAAAGCGGCAGCTATACCCTACGTCTGGCGATCTGCTTTGACGTCACTGTCGATCAGTGCCGGCAGGGTCAGGGCAACTGGGCCACGCTATCCGGCGAGATTCCGGTTACGGTCCGCTAACAATGAAATACGTGCCCGTTGTCGTCTTTGGGGCCGGCGGGGTGGGCCGCGCCCTGATCCGGCAGATCATCGCCGGCCGGGACAACCTGCTGGCTCGCAACGGCCTGCGCATTGACGTCCTGGCGCTGGTGGATAGCCGCAGCTGGCTGTGGGAGCGCGCCGGCCTGAGCGACCTGCAGTTGCGTCAGGCGTTGGCGGATAAGGAGGCGGGCCGGCCAATCGGCGGCGAGCGTCCGGATGACCTGACCCTGATGCAACAGGTAGAAGCCGCCTGGGTGTCGCGAGGGGTAGTGGTTGATGTGACCGCCGTGAACGGTATGGAGCCGGTATTCAATTACGCGCTGGATCACGGCTTTGGCGTCGTCCTGGCAAACAAGAAACCGTTAGCCGGCCCCTGGGCGTCGGCGCAACGCTACTTCAACAATCCGCTGCTGCGCCATGAGTCAACGGTCGGCGGCGGGCAGCCGGTCATCGCCACCCTGCGCTACTTGATGGACACGCAGGACCCGATCATTGCTATTGAGGGACAGCTTAGCGGCACGCTTGGTTACATTTGCCGCCGGTTGGATGCCGGCGCGCCCTTCTCCCGCGCATTGGCAGAAGCGAAGGCCAGCGGCTACACGGAGCCGGACCCTCGTGAGGACTTAAGCGGCAAGGACGTGATGCGCAAGATCATGATCCTGGCCCGCATGGCCGGCTGGCCGTTGGAAGAGGCAAACGTAACGGTAGAGTCCCTCTATCCCTCCGCCCTGGCTCATCTCTCGGTGGCGGAGTTTATGGCCGCCTCGGTGGCGCTCGATCCGGCGATGCGCGATCGGGTGAATGCCGCTGGGGCCGCCGGGGAAGTGCTGCGCTACGTGGCCCGCCTGGAAGACGGTCGGGCGACGGTCGGCTTGCACGGCATTCCAGCGGAAAGCCCGCTGGCAAACCTGAAGTACGTCAGCTTCCGCACCGGGCGCTACGATGACGAGCCGTTGCTCATCGGCGGCAAGGGGGCCGGCGTGGAGATGACCGCCGCCGGCGTAGTGGGCGATGTCATTGACCTGGCTCGCGAAGCGCTGAAATAAGCCTCGGGGGCGAGCCGGCCGGGGATTATTACTTCAGGGTCAGTAGATACGCCGTCAGCGTATCCAGCTCTTCCCCGGTCATTTCCTTTGCCAGCGTGGTGGGCATCAGATTATCGAAGCCCGCGACCAGGTAAGCATCCGGTCGCAGGATGGAGGTCTGAATGTACTGGCGCGCGTCAAGGCCGGCGACCCGCTCGCCCGCTCGATCCGCGACCCCGGCTAACGACGGCCCCACGATAACGGCATCCGGCTCCAGCGAATGGCAGGCGGCGCAATGGCGCTGAAACAGGGCTTTCCCGGCAGCGAGAGCCGGGTCCTGGGTAGCAACGGGGGCCGCTTCAGAGCGGGAGCAGGCCGTAAGCAGCACCAAGGCCCAAAGTCCCAGAAGAAAGATACAGTTGGCACGTCTCCCGGGCAGCGTCCCGGGGCGACGTGCGGCGCTCGGGGCCGGCCGGGTCTCAGGGTCCACGTAAATCCAATACCGGCTCGTAACGACAGCGACAGCCCAACGGGTGCGAGCAGCCTTCGTGCGGCAGGGGCGGCACGTCATCGAACTCGTAGGCTCCTTCATATTCGCGACACAATGGGCAGCAATCATAGCTGGCCAGAATGCGCACCCTGGTGGCCACGCCGCCGGCTTTGATCTTTTCCAGCGCCGCCCTGTGTTCTTCTGCCGGTCTTTCGTAGATTACCTGCACGAAACGCCTCCTCCGGATTCCTGTCGTCTTCGATATGCAGGAAACAGTTGTATTTTCGCTCGTCTGCTGAATTCTATGGCCAAGGCTTGGCGGCGGCAAGCTTCTGCTATAATCGGCGAATGCTATCACCGGAAGAGAGAGAATCAGTGCAGGAGGTTGCCGCTATTGCGGAGGATGTCTTGCCTCCCTATACGGCGGATGACCACATCGCGGTTGCCTCCCGAGTTTTCTTGCTGGAGCAGCTGGCGATCATCGAGGAACACGCGCCCGCCTTGCAGGCGGAGGGCGCGCCGGAAGCCATCCATGAAACACGCAAGGCCATCCGCCGCTCGCGGAACGCCATTGCGCTGGTCGCTCCTTACTACACGGAGGAGTTGTTTAGTGAGTACCGGCGTCGCCTGCGTAATACGATGCGCAGCCTGGGGCCGGCGCGCGACCTTTTTGTCTTTTTACTGAAGCTGGATCGCTATCTTGAGCAGGGCGACTATCCGGCAGAAGCCCAGGATAGCCTGCATCAGTTGCGCCGCTACTGGGAAGCGCGACTGGTCATTGCGACCGGAGAAGCGCAAGCAGCGGTCGCGAAGGCGCGCTACCGCCGGGCGCTGCAACGGTTTGGCGAATTGGTGCGGCAAGAGGGCAACAGCGTCGCTCCTACCGGCGAACAGTTCATGCCGGTGAAAGTCCGCCACCTGGCCCCGATGATGATCGCCGCCCGGCTGGCCGATGTGCTTGCCTTCGGCGACCATCTGCACGCCGCCTCGCTGGATCAAATGCACACCCTGCGCATCCATTTCAAGCATTTCCGCTACACGCTGGACCTGTTTGCGCCGGCGCTGGGCGAGGAACTGCTGCTGCTGATTGACGAACTAAACGTTATCCAGACCCACCTGGGCGACCTCCAGGATGCCCGAATTACCCTGGAAAGGCTGGATGAAATGCAGGCGGAAGTAGGGCCAGGCGCCGGCATTGACCTCTATCGCCGGGAGAAGGAAGCGGAGATCAGCCGGTTGGTGCACACATTTGGCCCGCTCTGGCGCGCCTTTGACACGATCGAGTGGCGGCGCAGATTGAGCGCCGGCATGGCGAACTTGTAACGCGATCGACAATTGCGAAAACCCCGCAGGTCTCTCAGACCTGCGGGGTTTCCCTATAGACTGATGCCGGCGATGGAGTGAAATGGGTTTTCTGAGAAGGCTATTCGGCAACAAGCAGGAAAGCGCGGCCGGGAGCTCGAGCGACCCCGACGGCATCTATTTCTACGTCGAATGTAATCGTTGCCACACCTGTGTAAGGGTGCGTGCGGACCGGCGTCATGACCTGAACGACGCGGACGGCGGCTATGTCTGGCACAAGACCATCGTTGATAGTCGCTGTTTTCAGCGCATGCAAGCAATGGTCAGCCTGGACCGCGGCTATAACATCCTGAGCGCTGAGATAGAAGGCGGACGCTTCATCATGGAGGTGGACTACAATACCTTCCTGGAGATGCGCGCCCGGCCCGCTCAGGATGCCCCAATCAACGCGACAGAGCCTGACGCCGGCGGGCCGCAAACTGAGGATTAATGTGTTTGTCTACCTGATTATCATCCTGGCCTTTCTCGCCGACCGGCTGACAAAGGTTTGGGCCGCCGGCTTTCTGGCCGAGAACGGTACTACCCGGCTGAACGAATTCATCACCGTGACTGAAACCTACAATCGTGGGCTGGCCTTTGGCACGTTCCAGGGTATCGGCCAGATCGTCGGCTGGCTCTCTGTCATCGTGGTGCTGGGCCTGCTGATCTACCTGACGCGACTACCGGCGGAAATGAAGCTGGTGCGCGTGGGGCTGGCGCTGATCATCGGCGGCGCGCTGGGCAATATGGTGGATCGCATTGTGGCCGGGCAGGTGCTGGATTTCATCATGACCCCAGTTCGCTCGGGGGTGTTCAACGTAGCGGATATCTGCATCAACCTGGGGATTATTATTGGCTTAGCCGGCTTCTTGCTGCACCGGCGGGATAGCGCCGCCGTCCTGAACAACTCGCCCGCTGAGGGCGATCTCCCCTGACGCTGACTTTACCGGTCATCGCGCCGGCGAAAGAGCAGATACAGGACGCCGGAGATCATGCCGGCCGCCCCCACAATCACCCATTGCAACCGGGTCATCTGCTTCTCCAGGTGTTCCAACCGGCGTTGCGTCGCGCGGTCCGGCGTGGATTGTACGCGCAGCCGGCCCTGCTCAATGGTGGTCAGCGTTCGATCCAGCCGGCCGGGAAACTCTGCCAGCCGGCGTAGCCATTGCAGGATGGTCTCTCTTCCGAGCTGCTGTACCTCTTCCCGGCCGATAATCTTGCGCCCGTAGCGCTCAATCTGGTACCAGGGGTTTAGCTCGGGATCAAGCAGAGAAGAGAGGCCGGAGAGCATCCCCAGCGCCCGGCCCAGATAGATGAAATCCTGCGGCAGTTGGAAGGGAAAATCAAAGAGAATGTCGCGAAACTCCCGGCTGAGGGCGGCCATTTCTCGCGGGTCCGGCCGGGCCAATTCCAGCAGGTTGCGCCCCCAGATGTGATCAAGCAGGACGTGTTGGGCCTCGGTGATGCGGTCGAGGTCCGCGCCGGGCAGAAAAAAGCCCATGTCGTTGTAGACATTGGTCAGCCCGGCGGCGTCCTTCTGCAACACGCAAATTATCCACCTGCGCATGTTGGCCATCAGATCATCGGTCAGATGACCGACCATGCCGAAATCGACAAACGCCAGGCTGAACGGGCGCGAGGTTGCTCCGGTCTCCCAGAGGAACTCCTGGCGGGGGAGGACGAAGAGATTGCCGGGATGGGGATCGGCGTGGAAGAAACCCTCTTCAAAGAATTGCTGGAAGTATGTATCCAGCAAGCGGGTGGCGACCTGTTTGGGATCAATGTTGGCCGCCTGCATCGCTTCCACATCGGTGATCTTGATCCCCTCGATGCGCTCAAGCACCAGGACGCGACGGGTAGAATGGCGGCGATAGACGTAGGGTATGCGGATGTCAGGCTCGCCGGCAAACATCTCGGCAAAGCGTTCGGCGTTGCCGGCTTCTGCTTCGTAATCGAGCTCTTCCCAAAGCGTCTGTGAAAACTCTTCCATCAGAGCCGGAACGTCGGCGCGCCGAGAAATGGGCGGGTAGCGCTGCACCCAACGCGCCACTACCCGCAGGGCAGCCAGGTCGGTCTGCACCAGACGGACGATATTCGGGCGCTGCACCTTGATGACTACCGGGATGCCTTCATCGTCCGGGTCTGCCCGGGAAGAACGCAACCAGGCGCGGTGCGCCTGACCCAACGAGGCTGCCGCCAGCGGCGTTCGCTCAATGGCAGTGAAGCGGGCCGGCAAGTCATCCAGCTCCGCCTCCAGCACGCGCACGATTTCCTCGCCGGGCACTGGAGGGACCTCATCCTGCAGACCCCGCAGCTCCTCGGTGATCTCCACCGGCAGCACATCAACGCGCGAGCTGAGGAACTGGCCCAACTTGATAAGCACACCCCCCATTTCAATGGCCAGCAGGCGGAAACGGCGCGAAATGGAGCGCCAGCGGGCCGGGCGCGTGCCCATCACCCGACCGGGTACGAGACGTTTCAGCAGGACGTCCCAGATGACGAGGTGAGCAATGACGCGGACGAAGAAGGTGATGATCCGCCGGTAACGCAGCCGGTCAATGGCGATGTGGTTGCCCGCGAGATCTGGATACATGGCCCTGAGTGAAATAATAAGAGGCTTCGCGCGGGGCGAAGCCTCTAAACCGATGCCCCATAGGGGACTCGAACCCCTGTTTCGGCCTTGAGAGGGCCGCGTCCTGGGCCACTAGACGAATGGGGCCAAACAGCAAGCGGGATTCTAGCGTACCCCGGCTGCGCTGTCAAAATGTCGCCGAGCGCCGATCTTTGCCCGAATTTTATGTTCGCTTTACAATAACGATGTCTTGGGTAGTACCGACAATTGAACATCGCCCGGTTCTGTGCCGACCGTTCCACCTATGTACGGACTCCTATCCGATTTCATTGATCGTCTGCAAGAGACGCTGCTCGTCTGCGCACCGTTCGACGACTTCACGGCTCTGACCCACCTCTTTGTGGATGCGCGCATCCACCCCTGGCGCAACGCAATCCGCTACCGGCCCAACTCGGTCGGGCTGATCGACGAAGTTATCTTCCAGCTGTACGAGCAACAGAACCAGGCGGGCGAAAATGCGTTGCTGCTCTTCTTGCAGGTTGTGCGCGACCGCATTGATCCCGATGACGCCTGCCACGGCCGGCTAAGCATGTTGATTCAGGAAGGGCAGGAGGCGCTGGCGAAGACTCCGGCGTCCGCCGGCGCTGCACATCCTGCCGGCGACATCGCGCCGGGCCGGGAAGGCGGCCGGTCGCTCGTGAACCGTGCGGCAGTTCCCGCTCCCTTGCCGCCCTCACGTCTGGAAGCGCTCGGCTTCGAACATGATCCCTTTGCCTGGCGCGAGGCCGAGCGAATCAATCCGCCGGAACTGCTGGAGGAACTCTTCGTCGCCCACCCGGACTTTGACGCCAGGGTCATGCTCCTGGACCGGTCAACGATCCTGGTCGCGCCGCGCGGCAGCGGCAAGACGGCCGGCCGCCTTGCTCTGGAGCAGCGGCTGAATCAGATGCAACAGGCGGCGTTCTCCCCATTTGCGCTGCCGGAACACAAGCGTGTGATACCGTTCATTGCCGTCTACAACCAGTTTGAACAACTGATCCCGCGCTTGCCGGCCGTCGGGTTGCCGGATCATCAGGATTTGCTTGCCGGCGTGCTGGCCTCCGCCCTGCTGAACTTCATTACCGTGTACAAAGAACAGTTCTTGCGGCTGGATGGCCGGGCGCGCAGCTGGTGGTGGAGTTTCCTGGCCACCTATTTGCGCGGGCTTCCGCTTCACTACGCGTTGTCGGATCGGCATTTGCGCGCCGATTGGGGGCAGATACACGATAAGCTCACCGCCCCATTCGCGCCGAAGGTATCAATCAAGGATCTACTCAGCAGCTTCTTGCAGCGCCTGCAGGAGAATTTCGGGGTCAATACCCTGTTCATCCTGGTGGATGGGGTAGACGGTTACCTGGAAACACAATGGGCCAAGAATCTGCGCGCGCTGCTGCAGCCGCTGCTGGGCGCAATCTCGCTGCTTTCGCTACCCGGCATCGTCTGGAAGTTCTTTCTACCCACGATGGCGGAAGAGATTGCCCATAGCTCAGCCGGCTATCGCACCGGCCGCGTTGACCTGTTTCGCCTGGAATGGGACGAGCAATCGCTGATCGAATTGTTGCAGCGCCGGCTAATATGGGCCAGCAATGGGGCCATTGAGCAGCTGGATGCAGTGGTTGACCAGAAACTGCGATTCAGTCGCATCAATCTGGAAAGCGAACTGGCGCGGTTCGCGCTCTCTTATCGCTACGGACCGCCCCGCGCTCTGCTGGCGATGGGCCAGCATTTGTTCCAGGACGGCAGCAATCGCAACCAGCCACCGACGCCGCTCACCGAGGTTGAGTGGTTCCGCTTCCGGCGCTGGATTGGACAGGACGTACGCGCACACCAGCGTGAACAGCTTCGCCAGCTGCCGCTTCGCTCCACGGACGACTTCGCGCTCATCGCTGCCAGCCTGGCCAACCTGAACGATGACCTGTTGTTCCTCGTGCAGCGCGCCTGGAACGAGCTGGACTTCTACACCGCTCAGCCGGCTGAGTTGGAGACGACGCTGGAGGTCTTTACGCGCGCCCTGGCGGCGGCCGGCATTGTGCTGCAAAGCGCCGCCGACGAACAACTTGCGCTGCCCGTCCGGGTCAAGATAGTGATCCCGGCGTTGCTCGATCTGCTGGTGCGCAAGACGCCGGCTTCGGTCGATCCCCAATGGATACCCGCGCGCGTAGTCACCTGGTTGCGCCGGAGCGCGGACAACTGGTTGCGTTCGCCGACAGGCAGCCAGGGTAGAACGGTCGCCGCGACGGAGGGAAGCTGATGCCACCCAGAAGTGAGCGGGCGGGTCTCCAGCCTCGTGAATATGATCCTGCCCTCTTCGTGAATCGGGAACGAGAATTAGAGTTGGTGGCCCGGCGGGTAAACCTGGCTCGCGCTGGTGGGTTGTCCGACAGCATCGTCAACTTTTGGGGGATCCGCGGGGCCGGTAAGAGCTGGCTCATGCGCCATGTGCAGCGCCAATATCGCTTTCAATCCGCTGCGCCCGGCGGTCTGGCCAGGCAGCCGTTCAGCCTGTTGTTTCCATTTGCGCCTACCGGCGACGCGGTGACCGGCCCGGCATTGGCGGCCGATGTGGCGGTGCATCTTGCCCGGGAGATGCAGACGCAACTGGCTCAGGTGTTGCCGGACGAGGAGAGAGGTATATTGCAGAGCGCCGCCGGCCGGCAAGAGCTTACCCTGGTGGTGCAGGTTATTCGCTCCCTGCTCACGCAACTCATCCCAGTTATCTTGCTGGATAACTGCGAACTGCTCAACGACGAGCAATGGCAGCACATCGAGAATGCGCTCATTGAGCCGTTGGTGATCACCAATCGCGTGCTTTTCATTGTCTCCGGCCGGGAACGGATTACCGCCTGGCATCGCTTTGAGACCCGCCGCCGGGTGAAGCGCTCTCAGGAGACGATGCTGCAGCCCTTCGACAAGCAGACCGCGATGAAGCAGCTTGAGCGAGGCGGTTATCGCATCCCGGTGGGCCTGGAAACGTTCTACGCCTACACGGCCGGCAGCCCGCTGTTGTTGGACAAATTCGCCCACGAGATAGCCGGCTGGAAGTTAACCGCTAAGAACGAGCGCGCCGAATATGAAGCATTGTCGCGCCACCAGCAGGACCTGCTTGCCCTGTTGCAGCTTAGCGAGAGCGACATCCTCGGGCGGGCAACGAACTGGCTGCCATTGCTGAACGTGCTCTCCCCCTTGCGCTTCTTTCGCATAGAAGCGGTGCGCTACATGATGCAGGAAGTCGATCCCAGCGAACACCCCGACCTTCACTACCTGGGTATGTTGCGCGACCTGGACCGCGAAGCTGATTTTGTCTGGTGGGACCGCGAGCGGCGCGCCTATGTCACCAGCCCAATTGTGCGCCGGGTGATGAATCGCCGGCACTGCCTGGACGAGGCCCGCCGCGATCGCTACGTCGCCCAACATCGTCGCGCCTGGTCAATGTACCACCAATGGATCAAGCAATTTCCCCGCACGGGCGAGGAGTACCTGGGCGAATTGTGGTTTCATCAGGCGAGCATACACCTGGCGCTCCAGGATCAGGCCCAGCTGCAACAGGGCATCCAGTCTACATTGGGCTTGCTGGACACGCTCAGGCCGGCCGGCCTGCACGCGCTGCAGCAGCAATTTGAGGAAGATCGCGAGCTACACGACCTGCTGCCCAAGGCGCAAAACGAACTGATCCGCCGGGCGCTCGCCGGCCGGAAGTAGAACGCACAAATTTTCCCGGAAACTTAACTGCACAAACTTTCCCGGAAACTTCTCGGCCTATGGCCCTGAGGAACATGTTATTCAGTTTCCGGGAAAGTTCAGAGATGCGCCAGAACCAGGGCAGTCGTGCGCTGCCAGGGCACTTCTCGCCCCTGCAATTGCCGGCGATAGAGCACCGCCACCTGCTGTCGTTGTGCAGGGTCGAGCGCCAGCCGGCTCCCGTAGCTCCCTTCACTACCCTCCAACCCAAACCAGCGATCCAGGTGCGCGGCCGTAAAGCGACGTTGTTCCACCTGCGTGATCACCTGCGCCCGGACCTCCTGGCAGCCGGCTTCGCGCAGCTCCGCTTCCAGGTCCGGCAGGTCCCAGTTGACCAGGGTGTTGGCCGGGTCATGATATATCGCTTCTTCCGCCGCCCGCGCCTGCTCGTACAGCGAACTGTCCATCTCGCTCCAATCCACCAACTCGTACAATCGCTGTCCCCGGCCCGGGATCACCTGCGCAAAGCAGAATAATCCCTCCGGCAGCAGCCACTCCAACGCCTGCCCGATCAGCGCGCGACGGGTCTCTCGGTCGAGATTGGTAAAAGGGTCCCGGCCAAGGATGCGGTCAAAGCGCACATCTTCTTCGCTCCTCAACGCCATCAGATAACGGAGCTGCCCGATGCCGCCGGTCAGGACAACCGGCCGGCCCAGCTCCGGCAACCGTTCCGCCTGCTGGCGCAGCGCATCCGCACCCTGCGGGTCGCCGGCCAGCGCCCAGACCCCGCCTTCCGGCGCCTGTCGCACCGCCTCCCAGGTCAGCAGACCGCTGCCGGCGGCGATGTCCAGCAACAGGTGATGCCGGCGCACCTGACTGAGCGAAAACAGCCTGTCGCGCACCTCCGCCAGGTTGCGCCCGGCGTTGGCCACCACCCGTTGCAACCAGCGGTCACGCGCTCTGTCCAGCGGGCCGGTGGTCAGCATTTCCGGCGTTTCTCCCTCGATCATCGCCGCCAGCTGTGCCTCTCGCCGGCGGGCTACTTGCTCCTGGATGCCGCGCTCATAGCCCTGGTCGCCCGGCTGATAGAACAACTTGCCCTGCAGGGAAGCCGGCAAATATTGCTGCGCAACCCAATGATCGCGGTAAGCGTGCGGATACAGGTAGCCTTCTCCGTGACCGAAGCCCTCTTTGTCCCGGTTGGCGTCGCGCAGGTGGGTGGGCGTATCCGCTTCTTGCTCCCGGCTCACCGCCTCCAGCGCGTCAAAGAAGGCCAGGGTGGTGTTCGACTTCGGGCAGGTGGACAGGTAGAGGGCCGCCTGCGCCAGATGAAATCGCCCCTCGGGCAGGCCGATGCGCTCAAACGCTTCCCAACAGCTGGTGACCACGCTGATCGCCTGCGGGTCGGCCAGGCCCACATCTTCGCTGGCCAGGATCGCCATCCGCCGAAAGATGAAGCGCGGGTCTTCGCCGGCGTAGACCATCTTCGCCATCCAATAGAGCGCTGCATCCGGGTCCGATCCGCGCAGGCTCTTGATGAAGGCGGAGATGGTATCGTAATGGACATCGCCGTCCTTATCGTACAGCACCGCCCGCCGCTGGATTGACTCCTCCGCTACGGTCAGGTCAATGTAAATAACGCCGGCTGCATTGGGAGGGGTCGTCTCTACGGCCAGCTCCAGCGCGTTCAGCACGCCCCGGGCGTCGCCGTTGGCTACATCTACCAGGTGATCCAGCGCCTGCGGCGTCACTTCCACCTGCAGGCGGCCATATCCGCGTTCAGGATCGGCCAACGCCTGCCGGGCGATCTGGTGAAGATCCTCGCCGGTCAGCGGCTTCAGCTGAAAGATGCGGCTGCGGCTAACCAGCGCCTTGTTGACCTCAAAATACGGGTTCTCAGTGGTGGCCCCGATCATGATGATCGTGCCCTTCTCCACATGCGGCAGCAGCGCGTCCTGTTGCGCCTTGTTCCAGCGGTGCACCTCGTCCACGAAGAGCGTGGTGCGCTGGTTGTACAGGTTGCGCCGCTCCTGCGCTTCGGCGATGGCCTCGCGGATCTCCTTCACGCCGGCCAGCACGGCATTAATGGTGATGAAGTGGCTCTGGGTGGTATTGGCGATCACCATCGCCAGGGTGGTCTTGCCCGTGCCGGGCGGGCCGTAAAAGATCAGCGACGAGAGCTGATCGGCCTGGATGGCCCGGCGCAGCAGCCGGCCCGGCCCGACGATGTGCGCCTGCCCGACAAATTCATCCAGCACGCGCGGCCGCATCCGGTTGGCCAGGGGCGACTCTTCCTCAATTGTGCGCCGGCGCGCCTGCTCAAATAGGGCCATCGTCATTCTAAAGCTGAAAGCCCTCGCGATAGGGCACTACTTTGTACGTGAGGTCGGTAACAAATCTCTGCAATTCCTCGTTCAGCGCGGCCCAGGTCTCGCCGTCCATCAGCTCACGCAGGGTTTGCTCGTCGCGGGCGATGAAGCCAATCAGCCTGTCCGGGTGCTCTCCATAGCCGGTGTGCCAGGCATCGGACATCTCCAGCCCTATTTCAGCCATCAGAGGCACATAGCGACCGAGCATAAAGCGAAAGTAGGGCTGGCTGTACTCCAGCTTGATGTTATAGGTGAGCAATAGCTTGAAAGCCCGCGATGAATCGCTCATTGTTTAGCCGGCCTGTCAGAGTTACTGTCCAGCCGTCAGGCCGGCGTAGTACTCGCAAATATCCTGTAATGGGCAAAGCTCGCACAACGGTTGGCGCGCCCGGCATACCTCCCGCCCGTGCCGGATCAGGTTTAGGTGGAAGGCATAATAAGTCTCCGGCGCGCCCAACTCCTCCATGATCGGGTGAGCCTGGTCAGCGCTCACTCGCGGGCCGATCAACCCCAGCCGGCCGGTGATGCGGTGTACGTGCGTATCCACCGGGAAAGCGGGACGGTTGAAGGCAAAGAGCAATACGATCGCTGCCGTCTTCGGACCGACGCCGTTGATGTTCGTCAGCCAGCTTCTGGCCTTGTCCAGCGGCAAGCCGGCCAGGAACTCCAGGCTCAACTTGCCCTCGCGGGCCATGATTGTGCGCAGCGCTTCCTGAATGCGTGGACCCTTCTGGTTGGCCAGGCCCGCGGGCCGGATAAGTTCCATTACCTCATCCGCCGGGGCGCGCATGACCGCCTCCCAGTCCGGGTAGGCTTCCCGCAGCGCGTCAAACGCGTGATCGCGATTGATGTCGTTGGTGTTTTGGGAGAGGATTGTGCAGACCAGTTCGTCTACCGGCGGCAAATGTTGCCGCCAATGCGGCTCGCCATAGGCGGCGTTAAGCCGCTCGTAGGCGAGCCGATATTTGGTTCTGGGGTCTATAGCCGGTGAGTTCACTGCCGGCTATTTTACTGCGCTGCCGGTGAATTGCTAGACGTGTTGGGCGAACTCAGGGTTGACCACATTGCGATAGGCCACCCCGCGCAGCGCGTCAACGACCTTTTCCACGATCTCCTCCGCCACCCGGCGCTGAGCTTCTTTCGAGCTGGCCCCCAGGTGCGGCGTGTGCAGCACATTCGGCATGCCGATCAATGGGCTACTGTTTGGCGGCTCTTGTGGGAAGACATCCAACGCCGCCGCCGCTACCTTGCCGCTCAGCAGGGCCGCCGCCAATGCCTGCTCGTCAATCAGCTTGCCACGGGCCACGTTGACCACAATCACGCCGTCCTTCATCTGCGCGAAGGCGTCCGCGTTGAGCATGTTGGTCGTCTCCGGGGTGAGCACGCAATGTAAGGTGATCACGTCCGCCCGCGCCAGCAACTTGGCAAGCGACAACAGGGTCACGTTCAGCTCCGCCCCCATTTCTGCCGGCACAAACGGATCATGGGCCACAATGGTCATCCCAAAAGCGCGCGCCCGCGAGGCCACCAGCCGGCCGATATAGCCCAGGCCGACTATGCCCAGGGTCTTGTCATACAGCTCCGTGCCGACAAACTGGGAGCGCGACCATTCGTGATTGGCCAGGGAGTTGTGCGCCGGGACGGTGTACCGGCTGGCTGCCAGCATGAGCGCCAATGTCTGCTCGGCGGCGGCGATACTGTTGGCGTGTGGGGTGTTCATCACCGCCACCCCTTTTCGCGTGGCGGCGGGCACGTCTATGTTGTCAATGCCCGTGCCGGCCCGCCCAATCACCCTCAGTTTGGTTCCGGCGGCAATGACATCCGCATCGGGCCGGGTGTCGCTGCGCACGATCAACCCGTCATACTCGGGTATGGCGGCGATGAGCGCCTCTTTGCTCAGGCCGGTCTTAATGTCGTACTGCACATCCTTCATTTCCGCCAGGCGATCCAGGCCGGCCTGGCCTAATTTATCAGCAATCAAAATCCGGTATGTCATCCTCAACCTTTCCAGCCGGGAATGTCTCTCCCGGCCATAAGCCGTATCGAAAAGTATGTCAATTGCACCAGTGAACCCTGCATTTTCCCGGAAACTGCACCTGGTTAATCGCGACTGCTCAATGATAAAGTTTCCGGGAAAAGTGATCCGTGATTCTGCTTAACGAGGCATGATTATATGCGACGTTGCACGAATTGTCCCCTGCCGGCTCGACCCAGGAAGGCGTCGCCGGCCACGATGACCTCCCCCCGGCTGATTGTGACCGCCGGCCACCCCTGGACATCTAACCCTTCATACGGGGTCCAGTCAACCTGCTCATGCAGCGTCTCAGTGGAAAGGGTCAACACTTTCTCCGGGTCGAAGATAACCAGGTCGGCGTCATAACCGATCACAATGTCCCCTTTGTGCTGGAAGCCCGCCAGCCGAGCCGGAGTGGTGCAGCAGAGGTCCACCCACTGGTTCAGAGTCAAACGGCCGCGGCGCACGCCCCCGGAATAGATGGCCGGCAGCCGCATCTCGATGGAGGGCAAGCCGCCGGGCACCCGGCTGAAATCCTGCCGCCAGCCCTGCTCCTTGTCCGCCAGCACGAAAGGGCAGTGGTCCGTGGTCACCAGTTGCAGCCGGCCGGCGGCGAGCGCTTGCCAGAGCGCATCCTGATCCGCCTGCGGGCGCAAGGGCGGCGCGCAAATGGGCAGCGCCCCGCGCACCCCCGGCGCATCCAGCGCCCCTTCCGTCAGGAAGAGGTATTGCGGGCAGGTCTCGCCGGTCACGGGCAATCCCCGCTCCCTGGCGGCAGCAATGCGCTGTACCGTGGCGCTGCACGAGACATGGAAGATGTGCAGCGGTACGCCCAGGTAAGCGGCGATGTCAATCACCCGTCCGGTTGCCTCGCCCTCTAACAGCGCCGGCCGGCTGCGCGAGTGCCAGTGGGGAGTGACCCGGCCGGCGGCGATATTCTCCTCAACCAGCGCGCAAATCACATCCCAGTTTTCGGCATGCACGACCGGCAGACCGCCCGCCGCGCCAACCGCCCGCAACGCGCGCAATAATTGGCCGTCATCCAGGCGAAAGCCGTAGGCCATGTACAGCTTGAAGGTCGCGCAGCCGGCGTCATAGGCATCCCGCACCTGGCTGAGCTTGCCGATCTCCGCCGGCCCCAGGGTCATGTGCAGACCGTAGTCAATGACCACCGCCGGGTCGGCCAGCGCTCGCCGGGCAGCTAATGCATCCAGCAGCGATTCGTCCGGCCTGGGGTCCACAAAGTCAACAATGGCGGTCGTGCCTCCGAAGGCCGCCGCCCGCGTGCCGCTGAAAAACGTGTCCGCGGATGCGTAACCGGTGGGCAGGGGCATCTGCATGTGCACGTGGATGTCAACCCCGCCGGGAATGACCAGCTTGCCGGCGGCGTCCAACTCTTGCGCGCCGGCCAGCCCCTCGCCCAGCGCCGCGATCCGCCCGGCGCGCACGGCCACATCCGCCTGAAAGGTAGATTGGGCGGTTACGACGGTCCCATGCTTGATGACCAGATCGTAGACCGGCTCAGCGTTGTCCGTCATGGGGTGTCCCTCAGGCGTTATCTTCCTGGCTGAAGATGTCGATCATCAGCCGGGCGTCGCCCAACGGATAAAGGATGGGGCAGGTGCAGCCGTTGTCAATATACTCCTGCACCTTGGCCTTCACTTCCTCCGGCGAGCCGGCGGCCGTGCACATCTGCACCACGTCATCCGGCACCAGGTGCATGGCGGCCTCGATCTGTTCATCCGTTGCCGGCCAGGTCAACACCTGATGAATCTCATCCAGCAGTTCCTGGCTGACCCCGCTGGCCTTCATCAGGTGCGGTTGCTGGCCGAGGTATTGGGTGATCATCTTGCGCGCGCCATCCAGCGCCTTCTTGCGGTCGTTGGCAACGGAGCAGATCACCAGTTGGGGCCGGTCAATGTCATCCAGCTTGCGGCCGCTGCGTTTCGCGCCGGCTTCCAGGGCATCCAGCGCCTCGATGTTGTATTTGGGATTGACCAGATAGTTCAGCACCGCCCCGTCCGCGATCTCGCCGGTCAGTTCCATCATCTTCATGCCGGTGGCCCCGATGTAAATCGGCACGTTGCGCGGCGTCTTGCGCCCGTGCACCACGTCCAGTTGGATGCCGTCCACGTGATGGAACTCGCCGTGAAAGGTGACGTTCTCCATGTTCAGCAGCCGGCGCAATACTTCCACCGTCTCGCGCATGGCCTGCAACGGCTTCCGGCGTTGGATGCCTACCTTGCTGGCCAGCGGGTCCCACCAGGCGCCGATGCCGCAATAGATGCGGTTCGGGGCCAGGTCGTCCAGCGTCAGGAAGGTGGCGGCCAACAAGCCGATGTTGCGCGTCCAGTTGTTGGTCACGCCGCTGCCCACCTTCAGCCTGGTGGTGTGCGAGGCAAACGCAGCCATGGGCACGATGGCGTCGCGCACCAGCCGGCTCTCCGCCTGCCAGACCGCCTCAAACCCCTTTGCCTCGGCGTACTTTACCAGCTCAATGCCCTCCGACAATTCGTGGGCGTCCTGTAAATAGAGAGCAACGCGATCCCTGGCCATGATTTCCTCAATTCTCCTGTAAATCGAAATTGTATTTCGATAGCCGATTTGAAAAATCGGGTTACACCCTCAGTCGCCACTCCTGTAAATCGAAATTGTATTTCGATAGCCGATTTGAAAAATCGGGTTACATCTTCATGCGGCCGCCGGCTCCCTGCCGGCGTAACATGATGATCTCGGCCAGCACGCTGACCGCAATCTCGGCCGGCGACTCGGCATTCAATTCCAATCCCAGCGGCGAATGGCAACGGGCCAACGCTTCCTCTGCGACGCCGTCCTCCAGCAGCAGCCGACGCGTCGTTTCCCAACGCCGGCGGCTGCCCATCACCCCGATGAACGGCGCGGGGGTCTCCAACAGCCGCGGCAGCACTCGCCGGTCCACCTCCACATTGCGGGTCACCACGGTAATGAAGGTATTGCCGGTGATGCGGTGCTGCCCGAGAGCCGTCTCGATAGGGCCGGGCAAATAGACATCCGCGTGCGGTATCAACGCCGGCGAGACCAGTTCCTCGCGGTCGTCGGTGACCGCTACCCGGTAGCCCAGCCAATGCGCCAGGTCCGCCACCGCCCGGCCCACATGCCCGCAGCCCACGACAAATATGGTCGCCGGGGGCAGGTACGGTTCCAGGTACAGCTCCACCTCGCCGCCGCAGACGCCGGGGTCGCCTCGCTGCGGTTCGGATAGCGTGTACGAAATCATGCGCGGCTCCCCATCGGTCAGCGCCGCCCGGCTTTCCGTGATCACCCGCGACTCCAGCTCGCCGCCGCCCACGCTGCCGCTCAGCCGGCCATCCGCATAGATCAGCATTTTGCTCCCCGCGTGGCGCGGCACAGATCCCCGCGTCCTGACCACCGTCGCCAGCACCACCAGCTCTCCGGCTTCCTGAGCCGCCAGCAATTCATCCAGTAGCGCGAATTGATCACCGTCCGATGACATATTGGGTCACGCGCTCCTGGCTTCGGTCAGCGATCGCCACACTCGTTCCGGCGTAAAGGGGATCTGGCGGATGCGCACGCCGGTGGCATGGTAGATCGCATTGGACAGGGCAGGTGCGACGCCGTCCTTGGGGATCTCGGCAATCGCCTTTGCCCCGAAAGGTCCGCTAGGTTCGTGCGTCTGCACCAGAATCACGCCCAGCTCCGGCGTCTCATCGGCCCGGTATATCTTGTAGGGGCCAAAAGCCGGGTTGACCATTCGCCCGCTCACATCGTAAGCCATCTCTTCGCAATGGGCGTAGCCCAGCGCCTGCACCATGCCGCCTTCCACCTGCCCGCCGGCGGTGAGCGGATTGATCACCACCCCGGCATCCACCGCCATGACCATCTTCTCGACCGTTACTTGCCCGGTCTCAATATCTACCAGCACCTCTACGAACTGCCCGGCAAAGGGCGGCGGCGACGCGCTGGAGACGTAAGAAGCGGTGTGCATGATCTGTCGTTGTTGGTCGCGGTGCAACGAGTGCAGGGCGATCTCGGCCATGCTGACGCTGCGCCCGTCCTCCGCCCAGGCCCGGCGATCATGCAGGCGCACCTGCCGCCAGTCGGCCAGCTCCAGCATCAGGCCGGCGCGCTCCTTGATCTGTTCGCGCACCCCTTCCGCGGCCAGCTTCACCGCCGTGCCGGAGATATAGGTGGTGGAGCTGGCGTACGCGCCGGTGTCAAACGGGGTCATGTCGGTATCGCTGGAGTAAACGATGATGTCTTCCAGCGGTACGCCCAGCACTTCGGCGGCGATCTGGCCCAGGACGGTATCCGAGCCGGTGCCCAGGTCGGTCGCCCCGACCAGCACATTGAAGGAGCCGTCGTCGTTGATTTTGATGCTGGCCCCGCCCATGTCCAGGCCGGGGATGGCGGTGCCGTGCATGCAGACGGCCATGCCCAACCCCCGGCGCAGATGCGGTTTGCCGGGCACAAAACGCCAATTGGGATCGTCTCGTCGCTCCCACTCGATCGCCTGGCTTCCGAAGAGAATGCACTCATTTAGCCCGCTGGACATGATGATCGGCACCGAGGTAACGGTATCCTTTTCGCCTTCGCCCAGGTGGGGAGCGATGTTCAGCCCGTCGCCGACATTCACCCAGTTGCGCCGGCGAAACTCGACCACGTCTATGCCCAGCAGCGCGGCGATCTCGTCCATGTGCACTTCCAGCGCGAAGAGGGCCTGCGGCGCGCCATAACCCCTGTAAGCGCCCGGCACGGGAATATTGGTGTACACCACCCGGCAGTCAAAGGCCTTGTTGGGGCAATTGTAGGTGCTCAATCCGCGCAAGCCGCTGACCGTCTGCACGGTCAGTCCGTGTGTGCCGTACGCGCCGGTGTTGCCCAGGATGTCCAGGTACTGCGCCGTCAGCCGGCCGTCCCTGGTCACGCCGCTCTTGAAGCGGATGGTCTGCGGGTGCCGGCTGCGGCTGGACATGAACTCCTCCGCCCGGGTCAACTCCAATCGCACGGGCCGGCCGGTCTTGAAGGTCAGGTGGCCGACAATATCCTCGATGAGCACTTCCTGCTTGGCCCCAAAGCCGCCGCCAATGCGCGGCTTGATCACCCGGATGCGTTTTACCGGCAAACCCAACAGCGGCGCGACAATGCGCCGGGCGTGAAATGGAACTTGCGTGCTGGTGCGAATGACCAGCCGCTCATCAGAGTCCCAATAGGAGATGGCGATGTGCGGTTCAATCGGGCATTGCTGCACCTGGTGAACGTGATAAGTCTGCTCGTAAACAAGATCCGCCTCGACGAAACCCTGCTCTGGGTCGCCCACCTGCGCCTGGATGTGGTGGACGATATTGTGGGCAGGATCGTGGATGTCCACTACATCCGGCTCGTCGTGGATGACGGGCGCGCCGTCCAGGACAGCTTCGCGCTCATCAAACACCGCCGGCAAAACTTCATACGTGACCTTGATGCGCTTCAACGCTTCCTCGGCCAACTCCAACGATTCCGCCGCCACGGCGGCCACCCGGTCTCCGACATGGCGCACTTTGTTATCAAAGCTCACCTGATCATGCGGCGGCGGGTTGGGGTAGGATTGCCCGCCGGAAGCGTAGAGCACGCGCGGCGTGTTCTGGTAGTGGATCACGGCATGCACGCCGGGAATCGCCAGCGCCGCGCTATCATCAATATCCAGGATGTGGGCGTGGGCATGCGGGCTGGTCAATAGCTTGGCATAGAGCATGCCGCGCATCTCGAAATCATCCACAAAGGCGGCGTTTCCTTTGGCCAGCTTAACCGCATCCACCTTGGCCTCCGGCTTGCCCACCACCTGCGTCTCGGGAATACTGGAAGTGATCCGCGGTCTGGGCGGGGCGATCGGCCGGGTAACCACGCCGCCGCCCTCTACCTCCGGCGTCAGGTCGTCGCCGGCCGGCGACCCGCCGAGATCGCCAAATGGACCGTGGTCAAAGTCAATCGGGGTCAACACATGCAGTTCGGGCGTGTCCGGCTCCTCGCCGCGCAACATCGCCGCCGCGGCCATGATCGCCTGCACCGGCTTGACGTAGGCTGTCTCGCGATCGAGGATGCCGGAAAGAGCGTCCCGGATTTCAACTTCGCTCGGGTATGCGTTCCGCTCCAGCAGCGCCCTGGCAGCCAGCACCATCGCCGGGGTGGAGTATCCGGATTGAATCGCACCGTACTCGATGAAGGCGCGCTGGATGACGTGCAGGTCCAGCCCTTGCGACAGCCCTTCCACCGTCTCAATGGAATGGCCGTCGGCCTGGGCGGCGAGCATGATATCTGAGCTGACCAGCTCACCATCCAGCAGGATGGCGGCCGCGCCCGTCTCGCCGCTGTCGCTGCCGAAGCGCACGCTGAAGTAGCCCTCGCGGCGCAAGGCGCGCAGCAGCGTCTCCCCCGGCTGGCTGGTGAGCAGCTTTTCTTCGCCATTTATCGTCAGTCGAATTTCCATCTACTACTCCACATGAACGGGCGTATCAGCCGGAGGGATACCCCTCAGCCCTCCAGTTGCCGCAGAACGCGGGCCGTCAATATCGCGGCCATTTCGCGCCGATACTCGGCGCTGCCTCGGAAATCAGCCGGCGGCTCAAGCATGGCGACCTCCTCCGGCTCGACCAACACGGGCCGGCCGGCGACGCCGCAAACAGCCAGCCGGACGAGACCCGCTTCATCCTTCCGGCCCACCACGGCCACGATAGGTTTGTCAGCCGGCGTGCGCGCCACCCGTTCGGCGGCCCCCCGCCCGCTGCTCTGCACGGTAACGGCGGTGATCAGCGCGCCGGCCGGCAGGTAGAACTCCGTCAAGGGGATTGTCTGTACGCCCGCCGGCGACTGCATCGTGATCATCGCCTCGTAGGCCAACAACCCGGCATACAGCTCGCTCTCCGGATCGGCGGTCGCCACCGCCCCGCCGATGGTGCTCATATTGCGAAAGGTGTTCGGCCCCTCACGATGGGCCAGGCGGCGCAATAGTTCCGGCATGCGCGCATCTTCGACGAGTGCCTGCACGCGCACCATCGCGCCCAGGGAAAATGATCCGTCCTCCGCGCCGGCCTCTATCTCTGCCAGCCCAACGGCCTGCAGGTCCACTACTTCCTCGACATCGTCAGCCATATTGGCGATGAGTTGCGTGCCGCCGGCCAGGGCAATCGCGCCCGGCCGCTGCAACAGAACCAGCGCTTCCGCGACGCTGCCAGGCCGATGATAAGCTCTTACTATTGGCATTACGGTTCCTCAGATCAGCCGATCATTCGCCGGCTGATGCGGTTGTGTCGCTCGATAATCGGTCGCAGGTCCGCCGTGCGTAACTCGCCGTCCTCGACCACGATGCGCCCGTTAATCACGGAGAGATCAACCTGTTGGGGGGCGCAGAAGAGCAGCGCCGCCAGCGGGTCATGCTGCGCCCCGGCGTATGGCAGCCGGTCAAGGTCGAAGGCCACAAAATCGGCCGCCTTGCCCGGCGCGAGCTGGCCGATGTCGTCGCGACGAAGCACCTTCGCCCCGCCGCGCGTCGCCAGCCACAGCGCTTCCGCCACCGCCAGCGAATCGGCTTCCTTCGTTACTCGTTGCAAGAGCATCGCCTGCCGGGCTTCGTTCAGCATGTGCGAGCCGTCGTTGCTGGCGGAGCCGTCAACGCCCAGCCCGACCAGCACGCCATTGTCGATCCATTGGCGCACGGGCGCGATACCGCTGGCCAGGCGCATATTGCTGCACGGGCAATGGGCCGCCCCGGTATGCGTGCGAGCCATTAACCCAATCTCTTCGTCGTTGACGTGCACTGCGTGCGCCCACCAGACGTCGTCGCCCACCCACTCCAACTCCTCAGCGTAGGCGGCGGGCCGGTAGCCGAACTGCTCCAGACAAAACGCTTCCTCATCCTTTGTCTCCGCCAGATGGGTGTGCAAGGTAATGCCGTAAGCGCGGGCCAGCCGGGCCGATTCGCGCATCAGGTCCGGCGTCACGGAGAAGGGCGAACAAGGGGCGATGACCACGCGGGTCATGGCGAATGGCTCGGGATCGTGATATTCCTCGATCACCCGCCGGCAGTCAGCCAGGATCGCATCCTCATCTTCCACCACGCTGTCCGGCGGCAGGCCGCCCGCGCTTTCACCCAGCGACATGGAGCCGCGCGCGGCGTGGAAGCGAAAGCCCAGCTCCTGCGCCGCCCGAATCTCATCATCCAACTTTGCCCCGTTTGGAAATAAGTAGAGGTGATCGCTGGAAGTGGTGCAGCCGCTGAGGATCAGCTCGGCCATGCCCACCAGGGCGCTGGTGTAGACCGCCTCGCCGTCCATCCTGGCCCAAATCGGGTAAAGCGTCTGCAGCCAGGGAAAGAGCGAGCGGTCCGGCGCCATCGCCCGGGTTAACGTCTGGTAGAGATGGTGGTGGGTGTTGATCAACCCCGGCAACACTACCTTGCCGGTGGCGTCAATGATGCGATCCGCCACCCGGCACTCCGGCGGCAGCTCGCCGCTGTCGCCCAGCCACTCAATGGCCCGGTCGCGCACAAAGATGGCTCCGCCGCCCAGCGTCTCCCGCCGGTTGTTCATCGTAATCAGCAATCGCGCATTGTGAATCAGAATCGTAGACATGGCGTAATTGTCTTCGCAAGAGGTGACTGTCACTTTCTCAAGCGACAGTCACCTGAGAGTCAACTATGGTAACGAAGCCATACTTCTTCGGCGACGGCCCGCGAATCGGCGGCGATCTGCGCCTCATCCAAATGCGGAATCTGCTTGCCCTGCATGATCACCCGCCCGTTGATGATGGTGGTGTCAACCTCAGCGTCAACCAGTCCAAACAGGAAATGACCCCAAAAGTTGTCGCCCGTAAACGGGGTCGGCGGGAAATAGTCCACCAGGATCAGGTCCGCCAGGTAGCCGGCAGCCACCCGGCCGACGGGCTGTCCGGTCAGCCGGCGGTAAATGGCCGGGTTGTTCTTCATAGTCATGGTCTCGAACTCGCCCCAGCCGAGGTTGTTATCGCTGAGGTGATGCTTGTGCATCAGATAGCCGGTCATCGCCTCCCGGCGGAGGTCCGGCGTCATCCCGTCCGTGCCGATGCCCACGGTAATGCCGGCCTGCAACAGGGCAAAGACATCCGCCCGACCCACGGCGTTGTTCATGTTGCTCTGCGCCTGGTGAGCGACGATGGTGTCGCTGTCCGCCAGCAGCCGGCGCCCGCCGTCATCGAGGAAGATGCCATGCGCGGTGATACTTCGATTCCCGAGAACCCCGAAATGATCCAGCCGCTCGACCACTGACCGGTCATATTTCTCGCGGGTCAACAGCTCATCCACGTAATCCTCCAGCATGTGGATGTGGCAGCCGCGTTCCAGCCCCCCGGCAATCGCGACCGCCTCCCGCAAGGAATCATCATCCAGCGTAAACGAGGCGTGTAAGCCCATCATGCCGTCAAAGAGATGGTTGGCGTCAATCTCCTTCGCCCGCCGGCACTTGCGGATATAGCGCTCGTTCTCCGCCAGCCCGGCGTCGCGGATGGCCTTGCCGTCCCGGTCGGAGACCTCATAGCAGAGCAGGCCGCGCAACCCGACCTGCGTCAGCGCCGTCTCGATGTGGTCAAGGCTGCCGGCGACCGCGTTGGGACTGGCATGGTGGTCAATGACGCTGGTCACCCCCTGCCGGACGGAGGCGATGGCCGGGATCAGGGCGCTGTAGTAGACGGCGTCATCGTCCAGCACCTTGTCCAACGCCCACCACAGGTATTGCAGGATTTCGTGAAAGTTGTGCGGCGTCTGCTTCAAGCTGATGCCGCGCGCGTAGAGGCCGTAAAAGTGCATGTGGGCGTTGGTGAAGCCGGGCATGAGCAGGCGCCCCTTGCCGTCTATCTGTTCGTGCTCGGGATAGCGCTGCCTGAGCTCCACTTCAGGGCCAATGGCGGCGATCCGCGCGCCTTCAATCGTCACGGCAGAGCCGTGCAGGACGCGATTCTGATCGTCATTCGTGAAGATCGTGACGTTGTGGATCAGCAGGGCCATTGACCGCTCCTCTTCACGCTACCAACCGCTTAACGTGACCAACGCTTCCACACTGTATCACCCGGCGTTCCCATTGTTTCGCTTCTCCAGCCCGCGTTTGGGGATGCGCATCGGCAATTTGTAACGCCGGACTCCGTCAAACTGGTAGAGCGCATTGGCGACCGCGCCGGCAGTCGGCACCAATCCAATCTCGCCCACACCCTTCGCCCCATAGGGGCCATAAGGGTCCGGCACTTCCACGCCGATCACTTCCACTTCCGGCATCTCTTTGGCGCGCAGAATGCCCATGTCGCGCAGGCGGGTGCTTTTTGGCCGGCCGTCTTCCAGCTCCAGCTCTTCGCTGATCGCGTAACCGAGGCCCATGTGGATAGAGCCTTCCAACTGGCCCTCGAAGAGGGTTGGATTGAAGATTTTGCCGGCATCGTGAGCGGCTACGATGCGGTTGACGAACCCCTTCTCCTCATCCAGGGTGACCAACTGTGTGGCGTAGCTGTAGGAGTAATGGGTGTATACCTTCTCTGTCTCAGTTCCCGGCTTGGTCGTCCAGTCGACGACCCATTCGCCTCTATATTGCCGGCCAACCAGGTCAGCCAGGGGATAATCCTGCAGCTCTTGTTTGAGCCGCTTACAGGCGTCAATCAGGGCGTTGCCCACCAGCGAAGTGGCCCGCGAGGCGGTGGTCATGCCCGCTTCCTGCTCCGCTTCGGTGTCAATGCGTACTTCGATCAGGGCCGGGTCCAGGCCGGTCTCATTGCAGACGACCTGCAGGGCGACGGTGTTGATCCCCTGGCCCATTTCCGTCCAACCATGATCAATGATCACCCTGTCCGGCGCGGCGATGGTGATGCGGGCGCTGGCCGCGTCCGGCATGCCGTTGCCGATGCCGGTGTTCTTGATACCGCAAGCCAGCCCCGCATACCGGCTGCGATAGAACGCATCTTTCACCGCCAGCAGAGTCGCTTTTGCGCCGGCCCCACTCTCGATGACCTGGCCGGTGGCGGTCATGTCGCCGTCGTCCAGCGCGTTGTCGTAGCGGAACCGCCAGCGATCGAAGCCGCCCATCTCGCACAACTCGTCAATCAGCACTTCCAGGCCGAAGGAGGCCTGGTTGACGCCGAAGCCGCGCATCGCCCCGCAGGGCAGATTATTTGTGTAGACGGCGACGCCGAGCACATCGGTCACCGGGAAGTTGTACCCGCCGGTGGCGTGTCCGGCGGAGCGCTCGAGCACTTTCATGCCCACCGAGGCGTATGCGCCGGTGTCGCCGACAAACTTCACCCGGCAGAAGGTCAACTTTCCCTCTGCGTCGCAGCCGATGGCATAGTCCATCCAGATCGGATGGCGCTTGGGATGAAACACTATCGATTCATCGCGCGTAAAGCGCACCTTCACCGGCTGCTGCAGCAAGTACGCCGCCAGGGCCGCATGTCCCTGCACCGACAGGTCTTCCTTGCCGCCAAAGCCGCCCCCGTTGGGTACCATGATCACCCGCACCTTCTCCAACGGCAATCCCAACAGCCTGGCGATCTGGATGCGGTCATCGTATACCCCCTGTCCCTGGGAGAGCACTTCCACGCCGTCACCAGCCGGGTAAGCGATCGCCGCCTCCGGCTCCATGAAGCCGTGCTCGATCATCTGTGTCTGGAAGATCCCCTGAGCGATATAGGCGGACTCCTCCATCGCCCGTTGCAGGTCGCCGCGATTGGTGATCGATTGGGAGAGGATGTTGCTTTCGTTGCCGTGCACCGTCGGGCTGTCCGGCTGCATAGCGGCGTGCACATCGGTGATTGGCTCGAGCACCTCGTACTCCACCGCGATTAAGTCCGCCGCCCGGCGGGCAACAGCGTCCGTCTCGGCCACTACCAGGGCCAGCACATCGCCCACGTAGCGGGTGATTTCTCCCTCGGCGATCATCTGCGGCCAATCTTGCTCGATCAGACCCACAAAGCGCTCGCCGGGATAATCGCGCGCCGTGAAGACCCGCAGGACCCCTGCCAGCGCCTCGGCCGGCCCGACGTCAATTCTCAATACCCGGGCGCGGGGATGGTCGCTGAAGCGCACCGCTCCGTGGCGCATGCCGGCGATGCGGATGTCATCGACATAGCGGTGCTGGCCGAGGACCAGTTTCTGCGCCTGGTACTTCGGCTGGCGGGAACCGATGCGCCCGTCGCTCTCCGGCAAAGGCGCCTCTTCCTCTTCCCGGATGGCGGCAGCCGCGGCGACCACCGCGTCAACTATCTTCTTGTAACCCGTGCAGCGACAGAGGTTCGGGGTCAACGCCTTTTCCACGTCTGCCCGGCTGGGATTCGGGTTCTGGCCGATCAGGACGTGCGCTTGCATGACGATGCCGGGAATGCAAAAGCCGCATTGCACTCCGCCGCGAGCGACGAAGGAGTTGGCGTAGACGTTCTGCCGGTACGCGCCCAATCCCTCAATGGTGGTCACCTCGCCGCCGGCGACGCGGCTCATCTTCGTTACGCAGGAGAGCACCGCCCTGTCATTCAACTGCACGGTGCAGCAACCGCAGGCGGCCTGTGGCGCGCAGCCGTCTTTGGGAGAGGTGATCACTTCGATTTCGCGGAGGTATGTCATCAGAGAGAGTTCCGGGTCGCCCTGGTATTCTCTCTGCTGACCGTTGAGCACGAATCGCATGATTCTACCTCCTCCTTGCTGCTCCCATTTTCCCGGAAACTTCTGAGTTTCCGGGAAAATGAGACAAGCTGCCACTAAATACCCGTGATGCGGATCCCGGCGTCCTTCACCTTATTCTTCACATTGATGAAGACCAGCAGCGCGGTCAATCCCTCGACCACGCCGGCATTTTGCAGCGCTCCGGCGTTGACTCCGCGCAAACTGGCGTCGGCGGCCAACTGCGCCGCTACCTCCTTATCAGCCGCTTTTTCGCCGCAAATCAGGACGTCACAATCCAGCCGGTAGCCGGGTTCCTTCAGGTTATGCGCGCCGATATTCTGGAAGGCGGCCACCACCCGCACCGCCTCGCCCAGTTGTTGCTGGGCCTCCTCAGCCGCCGATAGCCCACTTGCCAGCCGTATGGCGCGCGCCTTGGGCTGGCCGGTTGGGGCGACGACGGTGATCAGCAACTTGCCCGCCAATGCTTCCTTCACGGAATCTAACGTAGCCGCCTGCGCTTCATAGGGCACAGCCAGTACAGCCACTTCAGCAGCCTGCGCGGCGCTGAGATTGTCCGCGCCGCTTATGCTTCCGCCGGGGTGAGCTTCCGGCAACAGCGCGCGTAAATCAGCCGCCGCCTGCTCTCCCTTTTCGCGTAGCCGGGAGCCGATGATCACCTCATGTCCGGCGGCGGCCCAGCGATAGCCAAGCCCGCTGCCTTCCGGCCCGGTTCCCCCCAGGATGGCGACTTTCACGCTGTCATCCTCCTGACGTTTGCAAATCCCAACTATCCCGGAAACTGTCAGTTTCCGGGATAGCCGCAACGTTATATCAGCCCGGCGCGGGCGTTAAACTCTTCGATCAGGCGATCAATCTCGCCGGCGGCTGCCGGGATATTGGTCCAGTAATCGTCGTCGTACCATTGCGCCTGGATCTCTTCGTAGCTCTTGCCTTGCTGCTCGACCCAGGTGAAATACTTGAGGTTGTGCACCCGCTTGCGGTCGTAATAACCCAGTTCCTGCACGTGGTCAATCGTCTGCCCGAGCAGATGGCGGTGGTAAACGCCGGCGGCGTCCAGCGGGGTGAACCCACCTTCCGCCTCGCGCAGCTCCATCAGCCGGCTCTGGTACATCTCCATCGAGTCTGTGGCTACGGTCAGCACGATGTCGTTTGCGCCCAGCTCGTAGTATTTGGCGAACTTGATGGCCGAGAGCAGGTTGGCGCAGCCGGAGATGGCCAGCAAATCGAGCTGATCGACGAAGTCCGCCGGCACGCCCTGATCAACCAGGTAATCGCGCCCGGCCGGCTCATTAAACAGCCGGATCAGCCCCATCGGGCCGGCGTCGTCAATGGCCATGACCATGTCCGTGTTCTTCACATTGTGAATCCAGGGCACATGCTTGTCGCCAATACCCTCGATGCGGTGCGCGCCGAAGCCGTTGGTGAGCAAAGTGGGGCATTGCAGCGCTTCGCTGGCGGCGATCTTGCTGGTGGGGAACTGCTTTTTCATGTAGTCCCCGCAGGCAATCGTGCCGGCTGAGCCGGTGGTCAACACCACGCCGCGATATTGATCGCCCGGCCCCATGATCTGCCCCAGCACTTCCATCATGGCCGGGCCGGTGATCTCGTGATGCCACAGGTAGTTGCCCAACTGGTCAAATTGGTTAAAGATGACCACATCTTGCCCGGAAGCCATCAGCTCCCAGCACTTATCAAAGATCTCCTTCACGTTGCTTTCAGAGCCGGGCGTCTTAATCGTCTCGCCGGCCACCTTTGACAGCCAGTCAAAGCGCTCCTGGCTCATCCCTTCCGGCAGGATAGCGATCGAGTCGCAGGCCAGCAGGTTGGAGTCATACGCGCCGCCGCGGCAGTAGTTGCCGGTGGAGGGCCAGACGGCCTTTTGCGATGTGGGATCGAATTGGCCGGTGACCAGGGTTGGGGCCAGGCAACCAAAGGCCGCGCCGACCTTGTGCGCGCCGGTGGGAAACCACTTGCCGATCAGGATCACAATGCGCGCCGGCACGCCGCTCAGCGAGGAGGGGATCTCCAGGAAATTCACGCCGCCAAAGCCGCCGCCGTGCGCCACCGGCTCATTGTGCCAGGTGATGCGGAAGAGATTGAGCGGGTTCAAGTCCCACAGGCCGATATCCGCCAGTTGGGTCTTGATCGACGCCGGGATCAGCCGGGGGTCGCGCATTTGCTTGAAGGTGGGAATGATAATATTTCGCTCCCGGGCGCGCTGTACGGCGCGTTCGAGCGCCGCTTCGTTACGAGTCGTTAAGTCAATCATGGTGGACTATCACTCTTTTCCAAATATCGCCTGTACATCGGCCAGGCGAGGCTTGATATGATAAGGTTCAGAGCCGGCGGCGGACACTGCCCGCATGGCTGAAGCGACATCCTTCAGGCCGTTGCCGGTGTTGATTACCACAATCCGGTCATTCGGGCTGACCAGGCCGGTCGCTGCCGCCTTGACCAATCCGGCGTAGGCCGTCGCCCCGGCCGGTTCGCCAAATACGCCCACGCCCCGCGCCATAACGGGGATAGCCGCCAGAATCTCCTCGTCGCTCACCGTTACATAAGCGCCGTCCGTCTCAGTCACCGCCGCCATGGCCTTGATGCGGTCGCGGGGTAGGCCGGCGCTGATGCTGTCGGCGACGGTGTGCGCCTGGATGGGCGGCTTGGTAAAGACATCTTCGCCGTTTTCCCAGGCTTCGGCCAGGTAGTTGCTGCCGGCGGCCTGCACGCCGAAGATGCGCGGCATCCGCTCGATCCAGCCCAGAGCGAGCAAATCCTTGAAGCCCTTGTGCACGCCGCCAATGATGCAGCCGTCGCCCACGCTGACAAACACCGCGTCCGGCGCCTGCCACTCCAGCTGCTCGGCGATCTCAAAGCTGACCGTCTTCTTGCCCTCGCTCATGTACGGGTTGTAGCCGGTGTTGCGGTTGTACCAGCCATATGCGCCGGCTACTTCCAGGCACAACTCAAAGGCATCGTCGTACGTGCCGTCTACCAACATGACCGTGGAGCCGAAGACCAGCAGCTGGGCGATCTTTGCTTGCGGAGCCGACTTGGGGACAAAGATAACGTTGGGCTGGCCGACGCTGGCGCACAGGCCGGCCAGGGCGGCCGCGGCGTTGCCCGTGCTGGCGGTGGTGATGATCGCCGCTCCCTGTTCGCCGGCCTTGACCACCGCTATGGCGCTGGCCCGGTCTTTGAAGCTGGCGGTGGGGTTGCGCCCGTCGTCCTTGATCCACAGCCGGTGCAATCCCAGGCTCGCTGCCAGCCGGGGCGCTGAATAGAGCGGCGTGCCGCCCACTTCCAGCCGGGGCGTGAGCGAGTTGGCCCGCACCGGCAGCAGCGGCTTGTAGCGCCAGATGTTGAACGCCCGATCCTGGGCCAACATCTCGGGTGTCAGCGCCCGTCCGATACTGTCATAGTCGTAATGGACATCCAGGATGCCCTCATTTCCATGTTCCGGACAGACGTAGGCCACCTCATCCGGCGCATAGGTCCGCCCGCATAGCACACATTTCAGATAGGTGACATTTTCCATATTGAGTCGTTCAGGAGCCTGCCGGTCGCGCTGCCCGCCACAAGTTGGGGACAACGCGACCGGCGGAGCTATCTCCTAGCACATGGTCAGGGCCATGACGCCCTTCTGCGCGTGCAGGCGGTTCTCAGCCTGATCGAAGACCACACTGTGGGGACCGTCCATCACGGAGCTGGTGACCTCGATGTCGCGGTCAGCCGGCAGGGGGTGCATATAAATCACATCATCCTTGCCCAGGGCCAGCCGGGCGTCATCCATGATCCAGCTCTTGTATTGATCCTGAAAGCGCTTTCCTTCCGTCGGATCGGTGGTGGTCAATAAGGGGCCCCAGGACTTGGCATAGATAACGTCCGCGTCCCGGCAGGCGGCGTCCATGTCATCCATCACCTCGAAGCCGGTGTGGTATTTGCGGGCCATTTCCTGCGCCTGGTCCATGATCTCCGGCATCAGCTGAAACTCCGGCGGATGCGCCAATACCACATCCATCCCGAAGCGCGGCATCTGCAAGATGAGCGACTGCGGCACGGAAATCGGCTTCAAGTACGATGAGGCATATGCCCAGGAGACGACCATCTTCTTGCCGCGCAGGTTGCGCCCCTTCTTTTCGATAATGGTCATGATGTCCGCCAGGCATTGGTGCGGGTGATAGATGTCGCACTGCATATTCAACACCGGCACCCGCGACGCTTCGGCCACATAGTTGAGGTAGCGGTTGCCTACGCCCCATTCGACGTGCCGGATGGCGATACCGTCGAAATAGCGACCGAAGATCTCGCCTAATTCCTTCTCGGTGTCGCCGTGCGCCACCTGGGTGGTGCGGCTCTCGATGAAGGCGGCGTGACCGCCCAATTGGGCCATGCCGGCTTCAAAGGATCCGCGCGTGCGCGTGCTGGAGAAGAAGAAGAGCATCGCCAGCACCTTGTCGCGCAACGAGGCGTGCGGGACGCCCATGGCCCGCTTCATCTTCAGGTCCCAGGCCACATCCAGGACGGTATCAACCTCTTCCTTCGAGAAGTCGAGGTCGCCGATTAAGTCTCTACCACGCAATCCCGTTTGCATGCCGTTACTCCATCTTCCCCAACACCAGCGCCAGCAGGGCCATGCGCATCACTACGCCATTGAAGGCCTCCTGCCAGTAGCGCGACCAGCGGGTGATGTCCACATCGGCCGGGATCTCGTCCATGCGCGGCAGCGAGTGCAGCAAAATGGCGTCGGATTTGGCCTTGGTGGTCAGCAGTTCGCGGGTGATCTTGTAGTTGGCCGGGGTGAGGCCGACGTCGCCTGAGCGCTCGTCGCGGGACTTGGTATAGTCCGGCTGCACCACGGGCTCAACCAGAATCACATCGGCATCCGCAATGGCCTCCTCGACGTGATCTACTTCGCGATAATTGAGGCTGTACTGCGCCAGGTCGGCCTTGAACTCGGCGGTCAACGCCAGCTCGGGCGGGGAGACGAAGGTGATCGGGCAATCAAACTGGGTCAGCCCGTAAGCCAGCGAGTGCATGGTGCGCATGCGCATATCGCCGACCGCCAGCCACTTCAGCCCGTCAATGCGTCCCTTGTCGCGGTAAACGGTGTATAGATCAGTCAGGATCTGGGTGGGGTGCTCGCCCCAACCGTCGCCGCCGTTGATGATCGGCACGGACGACCAGTAGGCCGCCTCGTGCGGCGCGCCTTGCTGGAAGTGACGCATGACAATCACGTCGCCATAGAACTCCAGCATTTTGACGGTGTCCTTGATGGACTCCTGGTAAAAATCGCCGGCGCGGGTCATCTTGGCGTCGGAGAAGCCGGTGACCTGACCACCCAGGCGAATCATGGCCGCTTCGTGGGCCAGGCGGGTGCGCGTTGATGGCTGGTAGAAGGCGGTGACCAGGGTCTTCTCCCGCAACAGGTCGCTATTGCGCCGGTCGCGGGCGATTGGTTCCAGGCGTTCCGCTATTTCAAAGACGCGGAAGAACTCCTGGCGTTCGAAATCCTTCAGGGACAAGATGTCCCGGCCTGCAAAACTCCTCATGTTAGATCTCCTCTTGTAGATCGAAATTTCAATTCGATACCCAATTTGCAAAATTGGGTTACATCATTTTGCGATAATTAGTTGTCGCCGGCCTCGACGCGCGTGCCGCTTTCACCGCGCATGGAGCGGGCCAGATTGGGCGGGTCGGTGATCAGCGCCGGATTGCCCGTGGCAGACACGAAGGCAATCACGGCTTCTATCTTCGGCTTCATGCTGCCGGGGGCGAAATGCCCGTCCGCCATGTATCCCTGCAGCTCGGCCACGGTGGCGCTGTCCAGGTTCCGCTGATCCGGCTTGTTGAAATTCACCGCTACTTTCTCGACGGCAGTGGAGATCAGGAAAAGGTCCACACCCAGCCGGCGGGCTAACAACGAACTGGCCCGATCCTTGTCGATCACGGCGAAAACGCCTTTCAGCTCACGCAGTTCGCCGGCCTGATTCTCGATGACCGGGATGCCGCCGCCGCCCACGGCCACGACAATGTTGCCGGCTTTGATCAGGTCACGAATGGACTCCTCCTCAATCACAGCCAACGGTTCTGGCGAAGCGACTACTCGCCGCCAACCCCGCCCGGCATCTTCCACTACCTGCCAGCCTTGCTGCTCGAAAATGCGGGCGGCGTCCTCGTCCATGAAGCCGCCGATCGGCTTAGAGGGCGCCAAAAAGCCCGGGTCATCCTTGTCTACCAGCACCTGGGTGACCACGGATACAACCTTGCGGGTGATGCCCCGGCTGAGCAGTTCATTGCGCAGCGCCTGTTGCAGCATATAGCCAATCGAACCCTGGGTGTCCGCCCCGATCAAATCGAGCGGGGTGGGGTGCACCTCGGGGCTGGCCAATTCATTCCGGCGCAGTATGTAGCCCACCTGCGGGCCGTTGCCGTGGGTGACGATCAGATTCCAGCCGGCTTCCACCATGTCAGCCAGGTGGCGGCTGGTTTCGCGGACGGCGTCCCATTGGTGCGGCACGTCGGGATGGTGCTTGTCGAGGATCAGCGAGTTGCCCCCAACGGCAACCAGTGCGGTTCGTGACATGTAGTTTGTACCCTCTTCTAGAAGAAATGAACAGACGGCAATCGTCAGACGTTTATCGAGTATAGCAACGTACTGCCCCTATTTCAATGGTCATTTATGCGGGTCCGGCAGTTCTGGTTTGCCCCTGGCGAGATGGGCAGCGACGCGCTCAGGGGTCAGCGGCAGCTCGTTAATCCACACGCCGGTAGCGTCGTGCAGGGCGGCGGTAATTGCTGGGGCCAACGGGATAAAAGGCATTTCGGCCATCCCACGCACACCCCAGGGGCCACGTGGGTCTGGAATCTCCAGGATGATCGAATCAACGCGCTCCGGGATGTCGCGGATGCCGGGGATGAGATAGGTGCTCAGCCGCGGGCTCAATATCCGCCCGTTGGCGACCTGCAGGTTCTCGGTCACTGCGTAGCCGTATGCCTGTACAACTGCGCCTTCAATCTGGCCCTCGACTAGCATCGGGTTGACGGCTTTGCCGACATCGTCGGCGCAGTAGACGCGCTCAACATGAATGTGGCCGGTTTCGATATCCACCGCCAGGTCGACGATTTCGGCCACATAGCCATAGGCGAAATTCGGTACGGATTTGCCGGTGTGCGGGTCGAGCGGTTCGGTTTTCGGGGCGTGGAATGTCGCCTGCCCTTCCGCCGGCCTGTCCTCGTCCTGCCAGCGTTGCAACGCCTTCTCCGCCGCCAGCCGGATGGCGTTTCCCGCCATCCAGGTCATGCGCGAGGCGGAGACGGAACCGGAGTTGCCGGTCAAGGCCGTGTCGCTGGCGACCAGCGTCACCCGTTCCACCGGCACGCCAACCGCCTGCGCCGCCATCTGCCGGAATACGGTATGCGACCCCTGGCCGACCTCCGCGCCGGCATGATATAGCATCACTTCTTCGATCTCCCGCCCGCCACGCAGCACAATACGGGCGTCACACTTTTCCGGCGCGCCAAAGGAATAGCCAACGTTCTTATATGCGCAGGCGAAACCACGCCCGCGGCGCAGCGAATTTGTATTCGATGGCAGAGATTGAAAGCTACTGAACGCGAAGGCATGGGCGGGCCGGGTGCCCCACTCGGCTTCCGCCGCGCAGCGTTCGATGACCTCCGGCAGGGTGACCCCCGCCGGCATCGCCGTCTGGGTGATTCCGATGCTACCTTCGCGTAGGCAATTTCGCAGGCGAATCTCTACCGGGTCCAGCCCCAGCCGCTCAGCCAGCTTGTTCATCTGGCTTTCGGCGGCAAAGCAGCCCTGCGGCGCGCCGAATCCGCGGAATGCGCCGCCCGGCACGTTATTGGTGTAGATGGCGTAGCTATCAATGTGCGCGTTGGGGAGGTCATACGGGCCGGCCACGCAGAGATGGGCGTTGCCCAGCACCTTGTTGCTGGTGTAGTTATAAGCGCCGGCGTCCAGGTAAACGGTTGCCTCCACCGCCGTAACTTGTCCTTCCTTCGTTGCACCCCAGCGGGTATGAATCCGGGCGTAATGGCGCTTATGGTGGCCGACGATGCTCTCCTCGCGGGACCAGACGGCGCGGATCGGGCGCGATTCGCCGCGCTCATGCAGGCGCCAGGCGGCGAGGGCCATCACGATTTGCAGCGACATATCCTCGCGACCGCCGAAAGCGCCGCCGATGGCCGGATAGATGACCCGCACCCTGTCCAAGGGCAGGTCGAGGGCGTGAGCGATCTGTTCCTGATCTTCATGCGCCCATTGGCCGCCGACCTCGACGGTCACGCGCCCGACCTCATCCACATAACTGAGCGCCGCCTCCGGCTGCAAGAAGGCGTGTTCCTGGCGCGGCAGCTCGTACTCGCCCTCGATGACCACTTCAGCCGCCGCCCAGCCGGCTTCCATGTCGCCCTTGCGGATGCGATAATGGTAGTAGACATTGCTGCCGGATGGATGCTCCGGGTGCAGTATCGTCTCGTCGCTCATCGCCTGGTCAATGCCGGCGACCAACGGCAATTGCTCCCACTCGACCCGGATCAGGGCCAGCGCCTGCGCGGCGACCCTTTCCGATTCGGCCACCACGAGCGCAATCTGATCCCCTTCCCAGCGGCTGACGTCGGCCGGGACGGGGCTACGCCCGTTGCCGCCGATACCGACGAACACCGGCTGGTCAAACATGGTAAGCCCATACTCGTTCAGCGGCACGTCTCGGGCGGTGAAGACGGCGATCACGCCGGGCAACGCCTCCGCCGCGCTGCTGTCGATTGCCGTCATGCGCGCGTGCGGCTGGTTGCTGAACAACACCTTTGCATATAGCAAGTCAGCCGGGCTGAGGTCGCCGGGATAGAGGGTCGCGCCGGTGACCTTACCCGGCGCGTCTATGCGGTATTCTGAACGTCCAAGAGCCATATTGAAAGTCTCGCTACTCAAGCTGATTAAAGTGCAACTGTTTGCTGTGCGCCGGCCAATACGGTCGCCACAAGCTGTTCCCATTCCGCAGCCGGCATTTCCCGGCCCTCGCTCAATGCCTGCGCCAGACCATCATCGCCCAGCCGGGCGCGAGCAACCGCAACCACGCGATCATACTGCTGTCTTTCCGGCGGCGGTAGGAGACCGCTTACCTGCTCCACCAGCCGCTCGCTGACGCCCAGGATCTGCGCCGCAGACTGCAGCCTCTCTTGCGCTGCTGCTACAGTTGCCACGCCAATCAAGGTCAGCGCAAGGTACCAGTGGCTGCCGATCCGCTGCATGATGGGCAAAGCGCGCCGGTAGAAATCAGCCGCCTCCTGCCAATCACCCTGCAGCAGGGCTTCTTCCGCCATGTTAGAAAGTGAGGTGGCGACACCCCACTGATTATCAATGCCCTGAAAGAGCGCCAGGCTCTCTTCGCTCAGTTCTCTGGCCCGGCTCCACCGGCCCTGGCTACGAGTGACCAGGCTCAGGCGGATCAGGGAAATGCCGATTCCCCACAGGTGGTCCAGCGTGCGAAACAAGGCCAGGCTCTCCATTAGCGGCGCTTCGGCGGCGTCGTAACGCTCCTGGTAGATGAGCACCAAACCCAGCAGGCCCAGGACGTGCGCCCGTGTCCAGGGATGATCCGCTGCCGTCGCGATAGATTCCGCTTCGCTGAGGTAGGCGAAAGCGGCGGCATAGTCGTCCTGCGCCCAGCTCATCAACCCGGCTCCGCAAAGCAGACGGGCGCGCTCGATCCGGCCCTCCTGGGCGTGTTCCAGGGCGCTCACCAGCCAGCGCCGCCCCTCTGTCCAGTGACCGCGAAAGTGCCAGAACCAGCCCAATACGCCGGCCAGGCGCAAACTGAGCGCCAGCCAATACTCATCCTCAGTCGTCAATCCCCACTGCAAGGCAGCCCGCAGGTTGGCATGTTCGCGTTCAAGGCGATCAAACCATTCCACTTGCCCGGCCGCAAACAGGTGCGGCTCCGCCATTTCTGCCAGTCGTGCGAAGTAATCCAGGTGACGCCCTCTGGCCTGCGCTCCCTCACCGGCGGCTTCGAGTTCCTCCAGTGCAAATTCGCGTATCGTCTGTAGCATGTCGAAACGCGCTTCGCCTTCTCTCTCCACCAAGCGTAAGAGGCTCCTGGATGCCAGAGCCGTCACTTCTTCGTCAGGCATAATCGCCGGATCAGACGCAGGCTCGCCGGCCACTGCCTCGGCTGCCTCCAACGTAAAGCCGCCCTCAAACACCGCCAGCCGGCGAAATAGTTGTCGGCTCTCCGGCGTCAGCAGGTCATAGCTCCATTGAATGGTATTGCGCAAAGTCTTCTGGCGATCCGGCAGATTCTGCGGGCCGCCAACCAGCGTGGGCAGCCGGCGGCTCAACCGCTGCAGCAATTCCTCGGGCGAGAGGAACTTGACGCGGGCAGCCGCCAGCTCAATTGCCAGGGGCAGGCCGTCCAGCCGGCAGCAAATCTCAGCAATCGCCAGCGCGTTGGCAGCGGTCAATTGGAAGCCGGGGCCGGCGGCCTGCGCGCGCTGAACGAAGAGGGTCACAGATTCGCTCTGCGACAACAGAGGCCAGAGTTCCGGGCGACGCATGTCCGGTAGCTTCAGCGGCGGCACGGGGTACTCCTGCTCGCCGTACAGCGCCAGGGGTTGCCGGCTGGTGGCCAGCACCGACAGCTCCGGCGCAGCCTGGATCAATTCGCCGACTAACGTCGCTGCCGGCAACAGGTGCTCGAAGTTATCCAGCAGCAACAACAGCCGGCGGACGCGCAATTGCTGCTTCAGCGCCTGCAAGGGATCCGCCGCGCCGGCGAAGGTTAGCTCCAGCGTCTGCGCGATGGCCTGCACGATCTGTTCCGGCTCATGCAATGGAGCCAGGGAGACAAAGTAGACCCCGTCCGGAAAGGCAGCCTGTTCTTGCAACGCCAGTTGCAGCGCCAATCTGGTCTTGCCCACCCCGCCGGGGCCAACCAGGGTGAGCAGCCGATTGTGCGCCAGCAGCCGGCTCAGTTCGCTCAGTTCTCGCTGGCGACCAATGAAGGGGTTGGGCGGCGCGGGTAGCTTGGCGGGCCCAGCGGAAAGTGGCCGGTCAGCAACGGGGAGGGCGGTTGTCAGTTGCCGGCCTCGGGCTGCCTCCACAAAGTTGCCGCGATCTCTTTCAGGGATGGCCAATGCGGCCGCCAGCAAATCGGCCAACTGGCGTGACGGCCGGCGCTCGTCTGCCTCAATCTTCTGGATGGTGACCAGCGCGCAGCCGACTTGCCGCGCTAAGTCCGCTTGCGTCAAGTCGAGCGCCTTGCGTTGACGCCGGACCCAATATCCAAAGGAGGCGGTCTCAACCATGCTCATTGCCGGTAATCGAATCTACTTCCCTGCAACAGATTTGCTCCATGTACGGCTAATTGTACGGGAATTACATACCCGTTGGGAATCATCTTCTGCTTTAATGCCTTTATCGTATGACCGGCGAAATGGCCGGCAAAGGAATATGGGACACTTTTCCACCCTGGAGGAAAATCAAATGTCTGCTTCACAAAACAAGAGTCTGGCCCGTCGTTATTTCGATGAAATCTGGAACCGGAAAGATGCGAACGCTATTGACGACCTGGTAGCTGAGGATGTCGCCGGGCACGTGAACGATGTTGACCTGCAGGGGCGTGACATCCTTCGCAAACGTCTTCAGGCGCATACGACGATTTACAGCGATTCACGCTTTGCGATTGCGGACGTGATCGCCGAGGAAGACAAGGTGCTCGTGCGCTGGAACTTCAGCGGTCGTTTCACCGGCGAATTCATGGGCAGGAGCGGCTCGGGCGAGCAGGTAACCGCCTCCGGCATGAACCTCTTTCGCATCGCCGGAGGTCGCATCGCCGAGCTATGGGTCAATGCGGATGACCTGGGCGAGCTGCAACAACTGGGCGTCCTGCCGGCCCTCGGACCGGTGGAAGCGTAGTAATGGGCCGGCATTCGGGAGGGGAGAGGCTGCGCTTCCCTCCCGGCCCGGCTATTGCGCCTGCGCTGCCTGTTCAACCGCTTTGATGATCTTGTAATAGCCGGTGCAGCGACAAAGATTGCCGCTCAGCGCCTGCCGGATCTGCTCCAGGTCCGGCTGAGCAACTTCCTCTAACATCTTCGCGCCGGACATCAGGAAGCCGGGAATACAATATCCGCACTGCACCGCGCCCTGCTCGATGAACGCCTGCTGCAAGGGGTGTAGTTCGCCGTCCTTTGCCAACCCCTCGATGGTGACAATCGTGGCGCCATGCGCGCGCACCGCCGGAACCAGGCAGGACATGACCGCCATGCCGTCCAAAAACACGGTGCAGGCCCCGCACTCGCCCTCAGCGCAACCTTCCTTGGAGCCGGTAAGCAACTCTTCGTCGCGCAGCCAGTGCAATAGGGTCTTGTGCACACCGTTAGCCGCGCTGACTGTGCGTCCGTTCACTGTGGCCACAATCGGCGTATTGTCATCGTGGCCGGCCTGGAAGTGCTCGCCGGTGGGGAAGCGGCCGTCCGGCGTCCGCCCCCACAGCAATACCGGGCGCGCCGGCCACTGGCTGCGCTCTTCACCATTGCGCAATGCCGTCAATGCGCGCCGGACCATAACCCGGATCATGTCGCGCCGGTAGCCGGCTGAGCCGCGAATGTCGTCAATCGGAGCGGCTGCCTCCGCCGCCAGCCGAGCCGCCTCCTCGATCACGTTGCCGGTCAATGGTTTGCCGGCCAGGTAAGCCTCAGCCGCGGACGAATTGATGATCACCGGCGCAACGCTGCCCTGCGCGATGGCGGCGGTGGACACCACGTCTCCTTCAAAAGTGAGCACGACGGTAATATGGGCGACCGAGATCGCCTGCGCCCGGCGCAGGCCGAGCTTGACGAAAATGCCGCGCTGATCGGACGTCATCGCCGGGAAGTGGATGCCAACCAGCATCTCATCCGGCTGCATTACCGTCCGCCGCACCCCCAGATAGAAATCCACCAGCGGCAGCGTGCGCTCGCCGCGCACCGAGGCCAACGTAACGGCGGCCCCTAGCGCGCGTAAGGCGGAGATGGTGTCGTTGGCCGGGCTGGCGGTTACCAGATTGCCGGCGACCGTGGCCCGGTTGCGTAGTTGCGGGGACCCCACTTCCCAACACGCCTGCGCCAGGGGCAGGGCGCGCTCTACCAGCAGCCTGGAGGCCACCACCTGGTTGTGGGTAACCAGTGGCCCCAGGTGAATGAGGCCCTCGTGATCCAACCGAATATCAGCCAGGCCGGGGATGCGGGTGATGTCGATCAGCGCTTCAACGCCGGGGCGCTGATTGCGCGCCAGCTCCAGCAGCAGATCGCTGCCGCCGGCGATCAGTCGGGCGCGACTCCCGTATTGGGCCAGCAGTTGCAGCGCCCCGGCCAGGCTGCCGGCTGTCTCTACTCGCGTGATTCGTTGTCCAGGTTTCTGTATCTCGTGCATGATGCCGTCGCTTACCAGGTGATTTCATCTATTTGCGCCAATTCTAGCAGATGGCCCGCCGGATACGCTAAAGTGATCCTCCGGCCATATCCGCGAGAAACCCCGCAGGTCCGGCTGAGTACGCTCGTGCTGCGATGAAGCTAGTGAAGAGTTGCGGAGCTTTGTCTTCATTTCGCGAACAGACCAATATAGGCCGGCGATAACGGGTCCGCCGGTTGACAATTGTCCATCTTCCGTGCTAGAAAAGGGCAGAGATCAGACGATTGCCCATTTTGGCGCAAGCCCCGGTCGCCCGTTGAGAATTCCGCTATGCAGATTGAACGCCCCCGGCCAATCACCGAGCAAGTAAATACGATCATTCGCCAACGCATCCGCGACCGCACTTACCTTCCCGGCAAACGCCTGCCCTCCGAGAGCGATCTGGCCCTGGAGCTGGGAGTCAGCCGGGCGTCGGTGCGCACGGCGCTGGCCAGATTGGCCGCGGATGGGCTGGTGCTGCGCAAGCAAGGGGACGGTACCTACGTAAACGAGCGCGTCCACGATGTCGACGCCCGCTTTGGCGGCCTGTGGGATTTCTCCCGCCTGATCGAAGCCAACGGCTACCACCCGGCCATTCAGACGCTTACCGCCGAGCGCCGGCCGGCCACTCCCCAGGAAGCTGAATGGCTGGCGATGGCCCCGGACATGACGGTGCTTTCACTGGTCCGCCTCTTCCTCGCCGATGGGCGCCCGGCGATCTATGCCACCAACGTCATCCCTGCCGCTCTCTTCAAGGTGGAGGGCGATCGCTTTGACGGCAGTCTGCCGATCCAGCGATTTCTGCGGAACTATTGCCGGGAAGAGATCGCCTTTGCCGTGTCGAATATCGAAGCGGCGATCGCTGACGAATCGTTGCGGCAGGTGCTGCGCCGGGAGAGCGACGCTCCCCTCTTGAAACTCATCGAGACCTTCTATAACAAGGACAACCATCCGCTGGCCTTCGGTTTGAGTTATTACGATCATACAGTGCTCCGGCTGAGGATGGTGCAGGCCTGGGGGTAGCCCGCCCCAAGCAGCGTCTGGCGGCTCTTTCGCTCAGTGCACGAAATGCTCCGCAGGTCTGATTGAGTGCGTTCGGCCCAGAATGAATCGTCGAAAGAGTTGCGGGGTCTTGTTCTGATTTGGCGAGCAGACCGCTCAGGGCGGCGGCTTCAGCTGGGAGGAGCGACGGGATAGGGCTTGAATGGCTTGTAGGTCGATGCCGGGAGCTATCTGCTGCACGAAAGGACCCTCCAGCCAGCCGCCAGTCTCCGATAGATACGGATGTTGTTGCTTGAGCCATCTCTTCACCTTCTTGATGGCCTCATCGGAAGTAGCGGTGGTGGCGTAGCGCTCCACATTGATATACATGAAGTAGTTGCCAAAGCGCCCGGAGATGCGCCAGGTCGGGTTTTCCAGCAGCGGCTGGGTGATAGGCCGCTTTCTGAGATAGCTCATATGTTCTATTATGAAGGGGATTGCGTTATTTGTCCAGGGATACAAACCTGGCAGGTCTGCTGAGCAGTTGATGCTTCAGGCTCAAGACCTGCCAGGTTTCTCCTCGACTTGCAGAAGTGACAGTCACCTGAGACACTAAAGTTCTGTGACCTTCCTCGCCCAGTTGACCCAGCGACTGCGCACCTTCAGGCTGCCGGCGTTACAGCTTGCCGGCATGCGCGCGGTTGCCGTTGTCTCCTCGCTTTACGTGGCCGCGCAAATGCTGGCCGACATCGCCAGCCTGCGCATCCTCTCCCTGGGTGGCTTCAGCGTGGACGGCGGCACGCTGATCTACCCCTTCACCTTCACCCTGCGCGACATGATCCACAAGGTTGCCGGCATTGCGGTGGCTCGCTCGCTCATCTTCACGGCGGCGATAGTCAACATCATCATGGCCGGGCTCTTTTGGCTGGTCTCCATCCTGCCGGCGGATATGCTGGTCGGACCGCAACAGGAATTCGCCGCTGTACTCTCGCCGGTAGGGCGCATCGTAGCAGCCTCCATCATTGCGGAAGTCATCTCTGAGCTGGTGGATGGGGAGACGTATCAGGCGTGGGTGAACCGATTCGGGCAGAATTACCAGTGGACGCGGGTGCTGGTTTCCAACGCGGTCAGCGTGCCCCTGGACAGCATCATCTTTTCGCTGATCGCCTTCGGTGGGGTGCTGCCCTGGCCGGTGGTCTGGTCCATCGCGTTGGCTAACATCATTATCAAGGGGCTGACCACGCTGATCAGCATGCCCTGGATTTACTTCGTGCGCGACACGGCGCATTAGCTGGTTCGTTCGCGAATTGGATGAAGAAACCCCGTAGGTCTTCTTCGGACCTACGGGGTTTCATACTTTAGAGCCGGGCTCCCCTCTCCAAAAGGCGGGAGTGGATGGGAGTCGAACCCACCACCGCTCGCTCGGCGCGACCGGCCACTGATTTTGAAGACCAGGGCGCCCACCGGGACACAACCACTCCCACTTCCTCTGAGAGAGCGTCAAAACTATAGAGGATATCAGCCGGCCAGGCAACCTCTACCAGAGGAAATTGAGCCGGCGCCGGCTGTTCGGACGGCGTCATTTACCCTTGACAGCCCCCTGCAACTTGGATAGAATGCCTCTTGCTTCAGCAGCCGGGATAGCTCAGTTGGTAGAGCACTGCACTGAAAATGCAGGTGTCCCCAGTTCGAGTCTGGGTCCTGGCATTCGTTCTTAAAAGTGATATACTTGGTATTCACTATTGCGCGCGGGCGTGGTTCAGTGGTAGAACGTCTCCTTGCCAAGGAGAAGGCCACGGGTTCGAATCCCGTCGCCCGCTCTTCCAACCGGCAGGCAAGCGCCTGCCGGTTGCGCTTATGGCGACGTAGCCAAGTGGTAAGGCACGGGTCTGCAAAACCCTGATCACCGGTTCGAGTCCGGTCGTCGCCTTATGAGAGGAGTGAAGGCCCCTGTCGAACCAGGGGCCTTTTTGATCTTGATGCTGGGCAGTGCTGCACTTCTTGCTTGAAACGGATTCGCGTGCGGGGCAAAAATCAGTTAATATTACTTTATTGATAAAAAGTACCGTCTCGTGTAGCAGACCACAGCCATAATGATGTTCGAGGATTGTGGAAGATGACAGGTGAGGGAGTAACACAGCCAAGCGCCGCTATGCGCGAGTACCTGGCTGAGATCTATCGCCTGCAGGAGTATGAACCGACAGTCAGCACGACCAGCCTGGCGGAGCGACTGGAAGTCTCAGCCCCGGCTGTGCCGCGCATGCTCAAGCGACTGAAAAGCGCCGGCTACGTCAAGCACGTGCCCTACCAGGGGGTGCGGCTCACCGAGCGGGGCCGGGTCGAGGCGTTGCGCGAGGTTCGCCGGCATCGCATCCTGGAGGTCTTTCTGGTTAATGTGATGGGCTTCCGCTGGGACGAGGCGCACGAACACTCCGATGACATGGGGCGTGGGCTGAACGCGGCGCTTACCGACCGCATGGACGAGATGACCGGCCATCCTACCCGCTGTCCACACGGCGAGCCGATCCCGGATGCGGACGGCAATCTGCCGGAGTTGAATGATATTTGCCTGATCAACCTTGGGGTGGGTCATCGGGGGGTGATCAGCCGGGTGCGCACGCACGATCCCGAGCGTTTGCGCTATTTCGGCGAACTGGGCATCGTCCCCGACACGCCCTATGAAGTCCTCGGTCGCGCTCCCTTCAACGGCCCGATGCGGCTGCGGATCGGCGCCGAGGAGGTCGTGATCGGGGCGAACCTCTGCCAATCAATCTGGGTGGAGAGCCTTTCGCACGCGACCTGATTGGGCCATAGTGGATAAACCCCGTAGGTCTCAAAGACCTACGGGGTTTATCCACTATGGAAACAGGCGTCGCGACTTCACTTCCGCCGACGCGCCGGGCCGGTAGCGATAAAGGGTGGCCGGTCGCCCTTCGCCATCCGTCCGTCTACCTCCCGTCTCCTCGACTACATCGGCGGAGAGGATCTTGCGCCGGAAGTTACGTTTGTCCAGCGCTTCGCCCAGGATCAGTTCATAGGCCTGCTGCAATTCCGTCAACGTGAACTCGTCCGGCAGCAGCTCAAATCCCACCAACGTGTATTCCAGCTTGTAGCGCAGGCGCTTCAAGGCGTAGTCGAGCACCTCCCCGTGGTCAAAGGCGAGTTCGGGCAAGTCGTGAACGAAGAACCAGCCCGTCTCGGCGGCGTCGCTGCCCGGACGGTGGCGGGCGGCGGTGTTCGCGGGGACCAGGGCGAAGTAGGCCACGGTGATTACCCGGGTGCGCGGGTCGCGCTGCGGATCGCCGAAGGTGTAGAGTTGCTCCAGGTAGACATCGGTCATGCCGGTCTCTTCCTGCAATTCGCGCAGGGCGGCCGCCTCAAGCGACTCATCCATGTGCACGAAGCCGCCGGGGATGGCCCATCGTCCGGCAAAGGGCGCGGCCTTACGCCGGATCAGCAAGACGCTTAGTTGCAGGCCGCTCAATCCGGAGGAAGGGGCCACCACCCGGGCATCAATCAGCGAGAAGATAACCACATCAACGGTGACGGAAGGGCGCTCATATTTCGTTACGTCGTAGCCGGGTGGGATGTCGGGCATTATCGCGCTAAGGGGCAGTCACATGCCGTTGGGGCTGGACTTCGCTCTCTCGGGCGCTCAGCGCGCCGGCTGGGGAGCGTCGGTGAGCAAACGCCACCATGCCTGCCAGGGGCGGGCGTCGAAGGCCGGGTCCGGCGTGGCGGTTGGGATGGCAGTGGGGGTGGGTTGCGCCTCGACAAAGAGCGGCGCGATGCGCCGTTCGCCCTCGAGCAGCATATCCGCTTCATTGCGGGCGTACGATTTGATATAGGCGTCGCTGTTTACGTATGTGGCTGTGGCCTGCAGGTGAATCTGGCGCGTCGCTTCGTAGTCAATTTCGGCGCGCAGGGCATCCTCGCCGGCGTTGACCAGTCGTCCGGCCTGCGCTCGCCGGTTCAGGTCCAGCGCTATGACCAGCGCAGCGATCAACCCCAGGGTCACCAAAACCTGGGTCAAAGAGAGCAGCGGGCGCTTCCGGTCCTTCTTGTCACTCATCGTCGGATCAATTCTATGCGGCCACTCTCAGATTAGCGCACAATCGCGCTGCGGGCAAGTCCGTGACCGTAACGCGAATTTCCGTTGCGCATGCCGGCGACGTCATTTGACAGCTACCAGTGCTTGCACAATAATAAGCCGTCTACTCTGGCGGGCGCGCCTGTTTCAGACGCGCTCGCTGATGACATGATGAGTTGCTCCCATGAAACCCGCTCCGTTTGACTACGTAGCCCCTGATTCGCTGCCGGCGACGCTAGAGTTGTTAGCGCAATATGGCGAGGACGCCAAACCCCTCGCCGGCGGCCAGAGCCTGGTACCCGCGATGAACTTCCGGCTGGCGCAGCCGGCGGTGCTGGTTGACCTGAATCGGGTGGAGGCGCTGCAATACATCAGGCCGGAGACGAATGGGGGCGTGCGCATCGGGGCCATGACCCGCCAGCGGGCGGTGGAGCGCGACCAGCGCATCGCCGGCCTGGCTCCCTTGCTGGCGGAAACGATGCCGGCCATTGCCCACCCCCAGATCCGCAATCGAGGCACAATCGGCGGCAGCATGGCCCACGCCGACCCGGCGGCGGAATTGCCGGCGGTAGCCGTGGCGCTGGAAGCCCGCTTCCATTTGCAGAGCAAGGGCGGGAAACGTTGGGTTCCCGCCGGCAGCTTCTTTCAGGGCATCTATACGGTGGATATTCAGCCGGACGAGCTGCTGGTGGAGGTGGAGTTTCCCCCCTGGCCGGCGCGCAGCGGCTGGTCATTTCGCGAGGTGGCCCGGCGACATGGCGACTTTGCTTTGGCAGGAGTCGCCGCCGTCGTCACGCTGGATGAGCAAGCGCGTTGCCGGGCGGCGCGACTGGTCTACATCAGCGTCGGTGAGCGGCCAATTAATGCGACCGGCGCTGCCCAATTGCTCATCGGCGACGTGTTAACCGATGAGCGCATCGCGGCGGCCGCCGATCAAGCCGCCGCCGTCGAAATCGATCCCTCCGGCAACATCCATGCCGGCGCCGCTTACCAGCGCCATCTGGTGCGCGTGCTTACCATACAGAGCCTGAATGAGGCCGGCGCGCGGGCGCTGGCCGCCATGTAACCAATGACTGATAGCCACGCTTTGAAGCAGCATACCATCCGCACGACCGTGAACGGGCGACAATATGAGCGCCGGGTTGAGGCGCGCATGTTGCTGAGTGACTTTATTCGCCACGAGCTGGAGCTCACCGGCACGCACGTCGGTTGTGAGCATGGAGTTTGCGGAGCGTGCACCATTTTGCTCGACGGCCAGCCGGTGCGCTCCTGCCTGCTCTTCGCAGTGCAGGCCGACGGGCGCGCGGTGCAGACTGTCGAGGGGCTGGCGACGGGCGAGGATTCCCTGCACCCGTTGCAGCAGGCCTTCTGGGAGGCGCACGGGTTGCAATGCGGCTTCTGCACTCCCGGCATATTGATGACCCTGATTCCATTCCTCCAGGAGAACCCGCAACCAACGGAGCAGGAGGTCCGCGAGGCAATCTCCGGTAACCTCTGCCGCTGCACCGGCTACCAGCATATCGTCGACGCAGTGTTGTTGGCCGCGCGGCAGCAATGAGTATCCCCAGCGCCACCGAGGAACTTGGCCGGCAGTTGCGCTCGGGCGACCTCTCGCTCTTCGACTACCTCGCTCATCTGGAAGCGCAGTTTGCCGCCCGCGAGCCGGCCGTTTTGGCCTTCCTGCCTGAGCCGGGACGCTTCGCCCGGCTGCAACGGGAGGCCTCCGCGCTTTATGATCGTTTCCCCGATGCGGCGGCCCGCCCGGCGCTTTTTGGGCTGCCGGTAGGCGTGAAGGACATCTTTCATGCGGCCGGCTTTGAGACCCGCGCCGGCTCCACGCTGCCGCCCGAGCTGTTGGCCGGCCCGGAAGCGGAAGTAGTGACCAGGTTGAAGCAGGTGGGCGCGCTGTTGCTGGGCAAGACGGTGACGACGGAGTTCGCCTACTTCGCCCCCGGCCCGACGCGCAATCCGCATGACCCGGCCCACACGCCGGGCGGCTCCAGCAGCGGTTCAGCGGCGGCCGTGGCTGCCGGCCTGGCCCCGCTGGCGCTGGGCACGCAGACGATTGGCTCCATCAGCCGGCCGGCGGCCTTCTGCGGGGTGGTGGGCTACAAGCCGAGTTATGATCGCATCTCGCGCCAGGGAGTCATTCCGCTGTCGCCTTCGCTGGATCATGTGGGTCTATTCGCCGGCGATGTGGGCGGCGTTCATCTGGTCGCGGCGCAGCTGGCAGCAAATTGGCAGCCGGCGACGGACATGCGAATGCCGGTGCTGGGTATCCCGGAAGGGCCCTATCTGGCGCACGCCTCCACCATCGGCCAGGCGCATTTCGACGCCGTCTGTAGGCGGCTGGACGCTGCCGGCCTGGTCGTCAAGCGAGTCGCTGCGCTGGCCGATTACAACGACATAGTCTCCCGCCACAACCAGCTGATGGCTGCCGAGGCAGCGGCCGTGCATGGCGCGTGGTACGCCGAATATGGCGACCTTTATCACCCCAAAACGGCGGCGATGATCCGCCGCGGGCAACTTACGCCGGAGCCGGCCATCGCGGAAGCGCGCCGGGGACGAGCGAAGTTGCGCCGGGAATTGGAAGCGATTATGGACGAGCAGGGCATTGATCTCTGGCTTTCGCCAGCGGCCCCCGGCCCGGCTCCTCTGGGCCTGGAGAGCACGGGCGATCCGATCATGAATCTGCCCTGGACGCACGCCGGCCTGCCGACAGTTTCACTGCCCGCCGGCTTAAGCGATCAGGGATTGCCGCTGGGGCTACAACTGACCGGCCGGTGGTATCAGGACGAACAGCTCCTGCACTGGGCCGCCGCCGGCATCGCGCCGGCGTTAAGTGATTTGAGAGGAAAGACGTGACCACCATCCGAGTAACGCGCTCTTTTATTGCCGCCGATTCGTTGGCGGAGCTGATCAATGTGGAATATGACCTGGGCGCGCAGGCGTCGTGCAAGCTGTTCAGCAAGCTGCTGCGCAACCAGGACAACGACCATTACCTGGTGCAGGCGGGCGACCAGAAATACGTGGCCCGTATCTATCAGCTGGGCAAGCATCTGGAGCGCTCCGAATCCGATTATCTTTACGAATTGGATTGGCTGCGCTTCTTACACGAACAGGAGTTGCCGGTCTCCTATCCCATTCAAAGGCGGGACGGCGGATATCTGTGCCGGCTGGATGCGCCGGAAGGGCCGCGCTATTTTGCCCTCTTCAGCCTGGCGGTTGGCCGGCCCATGCACCGCGACAATCAGGAGCAACTATTCAGCTTTGGGGCCAATATGGCCCGTATCCACAAGGCTTCCAATCGCTTCATCACCGGCTATCACCGGCAATCTATGGATCTGTCATTTCTGGTGGACAGGCCGGTGGAGCGGCTGACTCGCTTCTGGGAGCATAGCCGGGTGCATGACCTGGACATCATCTTGTTGTCAGCGCAAGAAGCAAAAGAGGAATTGCAGACCTTGCTGCGTGAGGAGGATCTGGCCGAGGACAGTTGGGGGCCGATCGGCGGCGACTTTCATCATGCCAGCGTCTTTTACAGCGATGACGATCACCCTACCTTCTTTAATTTCGATCTCTGCGGCCCCGGCTGGCGCGCCTACGACATCGCCGCCTTCCTGCAAAACGCCAGACTGTTTGAGCAGGGTGAGCAGTATGCGGAAGCCTTCTTTGCCGGCTACTACTCCGAACGACCGCTTTCCAGCAGCGAACATTCGGCCATCTCGCCTTTCCTGACCGTCCGCCGGATCTGGTTGACCAGCATCTTTTCGCGGGAAGATGGGCTGGTCGGCCACACCTTCATTGCGCCCCTATGACAGTCACCTGCTTTGAGATCCGCCCCGGCGCGTACCACGATTCGATCGTCCTGATGCAGTTGCAGCGGGCGCTTGCCGGGCTGCCCGGCGTGCTGGATGCCGGCGTGGTGATGGGCACCTCCGCCAACCATGACCTGCTGGCTGCCGGAGGATTGCTGCCCGCCGGCGCGGAGCAAGCGGGGGCCAACGATCTGCTCATTGTCGTTCAGGCGCAGTCGGAAGAGGCGGCGGAGACGGCGCTGGCCCAGGTAGATGCCCTGAGCCGGCAAGGGCAAGCGGCCGGCAGCCACTCCTTTCGCCCGCGCAGTTTGCGCTCGGCGGCGGCGCAAATGCCGCAAGCGGAGTGGGCGCTCATCTCCGTTCCTGGCCGGTATGCGGCCGGGGTTGCCCGCGAAGCGCTGGCGCTGAACAAGCATGTCTTTCTCTACAGCGACAATGTATCGCTGGAAGACGAGATTTCCCTGAAGGCGGACGCGAGCCGGAGTGGGCGATTGTTGATGGGGCCGGATTGCGGCACCGCCATCGTCAACGGCATCGGCCTGGGCTTTGCCAATCGGCTCCGGCGCGGGCCGATTGGTCTGGTTGGCGCGTCCGGGACCGGCCTGCAGGCGATCAGCAGCGCTATTCATAATCTGGGCAGCGGCGTCTCGCAGGCTATTGGGGCCGGCAGCCGGGACTTGAGCCGCGCAGTCGGTGGGTTGACCACGCAGCAGGGGCTGAGCCTGCTGGCCCGCGATCCGCAGACCAGGGTAATCGTCCTGGTCTCCAAGCCGCCGGACCCGGCTACGGCGGCGCAGGTGCTGGAGCGGGCGCGAGCCGCCGGCAAGCCGGTAGTCGTCTGTTTCATTGGCGCGCCGTTGCCGGGCCGGGAATTGGGCAATCTGCATTTTGCCGCCTCGCTGCATGAGGCGGCGCAGTTGGCGATTGCCGCCCTGCACCAGGAAGCGGTCGCCCCAAACAGCGCGGGCCGCAGCTCCGGCTATCTGCGCGGGCTGTTCTCCGGCGGGACGCTGGCCTATGAAGCATTGCTCAGCCTGCAGCCGGTGTTGCACCCGCTGTACAGCAATGTTCCCCTGCTGGCCGAGCAAACGCTCGCCGATCCCCTGCACAGCCGGGCGCACACCATCCTGGATATGGGAGACGATATCTTCACGCAGGGGCGATTGCACCCGATGATGGACAATGACCTGCGCCTGCGCCGGCTGCGACAAGAGGCGGCGGACCCGCAAGTGGGCGCGATCTTGCTGGATGTCGTGCTTGGCGAAGGGGCGCACCCCGATCCGGCGGCCGAATTGGCCCCGACGATTGCTGCAATTCGGGCGCAACGTGACCTGCCCGTGCTGGCGGTTGTCGTTGGTACGGATGAGGACCCGCAGGAGCTTTCTTCGCAAGTGGAGATGCTGAGGGCCGCCGGCGCGACTGTTTTTGACAATGTAGGGGCGGCTGTGGCGCATATCAGTATCCTGTACGCACCGGGCCCCGCTGCTGAAGCGGACGAAGGCCGGCCGCTCTCACTGGACGCTTTCCAGGCGCCGTTTGCCGCCATCAACGTGGGTCTGGAGTCATTTGCCGCCAGTTTGGAGGGCCAGGGCGCAGAGGTGATCAGCGTGGAGTGGCGACCGCCGGCCGGCGGCGACGAGCGACTGATGGCGCTGCTGGCAAAGATGAAGTAAGCCCTTTCGGGCCGGTAATGTGATTTTTGGAGGTGTTTTGATGGAAGAGCAAAATCGAATGGATATCCGGCGTCTGCTGAAGCGCTTTGGGGTCAAGGCCGACGAGTTGATCATCGCTCACATGGCTCGCTATCCTGACGCTGTCCCGCTGACCCTGCGCGTCACCTTGACGGACGTGACCGACTACGGCGATGCCCCTCCCGACACGCCGCTCTATCTGGAGGTAGAAGATACCGTCGGCGCACAATAACGACCAGCAGACTTTCGGTGGATGTCCCTTCACCGGGAGTGACGGAGCGAGTTGATTATGGATATTGATCAGGCTAATCAGATAGCCGTGGAGAGGATGATGTCCGCCCGGCCCATGCTGACCGGCGTGGCCGCCGCGCGCGATGTGATCCCCGGCATGCGCGATAACCTCCTGTTGCATGCCGGCCCGCCCATCACCTGGGAGCGCGCCTCCGGCCCAATGCGCGGGGCGATCATCGGCGCGTTGCTCTACGAGGGGCTGGCGACTGATGAGGACGAAGCGCGGGCGCTGATCACGTCCGGCCGGATTGACCTGGAACCCTGTCATGAACACGGGGCGGTCGGTCCGATGGCTGGGGTCACTTCCTCCTCCATGAAAGTCTATGTGGTCAGCGATGTCACCCACGGCCGGCGGGCCTATTCCAACCTGAACGAGGGCTACGGCAAGGTGCTGCGCTACGGCGCGTACAGCCCGGAGGTGATTCGCAAGCTGCGCTGGATGAATGATGTGATGGGCGCGATTCTGGCCGAGGCGCTGGCGATGAGCGACGGTCTTGATGTCCGCGCATTGCTGGCGGAATCGCTGCACATGGGCGATGAGGGTCACAACCGCAACAAGGCCGGCTCAATGATCTACACCGCCCGACTGGCGCCCCTGATCGCCCGCACCAGCGCCCCGGACAACCAGAAGGCGGAGGTGCTGCAGTTCCTGGGCGACAACGCGCTCAGCGTCCTGAACCCGGTGATGGCGGCCTGCAAAGCAATGTGCGACGCCGGCCATGGGGTGAGAGGCAGCACGATCGTCTCCACGATGGCCCGCAACGGGACGGACTTCGGCATTCGGGTCAGCGGGCTGGGCGATCGCTGGTTCACCGGCCCGGTCGGGCAGCCGGACGGCCTCTACTTTCCCGGCTACACGGCGGAGGATGCCAGCGGCGACATTGGAGACAGCACGATCACCGAGACGGCCGGCATCGGCGCGTTTGCAATGGCCGCCGCGCCGGCTATCGTGACCTTTATCAGCGGCTCCCCACAGGATGCGCTGAATGCCACCCTGGAGATGTACGAGATCACCGCCGGCGAGCACAGCGCCTTCACCATCCCGGCGCTTGCCTTTCGCGGCACGCCGGTGGGCATTGATATCCGCAAGGTGGTTGAGCTGGGCATTACCCCGCGCGTCAACACGGGCATTGCCCATCGCGAGGCGGGCGTGGGCCAGGTGGGAGCCGGGCTGGTGCGCCCACCGCTATCCGTCTTTGAAGAGGCTTTGGTGGCATTTGCCGGAGAATACGGCTATTAGCGGACCCAATGACCTGGAGAGGGTGAGATGAAGCAAGATGAAGCGAAACTTGTCGGCATTGCGGTCCGCCCGGCCCCAGGGGTGACGCTGCAGGAATTGAGCGAAGCCGTCATTGATGTGACCACCGGGATCGCCGGCGACCATCGCCGCACCCCCGGCAGCCGGCAGCTCTCTGTGCTCACCCGGCAGAGTTGGGAGGCAGCCTGCCGGGAGGTCAACGCGGAGCTGCACTGGACAACGCGGCGCGCCAATTTGCTCATTGACGGTCTGGCGCTGGCGGAAACGCGCGGCGCCCGGCTGCAAATCGGTGAGGTGGTGCTCGAAATCGTTAGTGAGACGCGCCCCTGCGAACTCATGGAAGCGGCGCACCCCGGCCTGCGGCGGGCGCTCGGCCCGGACTGGCGCGGCGGCGTGGTTTGCCGGGTGATTGCCGGGGGCGTGATTCGTGTGGGCGACCCGGTCGCGCTTGTCGAACTGAAAGACCCCGTAGGTCTCAACTGAGATCTCGCCGGAGCAGTTCGATTTTGCCAATCGAGTCTCGAAGTGCAATTTCGATTTACAGGAGATACGATGAAGATTCACGATTTATCCCAACCTCTGAACCAGGATGCCCCCTTCTGGCCCTTTTACCCGCCCTTCGAGGTGAAGTACATCAAGCGCAAGGCGGAACACGGGGTCAACGCCCAGTACATCATGACCTCCAACCACATGGGCACGCACCTGGACGCGCCGCGCCACTTCGTCACCGGCGGCAAGACCGTTGACCAGCTGCCGCTGGAGTGGTTGTACGGCGAGGGCGTGATCGTTGATTTAAGTGATGTCCTGGATGAGCTGGCCATCTTCACCCCCGAGATGATCGAGGAGCGGGTGGAAGTACGCGAAGGAGACATCCTCTTCATCCACACCGGCTGGCACAAATACGCCCAATGGGGCGACACGCCGGACGAGGAGAAGTACATCCATCGTCACCCCGGCCCGCACTACAGCATCTGCGACTGGCTGCTGGCCAAGAAGGTTCATCTGTGGGGTGTGGACATGATCTCCACAGACCACCCGATGAATCTGCCTATCGGCCGCTTCCTGGGCCGGGGCGGATTGGAGCATTGGCAGCGGGTGCGCGCGCAGGTGGAACAGAAATTCGGCGCGGACCAGGTTGACGTGCTCTTCCCCAATTCGGCTTATCAGTTGACCCACAACGCCCTCTTCCCGCACGATTGCGTGCACGTGGAGAACCTGGGCGGGGAGATCGGCAAGCCGGAGTTGCACAACCGGCGCATCACCCTGGGCTGTTTCCCCTGGAAGTTCCGCGGCGGCGAGGCGGCGTTTTGCCGGGCGGTAGCCTTCACAGAGTAGCGGCAAGCGAGGCCGACAGGATGAAACCACTTAATCTGGATGAGAGCGCTCCCTGGAAGGAGCGCTACCGCACCCCGTGGATAGCCGGCAGCGTCATTGCCAGCCGGGACCCGGCGCGCGGCCTGGTGCACAGCAACGAGAGCGGTCGCATGCAGCTCTATCGCTGGAACGTACCGGCGAATGAGCGCGAGCAATTGACCAGCCGGCCCGAGGGCGTCCAATCTTACTACTTCTCGCCGGATGGGCGCTTCGTTTATTACCTGGAGGACGATCATGGCAACGAGATCGGTCACTTTGTGCGCCTGTCCTATGAAGGCGGCGAGGCGACCGATGTCACGCCGGAGCTACCCCTCTTTTCTCCCGCGGGCTTTGCCATCAGCCGCGCGTGCAACATGCTCGGTCTGACCGCCGGAACCAAAGAGGGCTTTCACCTGTATGTAGCCTCGCTCGACGCGGACGGTAATGCAGGAGAGCGCCGGCTGATTTATCACAGCCGGCGACTCTTTTTCGGCCCGAACCTGTCGAACGATGGCGCTATTGCCGTCGTCGCCTCCACGGAAAAGAGCGACCGGCCGGACTTCGCTCTGCTGGCCTTCGACGCCGGCAGCGGGGAGAAAATTGGCGAGCTGTGGGACGGCGAAAATACCAGCATCAATCCGCTCAAGTTCTCGCCCGTGGCGGGAGACGGGCGGATACTGGCTAATTCAAACCGCAGCGGCTACGAGCAGTTACTGATCTGGGATCCGCGTAGCGGCGAGCGACGCGACCTGATTTTCCCGGAGTTGAGCGGCGTGACCAGCGCCTTCGACTGGTCGCCGGACGGCCGGCGCATCCTGGTGCGCAATTTCGCCGGCGCCGTCCAGCAGCTCTACGTCTACGACCTGCAGACGGATGCCTTGACCCGGCTCCGGCACCCAGGCGGCACGATTTCCAGCGCCTACTTTGTGGAGGGCGGCGAAATCTACGCCCATTTACAGGACGGGACGCACCGGCCGCGCCTGCTCGCTTTGGACGGAGCCACCGGCGAGCCGCTACGCGTCGTGCTCGCCGCCGGCAATGCGCCGCCGGGCCGGCCCTGGCGATCGGTCACCTTCCCCTCCAGCGACGGGCAGGAAGTCCAGGGATGGCTGGCGACGCCGGAGGGAGATGGCCCGTTCCCGGCAGTTATTGAGATGATTGGCGGGCCGGGGAGCGTGCGCACGGAGGTGTTCATGCCGGAGAGCCAGGCCTGGCTCGATCATGGCTTCGCCTGGTTGTCCGTCAACTACCGCGGCTGTGCTACCTTTGGCCGGGAGTTTGAAAGCCGCATCTTCGGCGATGTGGGGCATTGGGAGGTAGAGGACATTGTCGCCGCCCGCTCCTGGCTGCTCGAGCAAGGCATTGCCCGGCCGGATGCGGTGCTGCTTACCGGCTGGTCCTACGGCGGCTTCCTGACCTTGATGACCCTGGGCAAGCGGCCGTCATTGTGGGCGGGCGGAATGGCCGGAGTGGCCATCGCGGACTGGTCGATCCAGTATGAGGACTCGGCGGAGATGTTGCGCGGCTTCCAGGTGGCGCTGTTCGGCGGCGCGCCGGAGGAGGTCCCCGAACGTTACGCAGCCGGCTCACCCATCAGCTACGCCGGACACGTGCAGGCCCCGATAATCATCATCCAGGGGCGGAACGATACCCGCACGCCGGCCCGGCCGATCGCGATTTACGAGCAGAAGATGCGGGAGCTGGGCAAGGATATCACCGTGCATTGGTTCGAAGCGGGCCACGCCGGAGGCGCGATGGATGTGCAGCTGGCAATTGCCCACCAGGAGCTGTTTCTACGCTTTGCCTATCGGGTGCTGGGCGGGCTGTAGCTAACGTAGTTGTACTGAACAGGGAAACGCAACGATGTCTACCAGGTATTTCGGCAAACGGCTGAAGCGAAACGAGGATCCCCGGCTGCTCACCGGGCAGGCGCTCTTTGTGGACGATGTGCATCTGCCGGATATGGCGCACGCCGCCTTTGTGCGCAGCCCCTACGCGCACGCCCGGCTGGGCGCGATTGACGCTTCCGCCGCCCTGGAGCGTGAAGGGGTGCTGGCGGTCTACACCGCCGCAGACCTGGGCGACTACTGGCAGCACGGGCCGTTGCTCGTCTCGCCGCCGCCGGTCGAAGGGCGAATCTTTCATGAGCGCACGCAGGTGCCGCTGGCAAAGGACAAGGTGCGCCACGTGGGCGAGATCGTGGCTATGGTGGTCGCCGAAAGCCGTTACATCGCCGAGGACGCGGTTGCCGATGTCTACGTGGAGTATGATCCGCTGCCGGCGGTGGTTGACCTGGAAGCGGCCGTACTGCCGGATGCTCCCCGCGTGCATGAGGACCTGAAGGACAACGTCGGGGCGCACGTGGTGCAGAAGAAGGGGGATTATCAGGCAGCGAAGGCCGCGGCGAGTCTGCTGATCCGCCGCCGCTTCGCTTACGACCGCGGCACGGCGGCGGCCATGGAGAATCGGGGCATCGTGGCTCAATGGGACAAGCGGGCGCAGCAGCTTACCATCTGGGACACGACGCAGGCCCCGATCCCCATCCGCAATGGGCTGGCGAGCATGCTGAACCTGCCGGAGAATCGGGTGCGGGTCATCGCTCCCTTCATCGGCGGCGGCTTCGGGCCGAAGATCATGATGTTCTACCCGGAGGAGATGCTGGCGCCCTGGGCGGCCATGCGCCTGGGCCGGCCGGTCAAATGGATCGAAGATCGCGCCGAGAATTTTGTGGCTACTACCCAGGAACGCGGGCAGATCCATTGGGCCGAGGGCGCGTTTGACGCCGAAGGCCGGTTGCTGGGCGTGCATGATGTCTTCCTGCACGATGGCGGCGCGTACATGCCCTACGGCCTGACCGTGCCGCTGAACAGCCAGTGCACGCTGTTAGGTCCCTATCACATCCCCAACTATTACTCCGAGTTTACGGCGCTGTTTACCACCAAGCCTATTGTGACCCCTTTCCGCGGCGCGGGCCGGCAGCATGGCGTCTTCGTTATTGAGCGCCTGCTGGACCTGGCGGCGAAGGAGCTGGGCCTGTCCCCCGTGGAGATTCGCCGGCGCAATTTCATCCCGCCGGACGCCTTCCCGTACAACAACGAGATTATTTTCCAGGACTTTGCGCCGCTGGTTTATGATAGCGGCAACTATGAGCCGGTGCTGGACAAGGTGTTGCAGCTGATCGGTTATGAGCAATTTGTGACTGAGGAGCAACCCCGGTTGCGCGCAGAAGGAAAGCATACCGGCATCGGGGTGGTGGCCTACGTCGAGGGAACCGGCATCGGGCCCTACGAAGGAGCGCGGGTGCAGGTGCAAGCCGGTGGACGGGTCTCCGTAGCCACGGGCGTGGGCACGCAAGGCCAGGGACATTTCACCAGCTTCGCCCAGATCGTCGCCGAGCAGTTAGGGGTGGACGTGCGCGACATTGATTTGATCACTGGCGACACCGATCACTTCTATTGGGGGGCCGGCACATTCGCCAGCCGGGGCGCGGTGGTGGCCGGCAACGCGGTCAACGAAGCGGCCAAAGATGTGCGCGCCAAGATCTTGCGCCACGCGGCCGACTACCTGGAAGCGGCGGAGGAAGACCTGGAGTTGCTGGACGGCGAAGTGCGCGTGAAGGGCGTCCCCGACCGCGCCGTTTCCCTGGGCAAGCTGGCTCAGGAAGCCAACCCACTGCGCGGCGCGGTGAAGCCGGGCGCCGAGCCGGGATTGGAATCCAGCAATTACTTTGGGCCGGAGATGGGTGCGACGGCCAGCGGCGCGCACGCCATGATCGTGGAAGTAGACCCGCAGACGATGTTGCTTGAGATCAAGAAAATGGCGGTGGTGCACGATTGCGGCGAGGTGATTAATCCGCTGATTCTGGATGGGCAAATTCACGGCGGAGTGGCGCAGGGCATCGGCAATGCCTTCTACGAGCAACTGGTCTTTGACGGCGATGGGCAACTGCTCAGCGGCTCTTTCATGGACTTTCTGCTGCCGACAGCGCTGGATGTGCCTCGCATGGAAATTGGGCACGAGACGACGCCGTCGCCGCTGAATCCTCTGGGTATCAAGGGGGCGGGGGAAGCCGGCGCGATCCCGGTCGGCCCGCTCTTTGCCCAGGCAATTGAGAACGCGCTGCAGATGCCGGGACTGGAGCTATTGGAGATTCCGCTCAGCCCCGGCCGGCTGTGGGAGCTGGTGCAGGAAGCGGTCGAGGCCGGACAGCTTCAGACGACAGGCAACCTCCCATGACTGCGTCGCGATTGACACGATCCTGACTTTCCAATAAAGTTTGCCGCAGGATGGCCACGGTAGCTTCACCTGCAATTGCATCGGACTCAACGCGCAGCGCGCGGCTGCCCGGCCCACTGCGCCGGATTCTGTCCTTTCTACTCATTGTGCTGCTGATCGTGCTTGTCTGGGAGGGATTGAAATGGCTGGGCGGCGATCCCTGGCGTCCGGAGACCAACCCGTTCGGCCTGGCGCATGATCCCCCTTATCGCTTCAAGATTGCCTCGGACCTGAATCTCCCGCACGTTTGGGACATTGTGGAGACGTTTGCCAACCCCGCCCGGCGTAACGGCCCGCCGCTGATTTCCGTGTTGTTCAGCGCGGCCCTGTTCACCTTTCGCGAGGCGATGATCGGTTTCGTTTTTGGGGCAGCGCTGGGTCTGATGTTGGGTACGCTATTCAGCCAGTACAGCCCGCTCGAACGCGGCTGCATGCCCTATGTGGTCGCCTCGCAGACGGTGCCCATTCTGGCAATCGCGCCGATGGTGATTATCTGGTTGCAGGCCGGCTGGCTCTCCGTGGCGGTCATTGCCGCCTATCTCACCTTCTTCCCGGTGACGATCAATACGTTACGCGGCCTGCGATCGCCGGATCCGACCGCGGTCGAGCTCATGCACTCTTATGCGGCAACCGACCGGCAGATCCTGTGGAAACTGCGCGCTCCTTCCGCGTTGCCCTATATCTTCACCGCGTTGAAGATCGCGGCCACCGCCAGCGTGGTAGGAGCAATCATCGGCGAATTGCCCTCCGGTATCCGCGACGGGCTGGGTGGCGCTATACTGAACTTTAATTCGTACTATATCTCCGGCCCGGCGAGGCTTTGGGCGGCGATCGTCGTCTCGGCGCTGGTGGGCATTGGCTTCTTTCTGATCATTTCGCTGGCCGAACGGCTAGTCCTGCGCGACCGCTTTCGGGCGGAAGACCAGTAACGGCCGTTTTCGAGAGCAACAGGGGTTTCAGGTCATCGCAGCAATGAGCAATCCGATCGTCACGATAAAGGGTGTGAGCAAAACATTCGGCCAGGGCAACGTCAGCCAGACCATCGCCCTGCAAAACATCGATCTGACTATCGAGGCCGGCGAGTTTGTCTCGTTAATTGGGCCGTCGGGCTGCGGCAAGTCCACCTTGATGCGCCTGGTCGGCGACCTGGTCGCCCCGACAACGGGCGAGCTGGTGGTTAACGGCAAACCGGCCCATCAGGCGCGGCTGGATCAGGATTACGGCATGGTCTTTCAAGCGCCGGTGCTTTACGAGTGGCGACGGGTGCTGCAAAATGTGGCTCTGCCGCTGGAGTTACATGGCGTTGGCCGGCGCGAGCGTGAGCAGCGGGCGCAAGAGATGCTGGAAATGGTGGAGCTAAAGGGCTTCGAGCACCATTATCCCTGGCAATTGTCCGGCGGCATGCAGCAACGCGCCGCCATCGCCCGCGCCCTGGCTACCCGGCCCAGCCTGCTGCTGATGGATGAACCCTTCGGGGCGCTGGACGAGATGACCCGCGAACGGATGAACATGGAGCTGCAAAACATTTGGCAGCATACGCACACCACGGTCATCTTTGTCACCCACAGCATCGCCGAGGCGGTCTTTCTCTCCAGCCGGGTGGTGGTCATGTCGGCCAGGCCGGGGCGGATCACTGAGATTATTGACATTGACCTGCCGCTGCCGCGCACCTATGATACCCGCGAGGAGCCGCGCTACTTTGAGCTGGTCAACACCGTGCGTGAGGCGTTGCGCGCCGCCGAAGGAAGCGGCGGATGAGCGAACAGCATGCCGGCCGGCCGCCGGCGGGCGTCGAGGTGGATGCAACCGGCTTCAGCGATGTGGCTCTTGCCGTTGACCGCACTTTAACGCCGGCCAGCGAAGGGAGCTGGTTGCGCCGTTATCTGCCGGCCATCGCCGTATTCGCGGCGGGGATCGTGCTCTGGGAATTGGCTGTGCGGCTGTTTGACATCCAGGCCTTTTTGCTGCCGGCGCCTTCGGTCATCATCTCTACTTTTCTTGAGAACTTCAAGCTGCTGATGCACATCGGCTGGTTCACCACCAAGGAAGCGTTGGGCGGCTTCTTTATCGGCTGCAGCCTGGGCATTCTGATTGCCCTGGCGACCGCTCGCTGGACCATCGTCAGCGAGTCAATGATGCCCTTTGCCATCGCCGCCAATTCAGTGCCCATCATTGCCTTTGCTCCCATCGTCAACAACTGGTTTGGCATTGACAATCCCTTTTCCAAGATGGTGATTGTGGCCATCATCGTGTTTTTCCCCACCATGATTAACACGGTGCGCGGCCTGACCCTGGTTGACCCGGACGCGCGTGAATTGATGGCGTCTTACGCGGCGACTGATTTCCAGGTGCTTTTTAAGTTGCGCATGCCCAATGCGTTGCCCTACATTTTCAACGCCCTGAAAGTGGCGGCCTCACTGAGCATGATCGGCGCGGTAGTCAGCGAGTATTTCGGCGGCAACCGGTCGGCGTTAGGCGTCTTTATCACCCAGCAGGCAGCCCAATTTCGCTTTGCCGCTGCCTGGGCGGCTATCATTGTGGCCTGCATCGTAGGGGTCAGCCTCTATTTGATCATCCTGTTCATTGAGCGTAGGACCATTCCCTGGCATGCTTCGGTGAGAAGTGGAAACGAGTAACTCGGCGTTGAAGTTGAGGGCGGTGTCCGAGTATAATTCTGCTGTGGATGTGGGCCCGTCAGTGGTTCATTTGCTACGAACTGAGAAACCCCGTAGGTCTCAAGAGCGATTTCACCGGAGACCACGACGTCAGGTAGACCTACGGGGTTTGTAACGAAGTTGGCAAATGAACCCTTAACTGTTTAATGGTGGAACCAGAAAGGAGGATAGAAGTAGATGAAACGTTCGAAGCTAGTGACCTTGATAGTCGTGCTGTTGGCTGTGGCAGTCGTGATCTCGGTGGCCTGCGCGCAGCCGCGCGCAGCAACGGTGAGTGAGGATGAGGCGTGCGAAGAGCTGACCCCGGTGACTTTGCAGCTGCAATGGGTGACCCAATCGCAGTTTGCCGGCTATTACGCCGCCAAGGAACAGGGTTTCTATGAGGATGAGTGCCTGGATGTGACCATCCTGGAAGGGGCGGTAGAGATTGTCCCGCAGCAGGTGGTGGCAGCCGGCGACGCGGAGTTCGGCATTGCCTGGGTGCCGAAGATGCTGGCCTCTCGCGAGCAGGGGGCGGACCTGGTGAATATCGCCCAGGTCTTCCAGCGCAGCGGCACGTTGCAGGTGGCCTGGGCTGATTCCGGCCTCTCCACCGTCGAAGATTGGGCCGGCAAGCGCGTCGGCACCTGGGGCTTTGGCAATGAGTGGGAAGTCTTTGCCGCGTTGCGCCAGGCCGGCATCGAGCCTAACGATCCCGAGCAGGTGACCATCGTGCAGCAGCCGTTTAGCATGTCCCTCTTGCTGAATCGCGAGATTGACGTAGCCCAGGCGGAAACCTACAACGAATATGCCCTGTTGCTGGAGGCGACAAATCCCGATACCGGCGAGCTATATCAGCCGGAGGATTTCAAAGTCTTCGACTACAACGATGTGGGCACCGCCATGTTGCAGGACCACGTTTTTGCCCGCGAAAGCTGGCTGGCTGAGGAAGGCAACGAGGATATTGCCGTGCGCTTTCTGCGCGCCTCGTTCCGCGGCTGGATCTATTGCCGCGACAACTTCGACGAGTGCGTGCAGATCGTGCTGGACAACGGCTCTACGCTCGGCGAAGGGCATATGCGCTGGCAGTTGAACGAGATCAACGCGCTCATCTGGCCGTCGCCGGACGGCATCGGGATCATGAACCCGGACAGCTACCAGCAGACCGTTGACATCAGTCTGGACTTCGGCGTATTGCAAGAGACGCCGGCTGATGCCGCCCT
>CAYVQP010000003.1:38574-55662 GCA_964452775.1 uncultured Ardenticatenaceae bacterium | reverse complement strand
TTGACATCAGTCTGGACTTCGGCGTATTGCAAGAGACGCCGGCTGATGCCGCCCTACGCACCGACCTGGCTGAACAGGCGTTGGAGGGGCTCAGCGATCTGGACACCAGGGGCGAGAACTTCCAGAAGCAAGATGTGGAAGTGACGCCCGGCGGAGAGTAAGGAAGCACTTTTCCGGAAACCACCGAAGCATTTTCCCGGAAACTGTCATGCCGGATTTTAGAAAGTGGCGTGATAAGTTTCCGGGAAAATAGTGTGCAGGAAGCATTTTCCCGGAAACTGTCATGCCGGATTTTAGAAAGCAGCGTGACAAGTTTCCGGGAAAGTAGTGTGGAGGAAGCATTTTCCCGGAAACTGTCATGCCGGATTTTAGAAAGCAGCGTGACAAGTTTCCGGGAAAATATGGCGCTGGCTACTCTGAGGTGCAGAGTTCCCGGCGCAGCAAGGCCTTCTGCACTTTACCCAGGGCATTGCGGGGTAGCTCATCCACGAAACGCACCTCGCGCGGGCACTTGTACGCCGCCAACTGCGACCGGCATAGCTCAATCAAAGTCTCGGCTGCCGGCGGACACGCAGGTTCGGGTACAACCACCGCCACTACCCGCTCGCCCCATTCCGGGTCCGGGCAGCCAATGACCGCGCAGGCGGACACACCCGCATCCATGCGCAAAACGCGCTCCACTTCCGGCGGATAGACATTCAGTCCGCCGGTGATAATTAAATCCTTCGCCCGCCCCTTCAGCGTGAAGTAGCCGTCCGCTTCGCGCAACCCGAGGTCGCCGGTGCGCAACCAGCCGTCTTCCGTGAAGGCTTCGGCGGACTTATCCGGCTGCCGCCAGTACCCTTTGCAAACGTGTGGTCCGCGAATCTGCACCTCCCCTATCTCGCCGTCCGGCAAAAGTGCGCCGGTGTCTGGGTGCACAACCCGCGCCTCCACGCCCGGCAGCGGCAGACCCACCGAGCCGATCCGTCGCTCGCCATGCAGTGGATTGGACAGGTTCATGCCGGTCTCAGTCATGCCGTAGCGCTCCAGCAGCGTGTGGCCGAAGGTTTGCTGGAAGCCGAGGAAGACATCATCCGGCAGCCGGTCGGAGCCGGAGGTGAGCAGGCGCATGTGGCGCAGGTCAAAGCGACCGGGTTCCGGTACTTCCAGCAGCCGGCGATGGATTGTCGGCACCGCCATAAACAGCGTGCAGCGCCGGCTGACCAGCGTCTCCAGGGTCGCCTCGGCGTCAAAGCGGGGCAGCAACAGGGTGGTCGCCCCGGCGTACAGCGCGCCCATCAGCGCCACCACCAGCCCGTGCACGTGGAAGATGGGCAACACGTGCAGCAGGACATCATCCTCCTGCCAGCCCCAGGCGCTGTGCAGCGCCTCCAGGTTGGCGGCCAGGTTGCCGTGGGTGATCTCCGCGCCCTTGGGCCTGCCGGTGGTGCCGCTGGTGTAGATCATCAAGGCGGTCATGTCCGGCGTCACCGGAGGAGCGCTATCGCTGCTAGCCGGCGACCCGCCCAACATAGCGAGAAAGTGCTCCGGCCTATCCGCCTCCAGGAAGATGCACTCGCGCATCTCCGGCAGGTCGCCCAACAAGGCGCGCACCTGCTCACGGCCGACCTCATCGGCGACAAAGAGGGAGACGCCGGCGTCGCGCAGGAAGTAGGCCAGCTCATCCGGCGGATAAGCCGGGTTAAGCGGCAGGGAAATCGCGCCGAGGCGCATCACTGCCAGGTGCAGATAGATGAAGGGCAGGCACTTAGGCAACTGAAGCGCAACCCGATCGCCCGGCTGCACGCCAAGCGTCCGGAGGTAGGCCATAGTGCGACCTACCTCCCGCTCCAATTCGCCGTAGCTGACCCGCGCGTCTACGTCGGAGACGCCGGGAAGAGGCAAGAACTCCAGCGCGATCTTGTCCGGCTGCTGCCGGCAGCGGCGCTCAAGCGTCTGTAGAAACATTCACGCGCTCAGGGCGCCACGCACTGTGATTCCGGTTTCGACAGGTCCATGCCGGGCGCGCCGGGTAGAAACAGGTCCATGCGGTCCATGCGAAAGCCTTTGGAGCGGGCGGATAGCTCCAGCACATGGTCGCCGGCGCTGAGGAAGAACACCGGGTCCGCAAAGTTGTGGCCGCCGTAGTCAATGATAACGGGCCAGTTCCAAACGCCGCTGAAGGGGGAGAACAACTTCACCCATGAGCCGCCGTCCAACCGCATCCAGACGTCGTTTTCCTGGTCCGGCTGCGCTGCCTGGTGCCAATTCAGGATCTGCAATGTGTAGTCGCCGGGGTTGGTCACCCGCAGCGGATAAGCAGCCGGCGCAATGCCCGGCGTGCCCAGGTACTCAATGCCGCGCCACACCATATATCCCTCGCTCACATAGTCAGTCGGCACATCGTTCTCCAGTCGCCAGTCGGGATGATCAAACGGGCCGGACTCCACTTCCATCCTGATAACCCCGCCTTCCTCCAGGAAGAGGCAGTCCGGCGGGTAGAGCCGATCCCGCGCCGACACCAGCGGCAGGTAAGTTAACTCGCTGAGCCCCGCCGGCGCATCTTTGGCGGCGGACACTTTGGCCGGCTGTTCTTCCGTCGCCTGCGCATCCGACCAGTGCAGGAGGTCGGCGGCAAGCAGACCGATGGTAACGGCGAGGAAGTGGATTGCGATAACGAATGGGTTCTTAACTGCTGACATTTGTATCTCCGATGGTTCTGATGTGGTTAAGCCCGCGGGTTAGTTCGCGGCATCATAGCGGCAAGGCGAATGACGCGCAAATGGGATGCCCGACTGCTGCGACTGTGCGGGACCAGCGTGCAGATAGGCCGGGACTCAAAGCTCGGTGAGAATCAGGGGGCCGCTGGATGTGATGGCAATGGTATGTTCAAATTGGGCCGACAGCCGTCTATCACTGGTGATCACCGTCCAGCCATCTTCCAATAGGCGCCAGGCCGGCCCTCCGGCGTTGATCATCGGCTCGATGGTGAAAACCATGCCGGGTTGCAATTGTGGCCCGCGACCAGGTGGGCCGACATGCGGCACCGACGGTTCCTCGTGCAACGATCTTCCCAGCCCGTGCCCGCCCCAATCGCGCACCACGCTGAAGCCATGCCCTTCGGCATACGCCTGGATGGCGGCGCCGATGTCCGTCAGACGCCGGCCCGGCTGGGCGGCGGCAATACCAAGCCGCAGACATTCTTTGGTCACGGCCAACAAGCTTTGCCCTTCCGGCGAGATGACGCCCACCGGAAAGGTAACGCAGGCGTCGCCGCACCAGCCATCATAGATCAGGCCGATGTCAATACCCACGATATCGCCGTTGCGCAACGTGCGCTCATCCGGCAGGCCATGGCATATCTCTTCGTTTATCGACGCGCAAATTACCCCCGGAAATGGTGGATGAGCAGGGGGATTGCCGCGATAGCCCTTGTACAGCGGCTCCGCGCCCCGGCTGCGCAGGTAATCCTCAGCGATGCGATCCAGGTCAGATAGGCGCGCGCCGGGCCGGATCTCCTTCTCGATTTCGCGAAATGTCTCCGCGACCAGCCGGCCGGACTCGCGCAAGGCCTTAATCTGCGCCGGCCGCTTTAGTTTGATACTCATCGTCGTTCACTCTCTGTGACACACTCTCTGTGACCGGCATCATCGAAACGGCGTCGCCGGTCAGTCGCCTCTTTCGACAATCACCTCGTAGATCGTCTGCAAATCCTCTTCGGAATAGTAGTAGATCACAATTTGCCCCCCTCTTGCGCCCTGATTGATATCAACCCGGAAACCCAGGCTTTCGCGTAGCTGGGATTCTAGCGCCAGCAACTCCGGCCCTTTGCCGGATTTGTGGACGGCCTTTGGTTTCACGCCGGCGACCATCTTGTTGACCAGTCGCTCAGTCTGGGCGACGGACAGTTCATTCCTGACAATGCTCTGCAGCACGGCCTGCGCCTGCCCATCCGGCAGCGGCTGCAGGACGCGGGCATGCTCCGCGCTGATCTCGCCCTTCAACAACGCGGTGCGCGCACTGTCCGGCAACCCGAGAAGCGCCGACTGCACCAACGTCTCCGTCTGGCGCACGCTGAGACTCTGCTTCACGATGTGATCCATGGCCAACGCCTGATCCTGCTCGCTGGTGAGCGAGAGCAGGGCGCGGGCGTGCCCGCCGCTGATTTGCTGGTCGGTCACCGCTTGTTGGACGGCCGGCGGCAAATTCAGCAGCCGGACGGTGTTGGCCACCGCCGGTCTGCTCTTGCCAACCCGCTGAGCGACCTGGGCCTGTGTCATTCCGAATTCTTCGATTAGCTGCTGGTAGGCATGCGCCTCTTCCAGCAGGTTCAGGTCTGCCCGCTGGATGTTCTCAATGAGGGCCAGCTCCAGCATCTCCTGCGGCGATGCTTCCTTAACCACCACCGGCACTCGCTCCAGCCCGGCCAGGATGCTGGCTCGCCAGCGGCGTTCGCCGGCGATCAACGTGTAGCGCTCAGCTTCTGTTGCCTGCACCACCAGCGGCTGAAGCAAGCCATGCTCCTTGATTGAAGCGGCCAACTCCTGCAACGCGGTTTCATCCAGGTAAGCGCGCGGCTGACGCGGGTTTGGCTGAATGGCATGCACATCAACCATTCGCAAACCGTGGTCCTTTTCGCCAATATTACCGGCTTCCTCCTGGTCGGGAATGAGCGCGCCCAGGCCGCGACCCAGGCCCCGTTTCTTACTCATCCGGCGATCCCTTTAGCATGCAGCTGAGACACAGTGAGACGGGCATTTACGCAACTTCCACCAGGGCGTTGTCCCCTTGCAATAGTTCGGAAGCGAGCACCTGATAGGCGATTGCGCCCGGCGAGGCGGGCGCGTAGAGATTGACCGGCTGGCCATAGCTCGGCGCTTCACTGAGGCGCACGTTGCGTGGAATGATGGCGCGAAACACCTTGCCCGGAAAATGCGCTCGGACTTCCTCGACCACCTGCCGGCTGAGGTTGGTGCGACTGTCATACATGGTCAGGATCAGCCCACGCACCTCCAGGCCGGGATTCAGATAGCGCTTCACCATATTGATGGTCAGGATCAATTGCGACAACCCCTCCAGCGCCAGATATTCGCACTGTACCGGGATGAGCACCCCGTCGCGAGCGGCGGTCAGGGCGTTGATGGTCAGCAGGCTGAGGCTCGGCGGGCAGTCAATGATGATGTAATCATATTGCTCAAAGACCGGGCGCAAGGCATGTTGCAGCCGGTACTCGCGCGCCATTTCGTTGACCAACTCTACTTCGGCGCCGGAAAGGGCGGGGTTGGCCGGCAGCAGGTCCATGCCCAGTTCGTCATGCCGCCGCACCACCTCGTTCAGCGTAGCCGCGCCAAGTAAGAGATCGTATGCCGAGGGCGCCATCGCGTTCTTGTCGAAGCCCAGGCCGGATGTAGCATTTGATTGCGGGTCCATGTCCACCGCCAGAACTCGCCGGCCGCCGGCCGCCAGGTAGGCGCACAAATTGACCACGCTGGTGGTCTTTCCTACGCCGCCCTTCTGGTTTGCGATTGCGTAAACTTTGCCCATATATCAGCCGGCGTTCGATGAGATTCGCCCCGTGATGCTAGGGGTGCGACTGTTCGCGGTGCATGCGGATCGCACGGATCTTCTCCGCCAGAGTGCTCCGAGTAACCGCCTGCCCGGCTACCTCATTGGCGTAGCGAGCGGCTTCCCAGGGATTGCCCATCGTCTGGTGCAGACGGATGAGGAAGGCGGCAGCGAAAATATCGCCCGCGCCGGTGGTCTCCACTGCCGGGACTTCCCGGGTAGGGACCTGCCTTTCTTCATCGCCCATGAAGACCATACAGCCTTCAGGCCCCCTGGTCATGACCAGGATGGGGGCCCACGCCCTGAATTGCACCAGGGCCGTCTCGTCCGGCAAATCTTCCTCGCTGATGATCGTCGCCGCTGCCAGAGGGACGTATTGCGCCGCCAACGGCCAATCAATCGGCGTCACCCGGCCCACGCTATCCCAGCGGCGCATCCACCCTTGCGGCGTCAGCCCGACCAGGCTGTCGCTAAAGCGCAAGATGATCTCCGGGACGATCTCCTGGGCTACCGGCCCGATGTGCACGATTTGAGCGCGCTCCCAACCTGCCGGAATGGCTGATTGGTCCAGCGGCGCGGCCGTGTGATAAAGATATTGGATGCGTCCGGCAGCGGTATAGATGTTCTCAAAGGTGGTCGTCTGCTCGCCGGGGACGCAATGGAGCCTGATCTCGTGGCCTTCGGCGACATGAAAGAGGGGCTTCAAATCCTCGCCGGCGCGCACGCTGGTGATTATGCCCGTGCGACAGCCGAGGGCGGCTGCCGCCTGCGCCGCATAGGTGACGGTGCCGCCGAACGCACTATCTCCATTCGGAAGCAGGTCCTGTGTGATGTGGCCGATAGCCAGATAGTCGAGTCTTTCCATAGGTAGCGGCGCCTACTTTCCAGCCGGCTTATTCGCCTTCGGGAAGGGGCCGAATACCCTGGTAGACGTTTGGCCCGCCCAGGGTGCGAATGATGGTTTCCGCCGGGCGTTCCACGCGACCGGCGATTTCCTGCACCGTCATGGGCCGGTTGCCGTTAGCCAATAAGGCGCAAAACACCGCATCTACCAGCGAACTCCGCTGGAGAAAATCGGGCGGCAGTTCGTTGAAGAAGGTCTGCACCATGTACTGGAAGCCGTCAACCCGAGTCACCTCAGCAGTGTTTGGGTCAATCAGGTCTACTTCGCGATCGAAATCAGCGGAGAGACCATCGCCGAGTCCTAGGCGCGTAAAAAGATAAGTTCGCAGGTCAAGATCGGACTTCTTCCACCAATCAAAGTCAATGTGAAGCCGGGTCGTCGGCTTCATCAGATGTGGAACCGGAGCGCCAATCTTCGGCCGAGGGTTTGTGGACAATGCTACTTCCTTCTCTCGGTAAACAGTTGGGAGCCGGTCTCAAGGGCCGGCGATATTACACACCGGTGGTCGTGCTGCGCGTTCATCACCCACTCCAGCGAGAGCGATCAAACTGCCAGTAATGGTCGCCGACCGCCTGGAAGGCCGGATGCCGCACAAGTTCGGCGAAGAGCGGCCCCGGCGGAACCCGGCGGAACATGTTCAGCGCGCTGTACAGCGTCTTGGCATGCACGCTGTTCTGCGGGCTGAGGGCGGCCAGCTCGGGAAGGAGTTCGGCCAGCAGGGAGGTGACCGAACGCTGATTGCGTTCGATGCGCCGCCAGGCTTCGTCCATGACGCTGACGAAGTCTGTGCCGACAATCATCAGGTCATCGAATCCACAGCCAATCGTCCGCCGGTGCAGGTCGAACTTGATGCTACCCTCCACGACCGTAGCCAGGCGGACCCACTCTCGTTGACCACGCCGGCGGTCGAAGCCGAACAGCACAACTCCCGGTTGCGGGCCGGGGCGCAGGCTGATAAAGCCGCCTACGGGGATGCTGTTCTGTGTATACCACTCCGTGAGGCCGTAGATGTAACGGTGCTGCTGGACGACCCATCCCTTGATCTCGTCGCCGGTTGTGTCGTCAATGAACTTGATTAGCTGCCGGGGCGCTTTGCTTGGCGGGAAGAGGGGCCGGGTGCGAGCGCTCAGGGGCAAAGTGCCCGCCCAGCGGTGCGGGTAGGTCAGGGTGAGCACCACCGGCTGCGGGCTGGAACTCGCCGGCAAATCCGACCACTCATCATCCAGTTCGCGCTCCAGGGCGAACAATTGCGGGCTGAGCAGCGCCCGATCATAAGGAATCGGCGTGTATTTCAGCCGTTCGGGTACAGCCCGCACGCCTTCCGGCTCCAGCCGGCGCAAATACCAGGCCACCTTGCCGGCGGGTGCGACCTCATCAAAACGATTGTCGTTCACCAGCGAATGATTGACTGAGAACCGGCTTACTTCCGGGTCAACGTCCGGATCCAGGTCCAGATGCACCATGATTTCGTCAGTTGAGAGTGGTCCGCCGCCGGACATATCCAGCACTGCTTCCGCCAGGTGCATATGGCCGATGTTGATCTCTTCCATCAGTTGGGTCACGAACCATTGGTCGGCAAGCCGGACGAAGTTTTCCCGCTTCTCCAGCGCCGCACTCAAAGCGGCCGTGATCTTGTCGCCATGCTCCTCGATGACTTGATCAACGGTATCGATATTGAAGGTCGTGGCGATGTCGCCGTTGGACTCGTCCAGCATGTGCGTTCGCTGCAGAGCGGAGGCGAACTCTTTGACTTTGCCGTTGATATCAACGGCAATTACCCGAAAGGCGCCGTCCTGGGGATTGGCGCCCTCCCGCACGGAAACGACCTTACCATATGCAAATTGCAGAGCCGGGAAAACGAGTTCATCGTTAACCTCATAGCTCCGGCTGGGCTGATAAATGCTGCGCCCGGAGAGCCGGCGCTTGATCTCGTTGCGCTCTTCGTTCAGGCGATGATGCACAATCACCCGCGCCAACTGTTTTGCAGTCTGTGGTCGCTCCACCTCCAGGAGATGGTTGTACAACTGCTCGATATCCGAGTCGCCGATAGCAAACTCGCCGACCCAGTATGATGGCGTCTGGGTCTTAGGTTGGATCACTAAATTCATTCCACTTCTTAATTCGCAACTCTCAGAAAAAAATCACCAACGCCGGCTCATTACTGAAAGCCGGCCTGCACATTCCCGGCAAATCACAAGCATCTTCCAGAGAGAATCTCGCGATGCGCCGCCGAGGCCATTAGCCCCAGATTAGAATTATAACAATGTCGGGATTATGCTGCCACTTGCCGCGCTACGCTGATGGCCGGTAGCCGGCTGCGCCGCTCCTGGTCAACCCGCCATTCTCAGGGGAAAGGTTCTTGCAACCATTGTTGGCCGTTGACCGGCACGTTGTGAATGCGGACATCCCAGTGCAGGTGCGGGCCGGTGGATAGTCCGGTGGAGCCGCCCCGGCCGATCTCCTGTCCCGGTATGACTGCATCCCCGACTGCTACCGTGATTTGATCCAGGTGATAGTAGCCGGTCACCACGCCGAGGCCGTGATCGATGAGCACGGCGTTCCCGCGCAGTTGCAGCGGACCGGCGAAGACGACGATCCCGTTGGCCGGTGCGACGATTCGCGTGCCTGTGCTGCCTCCAAAGTCGGTGCCGGTGTGGTAGATGTCGAATGGGCCGCCATTATAGGAGCGCGCCCCGCCATAGCCGGCGGTCACAACGGTAGTCGAGACGGGTCGCTGCCAGAGTCCTTCCCAATAGCGGGTGGGAGTGAACTGCTCAAAGAAGGGGGCGAGAAAGGCATCCTCGCGAGCACGCACTTGCGGGTCAAGCAACGCGGACATGCTCTCCGGCAACGTGATTGACTGCGTCAGAAAGCCGGCGCTGAGTATCTGCACGGGTTGCGCGAACCACTGCCGTTCTCCGGCCGCATCCGTCGTTTCTACCTGCAGGGTATACAGGCCGGGCTCCGTAAAGGCGTCAATGCCTGCCAGAGCCACGAAGCCGGCGTCAAAGGGCGCGAACAGCAGGGTTTGATCGCCCAGTTGTCCCAGCGGCGCCATGTCGGATTCTGTCTCCAGATAAATACTGACTGTGTCTCCTTGCGTCCAGGAGGTCGGGTGGACCCGCATCGTTTGCAGGGCAACGGGCCAACTGTGAAAGGGAGTCGTGCCGGGGATCCGCAGTTGCATGCCGGGAAAGACGCGCGCCGGGTGGGCCAGGCCGTTGTTCCGGGCGAGCTCAGCGACGCTTACCCCATATTCAGCGGCGATGGTCAGCATGGTTTCCCCCGGCTGCACGATGTGAGGGATGCCGGTGACCTGAACAGGGGCCGGAGAGCCGCTGTAACTGACTACCGCCAGCGTTTGTCCGGCAAAGAGGCTGTCGGCGCGCACCAGCCGGTTGGCGCCGGCGATCTCCTCCGGCGTCGTGGCATAGGCCAGCGCCAGGTCCGCCAGGGTGTCCCCGAACTGCACGGCGTGGGTGGTATAAACAGATTCCCCTACCGCCCCCGGGATAATCAGCTCCTGGCCGGCGAAGATCAATCCGGGGTCCGTGATGTTGTTGATCAATTGCAACGCCTCGACGGTAGTCCCGTACAACGTGGCGATGCTGAACAGCGTTTCGCCCTGCTGGATGACGTGTGTCTGCGGCCTCTCCGGCGTCCCCTCCGGAGCAGGGGTCGCTGTGGCCGGCTCTGTTTCCGTCTGCGCCTGGGCAACTCCTGTCATACTCCACAGAAGCGCCAGCAGCAGAAGCGCTGCCGGCAGGGGTATGAAGCCGGCTGCCGTCCGCCATATTTGCGTTCGGGACGAAGCGTTTCTCGCTCCTGCCGGCAATTGACCGGACTCCCTGAGTCTTACATACCCGTTGTTGCGCATATCAGGGTGGGATTCTACGCCAAACTGGGCCTAATCACAGCCCTGCGCACCGGCATTAGACCGGCTCTTAGCTTGGCGGTTGCGGGCGCGTCAATTTTCCCGGAAACTGGATCAGCGAGCACCGGCGATTAACCCCATTCACTTTCCGGGAAAATGGAGAACCCGGTTGACTGAGCTTGCTCACCCCAGAATATCGGCGACGGAAGGTTGCCGGTTCGGAAAGTTGGCAAAGGTCAGGTCGCCAAAGGGGAGCTGGTAATAGTCCTTCAACATCGCCATCAGGGCGATGTAGCTATCCAGCACACGCCGGTCCCAATCGAGCTCCAGGCGTTGAGCCAGTTCGCGAATGTTGGCCTCATCCCCTTCCAGCTCCACAAAGTCTCCAAACGGCAGTTCATCCAACACGATGTCCGTTCCGCCCAGGGCGAAGCTCTCGCGATATTTCTCGTAGGCGCTCACCGCCGAGAAGCCAAGCCGCTCTAACAGCAAGGCCATTATTTCGAAATTGCTGACCTCTAGCTCCAGCTCTTCACGGATTCTGACATCCGACCGGCGCTCTTCTTTTGGCAAACCTTTATAGGTCAGGCGAACGCGCGTGTCCCGGCGCAGGCGCAAGACCTGCTCGTTCCGGCGCAGGCTATGCGCCGTGTCGTCAAAGACCACGTTTTGTTCGAGCACCCGCGGAGCGCTGACCGTTGCGCCCAATGCCAGCAAGCGCTCCCGAACGGCCTGCAGGTTCGTGACCGGGAACTTCACTTCAATTTCCAGGTTCTCTTCTGGGTGGGTCATGGGCATCAGTTGGCTGCAAGATCCTCGCCGGCTCGCTGCGCTGCCGCGGCGTTATCGCCGATCACCACCAGGGTCTGGCCCTTCTCTACGCTGTCTCCCGGCGCTACCTGCACATGGTGCACCACGCCATCTCGGGGCGAGCGCAACTCATTCTCCATCTTCATGGATTCCAGGATGACGACCTTGTCGCCGCTTTTGACGGGCATTCCTTCTTTGACCAGGATCTTCAATATCAGGCCGGGCATGGGCGAGCGCACCGCCAGCTCGTCGTCGCCATTTAGCGTGGCTCGCGCATGGGATAGCCGGTAGACGCGCTCTTCCTGCACCTCCACCGGATAAAGCTCCCCGCGTATCAACACGTCCCAGTGATCGTCGTTTTCGTCCACCAGGGCGGCGATTGAGCGATTGTTGATCAATACCGACAACGTGCCCGGATCAGATAACTGGCTGAAATCAATGGCGTATTTCACGCCGTTGACCACAATCTCGTTGTCGCGCTCAATTTCGATCTCGTATTCTTCGCCCTTCACTCTGGTTATGTATTTCATCTCTATCCCTGAGTCGCTACGGAAACTGCGCAGAGAAAGCCCCGCGGGGTTTTGCGGCTGCCTGCTAACGCCCTGCTTGCTGCCACCGGCCGGCCCACTTCCAGTTGCTGCTCGTCGCCTGCCGGCTGCCCGATCCCACAAACTGGCTGGCCTGCTGGCTTTGCTGATGGGCGGCCAGCGTTGCCAGTATGGCCGCTTCCAGGCTGTCCAGGGCATCCCGGTCGGCCATGCTGAAGCGTTCCTCGACAAAGCGGGTATCGAACTGGCCGGAAAGGAAGCGATGGCTGTCGAACATATGCTGGTGGAAGGGGATGTTGGTCTTCACGCCCATAATGCGATATTCCTCCAGCGCCCGGCGCATGCGCAGGACCGCTTCACCCCGCGTCTCGCCATAGCAAATCAGCTTGCTGATCATCGAGTCGTAGTAGGGCGTGACCTGATAACCCGGAAAGACGCCGGTGTCAATGCGCAAGCCGGGCCCGGATGGGAGCTGGACGTTGGTGATCGTGCCGGTGGAGGGGAAGAAATTATCGTAGGGGTCTTCAGCGTTGATGCGGCACTCTATCGCCCAGCCCTTAAGGGTGATATCTTCCTGGGCATAGCGCAGACGGCGTCCGCGGGCGAGGCGTAGCTGTTCCTGCACAATATCCACGCCGGTAACCAGCTCGGTCACCGGGTGTTCGACCTGCACGCGAGTATTCATTTCCAGGAAATAGAAGTTACGGTCGCGATCAACCAGGAACTCGATGGTGCCGGCGCTGACATAGTTCACCGCTTGCGCGGCAGCGACGGCCACGCTGCCCATTGCCTGGCGCATTTCATCGTTGACGATGAAAGAGGGCGCTTCTTCAATCAGCTTCTGATGCCGGCGCTGCAAGGAGCATTCGCGCTCGCCCAGGTGGATTACGTTTCCCTGGGAATCGGCAAGCAACTGGATTTCGATGTGGCGAGCGTCGGCGATCATTTTTTCCAGGTACACGCTGCCGTCGCCGAAAGCAGCCTGCGCTTCACGTTGCGCCGCCGCAATGGCATCCGGCAGTTCATCAACCTGAGCGACGGGGCGCATGCCCTTACCGCCGCCGCCGGCCACCGCCTTCACCAGCACCGGGAAACCCATTTCTTCAGCCGCCGCGGTCAACTCCGGCGTTGATAGATTGGCGGCGGTGCCCGGCACGACCGGTACGCCGGCGTTGATCGCCGTGGCCCGCGCCTTCTCTTTGTCGCCCATGATGCGGATGGCGTTGGGGGGTGGGCCGATGAACACCAGCCCGGCATCGTAACACGCCTGGGCAAAGCCGGCGCGCTCTGCCAGGAAGCCGTAACCGGGGTGGACCGCCTCCGCTCCGGAACGCCGGGCCACGTCCAGCAATTTATCAATCACCAGGTAGCTTTCGGAGGCCGGGGCAGCGCCGATGTGGTAGGCCTCATTCGCATAGCGGACGTGAGGTGCGTTGCGGTCGGCGTCAGAATAAACGGCGACTGTCTGTAAGCCCAGCTCGTGGCAGGCGCGCAGCACGCGCAACGCAATCTCGCCGCGATTGGCGATCAGCACCTTGTCAAAGCGTCGGATGTGCAATCCTTCCATCATTCACTTGCGCCCTTGTAATCGGCCGGCATCTTGTCGTTGTCTTCCACCCGTCGCCGGCCCCTCTAAGCTGCCGCCTCTACAGCGGGATGTTCCCGTGTTTCTTCGGCGGGTTATGATCGCGCTTGTTCTGCAGCATATTCAGCGCGTTGATCAGCCGGGGCCGGGTCTGGCTCGGCTCAATCACATCGTCAATATAGCCACGCGAGGCCGCTGTGTATGGGTCGGCAAATTGCTCGCGATATTCGGCCACCAGCTCTGCCTTGCGGGCTACCGGATCCTCCGCGGCGGCGATCTCGCGGCGGAAAATCACGCTCACCGCCCCATCCGGCCCCATCACGGCGATCTCGGCGGTGGGCCAGGCCAGGTTCAGGTCCGCGCGAATGTGCTTGCTGTTCATCACGCAGTAAGCGCCGCCATACGCTTTGCGAGTGACTACCGTGATCTTCGGCACAGTCGCCTCGCAAAAGGCGTAAAGCAGCTTGGCGCCGTTGCGGATGATCCCGCCATACTCCTGATCAAGGCCCGGCAGAAAGCCCGGCACATCTTCAAAGACGATCAACGGAATGTTGAAGGCGTCACAGAAGCGCACAAAGCGGCCCGCCTTCTCGCTGGCCTTGATGTCCAGCACGCCGGCCAACACCATCGGCTGATTGGCGACGATGCCCACGCTGTGCCCGCCCAGGCGAGCAAAGCCGATCACGATATTCTCGGCGTAGTTCTCCTGAATCTCGTAAAACATGCCGTCATCAAAAACCTTGTGGATGACGTCCTTGATGTCATACGGCTTGTTGGGATTGTCCGGCACCAGCGTGTCAAGCGAAGCATCGGTGCGCAGCGGATCGTCCTTCGTGGGCACAAAGGGCGGCTCCTCCATGTTGTTGGACGGCAAATAGCTGATCATCTCGCGGATCAGAAATAGGCAGTCGGATTCCGTTTCCGCCGCCATATGGGCCACACCGCTCTTCGTGGAGTGCGTGACCGCCCCGCCCAGTTGCTCGAAGGTGACGTCCTCGCCGGTGACCGCCTTCACCACGTCCGGGCCGGTGATGAACATGTGGCTGGTTTCTTTCACCATGAAGATGAAATCAGTCAGCGCCGGCGAATAAACCGCCCCGCCGGCGCACGGCCCCATGATGGCGCTGATCTGCGGCACGACGCCGGAAGCAAGCGTGTTGCGCAGGAAGATATCCGCGTAACCGCCCAGGCTGACCACCCCTTCCTGGATGCGCGCGCCGCCGGAGTCGTTGATGCCGATCACCGGCGCCCCGTTGCGCATGGCCATATCCATCACCTTGCACACCTTCTCCGCGTGCACTGCGCTCAGGCTACCGCCAAAGACCGTGAAATCCTGGCTGAACACATAAACCAGGCGACCGCCGATCGTCCCCCAGCCGGTGACCACGCTGTCGCCCAGATATTGCTTATCCGCCATGCCGAAACTCGTTTCGCGATGCACCACAAAGGGGTCCAACTCGCGAAAGGATCCCTTATCCAGTAGCAATTGCAACCGGTCGCGAGCAGTCATCTTGCCCTGTTCCTGCTGCCGCCGGATACGCTCGGGGCCGCCCCCTTCCTGCGACAACTTGCGCAAGCGATGCAATTGCTCGATCTTAGGCGTTGCCATACTTACCTCTTTGATTTAGCGATGCTGACCCGCTCACGATGCAGTGCGGGCTGAGTGTCTTGCTTGCCACGGGGTCGAGATGTGGAACTCACAGGTCCTCCTGCGGCTGATCTAGGTCCGCGCCTCCAGCTTGCCAATACCGGCGATTGGCCGGCCGATAAAGCGCCCAGGCAAAGCATGCGAGCAAGACCACGCTCATTGCCAGAGTCGCCGGCCAGCTCTGCCTGGTCGGGGACGATTGCGCTACCAGCGCGGTCAGCAGCAGATTGTAGACGCCATATAGGGTCGCGCAAATCATCAGTCCCGGCCGCGCTGCAGACCGGCGCGTCCACAGAGCCACCCCCAGCAGAATAAATAGCGCTGCCCAGAGGAGTGAAAAGCCGATCCGCCATGCCGGATCGGGTTGCACGCCGGCGGCGCGCAATAGGGCGCTCTGTTCGCTGAGCACATACGCGCGCAACACGTTCCATATCCCTAAAAGGAAAACCCCCCACAACAGAAAGGTTACGCTTCGTGGACGATCAGACAAGGATAAGGGTCTCTTCCTCACGCTCCGCGCTCCCCGCTGAACAAAGCCGGCAGACGGCCCCGGCGATTTCCGGCGCGGGCGTGCGGTAAACGAGGGTCGCGTCGTCGCTCAACATCACCGTCGCGGTTACCGTGTGCACGCGAATGCCCAGCGGGGCGAACTCCTGCCGGCAAGCCTTGCTGAACCCGGCGATGCCCGCCTGGGTAGCCCAATAGGCGGCGCGATGGATCAGGATGTCATCCGGGCGGTGGGCGGCGCTGAGGTTGACGATCACGCTACCGCGGTCGCCGTTCTCATCGGCCATCACCCGCCCGCAGAGCTGGCTCATCAGGAATACGCCCTTCAAGTTGACGTTGATGCAGCGCTCCCAGGCCCATTCGTCCATCTTCAGGAGCGGCGCCGCCGGCGCGATGCCCGCCGCGTTGACCAGAATATCCAGCCGGCCATATGCGGCCCGGGCAGTTTCAATCAGATGCACACACTGGAACTTGTTGGCAACGTCGGCCACAATCGCCATCGCCCGGCCACCCAACCGCTCAATCTCGTCCACAACCCGCTGGGCGCGGTCTGGATTGAGATCGTTCACGACGACACGCGCGCCGGCCCCGGCCAATGCCCTGGCTATTGATTCACCCGGCTCAGCGCCCGCCCCGGTTACAATTGCTGTCTTGCCATCCAATGTTGCTGCCATATACCGGTTGCCCCTGCTTACTTTTCCCAGATCCAATTCAGCGTGCCGGTAGCCGGGATCTCCAGCAGCCGGAAGACGCCGGAACCGTCCGGATTCATCACCTGGATGCCGCTGGTGGTCAGGAAAGCGATGTGTTCCCCATCCTCGGAGAGGTCGCCGTACAGACCTACTTCGAACAGGTTGGTCAGCCGTTGGGCCTCTCCGCCATCCATAGGCTGGCACCACCAGTCAGAGGGCACGTTGTGCGCCTCCGCGATCCGTACTCCAAGCAGCCGGTCGAACCAGGAGAGCGACTGGACAGGCTCGATGGCGCTGAAGAAGAGGCAGCTATTGTCCAGGGAAAAGAGGGGCGCGTCGACTGCCGGAAAGATTGTGCCGGGAATCAGGATGGAAGCATTGCTCCCATCCGGGTCCGCAATCAACATGTCATTGGTGTCGTTGACATAGGCCAACCGCGCGCCGTCACGCGAGAGGCGCGGCCAGGTACCTACGGCAGCAAGTACTTCAGACTTTCCGGTCGAAATCTGATAGCGCTCGACACGGCTCAGATAGATTATTTCACCCAGGTCCCCGGTGGTCGGGGAGTAGTGGGCGTAATAGAAATAATCATCCAGCGGCCAGCTGAGGTTAAAGAACGTTTCCGTGTCGTCCACCCGCTCCAGAACGGGCTCCGGCTCGGCTGATCCGTCAGCCGGCATCACGTAGAGGTCTGTAAAGCCAAACTGCACTTCCCCCTCCGGCACCGGCGGCGCGTAGGCAAGGACCAGTTGCGCGCCGTCCGGCGAAGCCGCCACATCGGTGAGCAACGTCCCTTCCGGCGCTTCAAAGAGCGATTGCAAGGCCCCACTCACCAGGTCCAGCAGGTAGATATGCTGCCGCTGCGCGCTGTCGTAGGCGATGAAGACGATCTCTCCCGTCAGTCCGAGCGAGGCCCAGGCCGGCGGCTGAAGAGTGGCCCCAGCATCCGCAGGTAGAGTGGCGGCTGGGCTCT
>CAYVQP010000003.1:33970-38474 GCA_964452775.1 uncultured Ardenticatenaceae bacterium | reverse complement strand
TTGACCAGATGCCAGCGTTCTTCGTCCGTCAATTGCGAGCGGAAGGCGGGCATCACCGAATTCTCAAATCCGTTGGTGATCCAGTCATACAACCGCCCATCGGGATGTACGCCGGGCGCGGTGTGCACCGTCAGATCGGCCGGAGGCGGGTTCAGGGTGAGACCTACCGGCCCATCGCCCAAACCCGTCGCTCCGTGGCAGGGCAGGCAATTCTGTACATACAGCGCCTCGCCGATTGCCACCGAATCCGCGTTCGGCGGGATGGGATTCACCAGGTAATTGTCCTGCTGCGGCGCAGGGTTGTTACCGAAGACGTACACGCCGCCAAGCAACAGGGCCAACGCCGGCGCGCCGAGCAATATCAACTGGCTGGCCCGCGATCCGGCGAAGGGCCAGAGCGCATAGAGAAACACCAGGGACAACAGGATGAACAGGATTCCGCTCAGTTGGTGCCAGGGAAACTGGGGCGCTGAGACGGCCGTCGTCCCGATGTTGAAATCAAAATTGGCGAAGGCGTCAAAAGCATCCGCGCGACGCACTACAGCTTGCACCTGGTAAGCATCCGGCAGGCTGAGGAATGACCCTTCGACCGAGTATTCCCCGCTGCCCAGGGCGGTCAATTGCGCCTCGCTGGGCGGCAAGCCGGAAGTCACCGGCGTGAACTGCAACTCGACGGAGCGCGCCCCATCCAGCGGCTCTCCCTCTCGCGTGACAGTTACCAGAAAGGTGTTGATGCCCACTCGGCCCGGAGTGATCTCCAGGGTGATCTCCAGGTCATCGGCCTGCTGCGTCTCGATCAGGCTGCCGGCGACTGCGAGGTCGGTCGGCGTGGGCAGCGCGGTCAACAGGCCGACGCTCAGCAACACGGCCATGCCCAGCGTCGCTTCGCTGGCGACGATCCGCTGGAACAGTGTCACCAGCCACGGCCGCTCCTCATTGGCGGCGGTTTGCTTCATGTTGGGCGAGGTGTACAGCAGATTCACCGCCCCCAGAATGAACATGGCGGCGAAGATGGTCAGCTTCAATAGCAGCGCTCGCCCGAAAATGGAGGTAGCCAGTGCGTTCAGGCTGCCGACGTGTATGACCGAAGCGTAGGTTCCTGTCAACAGCAGCAGCGCCACGCTGATCAGAGCCAGCGCGGAGAAGCGGGGGATCAGCCGGGCTGTTACCTCTCTGCGTGCGCCGGGTTCCAACGGGCGTGTGGCCAGCATGCCGGCTGCAAAATGGACCAGCCCGCCCAGCCAGAAGGACGCAACCAGCAAGTGCACCCAATCTGACAGCAGCGGCAAGAGGGGGTTCGGCTCCGCCGCCGCATGACTGCCCAGGCTGATGGTCAGCAAGGCCAGCGCCCCCAGAGCCAGGGCAATCCAGCGCTGCCGGCGACCGGGGTCGCGCAACAACAGGCGCAACATCAGCAAGGCCAGCCCCAGCCGGGCAATGATCAGCGCGCCAAAGCGAGTGGTGAACAATGTCTGTACAAACGACGATTCCCAGGGGAAGGCCACCTCTTTCCCGGCGATCTGCCCGGCCTGCACAAAGAGCCACAGCAGGGCGCCGGCGACAAACGTCAGCAGGGCAACCTTGGCTATCCGTCGCCAGGGTGGAGACACGACCCCGGCAATCCCGGCGGCCTTCACAACCGGCTCCCAGACCATCAGGATGAAGAGCATGCCGCCGGTAGCAGTCAGCATGCCGGCATAAGTCAGCCAACGGGCCAACGCCTCGCCGGGCGACAGGGTGATGCTGCTGCCGGCCTGGGCGGCCGACTCCAGCGCGGCCGCATCCACGTCGCCCACGGCGAAGGGGTAGACGCCGGCGGTGATATGGCTGTCTACCGCTGAAAGGACGCGCCAGGAGACGGTGTAAACGCCGTCCGGTAGCGAACGCACCGTCGCTGACAGGCGGGTGGTGTCCGTGGGGTCCACGCCGGCGTCGTCATTATCCACCCGTTCGCCGGCGGCGTTCAGCACCTCTACCGTGCTGAAGCCGTCTACAATCGGCTCCGAGAAAAAGAGCTCGATCTGCACCGGGGCGCGCTCCAGCATCGCGTTGGCTTCCGGCGTGGAGCGCACAAGGCTCCCATGCGCCCCGGCCGTATCTACCAGGAGCAGCAGACTGAGCAGCACGACGCCGATGATGATCAGGGGAATGGCGTGATGGGGACGATACCGGCGAGGCATAGTGGCGGTAACTCGGTATTGCCGGTCTGGTGAGCGGCTAATCAATGGAGCGGGCTTCGCATGGCGGGCGACGGTTGGGGTGATATAATGCTGCCGGCTCCCTGCCCGAACTCAACGCCCGCGGCCGGCCCAAGCTGTGTCGGTTGCCCGGCTCTTTCGGAGTAATAATGACGTTCATCGGCGAAAATTCTAGCATGAAAAAGAGCAGCCTGCATGTGACAGTGGCCGTCATCCTATGCCTTGCCGTGTCCCTCCTGGTCTCTGTCTCCCCGGCGTTGGCTCACGACCGCGTGGAAGTCGGCCCTTATGTGATCGTGATTGGCTGGGAGAAGGAACCGGTGATCGTCGGCGAACGCAACGCAATCGTCTTCGAGATCAGCGAGGATGAAGCGCCGGTAGAAGGTCTTGAATTGGAGGCGCAGGTGAACTACGCCGGCGAGACCTTCAGCGGAAACCTCAGCCCAACCGGCGCACCCGGCGCTTACTCCCTGGAGATATTGCCCACGGTGCGCGGGCAATATCAGGTGTTGCTCAGCGGGGCAATCGGCGATACGCAGGTCAACGAGAGTCTGGAGCCGGAAGAAGTGCTGCCGGCTCGCACGCTGCAATTTCCGCAATTCGCCCCGGATGCGCTGGAGCTGCAAGCGACAATTGACGACCTTGCCGGCCAGCTGCAAACCGCTCGCCTGCTGACCATTGCGGCCCTGCTCATTACACTGGTAGCCATAGTCATTGCCGTGATTGGCCTGCTGCGTAGCCGGAAGTAACCTGGGCGCTTACCCGCCGCTCACGCCGGTAAGCTTATTGATAGCTCTTGGGGGAGTAATCGTGTCCTGGCGGACACCGAGAGTGATTAGCATGTAGCCCGACTTTCCAAATCGGCATCGAAATGGAACTTCGAGTTACGGAGGAGATCTATGCGTACACGTCACCAATCAGCCTTCAGAGCTTTCGTGCTGTGCTTGCTCATGGCGCTCGCTCTGATCAGCCTTGCCGCCTGCAGCCCGGCTGGAAGCGGCTCAGATACCGGGGAGAGCGGGTCACAAAACAACGTTGAGCACGAGGAGGATGCCGAACACGAGGACGCCACCGGACACGATGATGACGCCGAGCACGAGGAGGACGAAGCGCAGGATCGCGTCCCAAATAACGGCGCGACCATCAGCATCATTTCGCCCGCCGCCGGCGCAACCTTTGCCGAAGGAGACGAGATCGTTGTTGAAGTGGAAGTTGCAAACTTCGAACTTGCCGGCGGAGCACACTGGCATGTTTACGTTGATGACAGCTCTTGGGGCATGGTAATGGACGGCCATCTGGACCATGTTCTGCGCGGACTGGAAGCCGGCGAGCATGAGATCGCTGTCTTTTTGGCCGGCGCTGACCACATCCAACTTGAAGAAGGCGACAGCACGCACATTACTGTAACGGCGGAAGAGGATTGAGTAGGCGGTTGGCCGGCCGTGACGCCATGTGAGCCGGAGCAGCAGGGGTCGCCGCTGGATTCATCTGCTAGTTGACCAGATCGTAGGGGAGCCGGAAGGGCTAATCCAGAGAGCGGGCCGCTGAGCGGGCCGCTGCTCCTGATTTGTCATTTCACCTCTAGTCCACTATGATTCGCGCGCAATGAACGCCCGCCAGCGCACTTACGCCTTCCTCATCGGCATCATTCTCCTGACTTTACCCTGCTATTGCGCCGGCATTTACCTTTACCGCATTGCGCCGGGCTCCGTGACCTTGCCGCCGCCCGTAATCACCGTTACCCCATCCAATACGCCGGAACTGCCCGGCCCGCCGACTGCCCTGACAACCATTACACCCGGCCCAACATTGACTGTGGCGCCGACTTCGACCTTGCCGCCCACGCCGGATCAATTCGCCACCGCAACCGCCCCGCCCATCGCTTTCCCGACGGCTACGGCAACCCTTACCGCATCGCCTACCGGCACCACAACGAGCACGGCGACCGCCACAACAACGGAGACCGCTACTGTCACGCCAACCCCTACCGCTACGGGGGAAACGCCTTCTCCGACGCCGACGGATACGCCGGAACCGAGCGAGACGCCCACCGCGACCGCGACCGAGATCACCCCCACGGCGACGGAATCGAAACCCACCCCAACTGATACGCCATCCGCGCCGACGCCGACGGATACGCCGGTGTTGCCTACCGAGACGCCCACTCCGACGAATACGCCGGAACCGAGCGCGACCCCTTAATGCGGAGGCCTCATATCCGGAGAAGATGTAACCCGATTTTCCAAATCGGTATCGAAATGAAATTTCGATTTACGGAGAAGAAGTAACCCGATTTTCCAAATCGG
>CAYVQP010000003.1:0-33870 GCA_964452775.1 uncultured Ardenticatenaceae bacterium | reverse complement strand
GAGAAGAAGTAACCCGATTTTCCAAATCGGCATCGAAATGAAATTTCGATTTACAGAGGGAACTGATGGACCTTTTCGTTCAATTGCAAACCTTGACAGAAACACCCGGCCCCTCCGGCTATGAGACTGCCATCGCCGGGGTAGTGCGTGACCTGTGGCAACCCTATGCGGATAGCGTGGAGGTTGACCGCGTGGGCAGCCTGGTCGCCACAAAGCGGGGGGCCGGCCCGGAGCCGCGCAAGCGGGTCATGCTCGCCGCCCACATGGACGAAATCGGGCTGATGGTCACCCAACTTGTCTCCTATCCGGACAACGAGAGCGGGGCCGGCTTCCTGCGCGTGACCGGCGTGGGCGGCGTGGATCGCCGGCACCTGTACGGGCAGCGGGTGATCGTGCACGGCACGGAGCCCCTGCCCGGCGTCATCGGGGGGCTGCCGGATAACATGCTGCCGGCTGACCGCCAGGGCAAGCCGTACAATCAAGAGGATCGCGTCGTGGATGTCGGATTGCCGATTGCGGAACTTCGCGAACTGGTGTCGGTCGGCGACTTCGTCAGCTTTGAGCAACCGCTGCAGAAGCTGATGAACGATCAGGTTGCCGGCAAATCGCTCGACAATCGCGCCTCCGTGGCGGCGATTACGGTTTGCCTGGATTACCTGCAGAAGCGCCGGCACGATTGGGATGTGCTCGCCGTCGCCACCGCCCAGGAAGAAACGGTCTTGCTGGGGGCTTACACCAGCGCCTACGCCCTGCATCCGGACATCGCCATTGCCCTGGATGTCACCTTCGGCAAGGGGCCGGGGGCGAAGGATGAAGGTGTGACCTTTGAGTTGGACGGCGGCCCGGCGTTGGGCCTGGGTCCGAACATCCATCCCGGCGTCCTGACCCGGCTGCAGCAGGTCGCCCGGGAGTTGGAGATGACTGTGCATACTGATCCCCTGCCGCGAAACAGCGGCACCGACGCCATTGGGTTGCAGGTAGCCCGCGCCGGCGTACCGACCGCCCTGGTCAGCATCCCCCTGCGCTATATGCACACCATGGTCGAGAGCGTGGCGCTGAAGGATGTTGAGCGCGCCGGCCGCCTGCTGGGCGAGTTTGTCGCCCAACTGGATGACGAAGTGCTGGATAAAATGGCTGCCGAAATGATGGATGAAACATGAACGAACTGCTACAGAAGCTGAGTGATGCCGTTGGCGTCTCGGGCGACGAGAAGCAGGTCCGGCTGTTGATCCGCGACCTGATCGCCCCGCATGTTGATGAATGGCGCGTGGATGCGCTGGGCAACTTGCTGGCCCTGAAGAAAGGTACCGGCGAATTGGATTGGCGTGTCCTGGTGGACGCCCACATGGATGAAGTCGGGCTGATGATCTCCAGCATCGGCAGCGACGGCATGTTGGAGTTCATGACGGTCGGCGGCATTCAAAGCCAGGCGCTGCTAGGCAAAGTGATGCAGGTTGGGCCCAAGCGATTGCCGGGCGTGGTCGGCGCCCGGCCGATTCACCTGCTGACCGGCTCGCAATCGGACCAAACCGTCAGCATTGACGCCATGCGCATTGATATCGGCGCCAATAAGAAAGAGCAGGTGAACAGCAAGGTGAAGATTGGCGACCGGGCTACCTTCGTCTCCTCATATCGCGAAAGCGGCAGGGTCGCCATCGGCAAAGCGCTGGATAATCGGGCCGGTTGCGCCGCCCTGATCACCCTGTTGCAGGGCGAGCGCTATCCATTTGATTTGCATGCCCTGTTCTCGGTGCAGGAGGAGATCGGGCTGCGCGGCGCGGAGACGGCCGGCTATGCGATACAGCCTGACCTGGCGCTGGTGCTGGAGTGTACCCCGGCTTATGACCTGCCAAACAAGCGCGACGACAGCCCCAACGTAGCTCTGGGGCGTGGGCCGTCCGTTTACGTGATGGATTCCAACGCCGTTCAGGACCCCCGGCTGGTCTCCCACATCCTGCAAACGGCGGCGGCCAATGATATTCCCGTGCAGTTGCGCCAGCCCGGCGGCGGCGGCACCAACACGGGCAAACTGCAGCGCGCGCGGGCCGGCATACCTGCCGCCACGATCGCCACACCCGGCCGCTATTTACATTCGCCGGCGGCAATGATCAACCTGGACGACTTCGCCAACGTGATCCGCCTGGCGGACGCCACGTTGCGCGGGCTGGACCCGAATCAATTCCAACGTTGATGGAAACTGGCTACGGGCCGGCGAGCAGAACCATACGAAATATTACTGACGACTGAACGAGGATAGGATGAATGAACTGATCAAGACCCTGGTAGAAGCCTACGGCCCTTCCGGCTTTGAAGACGGCATGCGCGAGCTGATCCGGCCGATGATCGAGCCTTACGCCGGCGAGATATCGGTGGACGCGATGGGCAACCTGATCGCCCGCAAGCGTCCGGCAGAGTCGGCGGCCGGCAACGCGCTGAAGGTCATGATCGCCGCCCACATGGACGAGATCGGCCTGATGGTATCGCACGTCACCGAGGAGGGCTTTCTGCGCTTCACCAACATCGGCGGGATCAATCCGCGGACGCTGTCCGGCAGTCGGGTGCAGTTCGCGGACGGCCTGATCGGTGTGGTGCATGGCGAACCGCTGGCGGATCGATCCAACGTGCATCCACTGCCCAGGCATTACATTGATGTCGGCGCGACGAGCCGGGAGGATTGCCCGGTGCAGGTGGGGGCGGCCGCCGGCTTCGTGCGCCCGTTCGTTGCCCAGGGAAGCCGGCTAACGGCGAAGAGCATGGATGATCGCATCGGCTGCGTGGTGGCCATCGAGACTATGCGCCGGCTCAACTCTTCCCCGCATGATGTCTATTTTGTGTTCAGCGTGCAGGAGGAGGTGGGTACGCGCGGCGCTCAGATTGCGGCCAACGCAATCGCCCCCGATGTCGGCATTGCCCTGGACGTCACCCTGACCGGCGACACGCCGGAGGCCGATGCGATGGCCGTGTCGTTGGGCATGGGGCCGGCGATCAAGGTGAAAGACAGCGGCATGATATCGCATCAGGGTTTGGTCGCGTTAATGAAGCAGCGGGCGGCTGAAGCCGGAATTCCCTATCAGCTAGAGGTCTTGGTGGGCGGCTCAACCGATGCTCGCTCCATGCAGATCGCCGGCCCGGGTTGCGCCGCCGGCTGCATCTCCATCCCCTGCCGCTACGTGCACACGCAGAGTGAGACGGTGGACGCCGGGGACGTGGAAGACAGCGTCAGGTTGTTGGTGGAGATTCTGGAAAAACCGATCGCGTTGTAAACCCGCGGAAGCACTTAAAAGAAGCAGCTAACAGTCCGGCTTCTGTCAGAAGCCGGACTTTTCTTAGCTGTACACCGCGCCATTTGACGATTGCCCCCGATTCCAATCGAAGTTCAGCCCCAGCCTGACGCCCAGCCAGCAGAGGGTCATCACCGGGATGATCTGCGTAAACGGGATCAGCGCCTCGACGGCAAAGACGCCGCGCAACGCTTTCAAGCCCAGGCGATCCAGGATGAGCCAGGCGAAGGGCGCGGCCAGGAAATCAAGTCCCCAATCCAGCAGATCAATAAAGATAGCCACGATGAGTGGGGTGTGTTGTAACGTTTCCGTGAAGCCGGCGCCGGCCGGCACATGGATGCGCCGGAGACGCCGGATCCCAAACAGGAAGATGATGAAGGCCAGCCCGGCGCAGACCAGCATCCAGCCGGCCACGATCAGCCCAATCGTTTGTATAGAATCAGTGGTCATTACAACTCCGTTGCCGGGAGAGGTGACAGTCACTTTCTAAAGTGACTGTCACCTCTCCCGCCTTAACCAAATGATAGCACTTGCCAGACAAAGATGATGAATATCACGATTGAGCCGCCGAGCTGGATGGCGGTGCCGATGCCCCAGTGAGCCAGCCCGTTCACGCTGGCCCGCAAGGCCAGGCGCAAGTCGCGCACCTTGTGAAACTCGCCGATCAGAATGCCGAGCGCATAGCCGATCAGGGTGCCGATCAGCGGGGTGATGAACGTGCCGATAATGCCGCCAATCAGGCCCAGCGCCATCGCTCGCTTGGAAGTCCGGCTGATCCGCGCGCCCAGCAATGGCAGCCAGAGGTCGGCCAGGCCGGTCACCAGCGCGATAATCGTGATCACGACAAAGGTCGTCGGGTCAATCGCCGCGTAGCCGTTGGCGCGCTCTGCCAGCGTGTATACCAGCACGGTTACCCAGACCAGCAACATCCCCGGCAAGATGGGGATGATCGTGCCTACGATGCCCAACAGAATAAAGAAGCAGGCCAGGCCAAAGGCCAACCCTTGCAGTAGGTCTAGCGGCACGAACTTCCCTTAATCACGCAGGTAACCAACACGCACCTATCATACGGAACGCACATTATCAATACGTATGCGCGCGATGTGGGTTGCGTGAATGGCTCTATCGCTGAGGCTGCGAACAACCCCGTAGCTCTTGCGCAACACTTGCGGGGTGTCCAGTCTAAAGCGCCTGAGAGGCGCTGCGGAAGCGGCGGAATAAGCCCTGCAGGTAGCAACGCTTGCCGGCAACTGCCCCCAAACCGACGCGCTCCAGTTGCTGGTCGTTCATTTGCGTGACCATCTGCCAGGTATGGGGAGAGCCGAGGTAAGGCTCAAACAACTGCGCGAAACGCGGCAACCAATCCAGAAGGACGTGCAGGCAGAGGGCCCCGGGGATGGCCTGCCGGGCGGCGCGGGCGGAGAAATCGCGGCCGAGCAACATGGACATGCGCACCATGTAGCTGTCAATAATCGTCTCAAAGGTGGCCGGGGTGGGGCAGGGAACGCCGCGCTTCTCCTGTTCGATGCTCAGCAGCTGGATCGCTTCCAGAAAGCTGATCAGGTCGCAGACAGAAGGGCCGAAAGTGCTCTCTTGCCAATCTATCAGATAGCGTTCGTTGAAGAGCGTGGACCGCCAATGACGCGGGATCGGATTGCCGTGCACGAGCGTCAGCGGCAATTCACGTAAAGGTTGCAACATCGGCAGCGGATCGTCTAACAGGTCTGCCACGATGTTCAGATGTGAATCCTCGATGATGCCGGGCCAACCGCCGAGGGAGCGCATTGTTTCCAGGCCGGCTGCGCAGCGCACAAATGCCGGCGCCAACCGGCCCGCCACCTGCAGGGCATGCGCGGACACAGCCGCGGCCCGGCCCAGCCCCAGGAGGCTGCTCCCTTCACGCATCATTTCGTAGTAACCCCGGCGCGCCGGCCCGGGAGCCGGCAGGGAATGATGCGCCGGCAGCCAATCGGGCCAGTCGGGCACGATGCCCATCTCCCAGAACGTGGCGTGAACGGCGACCAGGCCGGCGACCACCTTCTCAAGGTCATCCGCCGCCCAACCTTCGGCCGGCCAGTGATCGGGCACGTCGTCGAGTACGATCCAGCTATGCGCCCCATCCACATGGCTCAGCCAGCACTTGGCGGTCATCGCCGGCAGATATTGCGCCAGCTCCAGGTAGAAGCGCGCCTCCAGCTCATTGGTGCGCTTTCCCACCAGAGGAAACGCGTCACTGTGTCCATCAAGGGTGAGCAGGTAGCGGGTGCAGCCGGACCAGGAGATGGGCTGCTCGACGGTCACATCTAATACTTGCAGGTCTTCCAGCCCCTGGTGTTGTTGCAGAAGCGCGGCCCAAGCGCCGGGCACGCGCCGCTGCAACTGGCTGACCTTTACCTGGGAGGCGTCCATAACGGGGGGGATTGTAAAACCGTAACCAGCAAAAGGCAACCGCGCTCACTATCCGCTGCTTTCCGTGCATAGCGGATGCGGTATAATCCGCCGCCATGCCAGACGGGTTTGAGATACAGGCCATAGATCCGGAAAGCAGCGCGCGCGCCGGCTTGCTGCATACCGCACACGGGGTAATCGAGACGCCGGTTTTTGCGCCGGTGGGGACGCAGGCCACGGTCAAGGCCCTGCGCCCGGCAGACCTGCAGGAGCTTGGCGCGTCGCTCATCCTCAGCAATACCTATCACCTCTACTTGCGGCCGGGAGATGAGCTGATCCGTGACCTGGGCGGCCTGCACCAATTCATGGCCTGGCCCGGCCCGATCCTGACCGATAGCGGCGGCTTCCAGGTCTTCAGCCTGAGCGCCAGCCGCAAGGTGGACCCGGACGGGGTCACCTTTCGCTCGCACATTGACGGCTCCAGCCACCGTTTCACGCCGGAGAAGAGCATCGCCATCCAGGAGAATCTTGGCTCCGACATTGCCATGGTGCTGGACGAATGCCCGCCGCCCTGCGACTATGCGTATGTGGCTGAATCCTTGCGCCGGACGCACCATTGGGCGCAGCGTTGCCGGGAGGCGCACCGGCGGCCGGATCAGGCGCTTTACGGCATTGTACAGGGAGGTATTTTCCGCGATCTGCGCGAGGCCAGCGCGCAGACGCTGATCGAGCTGGATTTCCCCGGCTACGCGATCGGCGGGCTGGCCGTCGGCGAGAGCAAGGCGGAGATGTACCAGGTACTTGATTGGCTCCACCCCGTGTTGCCGGCGGGCAAACCGCGCTATCTGATGGGCGTCGGCGCGGCGGAGGACATCGTCAACGCGGTCATGCGGGGAGTAGATGTGTTCGACTGCGTCCTACCGACGCGTCTGGCCCGGCATGGGTCGGCCATGGTTGCGGGAGGCCGGCTGAACCTGCGCAACGCGGAGCACGCCGTCGCCGGTGGACCGATTGACCCGGACTGCGCCTGTTACACCTGCCGGCATTTCAGCCGCGCCTACTTGCACCACCTGATCAAGGCGAAGGAGATCCTCAGCCACATCCTGCTGACCACGCACAACGTTCACTTTCTACTCTCATTGATGCGCCGGCTGCGGCGGGCGATTCTGGCCGGAGAGTTCATGCCGGCGGCTCAGGCCTTCTTGAACGCCTACCGGCCGGTCCCGCGCTGACCGTGTGGCGGGCAGCCGTGCATCGCGTTACCCCCGTCCGAAAGCGAGAATTGGAGGCATATGTCGTATTTAGAAGCTATTCTGCTGGGCATCATTCAGGGCGCGACGGAGTTCCTGCCCGTCTCAAGCTCCGCCCACCTGGTGATGGCGCCGGCCTTGTTGGGCATCGACCAGCCGAGTCTGACCCTGATCGAGATTGCCCACCTCGGCACCTTGCTGGCGGTGCTGATCTACTTTCGCCGCGACTTACTGGCTATTGTGCGGGAGGTGCTTGCCGCGTTGCGTATTCGCCGGCCGCTGGCTACCCCGGACGCGCGTCTGGGCTGGATGATCCTGTTTGCTTCTATTCCGGCCGGCGTCGCCGGCTTGGCGTTGGAGGATTACTTTGAAACGATCTTTGCCAATCCGCAGATGGCCGCCTTTTTTCTGCTGGTCACTGCCGGCCTGCTGGTCTTTGGCGAGCGTAGTCTCACCGGCGTAAAGACGGAGCAAACCATCAGCTGGCTCGATGGTTTAATCATCGGCCTCTTCCAGATGTTTGCCCTCTTTCCCGGCATCTCGCGCAGCGGCAGCACGATCTCCGGCGGGCTGTGGCGCGGGCTGAACCGGCCCGGCGCCGCCCGTTTCAGCTTTCTGCTGGGGATCCCCGCCATTTTGGGGGCCGGGCTGCTGGGCCTTGTAGACGTGAGCCAGCAGGGGATGTCAGATGGTCAACTATCGATCTACCTGGTGACCTTTGCGGCGGCGGCGATTACGGGCTATCTGTGCATCTACTTCCTGTTGTCCTGGTTACGCCGTCACACGCTCTACCCGTTTGCCGTCTATTGCGCGCTGTTGGGCGGCGGCTTCCTGTTGTTGAGTTTGGCCGGGGTTGTATAGGTCGGACCGGCAGGGTCTGCAAGCGCAGAATCTCCAGGAGTCGTGGTCTGGGCAGCAGATGAGCAAGCGCCTGTCTCCCTACCTGAAAGCCCTGTTCGCGGGTAGAATACGGATAGGGTTGGGATGTCGTCACTGAAGCGACACCCGGCGATTACTTCCCACGAGAACAAGCGGCGCGGCGCGCAATAGTCTTCCACTACTTGCGGAACTGACAGACTGAGCATGTCAGCTATGCGCCGGCCCACAGGAGTCGTAATGCATAGCGAGCAATATATTGAGCTGGAAGAAAGTTACAGCGCTCATAACTATCACCCCCTGGATGTGGTCATTGATCGCGGCGAGGGCGTCTGGGTGTATGACGTTGACGGCAATAAATACCTGGATTGTCTGAGCGCCTATTCAGCCGTCAACCAGGGGCATGTGCACCCCCGGATCCGCGATGCGGCAATCGCACAGATGGGGCGCATCACCCTGACCTCCCGCGCCTTTCGCAATGACCAGATGGGCCCGTTCCTGGAGCATTTGTGCCGGCTGACCGGCTATGAGATGGCCCTGCCGATGAACACCGGCGCCGAAGGGGTGGAAACCGCAATCAAGGCGGCGCGCAAGTGGGGTTACGTCAGCAAGGGCGTGCCGGCCGGCCGGGCCGAGATCATCGTCTGCGAGGGCAACTTCCACGGCCGGACGACGACCATTGTCGGCTTCTCCAGCGAACAAGCATATCGGGAGAATTTCGGCCCCTTTACGCCGGGCTTCGTGCTGATTCCCTACGGCAACATTGAAGCGCTGGAGCAGGCGGTCAACGAAAACACCGTCGCCTTCTTGGTGGAGCCGATCCAGGGTGAGGGTGGGGTAGTCGTTCCGCCGGATGGTTTTCTGGCGGCCGCGGCCGATGTGTGCCGGCGCAACAATGTGCTCTTCGTGGCGGACGAGATTCAGACCGGCCTGGGTCGCACGGGCCGGCTATTTGCCTGCGACCATGAGCAAGTCCGGCCGGATGTGATGATCCTGGGTAAGGCGCTGAGCGGCGGTTTTTATCCCGTTTCCGCCGTTCTCAGCGATAAGCCCGTGTTGGGCCTGTTCAAACCAGGCGACCACGGCAGCACCTTCGGCGGCAACCCATTGGGTTCAGCCATTGGCCGCGCCGCGCTAAGCGTCCTGGTAGAAGACGGCCTGTTCGAGAACTCCAGGCGGTTGGGCGACTATTTCAAAGGGCGCTTGCTGCGCGTGGAAAGTGAACACATCAAGGAAGTGCGCGGCAAGGGTCTACTGATTGGCGTTGAATTGCATACGCCGGCCCGACGCTTCTGTGAGTCTCTGCGAGAGCTTGGCATTCTCTGTAAGGAGACGCACGAGACGGTAATCCGCTTTGCTCCCCCGCTGGTCATTACGAAGGATGAGATTGACTGGGCGATGGAGCGGATTGAGCCGGTGTTGATGATGGCCTGAGGTCGCTCAGGCGGCTGAACTATCCAGCCCATCCAGAAAGGTCTGCAATTCCGGCGGCAGCTCCGCCTGCAGCTCCAGCATTTGCCCATTCGGCCTGGCAAGATGCAAGCGGGCGGCATGCAGAAAATGGCGCTGTAGGCCGGGGGGCTGCTTGCGCCGGCCATAGACTGTGTCGCCGGCGATGGGGAAGCCGGCATAGGCCATGTGCACCCGGATCTGGTGCGTCCGGCCGGTCAACGGCCGGCACTCCACCAGCGTGTACTTCTCATAATAGGTCAACGCCTGATAGCGCGTCGTGGCCGGACGGGAGACAGCTGAGGAGCCGGGGAGGATGACGGCCATCTGCTTTCGTTGCCGGGGATCGCGGCCGATGGGAGCGTCTATCAGCGCCTCAGCCGGCTGAATCGCACCTACAACCAGCGCCAGGTAATACTTCTCGATCGTTCGCCGCTTGAATTGCTCCTGCAGGAAACGTAGCGCCCGTTCGTTCTTGGCGATGACGATCAGGCCGGAGGTGTCTTTGTCCAGCCGGTGCACGATGCCCGGCCGGCGCTCGCCGCCCACTCCTTCCAGGCTGGGACAATGGGCAAGCACGGCATTGACCAGCGTGCCTTGCTCATGGCCGGGCGCGGGATGCACGACCATGCCGGCCGGCTTGTTGACCACCAGCAGATCTCGATCTTCGTAACGGATATCCAGCGGGATGCTCTCCGCCGCCAGTTCTGTTTCCACTACTTCGGGAAACGAAACAAGCACGCGTTCCCCGCCGGCCAGACGCATACTCGCCTTCACCGGTCCCTTGCCCACCAACTGGACGTGCCCCTCATCAATGAGCTGTTGCCAGCGGGTGCGCGAAAGTTCTGGATAGCAGGCGCTCAGCGCCGCGTCCAGTCGCTCCCCCGGCGCATCCAGCTCGATTTCACGGATTGGTTGGTTCATCAGAAGCTATGGAAACGGCGGCTTCGTCATGGCCTGCCGGCGAACCTGAGTGTGACTCCGCCAGCTTTCGCTGCCGTCTTTCCGCCAGCGACTCCTGCAACAAGACAACGCCCAGCAGTATTGCGCCGGTGACAATAGCCAGGTCGGCAATGTTCCACACCGGCCAGGGGCCAAAGTCCATGAAATCGGTCACATGGCCCTGGCGCAAGCGGTCAATCAGGTTGCCCAACGCCCCGCCCAATTGCAGGCCCAGCGCGGTGCGCAACAACAGGTGTCCGGCCGGCAGCAACCAGCTATAGATCAGGATGAAGCCGGTCACGAACACGGCCACTACCGCAATAACCTCGTTCCAACCCTGCAGGATGCCGAACACCCCGCCGGTGTTGAATGTTCGCGTAATCTGGAAGAGGTGAGCGTAATCGGGATAGGGAGACCAGCTTTGTCCGATAGCGAGCCATTGCTCAACCAGGCGCTTGCTGGGCTGGTCGAGCAGCAGGATGATGACGGCGAGAATCAACACCCAGATGCGCTGCCAGAGTGGCGCGCGAGGCTGCTTGAGCAGGGATGTACGGGTCAGCGGGTCGCTCCCGGAAGGCGCCGGCGCTTCTACCGCGATGTCGCTCTCGTCCGTTGTGCCGGCGGCGAAATCAGCCGGCGGTATTGGTTGCGATTTGGACGATACTTGTTCATCGAACGGCGGACTTATGGCACCCTCTGCATTTTCACTCTCGAGTTGATCACTCAATGGCTTTCCCTGGTCTGAAAAGGTTCGTGGTTCGTTCGCGAATTAGTTGAAGATATCCCGTTGGTCTAGCGGGCGTTCTACGGGGCTTCATACGATAACAAAGCGCTTACCTGCATTCTATCGCGTGTGCCGGCTTTTATCCACCCGGCTTTTCCAGGCCTATGCCAATCGTCCCCCCGCAAGCGGAGAGACTGGCTTTTCCGCCACGACAATTGAAACTGCGCTCCCGGCCAGCCGCTCTTCGTGGAGCGCCGCGGAGAAGCCGGCGTCGTTTAAGCGGCGTTCCAGCAGCGACCAGTACGGCGACTGAGCCAGCCAGGGCCGGTCGTCTGCCGCCGGATCGGGCCAGCGCTGGCCGGTCACCGCGTAGAGCCAGCCGATAAGGCGGGTGAGCGCGCCGCGGCCGGTCAGGTGGCCTTCCGGCACGATGACCAGCCGCCCGCCCGGCCTGATCACCCGGAATATGGCCTTCAAGGTGGCCGGCTGGGCGATGAAGTCCGTCGGAAAGGTGGAGAGAACGGCGTCAAAGGTAGCGCCGGCCAGGGGCAGCGCCTGCACGTCCGCCCGCAAGATGGGGGCCCGCACTCGCGCCCGGCGTAACCGGCGTTGCGCTTGCCGGCCCATGTAGGGCGACAGGTCAATGCCCATCACCTGGAAGCCGGCGCCGTCCATCTCCAACAACATGTGGCCGGGCCCGTGCGCGATCTCCAGCACGCGCCGGCAGCTGTCGCCCAGGTATGGGATCGCCGCCCGCTGCCAGTCGCGCCACGCCCCCAGCGAAACCGTCCAGCTTACCAGGTCATAGGTCCAGGCCAGTTCGTTGTATAGCAGGTGGAAGCCGAAGCGGAGCAGGCGCTGCCAGGGGCGATTCATTGGCGCGGATTATAGCAGAAGCGTGTACCGGTTTCGCCGGATCTCCGCTATCATTGCGCTCGAAATCTGACCAGAGGGAGATTGAGTTGACCGGCTTTCGTACAGTTTACTATGTCGGCGTCACCGGCCTGCCCGGATCCGGTAAAGGCGCGTTCATCGAGGAGTTGCGCAGCCGGTTGGCGCTGCGCGGCGTCCCATCCGGCTATTGGAGCCTGTCCGATGAGTTGCGCGATGAGGCCCGCCAGCGCGGAGAGCCGGTTACCAGGCCGGTGCTGCGCCGCATCGCCAATGAGTTGCGCGAGGAGTTCGGCGGCGGTGTGTTGGCCGGACGGGTGGCGGACAAGGCGCGGGCTGAGCTTAGTGCTCAAGCCGGCTCCGGCCCGATCGTGATGGTCATTGACTCCATTCGCAATCCGGAAGAGGTACGCACCCTGCAACGCAAACTGCGCCCTGACTTCACCCTGGTGGCTGTGGAAGCGCCAATCGAACAGTTGATCGCCCGCATCGCCGCCCGCGCCCGCGCCGATGAAGCAGCGGATGTGGTGAGCCATGAGGCGCTGGCCCGGCAGATGATCCTCGGCGAGGCGGGCGAGGGAGAGCCGGCGTATGGCCACAATATCAACGCCTGCATCGCCATGGCCGACTTTCACCTGGACAACTCCGGCTCCCTGGCAGACCTGGCGGCGGAAACCATCCGCTTCTTGGACTTCCTATTGAAAGATGTTTCCAACACAACCGGCGAGGATGACTGATGAGCATTTGTCGTTTAGCCATTTCCACAGGCGGAGGCGATGCGCCCGGCCTGAACGCCGTTATCCGCGCCGCGGTGTTAGCCGCGCTAAACCGGGGCTGGGAATGTTTTGGCATCCGCGACGGCTACAACGGCCTGTTGAACCCAGAGGAATATCCCCAAGGGGGCGTGGTCCCCTTGTCCAGAGACGCCGTGCGCGGCATCACCCATCTGGGAGGCACCATCCTGGGCTCCACTAACCGGGGCCATCCATTCAGCTATCCAATGCGCGACGCCGCCGGCAACATGTTCGAGATCGATCGCAGCGACGAACTGGTGCGCGCCTTCCATGATCACGGCTTGGACGCGCTGATCGCAATCGGCGGCGATGGTTCCATGGCTATCGCCCACGACCTGGCCATGAAGGGGATCCGGCTGGTCGGCGTCCCCAAGACGATTGACAATGACCTCGAGCAGACGGTAGTTACCTTCGGCTTTAACACCGCTGTCTCCTTTGTCACGGAATGCATTGACCGGCTGCACTCTACCGCTGAAGCGCACCGGCGGATCATGGTCGTGGAGGTCATGGGCCGCTATGCCGGCTGGATCGCCCTCTTTGCCGGAGTAGCCGCCAGCGCCGACGCCATCCTGATCCCCGAAATCCCCTATGACCTTGCCCGGGTGGCGGAGAAAATCGCCCAGCGCCGGGCAGCCGGGCGGCGCTTCTCCATCGTGGTGGTAGCGGAAGGAGCGCGACCGGTAGGCGGCGATTACAGCGTGGTCGGCCGGGAGGCCGGCCGGCTGGAACAACTGGGCGGGGCGGGCGCGCAGATCGGGGCGGCGTTGCAGGAGCTGACCGGCCAGGAAACGCGGGTCACCGTGCTCGGCCACTTGCAGCGTGGGGGCACGCCCACCACCTATGACCGGCTGCTCGCTCTGCGCTTTGGGGCGGCGGCGGTGCGCGCCCTGGCTGGCGGGTGGCAAGATGTGATGGTGGCTCTGGATCCGCCGGAAGTGCGTTATGTGCGCCTGGCGGGGAGCGTGCGGCGGATGAAACTGGTGCCGCTGGACAGCGACATCATGCTCACCGCCCGCGACCTGGGCATCTCATTCGGCGACTAATTGAGGCTCGGCTCGTCCTGCGCCCATTGCATGGTGTACAAATCGTAATATCGCCCATGCCGGCGCAATAGCTCTTCGTGCGTGCCCATTTCCACGATGCGCCCACTGTCCAGGACCACGATCTTGTCCGCGCTGACGATGGTGCTCAGGCGGTGGGCGATGACGAAGCTGGTCCGCCCCTCCATTAGCCGGTCCAAACCCAGTTGGATGAGCTGCTCGGTGGCGGTGTCCACGCTGCTGGTCGCTTCGTCCAGGATGAGGATGCGCGGATCGGCCAACAGCGCGCGGGCAAATGAGACCATCTGCCGCTGGCCCACGCTGAGATTAACCCCGTTCTCGCCGACATCGGTCTGGTAGCCCTCCGGCAGCCGGCGGATGAAGGCGTCCGCCCCCACCGCTTCAGCGGCGGCGATCACCTGCTCGTCCGTGGCCTCTAATTGGCCGTAACGGATATTGTCCGCGATGTTGCCGGAGAAGAGGAAGGTATCCTGCAGGACGATGCCCAGTTGCCGGCGCAGGCTGGCCCGAGTCACCTGCCGGATGTCGTACCCGTCCACCAGTAACACCCCGTCGCTCACCTCAAAGAAACGGGCCAACAGGCGAATGATGGTGCTCTTGCCGGCTCCCGTCTCGCCGACCAGCGCCACCCGTTCCCCCGGCGCAACGCTCAGGTTGATGTCGCGCAGCACCGGCTCGCTATTCTTGTAGCTGAAGCTCACCTTCTGGAACTCCACCGCCCCGCTGATTGGCGGCAGATCGACCGCGTCCGGCCGATCTTGGAGGTCCGGCTCGGTGTCCAACAGCCGGAACACCCGTTCGCTGGCAGCCATCGTGGATTGGAAGGTGTTGTAGCGTTGCGCCAATTCCCGAATCGGGTCGAAGAAGCGCTGCACGTAGAAGACGAAGGCGATCAGCGTCCCGGCAGTCAGCGTATCCCCCAGCACCAGGTAGCCGCCCACACCGACCACCAGGGCGGTGGCCAAGGAACCCATGAAATCAACGCCGGGGAAAAAGATAGCGGTCAGTTTGGCCGCGTCCAGGTTGGCTTCCAGGAAGGAGCTGTTCAGGTCGTCGAAGTACTGGTAGTTGCGCGCTTCTCTGGCGAAGCTCTGGGTCACGCGGATGCCGGTGATCGACTCGTTGAGATAGCCGTTGATCAGCGACAGCCGCTGCCGGGTAGCCTGATAGGCGCTGCGGACATTCTTGCGCCAGTAGTTGGTCAGCCAGAACATGAGCGGCAACACGGCAAATGAGACCAGGGTCAGTTGCCAGTTAAGCCACAGCATGGCGATGGTGATGCCGATCAGGGAGAACAGCGCCCGGGTCAGGCCGGTCAGCGACCAGGAGACGAAATCCTGTAACACGCCCACGTCGCTGATCAGGCGGCTCATCAGCCGGCCCACGCTGTAATTGTTGTAGAAGTTGAGCGACAGGGTGTGCAGGTGCCGGAAGAGCGCCTCGCGCAAATCGGCCACGATCTTCGTGCCCACAAATGCCATCAGCGAAATGCGCCCGCGATTGGTCACCCACTCGCCCACTGCGACCACTATAAAGAGCGCGCTCCAGAAGCGCAGGACAGATAGGGAGGAAGTGCGAATGCCGTCATCAATGGCTTTGCCGATGATCCAGGGGCCGGCAGCGCTGAGCAAGGCGCTGATCGCCATCAGCAGGACCGCCGCGATTAGCCGGTACTTGTACGGCGCGGCGTGGTAGGCGATGCGGCGAACCAGACGACCATCATAAGCCTTGCCGAGGTCGTTGTCCTCATCCGGCAACAGATCCTTTACGCGTCGCTCGCGCTCCAGCCGTTTCTGCTCGGCCGCATATTGCCCATTCCGGCTTGGCTGGCTGCTGGCGGTCATTGCGCTTCACCCCCGGCAGGCTCGGCGACGGCCGGGCTGCCGTTGCCAATGACCGGCGCACCCAGTTGCTGCTCCAACGCCGCGAACTCCTCCTGGTCCTTGAGCTGCAAATCGTAGATCTCGCGGTACAGCCCGTTCGCTGCCAGCAGCTCCTCATGCCGGCCGCGCTCCACGATGCGACCCTGGTCCAGAACCAGGATCTGGTCGGCGGATTTCAGGGTCAGTAGCCGTTGGGCGATGACAAACGTGGTCCGGCCCTGCATCAGTTGCTGCAACGCCTGTTGGATCAGGTGCTCCGTCTCCGTGTCCACACTGCTCGTGGAATCGTCCAGGATGAGGATGCGCGGGTCGCACAGCAGCGCCCGGGCGATGGCAATGCGTTGCTTTTGCCCGCCGCTCAAGGTGACCCCGCGCTCGCCGACCATCGTCCCGTACCCCTCGGGAAAATCAAGTATGAAATCATGCGCGCGGGCGGCCCGGGCGGCAGTCTCTATCTCCGCCGGCGTGGCGTCAGGCCGGCCATAGGCGATGTTGTCGGCAATCGAGTCGCTGAACAAGAAGGAATCTTGCAAGACGATGCCGATATTCTGCCGCAGGCTGCGCTTGTTCAGCGCGCGCACATCCTGACCCTCCACCAGCACCCGGCCGCCGTCCGGATCGTAAAAGCGCGGGATCAGGTTGATGATCGTTGATTTGCCGGAGCCGGTTGGACCGATGAGCGCGACTGTTTCACCGGGAGCGGCATGGAAAGAGATATCGCTCAGCACCGGCTGTCCGTCGCGATAACCGAAGCTGACCTGCTCGAAAGAAACATCCCCGGCCGCGTCCGGAAGCTCGATAGCATCCGGCCTGTCCGGCATGTCGTCCGGCATGTCTGTAATCTCGAAGATGCGGGCAGCGCTGGCCCCGGCGGTAGCCGCCAGGTTCACCACGAAGCCCAGATGTTGCACCGGCCCATTCAACAGCAATACGTACGAGATCATGGCGAAGAGCGCGCCGACGGTGATCTCGCCGTTAATGGCCATCACGCCGCCGAACCAGAGCAAGATGAAGACACTGATCGCCAGCGTGAAGGTAAAGAAGGGCCAATTGTTTGCCCAGCTTTGGATCAGCCGGTAACGCTTGGCAAACCAGTTGACGTTGGCCACGCTAAACTTTTCCAGCTCGTGCGGCTCACGGGCAAAGGCCTGCACCACGCGGATGCCGGTCAGACTCTCCTGCATGATGCTGGAGAGCACGCCCAATTGCTCTTGAATGATCTTGAACATCGGGCGCACGGTGGCCCCGAAGCGGATGGTGGTAGCAATTAAGATGGGGAATGGGATCAGGGCCAATAGCGCCAGCCGGACATCCTCCAGCAACATGGCCACGATCACGCCGGCCAGCATGATCACCGTCCCCGTCAACTCGATCAGACCGACGCCGACAAAGCGCTCCGTCTCGCCGATGTCGCCGGTCGCCCGGCTCATCAGGTCGCCGGTCTGGGCGCGATCGTGAAATGAAAACGGCAACACCTGCACGCGGGAAAAGAAGTCGTTGCGCATGTCGTAAGATGCGCGATGGGTGAGCCACAGGCCGTAGTATTGTTGCAGGAAGCCGGCAAGAGCGCGCAGGACGGCAATTCCCAGGATGATGCCCGCGGCAAGGAACAGCGAAGTGGCCTTGCCGGTCGCCAACCCCTGGTCAATCGCTTCAGCGAGGATCTGCGGGACGAGTAAGTTGAGCAGCGTCACCAGCAGCATGGCGCCGTAAGCGACGATCACTTGTTTCCAATAGGGCCGCAGGTAACCCAGCAGCCGCCGGTATATTCCTGAGCGACTCAAGCTAAACCCTGGTACGAGTGCGCCTTACAGCCCACTTTCTCCGCAACAAACTTCAACTGCCAATTGGACTCGAATGGCTGATTGCTTTCTGAACAAGTCAACAATATTATACCATTGTCTAATTTTTTCGCAATCACGGATCTGCTCTTGATTCCGGGGGGCGGCGCGGTTAGTTGAGGAAAATCACGTTTTCGCGCCAGGGAACGCGCGACTTTTCCCGGATTTCAGCCGGCCAACCCAGGGTCAACAACCCCTGCGGCTGCCAGTCCGCCGGCAGGGACAGCGTCTCGCGCACCAGGTCAGGAACGAATAGCGGCGCGCATAACCAGCATGCGCCCAGGCCGGCATCGTGCGCCGTCAGCCAGATATTTTGCACCGCCATGGCCACGCTCTGCGTCGCCATCGTGCGTTCGGCCGTCGCCCGGCGGGAATCGGGATAGTCATCCATATCAATCATGGAAACGCAGACCACGATCACCACCGGCGCGGAGGTGATTCGGCTGTAAGAGCGAGCGACATCCCGCTCAATTGCCGCCGGCGGGTCGCCATCCGCCGACCGGTCGGCCCGCAGTCGTTCACCCATTGCCCGGGCCAGACGTTCCTTGCCGGCCCGGTCCGACATGATCGCGAAGCGCCAGGGCTGCCGATTGTGGGCGGAAGGAGCCCAGGCGGCGCTCTCCAGCAACTCCTCTAACAGCGCGTCAGGGACGGGCCGGTCGAGGTAGCGGCGGATGGCGCGGCGCCGGCGGATGGCAGTGGCAAGGTCACTCATAGATCTACTCCTGTGGGCTTAATCGGGATGCACCGGGACGTCGCCCGTCAGTCTTTGGCGCACCTAAGAGATTATACCGAATCGCGCGTTCCATCAGCGTCAGTTTGTGGCGAATGGCCGGCCATGTAGTGCGCCGGCGCTGGTAGCTGCTCCTGATTTCGGCTAAGATATGAATGGTCGGTTCGCCAATTTCAAGGGATGTCACCATGCACAACAAGATTGATCTCAAGCGCGAGATGAAGCAGCTTTATCGTCCATCGAGCGAGCGGTTCTCTGTGGTGGACGTGCCGGCCATGCAGTTTCTGATGGTTGACGGGCATGGCGATCCTAACACCGCCCAGTCATATCGGGAGGCTCTGGAAGCGCTGTACGCGGTCGCCTACAAGATCAAGTTCATCAGCAGAGAAGAAACGGGTAAGGATTATGCGGTCATGCCCCTGGAGGGATTGTGGTGGGCGGAGGATATGGACTCCTTCACCGCCAGCCGTGACAAGAGCCGGTGGGAGTGGACGATGATGATTATGCAGCCGGAGTGGATCACCGCGGCGCTATTCTCCGATGCCTATGCGGTGCTGGAGAAGCAGAAGACCCCGGCAGCCTTATCCAGATTGCGCCTGGAAACGTATCACGAGGGTCTATCAGTCCAGATCATGCACATCGGTTCGTATGATGATGAGGGGCCGGTCCTGCAGCGGCTGCACCATGACTTCATCCCCGCCAACGGCTACGAGATGATCGGCAAGCACCACGAGATTTACCTGAGCGACGCCCGCCGGGTTGCGCCCGAGAAGTTGCAGACTGTGCTGCGCCAGCCGGTGCGAGCGAAGATGTGAGCAGATTGGCAGGAGAGTGAGATGACGGACAACGACTACTCTGAGGAAGATGAGCAGGTAACCCGGGAGCAGGTAGCCAGGGCGCTGGACCGGCTATCACCCAGGCAAGTTGCTGAGCTCTCCCCCAAATTCGTGCGTTTGCGCTATGCGCCCGGGCAGGTGATCATCCGGCAGGGCGAGCCGGCCGATCGCTTCTATATCGTCACCGCCGGGCGGGCTGAGATAGTCCACGAAGACCTCGGCGGAGACATCACCGCACTCGAGCCACGTCTGCCGGGAGATTATTTCGGCGAGATCGGCCTGTTCAGGAATCAGCCGCGCACCGCGACCGTGCGCGCGCCAGAAGATGGCGAGGTCGAAGTGCTGGCGCTCGATCGCGACGACTTTCAGGAGCTACTGAAGGACTCAAAGGCGACGGAAGCGCACGTGGCGCAGGAGATGATCCGTCGCCTCATTCAATTGGCCGACGCCCAGTGACCGCCGCCGGTCACCGGCGGATCATGGCCGCCAGATCGCGGGCAAGTATAACCAGTACACCGGCGCCGCAACGGTAACGGTCTCCGAATCCGTTACCGGCTCGGTCATATCACAGTTCCAGGCAGAGATTTCCACCTCGTACTCGCCGGCCTCCGCGAACGTGTATTGAAACTCCAGCGGGTCATCGCTGCTCTGTCCGCTGACGATCGGCGCGCCGTCAATGGTAACCGTGTAGCTGTAAGGTTTGGCGGCATCGTCGGGATCCAGGTCCGCGCTGAAGGAAACCTCGTCTCCCGGCAGAATGTCGCTGCCCTCCAGGTCCTCCAGGTCAACTTCTGTCAGGGCTATACATGCCGGAGCTTCGACGACGACTACGATCTCATCGGTCGCCGGCTTGCCTGACTCACAATTCCAGGTAGAGATCGAGACGGTGTACTCGCCGGCTTCGCTGAAGCTGTACTGGAACTCCAGGGGATCATCGCTGCTTTGCCCGTTGAGCACCGGCGTTCCGTCCACCGAAATGGTGTAGCCATAGGGCTTGCCGGCATCATCCGGCATCAGGTCAGCCCCAAATTCGACCGGGTCGCCGGGAAGTATCGGGCCGGGCGTGGTTTGGCTCAACTCGACTCCCGTGATGGGCGTGCAACTATCGCAGGAGACCGTTACGGTATCCACGAAGGTGTCCAGGCCGGCGCCGCTGCAATTAGCGGCGGTAGCCGTGAACACGTACGTGCCGCTGACCCCAAAGTCAATGCCCGTCGGGCTTTCCAGGGTGCTCGTGGGCGGCACACCGTTCTGGAAGGTCCACTCCCAGCCAATGGGGGCGGTGCCGGTGTAGGCCGGCGTGAAATCAACCGTGCACCCGTTAGTTTGCGTGTTGACTGCTGTGATCTGAACCGGCTCGCAGGTATCGATCCGGCAGTCGTTCATATGCACAAATGAACCCAGGCCGGCGCGGACAAACTCCGTGTAGTAATCAATATCCAGATACTGCAGCTGGTCATTGACCGTGTGATAGTAGGGGTTGAAATCATCGAGATCTTCGATACCCAAAATAGCGTCGTAGCCGAAGTCCCAGAATGAAGCATGATCGCTGGCCCCAATGCCGTTCGGCACGATCTCAGGAATCAGGTCCAGATCGTACACGTCAACGACGTCTGCAAAGAGCTGCGCCAGCTCGATGGTACCTGGAAGACTGGAATCGGCATGCAGTTCAATGTCTGGGCTGCTGTTTGGCGTGTTCCAGCCGACCATGTCCAGGTTCAAGACGCCGGCGATATTGTCGCCGTTGGCGTATGCCTGCTGCGCGTAATAATAGCTGCCGAGTAATCCCTGTTCTTCGCCGGTCCAGAGACCGAAGCGCAAGGTGCAGCCCCATTGCTGCTGGCTGAGAATTTCCGCAGCAATCAACAGCGCGGCGGTTCCGCTACCGTTGTCATCCGCGCCTGGAGCGACGGGGCCCGGGGGCATGTCATCGAGATGGGCGGACAGGATGTAAATCTCATCCGGATTGGTGAGGCCGGTGATTTCCCCGATCACGTTCGGGTAGCCGCTGCCGCTCCACTGGTGGTATTGCACATCCATGCCGAGATCGGCAAGGTACTCTCCAACATACTCGGTGGCTTTCTGAATCGGCTCGCCGCTGTAGGTATAGCGGGAGACTATTGTGTAGGGGTCTCCGGAGATGATCACCGGCCACTCGCCGCTCACGCCGCCGTTCGTCAAATAGACAGTTTCGGTCGTTACCTGATTCATCATCGCCTGCACGGCCGGATCAAAGATGACGTCTTCCCGGGCATGTTGTGCAGGCGGCACAGCCGGCTTGGGGTCGAGCATGACCCGCTGCAATGCGGCCCCTGCGGCCGACAGTCGGGTCGCGGCCTCCGGCGTCATGCGCATCAAACGCCAACCCGCGCCCTCAAAACGAACCTCGCCGTATTCCGCCCAGGCCAGCTGCTCCCGGCCCGGCATTGAGTAGGCGACGTAGTAGGGGACAGAGCCGACATTCGCCGGCAGCTCCTCCAACACCTGATAAGATAGGCCCAACGAGGCCAATGCTTCCATGCCGCTCCGGTCAACTCCGGCCAGCAGCCCTCCACCATCGGCAGCGCTTAGATAGGTGTAGACGGTTACACCCACATCGGGCAACGCAGGCCGGCCGCCGCTTGCCGGAGAGGCAATGTACACCAGAGTCGGCGGCGCCGGCGAGTCGGCCTCCAGCCGGCCGGCTCCGATCACGGCGCCCAACAAGACTAGGGCCAACAGAATTGGCATCACAAGGCGTTTCATTTCTCTCTCCTGTTGTCCGGCCGGCAGCACGCGGAGCGCTTCGCCGGGTGAATCGTATTAAATCCAGGGTGCGAGTTTGCGGTCAGCAGATGACCATAACCTACCCCCGCCTACAATAGCATCCCGCCTTGATTTTCGCTAGAATCTTCTTTGTCAATTCAGCGCCGTTGCAGTCAGTCGGCCGGCCTGGATGAGTCTCGCTCAGTCGTTCGCACGCAGGTCGCGGAAAGCCCGCAGGTCTGACCGAGTATGCTCGTCCTGCGATGAACCTGATGACGACCTGCGGGGTTTGTTACGAACAGAGCGAATGAACCACTAGGTCAGCGCTGTGGTGTGGGATCTATGCAGGCGATCATCATTGCCGGCGACAGCGAAGATAGAGATTTCCTGAGCTATGTGTTGCGCCGGGCCGGTCTGGCGGTGGCGCGGACATCTGACGCCCAGAACGCGCGGTCCGCGCTGGCCGAACACCCGGTTGACCTGGTCTTGCTGGTGCTGAATCCCCGCTCGGCGACCCCGGCCGAGGTGGAGGGGATCCGCACAATCACCCATGCGCCGTTGTTGCTGCTTGTCGAGCACCTGACCGAGGGAGAGCACTGCGCGCTGCTGGATGCCGGGGCGGACCTGGTCCTGGATCGCTCCGTTTCGTCAAAGGTACTGTCCCGCTATGCTCAAGTTTTGCTCCGGCGCATCGGCAGCACGCCGGAGATGACCCTGCCCAGTATCCAATCGGCTGACCTGAACCTGGACCCGGAGACGCGGCGGGTTGCGCTGGCAAATGGGGAGACCCGCCAACTCACCCAACTGGAATTTCGGTTGCTTTATCTGTTGATGACCAATCCAGGCCATGTCATTCCGCTAGACACCATCGTGGAGCGCGTCTGGGGTTATAGCGGCAGCGGCAACCGCGAACTGGTCCGCGGGCTGGTACGCCGGCTGCGGCAGAAGATTCAGCCGTTGCCGGACAAGCATTGGTACATTGAGAACATTCCCGGCGTCGGCTATCGTTTTGCGGGGTAGCGCACGTGGGAGAAATATGGTCCTGTTTGAGCAATTTTGCACAATGTATTTGCCGGCTACTGCTGTAAACAAGGCTCTCTTACACCTCTCTGGCACGTGAATTGCATAATTGTCACGCGCTTGACACACCATTTTCGCCGGAAATGTACCCGTCTCTTCTACTATTTGCGCGTGAGAGCTTAGCGTAGCGCAGTATATGGTTGCCATCATTCCCCGCATTGACCACAAAGACGGACGTTAGCGAACAACCGGCGGCTAGTTGAGCAGTGCTGTTCATTCTCTGATCCGGAGGAATTGGTCCAAGATGGAAGAAAGTGAAAGTCGCCGGAATCGGCGCACAAAGCAGATCGAAGGAACGTGTCCGGCGTGCGACGCCATAGTGCGCGTGCGTAAACCCCCCAAGCGCGGGCAACTGATCACCTGCAAGGATTGCGATTCATTGCTCGTCGTCACCCGGTCAGCGCCTCTTCGCTTTGAGTGGGCCTTCGAGGAGCCGACCAGCGGCGATCAGCAAGGCAACCAGCGTTACATAGAAGAATCCTATTAATCACGATCCGGATGTGGCCCTGCCGAAGATGGGCCGGTATTGGTTTTGTTCTTGAGGAAGAGAGATGGCAAAGAAGAGTGAAAGGGTCATTACTGCGGATTGCCCGGAGTGTAGCCACCCTATCTACTTTCAAACTATCCCCCGCCAGGGCAAGGTGATTGACTGCCCGATGTGCTCCGAAAAACTGGAGGTGATCAGCCGGCAGCCGCTTGTTTTGGATTGGGCATTGGATGAATACGAGGAAGAGGAAGCCGACTTTGCGACCGAGTATGATGACGACGGAGCAGATTGGGACGATTAGGGCGGCGCTGCACAGGGGGTGACGACAGCCGCCGCCGGGTTCGAGCGTTCAGTAGATATAGGGGAACAACTTCTTTACTCGCTGTTGGTAGCCGGCATACTCGGGGAACTTCTCTCTAAGCCACTGTTCCTCCCGCCGCGACTTAACATCTAGGAGCAGGAGCAAGCCGGCAGCGAGCAGCAGGGTCGCCAGACTGTTGGTCAATAGGCCCCACCCCAGCGCACCCAGGACGATGCCGCTATAGATGGGGTGCCGCACCAATCGGTAAGCGCCGCTCTCCACAAAGACCGCATCAGCCTTTGGTTGCGGTACGACGGCCAGGTTCCGGCCCAGGCTGACCAGCCCGGCAAGGGTCAGCAGTAGCCCCAGCCCACCCATCAACAGCCCCAGTGCGAAACCAATCACATTCCAGGGCGCCGGCCAACTCCCAAAACTGCCGGTGAGGAAGGGAACAGCGAAGATCAGGCCAAAGAACACAAACTGGCCGACAACATACCACTCGCCCCGTTCGCCTTTCCACCAGCCGCTCTTCATATTTGCTTCCCTGTCGATTTCGCTGAACCAAATGTTCTCGTCACAAGCTGCTACCAGAGACTCCGCAAGTCTCTTTTTTTGAGAACATGGATTGTATGACCTCCCGGCCATACTCGCCAGACGCCGGTCCCCTTCCTGAGCGACTGCGCCCGGCTTGTCAGGCCGCCGATATGCCCTACAATGTTTTGCCCCTTGGCAAACAGCGTTTGTGCAGGCCGGCAGAGGTAGACGCTGCACAAAAGGCAGAGGAAGAAAATGTTTCACCACGCCATTGTGCGCCCGCCGGGAGCGAACTTCGCCGGCGGTCTGACGACGGTTGACCTGGGCAAGCCGGATTACGAGCTGGCCCGGGGACAGCATGAGCAATATTGCCGCGCGCTGGAACAGTGCGGCCTCGTTGTTGAACGCTTGGAAGCAGACCTGCTCTACCCGGACGGCACATTTGTCGAGGATGTGGCTGTTCTGGCTGCCGGCTGCGCAGTCCTGACCCGCCCCGGCGCGCCCTCGCGTCGCGGCGAGGCAGCAGCTATGCAGCCGGTTCTGGCCCGCCACTTCGGCGCGCTGCATGAGATCACTGCTCCCGGCCTGTTGGACGGTGGAGACATTTGCCAGGCGGGCGACCACTTTTTCATCGGCCTCTCTGAACGGACGAACGAGGAAGGCGCGCGGCAATTGGCCGGCCTTCTGGAATCCGCCGGCTACGCCACCTCCTGCGTGGACATTCGCGGGATGCCGGAGCTGCTGCACCTGAAAAGCGGCATCGCCTACCTGGGGCATGATCGTCTGGCGCTGGTTCCTGCGCTGGCAGGTCGGGCGGTATTTCATGGTTATGAGATCGTGCGGACGCCTGATGATGAGCAGTACGCCGCCAATTGTGTGCGCGTCAATGATTATCTGCTGCTGGCCGCCGGCTATCCCCGCTTCCAAGCCATGCTCGCCGATCTCGGCTATCGCCTGCTGATCCTGGATGTGTCCGAGTATCGCAAGATGGATGGCGGCTTGAGTTGTCTCTCGCTGCGCTACTAGACTTCGTTGTGACGAGCCGGCGGCCCCTGGTTGTCGAACGCCGGCATTCACTCTAGAATCCCGGAATCGCTACACTGCTGGAGAGGTATCAGGAATGACAAATCCACAAGATGAGTTGTCGGCAGCTCGGGCTGAGCTGGAGCCGCAATTCAAGGCGCTGAAGTCGGTCATCGGCGCGCTGAACACCGCTATTCGACTTGCCGGGGAGGAGCGGGCCGACGCATTACCCATGCAGAAGGCGCTGACAAAGTTGGAAGAGGCGGCGCAGCCGGTGGAGAGCCAATTATTGCAGGCGGCTGTTTCCTCCTTTGCCGCCGCCACGCAGGCAGCGCTGGATGACCTGGCCTTTGCGTTTGCCGCTGAACTGCGGGCAGAGTTTGAGGAGCGTGGCGTTGTGGTTACCGGGCGACCGCCGGTGTTAGGGGCCGGCATGCTGGCGCTGAACATTGACATGGCCGCCCGCAAGGCACAGTGGTCTTACGGCAAGGAGCCGCTCACCGGCGCCATTCCCCTGTCGTTGTCGGCGATACTGAAGGCATTTGAGCAGCAATCCAGACAGATTGCGGCGCGCAAGATTGACGCCGGCGCGTTGCTGGGGGAGCTCCATCAGGCGTGGCTAGACTGCCTGGGCAAGCGCAAGAGTAGCCCTGCTGAGAAGCGAATCAACATTGTCGAGGCATATGCCCAACTCACACTTAACCGGCAGTCGCAGCGTTTTTGGAATGCCCCGGCGCGGCGGACCTTCAAGGATTACGAACGAGCCTTCTTTGTGCGCGATCTGGTCATTCTTCAGGAGCAGGCGGAGACCAGCCTTACGGTTGATGGTAAGGTGCACCGGTTGCGTTTGGGCGAGGCCACAAAGAGCCAGGCCGGCCAGGCCAGCCGCAGCATCTGGCTGCCGCAAAGCGCCCTGGACGGGAAATATTACAGCGATATCAAGTTTGAATGACCGGTTAGCCTGGGGGAATGAATTGCGATGACGACTCTGCAGAGTGACGAACGGGCCGGCGTCTCTCCGCCGCTGGCTCGGCACATAATTGAGGTATTGGGCAGCTACGGCACACCGCCGGCGCGAGGTATTCAGCATTTCAATGTGGGCAATCAATCCCTCCTGGATGCGCTGGATGAGTTCTATCTATCGTCCTACCTACAGGACGGCGGCGCGGCCTACAAGATGGTCATCGGCGACTATGGCAGCGGCAAGTCCCATTTTCTCTACTGCCTGCGAGATATTGCCTGGGCGCGCAACTTCGCCGTCTCCAAAGTTGATCTCAGTCCCTTGGAGACGCCCTACAACGACCAGAAGAAGGTCTATCAGGCGGTGGCGAGCAACATCCTGTGGCACGAGTCCGATGAGTCAATCAGCGACGAACGAGGATTGACCCGCTTCCTGGCCGGCGTGTTGGCGCGTGTTGCCGGCCCGTCGCTGAGCCTGGAGACGCTGACCAACCCGCTCTATCGCGGACTGCTAGACACGCTGGAAGCGACGCCGGTGGACAGCCCGTCCTACCAGACGGCCGTCATCGCCTATTTTGACAGCATCGTACGCCGGCAGGAACAGCAGCTCGACGCGCTATCCCGTTGGCTGCTCGCCGAGGACACGTCGCCGGATGACACCCGGGTCCTGCGCGAAGTAGGCGTGACCGGCAAGATCGGCCGGCCTAACGCCTTTCGCATGTTGCGCTCACTGTGCCAGATAATTCGCGCGCTCTCTTACAGCGGTCTGGTGCTGCTCTTTGATGAAGTGGATCGCATGGCCAGCGTGGGTGGTAAGGCCGAAAAGCTGGCCACCGACACGCTGCGCGAAGTCATTGATCGCACTCGTGAAGACCTCCCCGGCGCGATGTTTGTTTATGCCGTGCCGCCTCAGTTCATCAACGATATTGTGCCCAAGTACCCGGCCCTCCAACAGCGTGTGCGCGCTCCGGGTCGCTTCAGCCGCATCAATCATTTCAGCCCGCTGATCAGCCTGGAGCATCTCGACCTGGATGAGATTGACCTGATGCTGGCTATCGGCGAACGGCTTATTCCGATTTACGAAGCAGCCTACGACATTCAGCTCGATCACGTGGTGCAACGGGCCAACGCCGCTATTTTGGCCAATGTGGCCCGCGATGTTTTTCTAGATGTCAGCCATCGCCGGCTCTTTGTGAAGTCCTTTGTGGTGGAGCTTGGCCGGCAGCATTACGGCGAACAGCACACCATTACCGAGGCAGAAGCACAGGCGATCTTGCGCGGTCAGATTCAGGAACTGACGGGCGGGGAGACGCCTCCCTATTGAGCTATCAGCCGGACATTGTCCCCCAGGAAAACGGTCACTTGAACAGTAGTCAGTAGATGATCGGAGAAGTTGTAAACCATCCAATTTACGGCTCCGGCCAGGTCCTGGCGATTTACCGCAATGGCCGGGAGTGGCTGGTCCGCTTCGAAAATGGGTTGCGCTTTCGCCGGGCCAGCAGCGAGTTTTCGGCGGACGGCGCCCCAACGATAGAACCGGGGCCAGCGGTTACCGCCGCCTTTTCTCCACCTCCTCCGATGTCTCTGCCGCAGCTGGATGCGCGCAAACTGATCGAGTCGCTGCGCCTGGGAATAGCGCCCGCCCAACATGTGCCGGAGTTGACCGTCAATCTAACGGAAGAGCGGGCCAGCATTATTCGCGCTCTGAATCAGACGCATCAGCAAGGCGGCGACGTGCGTGCTGTTGTCGGCGAATACGGCTACGGCAAAAGTCATATTGTGGAACTGACCGCGCTGGAAGCTCTGGAGCGGGGCTTCCTGGTGGCAACGGTCAGCCTTGACCTGCTGGAACTGCCGCCGCATCGCTCGTTCGAAATCTATCGCGAGGCGATGCACCACTTACGTTACCCGAATAGTGATGAGTTGGGGCTGGCCCCATTGTTGGAGAAGATCGCCGATCAGGAACGGACGACAAAGCGGTTGGGCGCGTATGCGGCCGATCCGCCGGATCCCTTGAGCATGGCGTTGACCGCATTTGCCGGCACAAACTCCACTCGCCAGCGCCGCGCCTGGAGCAACTGGCTGGCCGGAGGACAACGAACGCCGGCCATGAACAAAGCGCAACCACGCGGCATGCGCTTCCCCTCCATCTACAAGGTCGGGCATAATGCGCGGCAGATCACCTACTTATTTACCGGCGTGAGCGCGCTGGCGCGTCTGGCCGGTTATAGCGGCCTCTGCGTGCTGATAGATGAAGCAGAGAGCTATTCCCTGCTGGCGCCCTATCAGCGGCCTAAGGCCGGCCTCTTCTTTCAGGCGGCCATCTATGCGGCGCTGCGTGAGCACCAGACGCGGCTGCGCGAGGCGCAAATCCCGCAACATCGCTGGCGCGATTACCCGGTGGCTTATGAGCAAGGGCAGGGCTTCTTCTTTCTGTTCACGGTGACCAGAAGCGATAACCGTCTGCCCATGTCGGACTGGTTGGATGAGGAGCAGATCCTTTACCTGGAACCCGACGCCCCGGCTGAGGAAGTCGGCCATTTCCTGCAAAAGGTGTTGGCTTACCACCGGACCGCTTATGGGTATGAGCCGGACGACAGGCAGCAGCAGGTGCGGCGCGGGGCGGCTGAACATCTGGCTCAGGGTATTCGGAATGGCCGGCTTTCGATGCGCCAGGTAGTGAGAATTGCCGTTGAGCTGTTTGATCTGCTGTACCTTTATCCGGACTACCAGGTAGCCTCGCTGCTCGATGAACTGCGCAGCCAGGTGCGCTAAAGGCCCTTGTAGCCCGGCATTTGCAACAACACCCTCTGTCATGGCCGGCAAGCCTGGCGCAGCAGGTGCCGGAGAAGCTGGATCGCCATGTCTGATCTGAGAGCCGTTAGGGGCAGTCTGGCCCATGTCTGGTCGCTCTTTTTCATGCGTCATGGCCGGCTGACGGCCATCCAGTCGCAGGCCATCCCCCCGATCCTGGAAGGCAAAGATGCGCTGGTAATCGCCGCGACCGCCTCCGGCAAGACCGAGGCAGTACTGGGGCCGCTGCTTGAACGCTATTGGTCCACGGCTAAACAGCCCGGGCTGCACATCCTTTACATCACGCCTACCCGAGCGCTGGTGCGCAGCCTATATGACAGAGTGCAGACGGCTTTGGCGGACACGCCGATCTCCGCCGGCATGAAAACCGGCGACATCCGGCAGTTCAACCCGGCGCAAGCTCCCGCCATCCTGCTCACTACCCCCGAATCAACCGACTCGCTGCTGACTCGTTTTCCGCGGATGTTTGTTACATTGCAGGCGATTGTCCTCGATGAGATACATCTGCTGGACAACACTGCTCGCGGCGATCATCTCCGTTGCCTGCTGGCCCGCCTGGAGCGTATCCGGGAATACGCACTGCCGGATGCTGCGCCGGCGCAACGGGTGGCTCTCTCCGCCACGATCTTCGACCCACCCGGGGTCAGCAACCGCTACTTGCGCGAGGCCGTGATTGTCCAGACGTCAGGCGCCCGGCGAATTGAAGCGGAAATACGCCCGCTCTATGACCTGGAGCAGTTGATCGCGGCGCTGGTGGAGCGTCCGGCCAAAAAGTCGCTGCTATTCTGTAACTCACGCCGCGAGGTCGAGGAGACTGCCGCCTACCTGCGTCGGCATCTGCCCTATCATGCGGACGTTTTTGTCCATTACAGCAACCTCGATGCCCACGTCCGGCAGGAGGTCGAAGATCGATTTGCCGCCCTCCCCGTCGCCGTCTGTGTATGTACTTCCACATTGGAGTTGGGCATTGACATCGGCAGCGTGGACGACGTGATCCTGCTGGGCGCTCCTCCCGATTTGACCTCGTTTCTACAGCGCATCGGTCGCGGCGGCCGGCGCGAGCCGCTTGTTCGTGTGCTCTGCCTGGCCCGTGCTCCCGGCGAATGGGCCCGCTTTGAAGCGCTGTTGTCCCTGGCCGGCGATTGGCGCTCACCCGAAAATACCTCCCGCTGGATGGAGGAGCACAGCCCCCTTCCGGCCCCTCAACCCCTGGAAGATGTGTCTGCCTACGACTTCCGGCCGGCTGTGCTCGTACAACAGATCTTCAGCATGATCAAGCAAAGCCCAACGGGTGCGCTGCGTCTGGCTGATGTGCGCCGGATTGCGCCGGCTGAGGTCCCGACGGAGACGGTCCGCCAGATAATTTCCCACCTCTCCTTCACTGGCTATTTGCAAGCCGGCCGGCCGGGAGAGTGGAAGCCCGGCCCGGAGTTGCAGGAGCTAATTGACCGGCACGACATCTACAGCAACATCGGTTCAGACTCGACGCTCGCCACAGCCGTAGACAGCTACAGCGGCGCAGTTATCGCCCGGACGGAGCGCACATACGCGCGGGGTACGGTGCTGCTCTTTGCCGGCAAGCCGATGGAGGTCGTCTGGCGCGAAGGTTTACTTTATGGATTGGCTCCAACCCGCAAGCTCCCGGCTGAGGTCCTATTGCCGGCCCAGGAGGCGTTTGCGGCGGTTCCCTTCGCGGTCGCACAGACGGTTGCCCGCGGCCTGGGCTACGGCGCGCGCGAGATGGCCCTGCTGCCGGATGCGGAAGGAGCGTGGTTGTTTCACTGGCTGGGCACAATATGGGGTGAGTTGCTGGCCGCGATGCTGCTTGAATCCGGCATAGCCGCCGAGCAGCGCAACGAATACTGCCTGCATCTGAGACGGCCGCTTAACGAACTACCCGCCTGGGATAGGGCATTGGTGCAGAGGGTAGCGCTGAGAAAGGCTCCCGCATTGGCCGGCCGGCTGCAGATGGGCCGTTTTCATGCCCTGCTGCCGGCCCATGTCGCCGACGCAGCCACTATCCAACTGCTGAATCTTCCGCGCTTTGTCGAACATTGCCGGCAAGCCGCCGTCCGCCCTGCCGCGACCGCAGAGGAAAAACTCTACCTCCTGGCCGGCGCTTAGCCCCACGCTCTCCGATACTTTCGCGTGAGCGTCCGGCTGTTTTCAGGTAGAATTGCTCCAATCAATCACGCGAAGTTGCCGTCACCCGCGCAAGCGCGTGAGAATGGCCCGGCAAGAGTACGCCACCCGTTAACAGTTTTCCGCAAGAAGACTAAGGAGTCTGCAATCAATGGCCCAGCCATACATCATCATCGTTGACGATGAACCGCAGGTGCTGAGCGCTGTCAATCGAGACCTCCGCCGGCATTATCGGGATGACTACCGATACATCCGGGCAGGCTCAGGGCATGAGGCGCTGGGATCGGTGCAGACGCTGAAGCAGCGCAATGAGCCGGTGGCGCTCTTTCTGGTTGATCAACGCATGCCGCAGATGAGCGGAACGGAGTTTCTGGCGGAAGCGCGCAAGCTGTACCCGGAGGCGCGCAAGGTGCTCTTGACCGCCTACGCGGATACCGAAGCGGCCATTGCCAGCATCAACGAGATCGGGCTGGATTACTATCTGCTCAAGCCCTGGCACCCGCCGGAGGAGCATCTTTACCCCATCCTGGACGACCTGCTGAGCGACTGGCTGGCTACCGTGCCGGTACCCTATGACGGCATTCGCGTGGCCGGCGCCCTCTGGTCGCCCAGCAGCCATGACACCAAGGATTTCCTGGCCCGCAATCGCATCCCCTATATGTGGCTGGACATTGAGAAGGATGCGGAAGCACGGACGCTGGTGGAGACTGTTGACGGCGGCAAACATGAGTTGCCGGTGGTCTTCTTTCCGGACGGGACGGTGCTGGTCAAGCCGGACTATCGCAGCCTCGCTGATAAAGTCGGGTTGCGCACCCAGGCGACGGGGAACTTCTACGACCTGATTATCGTTGGAGCCGGCCCGGCTGGCCTGGGCGCGGCCGTTTATGGGGCGTCGGAAGGGCTGAGCACCTTAATGATTGACAAGGAGGCCACCGGAGGTCAGGCCGGCACCAGTTCGCGGATCGAGAATTATCTGGGTTTTCCAAAAGGCCTGAGCGGAACCGAGCTGGCCCGGCGCGCTACAGACCAGGCCCGGCGACTGGGGGCCGAAATCCTGATCCCGCAAGAGGTGGTCAAGGTGCGGGTGGAGGATCCTTACCGCATCGTGGTGCTCGGCGACGGCACAGAGTTGACCTGCCGGGCGCTCATTTTGGCCACCGGCGTGACTGTGCGTAAGCTGGAAGCGCCGGGAGCGGATGCGTTGACCGGGGCAGGTATCTACTATGGCGCGGCGCTAACCGAGGCGGCCTATTACCGGGACGAGCCGGTTTACGTTATCGGCGGCGCTAACTCAGCCGGACAGGGGGCCATGTTCTTCGCGCGGTATGCCGCAAAGGTGAGCATGCTGGTGCGCGGCGCTTCGCTTGCCCGGGGGATGTCGCAGTATCTGGTAGACCAGATTGAGGGAAATGAAAAGATCGAGGTCCTGGTGCGAACCGTCGTAGAAGAGGTGCAAGGCACGGACCGCCTGCAGGCAATCACTTACCGGAACCTTGACACGGGCGAAGCGCAGACGGCGCCGGCTGCCGCTATGTTTGTCTTCATCGGGGCGGCGCCGCACACTCAAATGGTGATGGATGTCGTGGAATGCAACAGCTCCGGCTTCATCCTCACCGGCACGGACCTGTTCCAGGACGGCAAGCGGCCGCGAAACTGGACGCTCCGCCGCGACCCGTACTTGCTGGAAACCAGCGTGCCGGGCATTTTTGCGGTTGGCGATGTGCGCCATGGATCGGTGCGCCGGGTAGCTTCCGCCGTGGGGCAGGGGGCGATCGCCGTCAGCTTCGTGCATCAATATCTGAAGACGGTTTAGATTGTAGGGATCGCCGGCAACCCGCAAATTTTGCCGGGCAATCAGGAACAATCGGTGGGCCGGGAGCTCAGGTGGAGGATATCTGTGGCTGAACGCTTTGACGCAATCATCATTGGGGCGGGGATTATGGGTTGCAGCACCGCCTTTGAGCTGGCCCGGCGTGGCCTGAAGGTCGTCGTCCTAGAGAGGGCCTACATCGGCTCCGGCTCGACCGGCGAGTCATCGGCCATCATTCGCCAGCATTATTCCAATGCGCTGACCGCCCGCATGGCCAAGTACAGTCTGGGCGTGTTCCAGAACTTCGCCGAAGTGGTCGGCGGGGAAAGCGGCTTCACGCGCACCGGCTTTGTAGCCCTGGTCAACGCCAGAGATCACGCCGGTCTGGAAAAGAATCTGGCCCTCCAGCAGAGCCTGGGCATCCGCACGGAGATGCTTTCGCCGGAAGCGCTCGCCGAGATCATGCCCGGCCTGGCGACGGGCGACCTGCTCGCCGCTGCCTACGAACCGGAAAGCGGTTATGCGGACCCGAACCTGACCGTGAATAGCTATGCGGAGGCGGCTCGCCGGCTCGGAGCGCAGATCAGGGTGCAGACAACGGTCACGGGCATTCGTTTCGCCGCCGGCAAGGTACAGGCGGTTACCACGGACAAGGGCGACTTTTACGCTCCCCTCGTCCTGAACGCCGCCGGCCCCTGGGGAGCGCGGGTGGCGCGCATGGCCGGCATCGAGGCGCCCATTAATGCCTGCCGGGTACAGGTGGCTTTCTTTCGCCGCCCGGCCGGGCATGAAGGCGTGCATCCGGTCGTCGCGGACTTCATTAATGCCACCTACTTTCGCTCGGAGACTGGCGGGCTGACCCTGATTGGCCTGATCGATCCTTCCGAAGCTAAAGCCGTCGTCAATCCGGAAGCGTACGGAAAGCGGCCGGACGATGATTTTGTGTTGACCGCCGGCGAGCGACTGGTTCGCCGTTATCCGGCGATGGAGCGCAGCGCGGTCACCGGCGGCTACGCCAGCCTGTA
>CAYVQP010000002.1:132509-179915 GCA_964452775.1 uncultured Ardenticatenaceae bacterium | reverse complement strand
CCGCGAAGGCGGCCTCACCGTCGGCGCCGGCGTGATCACGGAAATCCTGGAGTAAATTAAGATTTCGTAAGTTAAGGGCGATGAAGGTGGGCCCATTCATGATAGAATATGGATTGGCTCACCTTCAGTTGCTTGTTTTGAAGGTCTGGAATGGCAAAGAAAGCAGTACGTACCCACATCACGTTGGCCTGCACAGAGTGCAAAGAGCGCAATTACATTACCGAGAAGAATCGGCGAAATGATCCCGGCCGGATGGAACTGGTGAAGTTCTGTTCGCGCTGCCGGTGTCACCGGACCCATCGAGAGACTCGGTAACCGAGGCGCCCCCTTAGGGGGTTAGCTCAATTGGCAGAGCGACGGTCTCCAAAACCGTAGGTTGCGGGTTCGATTCCTGCACCCCCTGTAGTTCTCATCGCAAGTAGATAGGTAGAGAAGTAGCGTGGCAGAAGAAGAAGTAGAAAAGCAAGAAGAGCGAAAGCCCAAGAAGGTGAAGACCGAACGACAGGGGCCGAATGCGCTCGTGCGATATTTTCGAGAGACGCGCGGCGAACTGCGTAAGGTCACCTGGCCCACGCGTGAAGATACATGGCGCCTGACCTTAATCGTGCTCGGCGTTTCCGCCGCCATGGCCGTCTTCCTGGGCCTCATTCTGGACACCCTCTTTTCGCGGATCATTCTGGGTATTGTGGAGCTTACGCTAGGCGTATAGCAAACTGGCATGAGTGAAGAAGAAAGGGACCTCCTCCAAGACGAGGAAGCAGAAGTTATAACGCAGAGCGCGGACTCCGTTGACGAGTATGGCGACGGTAGAGCGTGGTACGTTGTCCATTGCTATTCCGGCTACGAGAACAAGGTGCGCCACAGCATTGAGCAGCGCATCGAAACAATGGGCATGCAGCACAAGATCTTTGACGTGGTGGTCCCGACAGAAGAGGAAATTGAGATCAAGGACGGCAAGCGGAAGACGGTTGAGCGACGAGTCTTTCCCGGCTACATCCTGGTCCAATTGATCATGGACGAAGATTCCTGGTATGTCGTGCGCAACACCCCCGGCGTCACCGGCTTTGTCGGCGACCCGACTCCTCTCCGGCCGGACGAAGTGTCCAAGATCATGAACCGGATGGAAGCGGAAGTACCGAAGGTTAAGTTCAATTTCCAGGTGGGCGAGAAGGTACGCATCGGCAATGGACCGTTTGCTGACTTTATCGGCTCCATAGACCAGATTGACATCGAGCGCGCGAAAGTGCGAGTACTGGTATCATTCTTTGGCCGGGAAACGCCGGTCGAACTCGACTTCATGCACGTCGAGAAAGTCTAGCGCGTCGCTCACCGCAGACGGAGTTTCAAAATTACATAGGCTCTCACAAGGCGAGGCATGCCTCGCCTTCGTTGTGGATAGCACAGTTATCCCAGGTAAGGAGGAGCTCGTAAGAGCGTTAGGACTCCCCGGAGAAAAAGATGGCAAAAAAGATCAAAGCAGTAGCAAAGATTCAGCTTTCCGGCGGCAAGGCGACCCCCGCTCCGCCGGTTGGCACGGTGTTAGGCCCGCAAGGCATTAACTTGATGCAGTTCTGCAAGGAGTACAACGCCAAAACCAGCGGACAGGTGGGCCAGATTGTGCCGGTGGAAGTGACCATTTTTCAAGATGGAAGCTTTACCTTCATCCTCAAAACCCCACCTGCCACGGACCTGTTGAAGAAAGCCGCCGGCGTGAAGAGCGGCTCTGCTGTTCCCAATCGCGATAAGGCCGGCTCGGTGACACGGGACCAGCTGCGCGAGATCGCGGAAATCAAGATGAAGGATCTGAACGCCCGCGATATTGAGCATGCTATGCGCATTATTGCCGGCACAGCTCAGAGCATGGGCATTGCAATCGTCGATTAGACAATATTCTCTCTCAATTTCGTGGGAGGATCAGCGCGACTTCTTTCGCGCCCTGGTCCGCCGGCACCACAAGGAGATATCATGCCAAAACGTGGTAAAAAGTATTTAGAAGCGGCCGCGAAAGTAGACCGGCAGCAATTCTATAGCAGGCAAGAAGCTATCAAGCTGATCAAAGAGACAGCTTACACCAGCTTTGACCCTACCGTTGAAGTTCACTTCCGCCTCGGGGTCGATCCCCGGCATGCGGATCAGCAGGTGCGCGACGTGGTCATCCTGCCCCATGGGCTGGGCAAGACGGTGCGCGTGCTTGTCTTTGCTGAGGGAGATGACGCCCGGCTGGCCGAAGAAGCCGGAGCGGACATCATTGCTGACGACGAAGTCATTCGCCAGATTCAGGGCGGTTGGGTTGACTTTGACGTGGCTATCGCCGTCCCATCTATGATGGGCAAGGTCGGGCGCTTGGGTCGGGTGTTAGGCCCACGTGGATTGATGCCCAATCCCCGTGCCGGCACCGTCGCGCCCGGCGAAGATCTTCCGCAACTGATTAGCGAAGCCAAGGCCGGGCGAGTCGCTTATCGCGTTGACCGCACCAGCAACATCCATGCTCCCCTGGGAAAGGCGCGCAGCTTCAGCGAGGAGCAGCTCCTGGAAAACCTGCAGGCCATGATCGACTCAATCAAGCGTAACCGGCCCTCGGGTTCGAAGGGCACTTACGTGCGCCGCATTACGCTGGCGAACGCTATGGGGCCCGGCATCCGGCTGGACGTTATCGAAGCGGCAGGCTAGAATTAGCTGGTTGACAATCTAACAACTTTGTCTCTACCGTAGACAGTTGGCGCCGGGTATTTCTCCGGCTTAAATCTGCCAGCCGAGGTGGGTGCACAGTACGACGAATCGCACAATGGGCGTTGGCCTTTGTGTGCGCCTGGATATTGTGAAACCCCCTGCCGGCCGGCAGGGGGTTTTTTACTTTCCGAAGAGGAGGTGATTTTCGTTGGCTATTTCAAAAGCTCGTCGGAACGAATTGAAGGAAGGCTATGTTGAGCTCATCGGCCAGAGCAAGGCCGTGATCCTGACCGAGTTCAACCAGCTTCAAGTCAAGAAGATGGAAGCGCTCCGCGATGACATCATCAAGTTAGATGGGCGTTTCCATGTTGCCAAGAACACCCTGTTGGGCCTGGCTCTTGAGGAAACGGGCAAGCCCGTTCCCAGCGCTTTGCTCAAGGGGCCAACGGCAGCCGGCTTTGTGCTCGGTGAGGTGCCGGCCGTCGCCAAGGCCTTCGTGGACTATGCCAGGACGGAAGAGGGCTTCAGCATCAAAGGCGGCATACTCGATCAGCGGATCCTTTCCACCGCTGACGTGGAAGCCCTGGCATCATTGCCGCCGCTTGAAGTGCTCCGCGCCCAGCTCATCGGCATGATCAGCAGCCCGTCGCGGGGAATCGTGTCCGCAATTGCAAATGGCGTGCGGCAGGTAATCAACGTCGTTGATGCCTACGCCAAGAGCGAGGACAGCGTCGAAGCCGAAAGTGTTGAGCTTGAACCTGCTATGTAGGCTCATCCCGCAACAGAACAGTCAGTACCCAGTTAACAGACCGATATTTCTGAGTTAGAGAAAACATTCCGGAGGAAATGAAAGATGGCCGATTTGGCGAAGATTGTAGACGAACTGAGCAGCCTCACATTGTTGGAAGCCGCCGAACTTACGAAGATGCTGGAAGAGAAGTGGGGCGTTTCCGCCGCGGCTCCTATGGCGATGGGCATGATGCCCGCTGCCGCCGGCGCGGTCGCTGAGGCGGTCGAGGTCGAAGAGCAGACGGAGTTCAATGTGATCTTGAAAGACGTTGGACCGAAGAAGATCAACGTCATCAAGGAAGTCCGCGCTCTCACCGGCCTGGGCTTGAAGGAAGCCAAGGAAAAGGTTGACGGCGCGCCGAGCGTCCTGATGGAGGCGGTCAGCAAAGAGGCCGCCGCTGATGCCAAGGCAAAGCTGGAAGCCGTTGACGCGGTTGTTGAGATCAAGTAAGGCAATTTGCTGAGCTTAGGACGGGACCACGCGCTCCAGCGCTGGTCCCGTCTTCTGTTTCTGATGAAGTATATATTGGCGTCGGCGTCACCCAGGCGCCAACAGTTGATCCGCCTGCTCGGGCTGCCGTTTGAACTTTTGCCGGCGGATGTTGACGAAGATCAGGTAACTGACCCGGACCCGGCAATCAATGTTGTCCAAACTGCATGGCTGAAGCTGCGAGCGGTGTCGGTCGCCATATCTGAGCCGGCAATCATTGTGGCGGCGGATACCACCGTGAGCATTGATGGACAAATGCTCAACAAGCCGCACGATCCCGAGGATGCCCGGCGCATGCTACGCCTCTTGCGGGGGAGAACTCACCAGGTACACACCGGGCTGGCATTGCTCGATACAGCCGGTAATCGCTCGGTTGACGATCTGGTCACCATAGACGTGCCCATGCGCGCCTACAGCGACGGCGAGATTGATGCCTATGTCGCCAGCGGCGATCCCCTGGATAAGGCCGGAGCATATGCCATACAGCACGCCTGGTTTCAGCCCGTGGCCTCGATGAGCGGTTGCTATGCCGGCGTTGTGGGGCTGCCTCTTTGCCACCTGGCGCGCTCACTGCGAGCGCTGGGCGTGCATATCCCCGTGCAAATTGCTACCCAATGCCAGGCTCATTTTGACTATCAATGCCCGATCCACGAACGGGTCCTCAGCCGGCCTCCCTTGTCGCCGGCCGGGATGTAGTTCATTTTTGCTCCAAATTCACGCTCTAGTACAATATGTCAACCTTACGTCTTGACGCTGAAGGGCGCCGCGACGGAATCAACCATCTGGCGCTGATTCGCCGGCTGAAAGCAGGCCTGCGGTCAGGAGGAGGTAGTGGGACGAGATGGAGCAATTAGCGAAAGCAGCCGCGGCAATCGAAGCCGGCAATATGAGCGAGGCGCATGTCTTGCTGGCCCAGGCAATCAAGGCCAATCCCAATGATGTAGATGCCTGGCTCCTGCTTAGCCAGACCGCCGGTTCAGTTGAGCAAAAGAAGACCTTCCTGAAGCGCGCTCTGATCGTGGATCCGGATAATGCAACCGCCCGGCAGCAACTGGCTGAACTGGACCAACTCGGACCGGAATCTGACTCTTTCCTCGAAGAAGCGCCCGATCTTGAGAAAACTGCCCTGGAACATGAGGAAAACCTTGCCGATACGGTAGTGGAAACCATGCCGGAGACGGCCATTGTTGCCGAACAACCAACTCCGCCGTCGTTCGGGCCGGCAAAGGACATCCAGGTGGACGCGCCGGAAGAATTGTTGGCTGCTTCACCCTTCGTGGCTGAGGATGATGCGCCGCCGGAAGTGATGTTGCCGGACGAATCATATACAGACCCATTTGACTTCGACAGCCAAGAAGAGGAAGTGCCCGACTGGTTGAAAGGTGAAGTTTCCGCGGCCGCGAGCACCGAGGATGTCCCGGCTGAACCGGCAGTTGAAGCAGCCGGTGAGGTCGCCACGATGACCGAGGAAGGGGCGGAGACTGACGCGACACAGGTGCAAGAAGCGGCTGCGCCGGCGACACCTCAGCCGGTTGCCGCGCCCCGGGCCGTGGCCGGAGTTGAAACCAGCAAATCTACTCGCTCCGGCACAGAATGGCTGGAGTGGGTCATCGTCGCCCTCGCCCTCTTATTGTTCTTGACGGTCATCTATTTAATAGCTGCTTAGGCCGGCAGGCATTCCTCCCCGAAGCCCATTGCAGCAACAATAGAACAGCCGGCGCAGTGATCATGTGCGCCGGCTGCATTGCGCATGTTGGCTTTGAGTCTATTCCCGCAGAAACTGTCGTAACACAGTATGCAGAATGCCGCCGTTTCGATAGTAGTCCACCTCCACCGGCGTATCAATCCGGCAAATGGTCGTAAACTCCAACTCGCTGCCGTCCGCCCGCACGGCGCGCACGGTGACCTCTTGCCGGGGCTGTAGCGCATCATTCAGCGCCACCGTTGAGAAGCGCTCGCTGCCGTCCAGTCCCAGGGAAGCAGCGCTTTCGCCCGGCATAAATTGCAACGGCAGCACACCCATACCCACCAGGTTGCTGCGATGGATGCGTTCGTAGCTTTCAGCAATTACCATTTTAATCCCCAGCAGCAACGCGCCTTTCGCCGCCCAATCGCGTGAGCTGCCCATTCCGTAGTCATTCCCGGCCAACACCACCAGCGGCGTATTGGTCGCCTTGTACTGCACCGAAGCGTCAAATATGGTCATCACCTCACCGGTGGGCAGGTAGGTCGTCCAGCCCCCTTCCGTACCGGGGGCCATCTCATTTCGTAGGCGGATGTTGGCGAACGTGCCGCGGGTCATTACCCGGTCGTTGCCCCGGCGCGAGCCGTAAGAGTTGAACATGACCGGCTGCACTCCGTGCTCAATCAGATACTTGCCCGCCGGGCTGGTGCGGGAGATCGAGCCGGCCGGCGAGATGTGGTCCGTCGTGATGGAGTCACCCACCTTCACCAGCACCCGGGCGTCAACAATGTCAGTGATCGGCAACACCTCCGGCGTGAGGTCCACAAAGAAGGGTGGTTCCTGAATATACGTGGAGTTGGGGTCCCAATCGTAGAGCTCGCCTCCGCCGGCCGGAATGGCGTTCCAGGTCTCATTGGAGTCATAGATGTGACCGTATTCTTTGTGGTACATCTCCGGCGTAATCGCCCGGCTTACGGCATCCTTAATCTCGGCGTTCGTCGGCCAGATCTCGCGCAAGTACACCGGCCGGCCGTCAGTGCCGGCGCCCAACGGCTCGTTCAACAGATCAATGTTCGTGGTGCCCGCCAGTGCATAGGCCACGACCAGGGGCGGCGAAGCCAGGAAGTTAGCCCGCACTTGCGGGTGCACCCGGCCGGCAAAGTTGCGATTGCCGCTAAGCACAGCAGCGGCAATCAGGTCTCCGTCCGTTACCGCCTGTGCAACCTCCGGCGGCAATGGGCCGGAGTTGCCGATGCAGGTCGTACAGCCATAACCCACCGTGTAAAAGCCGAGTTGCTCCAGATATGGCGTCAATCCCGCCTGCGCCAGATAATCGGTGACCACTTTTGAGCCGGGGGCCATACTGGTCTTCACATAGGGCGAGGCGTGCAGACCCCTTTCCACCGCCTTCTTGGCGAGTAAGCCGGCAGCCAGCATCACGCTGGGGTTCGAGGTATTGGTGCAGCTGGTAATAGCGGCAATAACGACCGCCCCGTGACCGATCTCAATTGGATGGCCGTTAGACACAACGGCCGTGCGCTGCAGGTCTGCGGCGGATAACTCATATCCGCGTTTGGAGACTGGCGCTGTCAGGGCCTTCTGAAAGGCGGTTTTCATCTCCGCCAGGGGGATGCGGTCTTGCGGGCGTAGGGGGCCAGCCAGGCTTGGCTGCACGTCCCCAAGATCCAGCGACAGGTAGTCTGAATATTCGGGATCGGGCGTGCCGGCATGATAGAACAGGCTCTGTTCCCGCATGTAACGATCAATCATTGAAATCAGCGCTTCAGAGCGGCCGGTACGCCGCAAATAGGCCAATGTCTCCTCGTCAACCGGGAAGAAGCCCATTGTCGCCCCATACTCCGGGGCCATGTTGGCAATTGTTGCCCGATCCGGCAAACTGATGGACTTCATGCCGGGGCCATAAAACTCCACAAACTTACCCACGACCCCACGAGAGCGAAGCATCTCCGTTACCACCAGCACCATGTCCGTCGCGGTAGCCCCTTCCGGCAGAGCGCCCGACAGCCTGAAACCAACCACATCCGGCGTCAGCATGTAGATCGGCTGCCCCAACATAGCCGCCTCCGCCTCAATGCCGCCGACGCCCCAACCCAACACCCCCAGGCCGTTGATCATGGTCGTGTGGGAATCAGTTCCAACCAGGCTATCCGGAAAGGCAATGACCCCTTCCCCGCCGGGCTGCGTCATCACCACCTGGGCCAGGTATTCGAGGTTCACCTGGTGCACGATGCCCGAAGCCGGCGGCACTACCTGGAAATTGTCGAAGGCCAATTGGCCCCACTTGAGGAACTCATATCGCTCGCGGTTACGCTCGAACTCCTTCTCGGCGTTGTAGAGTAGCGCCATTGCGGAGCCGAAAGCGTCCACTTGCACGGAGTGATCGATCACCAGATCGACCGGCACGCGCGGGTTGATCTTCTCCGGGTCGCCGCCCAACCGCGCCATGGCGGAGCGCAATGCCGCCAGATCAACGACCGCCGGCACGCCGGTGAAATCCTGCAAAATGACCCGCCCCGGCTTGAAGGCGATCTCCCTGTCCGATGTAGCTTGCGCGCTCCAATTAGCCAGATCCACTACATCCGCCGGTTGCACCAGGTAGCCGTCACAATTTCGCAGCAGCGACTCCAACAGGATTCGGATTGAAAATGGCAACCGGTCTAATTGAACGATGCCGTCCTCTTGCAGTTTGCTCAGGCGATAATAGTAAACGCCGTCCATCCCCGGCAACGGGACGTAAGCGCCAAAATGATTGTGCGTACTCATACTTCACCTCTAGGCATCCAATCAACACGTATAGGGTCCGGCGCAGGGGCAAGGAGCCTGCCCCGCGCCGGAAATCAATTATAGCTCATATTCTGCTTCTTCTGGGGATGTGCCGGCGGTCCCCGGCGCGACACTTGAGATGGTTGCTTGTCGCGGCGGAATCAGCCGGGTGAGGGTGGCGGAACCCGATGCATCTCGAACGTGTCTGTAACCCGCGTGTAGCCGGCCCCGGCGAGTCTGCCGATAGGTCTATACTTCTCCAACAAGACATAGCCGTCCTGATACACATCATCGCGAATGTGAATGCACTGCACTTCACCAAAGATGGCTGCCCCTCCCCCCGGACTTTCGCTAATCACCACAATCTCGCGCAGCCGGCACTCGAATGAGATAGGCGCCTCGGCCACACGCGGCGCTCGGATCGTCTCGCTGGCAATCGGAGTCACCCCCGCCCACTCAAACTCGGACTCACCCGCCGGCAACAAGGTGGCCGACAGGTTCATCCGTTCGGCGGTTTCCTCATTGGTCAGGTTTATCACGAACTCCGGCACCTGCTCGATGTTGCGCCAGGTATCCTTCTTGCGCCCGTCGGGGTGAACGCCGGGGCAAAAGAGCAGCGTCATCGGATGTGGACAAACGATGGTGAAATAGGAGAACGGCGCCAGATTCAACCTGCCATCGGCGCTCACCGTACTGACCCAGGCGATGGGACGCGGCAGAACCGATCCAATTAGCAATTTGTAGCTATCTTTGCGCGCTATCTCTTCCGGCTTCAGGATCACGATTTGTGACGCTCCGGCAGCCAGCTATACACATACGCTTCGTCCTCCAGCTCGCGCGCCCGTTTGGTCAAACGCAGCGGCCGGAAAGTATCAATCATCACCGCCAGCTCCTCGGTCCTTTCCTTGCCGATGGAGCCTTCGTAGGTGCCGGGGTGTGGCCCGTGCGGAATCCCGTTAGGATGAATGGTGAAGGACGCCCATTCAATGCCCTTGCGCGACATGAAGTCGCCGGCCACATAGTAGAGCACCTCATCCGAGTCAACATTGGAATGGTTGTATGGGGCCGGGATCGCCAGCGGATGATAGTCGAAGAGACGCGGCACAAAGGAGCACAGAACGAAGCCGGGGCCGTCAAAGGTCTGGTGTACCGGCGGCGGCTGGTGCACGCGCCCAGTAATTGGCTCGAAGTCCTCAATGTTGAAGGCAAAGGGCCACAAGTGACCATCCCAACCCACCACATCCAGGGGATGATGTTCATATTCGAAGCGGGTGATTACGCCCCGAGATTGCACGCGCACCTCAAACGATCCTCGCTCGTGGGAAGAGACCAGCTCATCCGGCGGCCGGATATCGCGCTCGCAGTAGGGCGAGTTCTCCAGGAACTGACCATAATAGTTGATGTAGCGCTTGGGAGGCTCGATGTGCCCGTATGCTTCCACCACCAGAAAGCGCTGAGGAACGTCCCCGTCCGGCACGAGCCGCCAGATGACGCCGGTCGGGAGGACAATGTAATCCCCCGGCCGGTAACGCAGCAACCCGAATTGGGTTTCCATAACGCCGGTTCCTTCGTGCACAAAATAGACGTAGTCGCCGTGCGCGAACTTGTACCAGTATCCCATGGCCCGGTCGGGCCGAGAAACGGAAACCACCACGTCATTGTTGCCCATCAGCGGGATCGTGGCCGAGATCAGGTCGCCGCCGGCAGGTAGCTCGGCGGAAAGCAAGTGGCGCGGGCGCAGCATGCCGGCGTCCTCATATTCGATGCACACCGGCTCGCTACCCAACACCCGCTGGATTTGCGTGGGCGGACAGCGATGATAGAGAATGGACTGGATGCCGGCAAAGCCGTGTATGCCCATCACTTCTTCGTGATAGAGTGAGCCGTCCGGCTGCCGGTACTGGGTGTGTCGCTTGTGGGGAATGTCGCCAAGTCGATAGTAGTAGCTCATCTTACTTATCTCCTTACGCCGGCCGCGGCTTACAAATTACCGCGCAGCGCTTGCTCGCGCTCAATCGATTCGAACAGGGCTTTGAAGTTACCCTTGCCGAAGCCGCGCGATCCATGTCGCTCTATAATCTCGAAGAACAGAGTGGGCCGGTCCTGCACCGGCTTGCTGAAGATCTGCAGCAGGTAACCTTCTTCATCCCGGTCTACCAGTATGCCTAACTCCGCCAGCCTTTCGACCGGCTCATCAATTGCGCCAATTCGCTCTTGCAGCGAGTCGTAATAGGCTCGGGGTACGCGCAGAAACTCGATTCCATTGTCGCGCAAAGCGGTCACCGTTTCAATAATGTCGCCGGTGGACAGGGCCAGGTGTTGCGCGCCGGGGCCGTGATAGTAATCGAGATATTCCTGTATTTGGGACTTCCTCTTGCCCTCCGCCGGCTCATTGATCGGGAACTTCACTTTGCCTGAGCCATCCTGCATGACCTTGGACATCAACGCTGAATACTCCGTGGAGATGTCCTGATCGTCGAAGTGCACCAGCTGGCTGAAGCCCATCGTATGCGCGAAAAACTCGACCCAACGGTTCATCGCTCCTAGCTCGACATTACCCACGATATGGTCAATATGGCCCAGCCCGATGCCCTTATGCCGGCTATTGTGACCATTCGACGAGGAGCGGGCGACGTATCCCGGCGCGAATGATCCCCGATAATCGTTGCGCTCGACAAACTTGATCAGGGTATCGCCGTATGCGTGGATAGCAGAATAGCGATAAACGCCATGCTCATCTTCTTCCTGAGCCGGCGGGACTGCGCCCGTCGCCCCGCGCTTCGTCGCTTCGACATAGGAACGGGCGGCGTCATCAACCCCCAGAGCAATCACGCCGACGCCGTCTCCATGCAGGTGGATATGGCGGGCCATGGCGTTATCCGGCCCAAATGGAGTGGAGAGCACCAGCCGGATCTTGCCCTGTTCCATCACATAGGACGCGCGCTGCCGGTTCCCCGTTTCCAGGCCGCTATATGCGCTGTTCACAAAGCCGAAGCCGGTGCGATAGAAGTGCGCCGCCTGCTTGGCATTACCCACATATAGTTCCACGTGGTCAACTGATTTGATGGGTAAGAAATCTTCGCTCATGCAAACACCTCCTGCATTACCGCCGGCCAACTGCCTAATGCCGGCTACACAAACTCCTTGATAACGCTTGCCAGCCGCGCAATGCCGTCCGAAATTCGCTCCGTTGAAACGTTCGAAAAGCTCAAGCGCAGGCAATGTCCGGCATCATGTCCCGGCACAGCAAACGCAGCCCCAGGCACAAAAGCGATATTCTCACGCGCCAGCGAGGCCTCCAACAGATAGACGCTATCAACATACTCCGGCAACTCGACCCAGATGAACATCCCGCCCGCCGGATTCGTCCAGCGCACATTCTCGGGGAAGTTCGCCGCCAGTGCGCTCAGCATGGCGTCCCGGCGACAGCGGTATTCATTGCGCAAGCGATCGATGTGCGCCGGCAAGCGCCCGGTGCGAATGTATGCCGCGACCACTCGTTGGGTAAACGCGGAAGACTCCAGGTCGCCGGCCTCCTTGATCACGGTCAGCTTGTGCAGCAAATGCGCGGGCGCGACGATCCAGCCCAGGCGCAAGGCCGGGGCGATGATCTTCGAGAATGAGCCGACGTAAAAGACCCAGTCGCTATTCAGCGAGCGCAGCGGCGGCAGGGTAGCGCCGTCAAAGGAGAGGAAGCCATAGGGATCGTCTTCAATAATGGGCGTCCCGTAGCCGGCAGCCAGGGCAACCAAACGCTCTCGCTGAGCGCGCCCCATGCTCACGCCCATCGGATTGTGCGAATCGGGGATGGCGTACATGAAGGCCGGCTGATGTCCGGCAGCCAGTAAATCGGCGACGGCCTCCAGGTCAATGCCGCGCTGCAGGTCGGTAGCCACCGGCAGGATGCACGGCCGCAGCGGCGCAACCGCCTGCTGAATCCCGCTGTACACCATTTCCTCCAGCAGCACTTCGCCGCCGGGATCGAGCAGTAGCTGTGAAATAATGTTCAGCGCCTGCTGCGCGCCGGTGGTAATGATGATCTCTTCCTCGCGGCAGGTCAGCCCCCGGCGAGCCATCAGCTCCACGATTTGCGATTTCAACTCCGGCAGCGGCGGGCCGTATTGCAGCGCGCGGGGGTCAGTGGCCAGCACGCCGGCCACGGCATCCCCAAACTCTTGCGTTGGAAACAGCTCCGGAGCGGGCAGACCGCCGGCAAATGAGAGCACGCCGGGTTGCGCGATCACGCCGATCAGCTTGCGCAACATCGAACGCTCCAGATGTCTGGCCCATTCCGCCAGGCAGACTTCGCTGGGGTTCTCGGCTGTATACGGCTTCATTTCAGCGGTGGTCAGAGTCATTCATATCCTCGCATTCGACGCTCAGCAATTCGCCTAGGAAAGGTTCGTTATTGCTTCATTCGATTATTGGGCGCTACCGTTCATTTCGATCGGCAATGCGGTCGTACACTTGATCTGGCTCAGCACCAGGCTTGTGCGGATCTTGTCCATCGCCGGCACCGGCGTCAATGTTTCAACCAGGAAAGTCTCCAGGTGTTTTCGATTGCGGACTACCACTTTGAGCATGTAATCGTACTCCCCGGTAACGTGATAGCATTCCAGCACCTCAGGCATCCCTCTGACCAGCTCCCGGAAGCGGCCAATGGCCTCCGGCTCGTGGCGCTGCAGGGTAACCTGAATGAAGCAGAGCATGTCATAGCCGAGGGCTTCACGGTCTACCAGGGTCACGTACTGGTCAATGACCCCACTCTCCTCCAACTTACGGATGCGTTTCTGCAACCCCGGTGCGGACAGATTCACCCGCCGGGCCAACTCCGCGTTGCTTAGACGAGCATCGGCCTGCAAATGTCGCAGCAATGCCCGATCCGTATCATCCATAGTCTTCTAATTCTTTAACCTGGGGACGCTATCTAGGTTACAATTAAAACCAATTATAATGCGATAGATCACAAATAGCAACGCGATTGCCGGAATTCGCACGGGACCTTGCCGCCTCACTCGGAATCGGCGGAAATTACCTTCATCGGCCACTCGCCTGCTTTGCCGGCAATGTACCGCTCTCGATAGCGCGCAAACGACTCGTCCAATTCGGACAGGGAGCGTACTCCGGCATCTGTCAGCACCTCCGGATCGATCGTACGCACCTTGGTACCTACCCTGAAAGTCGGCTGCTCCTCATCCCACACGAAGCGCGTCGCTGGACTCACCAGGGCGAGCTGCCGGCTCAGCAGCGGATCCGGGTAGACCGCCAGCCTTGCCCATATGTCTGCATCCTCTCCCCAGAAATCTGCCTTTGTAATCGCGCCTAAGGCCAAGCCTTGCCGGATTGCCTGTGCGGCCAGCTGATATATGCCGACCTCGCGGAAGTTTGCCCAACTCATGTCATCTGCCGCAATGTATGTATAGGCCATCCATCGAGCAATTGGCAGGTCACGCACAACGATTCGACCTTCACTTACAGTCAGGTTCGATAGTGACCGCTGCACCAAGGCCGGTGTAGCAATTCTCAACTCGAGGGAATCGCGGAAGAAGTAGTCCAGCCGGTCCGCGCAGAGTCGGGGAGCCGGCTGCTCCAATAGCGGAAACCTGGTCTCGTCCAGGAAGTCACTCCAATCGTAACCAAACCTGTGCAATAACTCCGGAATTTCAGTTTGCGCGAGGTATCCGGCCTTCATCTCATCATGATAGCTCTGGCTAATGTGGCCTTCTACCACATAATCAATCACATGGCTGAAGACGGTGTGACTGACATCGTGCAACAGTCCGGCGATTTGCTCCTCCAGGGATCCGCCGAGCAGCCTGATCATCTGCATGACACCGGCTGAATGCTCATAGCGTGTGACGGGCTGCGTGACTCCAATCAGTGCGCTGATGCCGTGCTGCAAAACGCCTGCCAGCCGCCTAAGCGCCGGCGACGACAGCAATGCCATTAGTACTGGGTCATAAACCTCAATTGGTCCATATACCTTATCTTCCAGTTTCATTAGCATCTCCGCATGCCGGCGTCACATTGCCTGAGCGCGCCGGTAATATGCTACAATTTCGGTCTAGATGGGCCAGCGCTACTGAGCGGTACTCTCGCTAAGTCTCTACTGAAACCCCGCCGGTCTGATAGAGTACGCTTGCTCCAGAATTTACTGTCAATAGACCTACGAGGTATTGTCCTGATCTGGCGAAAAGACCATTGAGCATAGGTCGTTGAGTCCTCGAATAGGCAGATGGAATGAAGTGGTATTTTACTATCCCGTTGTTGCTCATGCTGGTAGCAGTTTCCGCAGCTTGCCGGCGCACTGAGGAACCGGACGAGAAAGTTGGCGGCACCTTTGTGGCCGAGTTCGTGTCTGCCGAGCCTGTATCTCTGAGCGATCTGGCGGCCAATCCCGCTGCCTATCGAGACAAGCGCATCCAGATCACGGGCGAATTTCAGCCCCTGGCGCAGCTTGCGTGCGCTGACAGCAACCCTCGCCCCGGCCCGGCGACCTGGTCAGTAGTCGCCGAAGGTTGGGTTGCCCAGGCCGGCAGCAAGTTTGAGGACATCAGCAAGCTGCTCCCAACCGGCCTGACCGTAACCGCGGAGGGAACCTGGCGACTGTGGTCCGGAGCCATCGGATGCGGTAAGCGCGCCGAAAACGTTGAAATGTGGTATCTGGAAGTGACTGAGTTGTTGGAACCCAGGCCACTGGTCAGCATGACGCTTACCCCCTCCGGCGCAGAGGCGGCCACGTCGCCGTTGCCTGGCCAGGAAGGCACGCCGTTAGCCGAAGCGCCTTCAGCAACTCCCGGCCCTGGACTAGGAGGAAGCAATGGGACGCCCAGCGCTACCCGACCTCCTCTGCCTATCGCTACACCGCCATCAGCAGGCACGCCGTTTGCCACCCAAACCGTCGAGGCATTATCGCCTACTCCCGAAATAGAAGGGACCGCCACAGAGACTCCAACCGAAGCAGCAACCAATGAGGACGGAACCCCGACGCCGGAAAGCTCTCCGACGGATGGCCCGTCTCCGACGCCCAACCTCACGCCGGGCGCCGAAACACCCACCCCAACCGGGTCCGCAACTCCCGGCGAGGCGGCAGTGGTTGACATGGGCGATGCCGGCTTTCATTCCCTTGTGCTGGATACGCTAGAGCCGGGAACGCGACACGCATACACTATCTCCGTTGAGGCGGGAACAACCATTACGCTCGGGCTGGTCATGCCCGCCGAGTTTGATCCTGTGGTCAAATTGCTGGACCAAGAAGGCAAACTACTTCTCGAGAAGAACGACGTTGGAGCCGGCGAGGTGGAGCGGATTGAAGGCTTTGTAGTGGAAGACGACGCCGAGTTCCGCATCATCGTCCACGACATTGATGATCGCGGCGCAGACTATTCATTTACACTTGACGATGGCCTGTCGTTTGATTTTCTCTATTTTGTAGGCTTGCTCAAATACGGTGACACAAAAAACACACAGATGCCGGCCAACCGGCTGGACTTCTGGCATTTTTATGGCGAGGAAGGCGATGAGATTACCATTAGCCTGACGCCCAACGACTCATCGGACTTGCGATTTCTGCTTTACACGCCGGAATTTGACGAACTGTCAGACGGCTTTGTTGATCAGCGACCCGGCGGCCAATCAGAGCAAGCGACGTTCACATTACCCCGTTCAGGACTCTACACGCTTCAGGTCGAGGAATTTAATCTGCTGTCTTCCGACTATTTGGTAAGGCTAACGGAAGGTCAATGACGCCTGTTGGGCGCGATTCCTCTGATGATCGTAGATAGCCAGCGGCTGGCCAGGTTCCAGGTTGAATCACTGCTGTCCGAAGGCAGCCTCGGCCCCGTCTATTTGGCCCGCGATCTGACCCTGGATCGGCCCATCGCATTGCTCGTGGTCCCGCGGGCAATCGCGCTACGACCAGGTTTTCGCGAGCCCTTTCTCACCGCCATAAAGGCCGCCGCCGGCCTTCACCATCCCTCAATAGCGGAGCTCTATGAAATCGCAGAGCACGATGGCGAGTTCTATTTGAGCGCCGAATACGTCCCCGGCCTCAACCTGGACAATTACTTGAGACGCTCAGCCGCCCGGCGCCAGGCCATAAAGCTTGATGAAGCAATCTTCCTCATTGAACAGGCAGCGGACGCGCTGGCTTACGCGCATGCAGTAGGCGTCGCGCACGGCGATATCAAGCTGGAGAGGCTGTACGTCAATCGGTTGCCTCACCCCGTCCGGCGCGGCGAACCACCCCTGCGGGCGAAGATTACGGGCTTTGGGCTGGCCGCCGTGCAGCAAGCAACGATGTCAGCAGAGCGCACAATGAGCGACGCTTCAACCAGTGTAGCGCTTGAAGACGTTCAGTCGTTAGCAACGATGTTTTACCAGCTGGTGATGGGTTCCCCTGCGGCGGCACAGGACAGCGAGCATCCGGTAGTTGAACCGTCGCCGCCAACTAACCTTCCTGCTGCGGTGGCCGGCATTCTCGAGCGTACGCTGGCTGCACGGCCCGAACTGCGCTTTCAGACAGCGGATGAGCTGCGCGAGTCGCTGGCCGAAGCCTCCCAATTGCTCACCGAAGGGAGGCCGGGCGGGCCGGCGCCGGTCGTATCGGGGGTTAGCCTGATTCCATCGTCCGTCGTGGTCGCGCCGGCAGCAGAGCCGGCCCTGCAGGCAGCTAACTCCGGGAATGCGCCGCTGCTGATCGCGTCATATCTCGGCCAGGAATATGCATCCTTTAGGCTGGATCAACCGATGTTCACCATCGGGCGCGCCAAGGACAATGACATCGTGCTGCCCGACGGCGGTGTCTCCCGCCATCATCTTCGACTGCTGGAAGCAGAGGGACAATGGCTGGTGGTCGATCTTGCCAGCACAAACAGTACGCTATTAGAGGGTGAGCCGGTCGGCGTGGATACTCCCCGCGTCTGGCGAACCGGTGAGACGCTCCGGGTCGGTCCTTACACAATCCGCCGGCTGCCGGCGACGATGGAGCTCCACTCCAGCAGCTTCGCGCCAATAACAGAGCCGGCTGCCGGCGAGAGTTCCCGGCTCTCAATTGAACCAGACTCCGCCCGCATTCAGCCGGGCGAGTTAGCGCACTTCACTCTGCGCGTATTCAACGGCCATCCGGCGGTGCGACGGGTACGGCTGGCAGTAGACGGTATTCCGGAGCCCTGGCTGAAGAACGACGGCGACCCCGTGACCCTTCCGCCTCGAAGCGAGGGAGCAGTTCCGCTGGTCATCAGTCCACCGCGAGAGAGCGGCTCCACCTCAGGGCGCTGGCCCTTCGTAGTGAGGGCGATTCTCGAGAACGGTGAAAGCGAGCGACTATCATTGCCGGCGACAATCACGCTGCTGCCCTTTGTTCACTATGCCGGCAGTTTGCAACCACAGGTGCTGCGCGGCTGCCGGACGTGCCGGCTGCTCCTGCACAATAGCGGCAACACGACCACCACGTTCAATGTTCATGCATCTGCCCAGGATAATACGCTGGACATTGTCGCCGCACCCCCTGCCATACGCCTTGCCCCCGGCGAGAATGGTGAATCTGACCTTACTTTGGAGATCGGGCGGCGGCCCTTTTGGGGATCGGCGGCGCTTGTTCGCTTTCAGGTCGAGGTGACTAGCGCAGGGGGCAGGACGTTGAGTTTGCCCGGCCGTTTTCTGTTGAAGCCGGTCATCACGCCGCGCAGGTTGCTGGTCGCGGCCGCCGTACTACTGCTCCTCACTCTCCTGGCGATTGCCTACGTTAGCCTACCCGCCTGATTCCGCGGACAATTGTACTGGCGCAATTCGCGGCCTGCGCGCTTGAGAGCACGCCTGCCTGTGCTATAATGTGCGCATGCTGAGAGTAGTACTGATGAATAGCCTTTGGATAGCCGGTCTGGCGATAATTTTGGCCGGCTTGAGCTATTATCGTTATCAGGCTATTATTCAGCAGTCGCCGCTTCGTCAGCAGTTCTCCGTTCCAGCTTTTCAGGTCGCAGTCTATTTGGGAATAGTCCTGATTGGGTTGGGCCTCGCCGGCACGAGCGACGTTGCCTGGGAAGCCGCTGTTTGGCTTGGATTTTCACTGTTAGCAATATTGGGTGCGGTGCGAGCCGGTCGCAGCGCTGGATAATTAATCGGCACGAGGAGTCGCAATGGAAATTAGGCGCTATTTCGCGCTCGCCCGCAAGTGGGCCTGGCTGATATTTGCGGGCGCCCTGATAGCGGGTGTTTCGGCATATTTGGTCAACATTAGGATGGAGCCGGTTTACCGCGCTTCCGCCAGGCTCCTCATTGACGAAGCGCCGGAGAGCGGCGGCAACGAATATGCACAGGCATTATTCGAAGAGCGCCTGGCCTCTACCTATGTGGAATTGATCGGTCTGCGTCCGGTCCTGGAAGAAACAGCTGCGAGGCTGGAATTGCCGTTTTCGGCGGACACACTCAGCGGGCGCCTATCGATCAGTGCGCCTTCTCAGGCGCAGATAATCGTTATCGACGTAGAAGATACGGATGCGAATCGCGCAGCGCTGATCGCTAATACTGTTGGCGATGTCTTCATGGATTTGAACAATGAGCGGGAGAATTCACGCTTCGCCGAATCCATCGCCAGCTATCAAGCGCAGCTGACCTCGTTGCAGGAGGAAATCAGAGGGGTAGAGACGCAGATATTTGCCATGGGCGAACCGCAGTCACCCGAGGGGTTGGCCCAGCTATCTCTCCTGGAGACATCTCGCAGAGAGGCTCAATTACGCTATACCGAAGCCTTTAACAGCCTGGAAGGGCTGCGGGTTGAACAAGCGCGAGCCAGCAATAACCTTATCCCGGTAGAGCCTGCGCTCGCACCTGATAGTCCCATCCGCCCCCAGACCGTCTCCAACACCATCCTGGCGGCGGCGATTGGGGCGATTATTGCCGTGGGCATAGCCACGGTGGTTGAGTTTATGGATGACACGGTGCGCACGCCGGATCAGGTGCAGCAGGTGGCCGATATCTCTACATTGGGCGCGGTAACGCATATTCGCGCCAATGACCTCCCCGGCCGGCTGATCACCTTTAATTTGCCGCGCTCCCCAATTTCAGAGGCGTTTCGGGTAATCCGCACGAATTTGGGCTTTGCTGCCATTGATGAGGAGCTCAAGACATTGGTGATTACCAGTTCGTCGCCCGGCGAAGGCAAGTCAACCATCAGCGCCAATTTGGGCGTGGTGATGGCTCAAACCGGCAAGCAGGTGCTCATCGTTGACGCCGATCTGCGCCGCCCCACACAGCATCAGGTTTTCGGGCTACCCAACAATCGCGGATTGACCACAGCCCTGTTGGATAACTCCGTCGCCATAACCGAACATCTGCAGCTTACCAAGGTCGCTAACCTGAGAGTCCTGACCAGCGGTCCAATTCCCCCGAACCCATCGGAACTGCTCAATTCACAGCGTATGGGCAATATCATTGAAGTGCTCCGAGAGGAAGCCGACCTGATCATCTTCGATACGCCGCCGGCCTTGACCGTCGCCGATGCCATCATTCTTGCCCCACAGGTCAACGGCTGTGTGTTGATCGTAGATGCCGGCCGGACCCGGCAGCACTCCGTCGGCCAGGCGGCGGAACGCCTGCGTAACAGCGGCGCAAATATTCTCGGCGCGGTCATCAACCAATTGAAAGTTGGCTCTTCCGGCTACTATTATCAGGATTACTATCGTTACTACGACTACGCTTCCAAGCGAAGCAGACGCCGGCAAGGACGAGGCGGCGTTCGCATGCCCAGCTGGCTTTCGTTCGGCAAGCGTTGATGGGTGGTTCTCTCGCAAAATGCTCGACGGACACCTGCAGGCCCGACTGCGCTGCCTGCTCGGTGCAGTGTCCTGGAATGACATGCGAATTTTTATTCATGGTTAGCGCGAAGTCTAATGAGTGATGTGCAGGCATTAAGTCAGGAAAGAGCTTCACAGCGGATATTATTGTTCATCGGAGTCTTGTGGCTGCTGCTTGCCGCCGCAATCATCATTGCTCAACTGGCTAATGCCACTCCAATTCGCATTGACTGGGAGACAGAGACGGAGATCAATACCGCGGGCTTCAACGTTTACCGCAGTGAACAGCCCACGGGCGACTTTGTATTGCTGAACGATGCGCTGATCCCCAGCGATGGCAATGCGACCTCCGGCGCCAGCTACTCATTTGTTGATAGAAACGTTTCCGCCGGCAAGACTTATTACTACCGGCTGGAAGATGTGGAGCTAGACAACAGCCGAGAGCAACACGATATCATTAATTACACTGCGCCCTACGTCGCCTGGTGGGTGCCGATAGCGGCTGCTATAGCCATCTTGATTGGCCTGTTCCTGATCGTGAAGGGCTTGCGCAATCTATGATGAAGCCGGAGCAAGTCCCCATGCACTCGGTTGATGTGATCTGGCGCGAACTTGAGGACGGCGTGGTCATCGTCTCACCAGGGGCTGGGGCGGTCAGGGTGTTGAACGGTGTTGGAGCGGATATTTGGCGACTTCTGGACGGCACAAGCACAATGGCCCAGATAGAGGAGTCCATGCTGGAACGGTATGCGGTTTCTGAGGAGCAACTTGCTGCAGACATGGAGCGTTTCCTTGACGAGCTGCATGCTCGGGGCCTGCTTGTATGGAAGTCCATTGCTTAACCGTACTGTCGGACGCGGGCTTTGAGGGGAAGCCCATGTCCAGCTAGCCGGGGCGCTCTAATTAGCGTCTACGTCTGACCAGCCTGCTGAGGTTCATGACATGCTCTTACAAAGTGCTTTTAGATTGACGTTGTCTACCGCCATTATCCTCGGGGTGCTGCTGCCTCTCACGCAACGCCGCCCGCGACCGGCGAGCGCGGAGGCAGCGACCGAAAACAGTCACATAGAGATCCTGCACTCATCCGCTGCCGGCCTGACCCTACAACTGTCAACGCCTACCTTCTCTCAGGGAAACGACGGTTCCCTGCAGGCGGAGGGGTTGGAGGCGCGCATCCACGAACCCGGGTTGCCGGCCCTACCCTATTTCGCCGCATACGTGGCCCTGCCGCCGGGCGCCACCGCCACCGCCACAGTGCAGGAGATTGATAGTCGTGAGCTCCCGCTTGCTGTCGAACTGCAACCTGCGCCTACGGTGAATACGGGGAGCGAAACAGATATCGGGGTGTTGGCGTCGCAGCCGGACAGTTACCTGGATTACGTGCGCGACCAATCCATCTATGCCACAGACGCCTTTTACCCTGAAGCACGCCTGGAACTGTCTGAGCCGATGTATGCGCGCGACCTGCGGTTGGTGGAGCTGCGACTATTTCCCCTGCGCTACAACCCGATTGCAAGAACGGTGGAACACAGCCCGCAACTTAGGGTTGAAATCGTCTTCAGCGGCGCCGACTTTACGAATATGTACCCGATTCCGGCTTACCAGGATGTAATTGCCGGGGCATATGCCGAGGCGGTGCTGAACTTCGACGTCGCCGGGAACTGGCGCAGTCGCCCGCTGTCGCCCGCTGCCGGGGAGACAAAACTCCCCGTGGGCAGCGCTGCCTATCGCATTGAGGTCAATCAGGACGGGATTTACGAGCTTTCGTACACAGATATGGCCATTGCCGGCATGCCGGTGGACACCGTCAATCCCAGCACCTTTGAGATGCTCTATAGGGGCCAGACGGTGGCCTACGAATTCATCGGCGACGCGGACACTCACTTCGAACCAGGTGAAGCCGTGCGTTTTTTTGGCTGGGAGTTTGACGGCTCCCGGCTTGAAAGGCAGTTTATCCCTGATAATCGCAACTATTACTGGTTATGGGCCGGCGGTTCACCGACCCTGATTGCGGATACCACCAATCCTACGAATCACCCCGTGCCGGGCAGCTTCCCGGAGAGCATTACGCTTGAAGAAGATCTGCTGTTTCAGCTGACGCGCACCGATGCCTGGGACAGCTTTCCCAACGAGCCGGACGCCTGGTATCTAACCGGGATCGAGAAGGTGGCCAGCACACCCAATATTACGCGCACATTTGAGATAGAGTTGCCCGATCCGGCAAGCAGCGGCCCGGACGCTGTCCTGACCGCCGAAGTGTTGAACCGGACCGATGAGCCCTGGCTACACAGTCTGGAGATCTTTGCCAACGACGTCCCGCAATATGCCGGCGGTACACAATGGCTTGAGAGACAAAACATCAACATCACCACAACCACGCCCGTTTCCACGCTCGATGATGGGACCAACATGATTGGCATCGTTGTGCGCACGGGTGACAACGTGTCCACGGAAACCTACTACATCAATCGCATCACCGTAGACTACCCGCGGGATTTTGAGGCCAATGGTAATCTGCTGCAATTTGCTGTGGATAGCGGTCCGAATACCTTCCTGGTTGACGAATTCACTTCCGGTAATCCGGACAATGCTGTTGTCTGGGACATCACGAATCGCCGCGTGCCCCGCCGCATCCCAATGTCTGCCGCCAACATCATCGGCAACGGGCCCTACACCTGGAAATTCGGCAGCGTACGCTCTAGCTCGGCCGAGTTTATCGCTACGACCAACACCGGCCTGCTCAATCCGTTGGAAATCACCCGTTACGACGTACCCGACATCGAACCTGCCGGCGGCGGAGCCGACTGGGTAGCCATCTCCCACAAGGATTTCTTGGGGGCGACAAACGACCTGGCGGCTCATCGCGCCCTGGCGACCTACGGCGGCCTGGACACGCATGTTGTAGATTATGAAGATGTGATCAATCAGTACGGCTATGGCTTTCCGGTGCCCGGCGCCATCCGCGACTTCCTGGATCATGGCCTGGACAACTGGAGTCCGGCTCCGGCCTATGCCCTGTTGGTAGGCGACGCCACTTACAATCCCCGGCATCTGCCTTGCGCCGTTCAGCAGTATGGCGCAGATTGCGTGAACTGGGGAACTGAACAAGCGCATTTTGTGATCACCGATATCACGTTCAAGGATCGTTACAGCGGGCTGAGCACGTCCGATTATAGCTTTGTGTTGATGGACGATGACCTCCTGCCCGAGCTGGCTATCGGTAGACTGACCGCCGAAACTCCTGAACAGGCGGAAGCGATGGTCGCAAAGATCATCGATTTCGAGGCCCAACACGTGGTGGCAAGCCTTTGGCGGCGCAAGATACTGTTCGTTGCCGATGCCTTTGACCCCACTGCAGGCGACTTCTGTGCGGAGAATCAGGCTACCAGCACACACATACCGGGCGAATTTCAAAAGATCCACAAATGTCTGCCGGACAATCCATCAGCCGGCGACACAGAAAACCTGCGCGCCGAGATGCGCGAACTCATGGTGAATCATCCGGACGATGGAGTCACGCTGCTGAACTATCGCGGTCATGGCAGTGTAAGAGATTGGGGCAAGAGCTATCCCATCCTATCCGCCGAAGATACCGCCTGGTGGTATCCGACTGTCGGCGAGCCAAACCCGGTCATTATCACCAGTATGGATTGTCTGGACGGCAACCACGCTTACCCTGGCGTCAATGCCTTGAGCGAGACCTTCTTGAGATTGGACGGCGCCGGCAGCCTCGCCCATTGGTCCAGTACCGGGCTGGGGGTGACCCCGGAACATACTGCCCTTGCCACCGGCTTTTACGACGGTCTATTTCAAGAGCACAACACCGCAATCGGCGATGCCGTCAACTACGCCAAGATACAGTATGTGCTCGGCGGCTGGCACGAGTCCGAGCTATTCAGCTTCCTGCTGCAGGCAGATCCGGCGATGCAGATCTTCCGCCCGGACCTTGCGCTGGATAAAGGTTCCAGCCAGTTCAGCGTTGAGCCGGGCGAAGAAATAACCTTCTCGCTGACCGTGGAGAATGAGGGCCTGTATGCCAGCCGGCCGAAAGTGGTAGACACCCTGCCGAACGGCCTCAGCTACATATCCGCCACAGCTTCGGCCGGCATGACCGTTTCAGTCAGCGGCAAGGTGGTGACCATGGAGTTTGAGGATGACCTGGCCCGCGGAGAGGTCATTACGATTGAACTGGTCGCCAAATTGGCCGACGGATATGCCGGCGACAGCGTCACCAATAGCGCGGTCGTTTCCGCTATCGACGGCCTGGACGGCAACACGGCCAATAACGCGGCATCACATAAGGTGTTAGTCGGCTCATCCGGGGCCGTGTATCTGCCCATCATGTTGAAACCGTGAGCAGCGCCGGCCCGCGCCCGCGCAAAGTCGTCGAACTTGCGGCGGCGCTTAGCAGACTATGAAAAGAGCATAGTCGAGGTCGAAATCATTCGTAAGGAGATAGCTGGCGCGGCATAATGAAAGCTCACCAGAAGCGCCGCCGCGAACGCCGAAGCAAGCGCACCTGGACAGGCAAGAATTGATGCAATCTCAGATCACATCGTTGTTTTCCGGCTTAATCTTACTGGCATTGCTTGGCTTTGGCGGTCTTAATAGCGCCGCCCAAAGCCCCACTGCCGTCGGTCTGCGCTACTTCCGCGGTGTCCCTCTGGACAACAGCGTGCGCCTGGAATGGGAGACCGGCACCGAACAAAACACAGCGGCCTTTAAGATTCTACGCGGACCAAGCGAAGCCGGACCGTTCGAGTTCTTGGAGAATATCGGACTGGTGCCGGCTGTCGGCAATCCGCAGGCCGGCGCAACCTACGAGAGAACTGACGACACCGCGCTAAACGGGGTCACCTATTGGTACCAGCTGATAGAAGTCGAGACCAACAACAACGAAGTCATCCTGGCGACCATTGAAGTGTTCGTCGACCCCCCATCCGGCGGGATTGAACCGCCGGGCGGCGGCAGCGGAACGCCTCCTGCCGGCACATCGCCGCCGACCAGCACTACCGAGCCGACGATCACACCTTTGCCCACCGATACCCCGGTAGCCTCCGGCACTCCGACGCCCACCCTGGAAGCCACGCTTGAGCCGACTGAAACGCCGGAGTTACCGACTGCCACCTCCACACTGCGTCCACTGGGTCCGACCCCGACCGCGTTTCGCTTCGCCGCCACGACCCCGGCGGACCAGGGAGGCAACGTTATTGGCGCAGGCGTGCCCGTAGCCGAAGCTGCCGGCCTACCCGGACAGCAGGGATACCCGGCTGTAACCGGATCGCCCGTGGTGATACAGGCCACCAGTTACCCGGCCGGCACACCCTTTCCACAGGGCGGCGGTACGAGTGGTCCCGGGGATGGCGCATCCAACAGTACTCTCGGCGGCCCGGCAACAGCCACCGGAATCGCTGGTGCGATTGGGCTGGATGGCCAGGAGGGTTCTGCCGCCGCCACCAGCAGCAGTCGCTTGCTGCTCTGGCTGGGCTTTGCCGGCGGAATGTTAATCCTTGCCGGCGGCGTCTTTTTCTCCATTTTCCTGGCAACCCGGCGCAAGTAGCGCAATGGCATCGTCTATTACGCGCCGGTTCATCACCAATTTGGCGCCTGTCATCCTCTTGGGAGTCGGGCTGCTGTTGGCTGCTTGCCGGAACGCGCAGGGGCAGCCGGCCACGGACACGCCTGTTGCAGCTTTGAAGCTGGCAGTGACCGGCAGTGGTTTGTACGCGATTACTGAGCAAGAGCTGCGTGCCGCCGGCCTGGATTTCGACACCTTCACGGCGGCTGATCTGCAGCTTAGTCAGGGGCCCAATGAAGTTCCCTTTCTAATCCGAGATGGCCGGCTGGTTTTCTATGGACAGGCTCCGGAAGGGCGCTATTCCGCGGAGCGGGTCTACATTCTGCGCGCAAATGAGCAGGGCGAGGAGATCACTGCGGAACAGATGCCGGCCATATCCGGCGTCGCCTTGAGCTCCATCCCACAGCTTCTGCACCTGGAAGAGAACTATCTTTACGCGAGCGAGATTCCCCCAATTGAACCGGCCGGCCCCTGGTTCTGGCAGACGTTGCGCGACAGCCTGGAGATAGCTTTTGAGCTTCCGGCGCTTGGCGATGGCGCGAGTGAAGTCCGGGTTAATCTATATGGGACTACATACAACCCGCAGGCTGATCCCGACCATAGCCTGGCGCTTAGCGTCAACGAACAGCCGGTGGATGAGCTTCGCTGGGAGGGCCAGACCTATTACACGAGCACAACCACTCTGCCTGCCGGCAGCCTGAGAACCGGCCAAAACACCCTGACGCTGCGCAATGCGCCGGAGGAGTACGTTGACTTCTCCAACCTGAATTGGATCGACCTGATTTACTCCTCGCCGCCGATAGCGGACGATGATGCTTTGGCCTTTAACGGGGTGACCGGCAGCGTTACTCTGGAGGGTTTCAGCGCTCCACCAATCATCCTTGACGTTTCGCAGCCGGAACGCCCAATCGAGATTGTTGGCTGGGAGCCCGGCGACTCGGGCAGCGTCGAGCTGAGTGTGAACGAAGAGATGTCAATTCTTGCCGTTGGGCCGGAGGGTTTACGGGCGCCGGCCCGCGTTGGGCCTCTGCGCAGCAGCAGTTGGCGCGACGAGCAGAACAAGGCCGATCTGCTGATTATTTCCACAGAAGCACTGCTGCCGGGCGTGGCCCAACTCGTCGAAGCCAGAGAAGCAGAGGGCCTGGCGGTTTCCACCGTGCCGGTCGAAGAGATTTATGATGAATTCGGCTACGGGGAACCATCGCCGGACAGTATTCGGGATTTCATCCGCTACACGCAGGAACATTGGGCGGAGCCGGCTCCTAGATACGTGCTGCTGGTGGGCGAAGCGACCACAGATTACCGCGGTTTCCTCAGCGCGAGGCCAGACAACCCGGTGGAACGACCGGCCAATATCGTGCCATCATACATCATTCCGGTTAGTTTCAGCGGCGAGACCGTCAGCGATGCCCGTTTGGTAGATGTGAATGATGATCAGCGACCGGACCTGGCAGTGGGCCGGTGGCCGGTAGATTCGGTGGAAGAAGTGGAACAGCTCGTCAACAGAACGCTGGCATATGAAGCCGGCGCCGCGGATGATCACGCCTTGTTCGCGGTGGATGGCACGAGTACCGAGTTCAGCGTGTTGGTAGAGCGCCTACTCGCAGACAGCGCCTTTCCTACTGAGCAGGCTGAACTGCTGACCGGGGCGCCGGCGACGGAAATCGCCCAAAGCTGGAATGCCGGCGCCTGGCTGGTCACCTATACCGGGCATGGCAGTCTGGAATTATGGGGCAAGGATGAACTCTTCTCCGTAGACAGCGTCAGCCAGCTAAATGGCGAGGCTTCGCCGCCCGTAGTTCTCCAGTTCACCTGCCTCACTGGACTGTTTGCAAATCCTGAAACAAGTTCGCTTTCGGAATCCCTGTTGCGTTACAATCAGGGTCCTGTGCTGCTGGTCGGCGCGACGAGTCTCACATACTCTTTTGACCAGGAGCCGTTTGCCCGAGAACTCCTGATTGCTTTGCAGGACGAGAGTCTGGAGCGAATCGGCGACGTGTTCCAGAGTGCAAAGGCTGCTCTGCCGGTGGAGGAACGCGAAGGCGTGCGGGAGGTAAGCGATACCTTCACGCTCTTTGGCGACCCAAGCGCGCGGGTGGTGCGGCCTGCGAATCCCTGACCAACGCCCTACCTGGAAGTGAGCATTGATTGCTGAGAATCAGAAAGGGGGGACCACAACGCAACCAGGCCGGCTGACTTCACTTGGCCGGTCAATTCCCTGGTTTCGTTTGTTGGCGGGCCTTCTCCTCGGTGCATTGGGTCTATGGCTGGTCCTACGCGATACGAGTTTGCCGGCGGTCAAGACCGCGCTCCAACAAGCGCAGCCGGGCTACGTGTCGCTGGCGCTGCTGGTAATCGTCTGCACCGGAGCAGTCAAAAGCTGGCGCTGGCAACTGCTGTATTATCCCCAATCGCCCTTACCATCATACGCCGCCCTCTTCTGGAGCCTGCACCTGGGGCAGTTGGTGAACTCCGTCCTGCCCTTTCTTCGCGCCGGCGACCTGGTGCGCATCGTTGATGTGGATCGCCGCACGCGCGTCGGCAAGTCACGCACCCTGGGCACGCTCGTCGTCGAAAAGGTACTGGAGATGATCACCCTGGCCTTGACCGTGCTGATCATGGTCCCCTTCCTGGTGGTCCCTTCTTTCGTGCGCGATTCCGGCCTGGTCATTGCCGGAACCGGCTTGTTCGCTTTGTGCTTTCTCTGGCTGGTCGCCTACGAAACGCCGATCATCTTACGCTTCACAACCGCGATAGTGAGCCGCTTCCCCGGGCGGATCGCCCGGCGACTCTTGCCGATTCTTGAGTCCGGGTTGGGTGGGCTGGTCGCACTGCGCAGTAGGCGGGCGGTTGCCGGCCTCTTGGGCAGCTCCATGCTGGTGGGCATCTTATATGTACTGACCCCCGCCATCCTGTTTAAGGCGCTGAACATTGACCTGGGCATGGTTGAGGGCGCTGCCGTGCACACCGTGCTTTCAGTGGGTACGCTGCCCTCCTGGGCCCCGGCCAATGTCGGCGTTTTTGAGTTTCTTGTCGCCTACATGTTGCGCTTCTTTGGCGAGGGCGACGGTGGGTTGATTTTGGCCTATACGATTTTGCTTCATCTGATCGTACTGCTGCCGCAAATCGTACTGGGGGGCATCGCGGCGATTAAGGGGAGCCGTCTGGAAAGCGCGATGCGCAAGGCGACCCAGGAAGGAACCTGAGTTGGCGTTGCAGAGCGATTTTTCTGCTGACTCACCTGCCATCTCAGTAATCGTGCCCGTGCAGAACATGGCCGATTCCATCGGCGATTGTGTCGCTGCCTTGTTGCGCCAAACCCTGCCCATACGAGCGTACGAGATTCTGGTCGTGGATGACGGGTCTACGGATGACAGCGTCCGGATTGCCCGACAGGCCGGCGCAACGCGTGTCCTTTCCAAGGCGCCCGGCGGTTTTGCCGCCGCCGCCCGAAATCTTGGCATCCGAGAAGCTCGAGGCGAAATACTTTGCTTTACAGACGCCGACTGCCGGCCCCACCCCGACTGGCTGGCGCAAATCACGACCCCATTTGCCGATCCGGAAATTGCCGGCGCTAAAGGGACTTACAGCACTGACCAAAGGTCCGTAGTCGCCCGTTTCGTGCAGCTGGAATACGAAGAGAAGTATGATCACCTGCGCGGGCAAGAACGGATCAGCTTCATTGATTTCTATTCGGCGGCGTTTCGCCGGCAGGTGCTGATCTCGAACGACGGCTTTGACGAACGATTTCCTAATTCGGAGGATCGCGAGCTGTCCTTCCGGCTTGCTACCCGAGGATACAAGATGGTCTTCCAGCCGTCCGCCCTGGTCAATCACATCCATGCCGACAATCTGCCGGGCTACTTCCGCAAGAAGATGCGCAATGGCTATTGGACGGCGCAAGTGGTGCGTCGCTTCCCAACGCATGGGGTAGATGACTCATATACGCCTCAAGCGCTTAAGCTGCAAATCCTGTTGGCGGGCATGTTCTATATCTCCCTGGCGCTGATCGCCCTGACCCCCTGGGCTGCGCTGTTGCCGGCGACAATCCTGCTCGCCTTCCTGGTCACTTCCATCCCGCTGACCCGCAAAGCGTGGCAAAAGGATCGGCCCATCGCGCTTATCGCTCCCATCCTGCAGTTTATCAGGGCGACGGCCCTGGGATCAGGTTATGCCTGGGGTCTGGTGCGGCCAATTGGGCTTGAAAGCCGGGATGTGTCCATTAGCGGTTGGAATTACATTGCCAAGCGCACGCTGGACATTCTGGCCGGCCTGGTGGGCGTATTGCTCACGGCCCTGGTGCTACCCTATGTTGCCCTGCGAGGGCGGGGACAGCAAGAGTTGCTGACCAGGCAGAGTTGTCTCGGTCAGCACGGCCAGCTTTTTTTGTTGCGATCTTTCGGCGCCGGCGTGGCTGTTCGCGGCCGGTGGCGAAAGCTGCCCCAATTCTGGCACATCCTGCGCGGAGAGATGAGTCTGGTAGGGCCGCAGCCTGAAGGTGAAGAGGCTCTTGCCGGCTATGAGGATTGGCAGCGGCAACGCCTCGCGGTCAAGCCCGGGCTGATCACCCCGATAGAAGTCGACTCCGGCTGCCGGGAGTCACGCATCCGGCTGGAGATTGAGTACATCACCAACTACTCGCTGTGGCGTGACCTGCGCATCATCCTCAGAGAAATCTAGCCGATGGCCAGGTTCTCGGTTCCCATGTGTAGCCCCAATGACGGCATGCAGCGTTTACCCTTGCTGAACACACGCGAAGTGGATGAGCATTCAAACCGGGCCAGATGTGACGTCGGCGCAACGGGCGTACCAGGCCAGGAACGAGAATGAACGAAATCCAAGCGCCGGACGACATCGGTGAGCGCGTCTGCGTGGTAACGGGGGCCAGCGCCGGCATCGGCAAAGCCATCGCCCACGGCCTGGCGGCGCTTGGCGCTCAAGTGCTCCTGGTCAGCCGTGATGAAGCGCGCGGCGTCGCCGCGCTAAACGAAATCAGGCAGGCCACGGGCAACCCTCACGTTTCACTCTTGCTGGCTGACCTGGCCTCGATGATGCAGGTCAGACGTCTGGCAGAGGAGATAGTGCAGAGATCCCCTTCCGTTCATGTACTGATCAATAATGCCGCAATTATCCCGCCGCAGCGTCAGCTAACGGACGAGGGTCTGGAGATGCAGCTTGCCGTTAATCATCTGGCTCCTTTCCTGCTGACCAATTTGCTGCTGGACCACCTTTTGGCAAGCAAGCCGGCGCGCGTGATCAATATCTCCTCACAGACCCATGCCGGAGCTGCGATTCCCTTCGACGATATACAGTCGGAGCGCGACTATCAGCCCAGCGCCGTCTACGCCTGGACCAAACTCGCCAATATCCTCTTTACCTATGAACTTGCCCGCCGGCTACCGGATAAGGAAGTCACCATCAACGCCGTCCACCCCGGCGTAATCAACACCCGGTTGCTGCACAACTACATGGGCGCGCCGGATGAGCGTGGTAGGCAATTGAGCCGGTTTGGCTCCAGTCCCGAAAAGGGCGCCGAAACTCCCATCTTCCTCGCCGTCTCCGCTGAGGTGCAGGACACAACCGGCGGCTATTTCCGCGACCGCCGGCCGCTGCCATCCTCTCCCGCCTCCTATGACGGCGTTGTCGCTCGTCGCCTGTGGGACGTAAGCGCCCAATTGGTCAGCCTGTACTGATTCTCGGGCAAATGCGATTCCCCTCCATTCGCTTTACCGAGTTTGTACCGTCGCTGCTTGTCTTCTTTGTATCACTAACTGTCTACCTGCTTACCCTGGCTCCTGGGATTACCTGGGCGCATCATAGCTTTGACGGCGGTGAATTGATCACCGCTTCGCGCACCCTAGGGGTCGCCCATCCCCCCGGCTATCCGACCTACCTCATCCTTGCACACTTTTTCAGTTTCCTGCCTCTGGGAGAGATTGCCTGGAGATACAACCTGTTTTCCGCTGTGTGTGTTGCGCTGGCGGCGGCCTTTGTGGCGGCCACCTCCGGCGTACTGCTGCGAACGAAAACAGGTTCCGGCGCAAAGCGACAGTACGTCCAGGTTGCCGCCGGCCTCTCATTTGCCTTCATGCCGCTCGTCTGGGGCCAAGCGACCGTCACCGAAGTCTATGCGCTGAACCTTGCCGTCCTGTCGATCATGTTGTGGTCGCTGCTTGGCTGTCGCGCCTCCTGGTTGACAGGCCTGCTGCTTGGCTTGAGCATCACCACACACCTGACATCGCTGCTGATGGTTCCCCTGGTCGCCGGCACAATCCCCCGGCGCGATTGGCCCATCGCCCTTAGCGCCACGCTGCTCGGTCTCACTCCATTCTTGCTCATCCCTTTCCTGGCTGCCGGCGACAGTCCCGTTGTTTGGGGTGATCCCACTACGCCGGCCGGCTGGTGGTGGCTCGTCAGCGCGCGTCTTTATCAGCCCAACGTCTTTGGTGTTCCCTTCACGGCGTGGACCCCACGCGTTCTGGACTACGGGTTATCTTTTCTGGGACAGTTCGTCTATTTGGGTGTTGGTGTGCTGGCTGCCGGCGTGATAATCCAGCAGAGTACTGACCGTAAGTTGCACTGGCTGATGCTCCTGACCGTGACCCTGTACGCCGCCTATGCGCTTGCCTATGATGCTGTTGATGCTGCCCTCTACTTCTTGCCGGGATTGCTGATCCTGAGCCTTTACTTAGCGTACGGGCTGCATTACCTTGGGTGGGCGGCCATGCTATTGCCGGCGGCACTCCTCATGGTAAACTACGCGAGATACGATCTTAGCAATAACCTTGATGTGGTTGGTCGCGCCTCCAGGGTATTGCAGGCAGCACCTCAGGATGCGTTACTCATGTCGCCGGGGGACAGCACGATCTTCGCGCTCTGGTATTATCAATCGGTGGTAGGTGAGCGCCCTGACATTGCGTTGGTCGATCGTAATTTGTTCGCTTTTGACTGGTATCGGCAGCGACTCGGACGGCAATATCCTGACTTGATGCGCCTGAAGGTCGATGATCTGACAGCCTTTGAAAGTGAGAACAGCCACCGACCAATTTGTAGCGTAAGCCTGACAGTTGAACCCTATTTGAGCTGCGCATCGCCATAAGGCCCAAGGAGATAAGGCGCATTGGATCATATCGCACAGGAACAGGAGCTGCCTGTAGAGCAGATGCGCGAACGAACGCCTTCGCGAGCGCCGCTCTACTTTGTACTGGCAGGACTGCTACTCCTACTCCTCTGGGCCGGCCTGAAAGGGTGGCGGTTGTACCAGACAACTCAGTCGCTGTTGGCCCATCAGGCATCGGCGGAGAGATTGCTAGATTCCGGCCTCACGCAGATGACTCCTGAGGAACTGGAATCGCTGGTTAATGGGCTGCGCACCGATGTGCTCACCTTAGAGCGCGAATTGTCTCCGTTCATGCCGATCATCAGCCGGCTTGGCTGGATTCCGCGATACGGACCTACCCTGGCAGCGGCCCCCCAACTGTTGGTCATGGCCGATGCCGGAACCGCGGCCGCCGGCTACGCCCTACGTGGTCTCAAGCCTGCCCTCCCGGCGCTGTTGGGCGAGGAAGAGGGCGGAACTCCGCTGCCGGAACTGGTGTACGCCATCAGTAATGCGCAGGGCGACCTGGCACAGAGCAACCGCGAATTGGAGCGTCTCATCGCGGCGCGGAATGAGATTGACAACGTAGAAGCCCTGGATGGGCGCGTTGCTGCTTTGTTCGACCAGTTTGATTCTCGCCTACCACTGGCTTCCGGCTTCTTGAAGCTCGCGCCGGTACTTCCGCATGTCATGGGCATGGATGGGCCGCGCACCTACTTGTTGATTGCCCAAAATCAGGATGAACTGCGCCCAACCGGCGGTTTCATCAGTGGGCTTGGCGTGCTGACCGTCGAAAATGGGGAGCTTGTCAACCTGGAATTCATTGACGCCAATCTTGTTGGCTCCTGGCGCGAACAGTCGTTTGACTTTCCTCCCCAACCGCTGTACGAGCTGATGGGGCTGGAGTTGTTCCTCTTTCGCGACGCCAACTTCTGGCCTGACTACCCGACCAGCGCCGAGCAAGCAATTAGCCTCGCCGGCTACAGCCTCGAGCTGCCTCAACTGGACGGAGCGATGGCAATTGACCAGCAATTTGTCGCCGGCTTGCTGGCAGTTACCGGCCCGATTGTTGTCCCGGAGTTGGGCGTGGTCGCCACACAGGAAAACGTGATTGATGAACTGCGCGCAGCCTGGGGGCCGGGCGAAGGAGAAGATCGCCTGGAATGGCTGCACAACCGGAAGGACTTCCTGGGCCCATTTGCCGCGGCGCTTCAAAGCCGGCTGGAAGGTGGCTTCACGTCTATTGATCCGGTCTACCTCGCCGACACCATGATTGAGTCCATCGCGCAGAAGCACCTTCAGATCTACATGCGCGACCCCCAGGTGTCCGCCACGCTCGACCAACTGGACTGGGACGGCCGGCTGGACAATCCGGCCGGGCAGGATTTCCTGATGGTCACGGACGCAAACGTTGGCTACAACAAGGTCAACCCGCTCATTGACAGCGCCATTGACTACGCTGTTTCGCTGGAAGATGCCGGCGGGGGAATCGCCGATCTGAACCTGGAGTACATTCATGGCGGCGAATCAGACGGCGAACCATGCACTCAGGGTCGGGAAGAGGTCTACCAGGGCGGGCGCTACGAGGAGTTGATTTCCGGCTGCTACTGGAACTATCTGCGCGTCTATGCCCCGGCCGGGAGTGAATTGCTGGACTCCGCTCACCATTCCGCCCCGGCGTCGGCGTTTTACAATGGGCGTGGTTGGGATCAGCCGGCGGAGACGATCTTCGAGCATCCAGCCTTCGCGACTTTCTCGAATTTCCTGCTGCTTCCCGTAGGCGAAACGCTGACTACGTATTTCAAGTACCAGTTGCCGCCAGCCATAGTAGTGACTGATGGCGATTTGAGCGTTTACCGGCTCAAGGTTGCCAAACAGGCCGGCGTTCCTGCCAGGTCGTTGACGGTTCAAGTTACGCTCCCGGCAAACGCCGTGTTTGTGTCCGCCACGCCGCCGCCAGAGTCGGTGGACGGACAGACGGTCACATTTGTCGCCGAGCTTGACAGAGACCTGGAGTTTTCGGTACTCTTCCGTTAGCAACAAGGGGAGATCTGGTTATCCCATATTGCAACAAAGGGATTGTCCAATGAGTAAAATGCAAAAAGTGATCATTTGGCTGGTGTTGATGCTCCTGCTGCTGTCTATTCCGCCGGCGCGCATCAGCGCCGCGCCGCCCTACCAGACAATTCCTACCCGCACACCCACGCCGGAAATTACGCCCACCACGCCCCCAACCGGAGGAGGTGGCAATCCCACTCCGACCGATGAACCTCCGCCGCCGCCCACCACTGAACCTACCGCCACCCAGATTCCAGAAGCTACCGCGACGGCAACCCTGCCCTTCACACCCCCGCCATCCGCGCCCGGCGGACAGTTCGCTGTCGCCCAGCCATGCAGCCTGGAGCCCACATTACAGGCCACATCCGGCCGGGTAAACGTCCGCAGCGGCCCGGGCGAGGAATATGCGGTTGTTGGCGCGATTGAATTTCTGGAAGTGAGACCAGTCATTGGCCGTGCAGCTGACGCTCCCTGGTGGTTGACGATGTTGTCGGACGGAACGCCGGGATGGGTCGCCGATGAATCGGTCACCATCCAGGGATACACCGGCGCGCTGCCGCTCGTTCCTCCTCCTTCCCTGCCCTCCGGCGCCACGCCAACAAAGGGACCGGCCTGGAACCCAACGCCGAATCCTGCCTGCACACCGCCGCCAAGCGCTACGCCTTCGCGGACACCCAGCCCAACCCGGCAGCCAACGGCTACCCGGTTGCCTGAGACCCCCACGCAGCCGGCGAGTACCGCCACCAGCAGCGCTGTGGCAGAGGCCGGAGCGGTCGCGCCAGATGTCATCAATACAGGTGGGGCCGGTCCGGAAGTCACAGCGACAGCCGTGATGGCGCCCACGTCCGCCCTCGTTTCAACCGGCAACCCTGCCGGACAAGCGCCCACGGCGGCCCCGCTGGAGGCCGACAATCAGGCAGCGGCTACGGCTGTTCCAATGGTAGACTGGCTGCCTATGATCGGTGCAGGGTTAATTATTGCCGGCGTAGTTGTTTACTTCGTACGCCGGCGATAAATGGTTCATATTACGTGGGGCGCCGGTTCACTGACCTGGCTGTGAATCTGGACGAATAGCAACAGACCCGGCGAGTTGCCGGGTCTGATTCTTTTAACCTACCTGACGACCGTAGTTGCCTCCGCTGCTGCGGGTTTGCCTATTCGGGTAGCGTAACTATGACGAAATCGTCTGACGTCAGCACATCGGAGAGACTGGCGGTGGGCGGGAAGTACGCAGTAGCCATCGCTTCCATTTTCAGCCGATACTCAAATGGTTTCAGCTGGCTGCCGTCTAAGAGGAATATTTGGTCGAGTCCCTGGGTAGCGATCCGATAGGTCTGGCCGGCGGGCGAGCGTATCACGAACTCGGGTTTCTCCTGCGGAGTAAGATTCATGCCGATTACTTCCCCACGAGCGATAAACTCAACTCCGAATGGGATTGGAACAGGATTGATCTCCAGGCCGGTCTCAGGGTCAATACCGAAGTAAACGCCTTCGCCATCTCCGGCTGCAGCCTCACCAGCGGCTTCCTCCGCCGGCTCTTCTGCTGCGGCAGGCTCCTCGGCCGCGGCAGGCTCCTCGGTGGCGGCGCTCTCCTCGGCCGCGCCTGCGTCTTCAGCGTTCTGCTCCTCGGCAGTCGGTTCGGCTTCTTCCTCTGCTGGCTCAGCAGCTTCATCGGCGGTGTCTGTATCAGCTGCACTGCCGCTATCGCTGGCGGCGCCATTGCTGTTCGCCGCCGGCTCAGCGCCCCCGCCGCAGGCCACAAGTAAGAGAACAAGGAACGCGTACAGAAAGACTCTCTTCATAATTTTCTCCTCTTCATCTTGCCGACAATTGAATGCACCCCTTTCGGTCTGCTCACAATAATACATAGTTAAGCCGCATTGCCAAATGGCATCCTTGCGCAATGCTTAACCTCGTGGTGATGTCTTGTTCACCATGTCTCTTACGCAAGTCTAACGCGATTGAGGTATCATCGCGCGCCGAAAGCAGGTTTCTACGAAGCTACAGTTGCGCGAGACACTGGAGGACCCGGACATGGATGCAGCAGAGACGCAGAACGAGTACACATTCAAGGCCGAAATTCGCCAATTGTTACACATCCTGGTGCATTCCCTTTACCAGGAGAGGGAAATCTTTCTGCGTGAACTTATCTCGAACGCCTCTGATGCGTTGACTCGCCTTCATTTCGAGACACTAACCAACAAGGACGTGCTTGATCCGGGGGCCGAGCTAGCCATCCATGTTGACCCACGAGAGGAGGGCGAGGACGAAAAGTGGCTGATTATTCGTGATAGCGGCATCGGCATGACCGGCGAAGAATTGGCCCGCAATCTCGGCACCATCGCGCAATCGGGAGCACGCGAGTTTCTGGCGCAGGCGAAGGAAGGCGGCCAGACTCCGCTCGACATGATCGGTCAGTTTGGCGTCGGCTTCTATTCGGTTTTCATGGTTGCCGAAGAAGTGCGGGTGGTCTCGCGCAGCTATCAGCCGGATGCGCCGGCCGCTGCCTGGATATCACGCGGCGACGATCACTTCCGCATCGAAGCGGCCGATAAAGCGGATCGCGGCACGGAAATCCACATCAAGCTGAAATCCGATGCCGCTGAGTTTGCCGACCTCTGGAAGCTCAGGCAAATCGTGAAGAAGCATTCCGATTTTGTGGGCTTCCCCATCTTTGTCGGCAGCGAGCAGGCTAACCAGCAACAATCGCTTTGGCGACGGACGCCGGCAGAGGCGTCGAGTGAGGACTACAACAGCTTCTACCAGCAGATGACGATGGATTTTGAGGAGCCGCTCGCCACCATCCATTTCTCATCCGACGCCCCAGTAGACGTTAGAGCGCTCTTGTTTGTGCCGGCTCGCCGTGAGAGGAACATCCTCTCCGCCCGTCGCGAGCCGGGTGTCAAGCTCTATTCGCACAACGTGCTGATCCAGGAATATTGCACGGACCTCTTGCCAAAGTGGCTGGAGTTCGTGGACGGCATCGTCGATTCAGAAGATTTGCCGCTTAATGTCAGTCGCGAAACCGTACAAAACAACCGCCTTATGCGCCACCTGGGCACAGTGCTCCGGCGTCGCGTCGTGCGCGAACTCAAGCAGTTGTCTGAGAACGATGCCGGCAAATATGATCGCTTCTGGCGGGAGTATCAGCGCCTTTTCAAGGAAGGACTTACGCTCGAACCGTCCGCACAGGACGAGATGTTGCCCCTGTTCAGATATGAGTCCACCGCCACTGAAGGGGCGCTTACCTCGATAGATGAATACCTGGCGCGCATGCCCGAGACACAGGAGGAGATTTACTACGTGCTGGGCGATGACTCCGCAGTAGTCTCCCGCAGCCCACACCTGGACCCCTTCAAGGCGCGAAATCTTGAGGTGCTTTACTGGGTGGATCCACTGGACGCCTTTATTGCGCCGATAGTCACCGAATACCAGGGAAAGAAGCTGAGAAATATTGATGATGCCGGCCTGGAGCTGCCGCCGGCCGAGGGTGATCAAATGGATGAGCCGGAGGAGCCGTTCGAGCTGGCGGATGCTGACTTCAATCGTTTCATTGGCCGCTGCGTGACCACCCTGGGCAACCGGATCATCGAGGTACGCCGCTCGAAGGTGTTAAAGAGCAGCCCGGTTCGCCTGGTTTCGCCCGAAGATGCGTCGAACCGCGAAATGGAGCGCATCAGCCGCTACCTGGACCGCAATTACGAGGTTCCCAGGAAGATACTGGAAGTTAACCGGCGCCATCCGCTGATTATTGACTTGGCCATGTTGGTTTCAAATCAGCCGGATGACCCCTTTATCAAGCTGGCTATTGAACAGCTTTACGAGGGAGCGCTGGTGCAGGAGGGCTTACACCCTAATCCGGCTGAGATGCTGCCCCGTATTCAGGAGATCCTGGAAACCGCAGCCCGTGAAAAGCGAGGCTGACCGCCAATTCGCTGCCATCAAGGTTCAGTTTCGGCGCCCAGAATGTGCTGCAGCAGCGCCCGCCCTACCCGTTTGGCTCCAACCGCCCCTGGATCATCTTCGACGACCACAACGGCAACGTAGCGCGGTTCGGCCGCCGGCGCAATAGCCAGATACCAGCCCAATTGCTCCCCTGCCGGCCCGGTTACAGCAGCGGCAATGTGCTCCGCAATGGAGCCTGCTTGTTGTGGGAGGGCAAGGAAGACGTTTGCGGCGCTATCTGCCGAAACCGCGTTCGCGCCGGCAGCCGGCGCCGGCTCTAGCACCCATTCACCGCTCTGATCTTGCACCGCCGTGACCAGTAGCAACCCCGGCAGCCTCCCTTCCATTACCAGGCTCGCCAGCGCCCGGCTCATTTGTAGCGGAGTTACCACCAGGTTTTCCTGCCCGATAGCGGCCATTGCCGGGTCAGCGACTGCTTCTACCGGCGGTGTTTGCGTCTCGATGGGTAGCTCCGGCGGCTGAGTCAGCTGGAAAGCCGCAAAGATACTGTCCAGTCCGGCCGCACCCAGCGCCTCGCCCAGCGTTTGCATGGGGCCGGGACAGCGGAACGAGAGCACTTCTGTCCAGGTTGCTACCGTGCCCGGCTGCGTGTCACACTCGACGCTCTGACCATCTACGGCCACCGGCTGATTGGCGTTGAGCACGCTTTCATCCAACGTGATCAAGCCCTCATCCAGCGCACCCGCGATGACAAACGGTTGCAGCGCCAGGCCGGGTTGATACTGGCTCTGCGCTGCCCGATTCAGTAACGGCGCGTTCTCATCGGCTACCAGGCTGTCGAATTGCGCGTCCAGTTGATTGGGATCGTAGCCTGGATGGCTGACCATCGCCCGAATCGCCCCATCCGGAACCGTGAGTAGGACAATTGCTCCCTGGCGATCGCCCATCAATGTGTCCGCTACGCGCTGCCAGTCCGCGTCCAGCGTGGCTCGGATGTCCCGTCCGTCCTGCGGCACGTGTAGCATCTCCCGCGCCAGGTTCACCCACTCACTCTCACTGTCTCCACGCAAGACGGCATCATATCCTTGCTCCAGCCCCGCGGCGCCGTGGCGAAAACTGTAGTAGCCCACAGCGGGGCCGATGCCCGGCAGAGGATAGACTCGCTGCGGGGCCGCTATTGGGCCGGCGGTCTCGGCGATAATGGCGTTGTCATTATCCCAAATGCTTCCCCGGCGAATACTTAGTTCGCGCTCCACGAGCCGGGGATTGTCGTGCCGGGCCGCCAATTGCGGCGCGCGCACCACGCTCCACACGACCAACACGACTCCGATGGCGAGGAAGCCGCCCAACAACGCCATCGTCAGTTGCCGCAGGCGCAATTGGCGTCCCCTGGCGGACAGCGAACTCACAGCAAGTCCTCAGTAGCCCCTTCGCCGGCGGACAGGAACATCAACAGCCCGCCCATCAGGCAGCTGACCAGGAGCGAGCTGCCCCCGTAGCTGAGAAAGGGCAACGTTACGCCGGTCAGCGGCAGCAACTTGGTAACCCCACCCATGATTAGAAACGCCTGGGTACCCAACATCAAGGTCATGCCGGCAGCCAGATACAGGTCAAAGGAGCGTTGCGATTGATTGGCGATGCGCATCCCGCGGTGAACCAGGACTGCAAAGCAAGCCAACACGCCCAGGCTGCCCACCAACCCCCACTCCTCGCCAATGGCCGCAAAAATGAAGTCGGAATGAATCACCGGCACGTAGTCTGGAAAACCCTGACCCATTCCCTGTCCAATGATGTTGCCGGCGGCAAACGCGTAGAGTGACTGCACGATCTGATAAGCGCGGTTGTCAGCATCGAGCCAGGGGTTCCACCAGGCATCCACCCGCAAGGCGACGACATCGAACAGGAAGTAACCAATAACGCCGGCGATCAGAAGCAAAAGCAGGCCGCCAATTATGTAGCGCTGCGCTCCTGTCGCCAGGTAGAGCATGGCCAGGAAAACGATGAAAAACAGCGTTGCTGTGCCGAGGTCTCTTTGCCAGACCAGCAGCACAATAGAAAGCCCCCACATCAGCGCCAGCGGCAATAGGAAGGTCAATCGCCGGGTCAGCCCGGCGTCTATCAACCATAAGAGATGCTCACGGTCATCGAAGTAGCTGGACAGGAAGATCACCAGAAGCAGCTTGAGCAACTCCGATGGCTGGAAATAGGCATTGGGTAGAAAAGGAACCTTCAGCCACAGAGGAGGGCCGAAGCCGGTCGGATTGACGCCGAAGAGCAGGGTCGCCGCCAGCAGCGCCAACCCCAGCAGCAGCCAGGTGTAACGGAAATCCCGTAGCCAGCGCAAATCGCGCGGGATAATGGTAATAGCTGTGAGCGTCGCCACCCCCAGCGCAAACCATATAAATTGCCGCCCCAGGAAGTTCGGGGCGAGCCTGGACTGCATCAACAGGCTCCAACCCATCATCAAGGCCAGGAGCGGGAAGATGAACGGCTCACGCGTTGGCCTGAAGCGCGACAGCAAGAGGTGGGCGATCAGCACAATCGCCAACCAGCCGGCGGGCGCTGCAAAGTAACTCCAAACCGGCCCGCCGGCCGCACCCAGACTGTGGGCTGCCGCGTTCGAGAAGACGAATACTGCCGCCAGAACCAGCAGCAGCCGTTCGCGCCGGTTGTTCTCCGACAATACGTCTGCGGTGGAGAGCACGCTCACGGTTGGCGACCCGGCGACTGGGCCGGCCTACAGGTACTTTCCGACAAGCGGCTCTAACTCCTGCATGGCTTTCGTCGAAATTCTGGCCCGGTCCGTAATGAGCGCGTCGTGCAAGGCATGGTGCACCGGATAGTCGCCGGCCCATTCTGATTTGCGTTGCACCAGCAGAGTGATCGCTTGTTGGGCAATGCTGGTGTTGGCCCGCAGGGTCCGGATCACCGCTTCCACGGTCACCGGCTCCTCACTGGCATGCCACACGTCATAGTCCGTGATGTGGGCCATGCACGCATAGGCCATTTCCGCCTCCGCAGCCAGGAACGCCTCCGGGCTGGCGGTCATGCCGATGATGCTCATGCCCCATTGCCGGTACACGTTGGATTCCGCCCTGGTGCTGAAGCGTGGGCCCTCAATGGTGATGAATGCGCCGCCGGCATGCACTCGCCCGCCGGCATCCCTCACCGCCCGGCCCAATGCGCTGCCGAGTTCCGGCGAAAACGGCTCAGCAACGCTGACATGCGCCACCAGCCCCGTCCCGAAGAAGGAGCGGGATCGCCCCTTCGTAAAGTCGAAAAGCTGATCGGGAATGACGATATCTCCAGGCGCGAAATCTTCACGCAGCGAGCCGCAGGCGCTAACTGAGACGACGTAACGCACACCAAGCTGCTTCAGGGCGAAGATGTTGGCCCGGTAGGGCACATCCGTCGGGCTGAGCACATGACCTCGCCCATGCCGGGGAATAAAGGCCACGCGTTCTCCGTACAGGGTACCCACCGTAAGCGCATCTGAGGGATCGCCGAAAGGCGTGCTCACAATGAGCTGCTCAACATCCTGCAAAGCAGCCATATCATAAAGACCGCTACCCCCAATCACGCCAATTTCAATTTCTGCCACATTTCCTCCGGAGCCGTTTTAGCGTCCCACAGCAGTAGCATTAACTTTCCCGGAAACTTACCTGCAAATGTTCCTGAGCAACACGCCGGCCAGTCTCCGGGAAAGGCACGAACTTAGGGATTCCATCACTAGATCGTCTTCGCCAATGATCGCGCCTCACTCGTCTGGCGCACGATCTCCGCAATGTGCTCCAGATGGCCGGCGTCATGCACCAGCCCGGCGACAAAGTGCGCCATCGCATTCCTGGGCTGCGCCCGCGACGACGGCTGATACAGTAAATCCAGATGAGGATTATCGGGCCAGGCATCCAGCAAAGCCAGCCGCATCCGCCGGCTTTCCGCCAGACGCTGCCGGCATTGAGCCATTGAGGTCACTTCGCGCCAGGGTGTCTCATAACGGGAGCGACCGTGGTTCGGCACACCGCGCGCCAGCTCACACGCTAGGAAAGCGTACTCTTCACTGCTGGCAGTTACGTGAGCAATCACATGCCCCAAATTCCAGGCCATCCTTATCTCAGATTCGTCACTCGCCGCTGAATCGTAGGCATCCGGGTCCTCCGGCACAAAGGTAACATCTTCATCGGAGCAGTCGCGAATCAACGACAGTATTTCGTCGATCATCTCGTTCGTTAAGTCGCGCAAATCGTCAACGTCGAAGCCTTCAACAAACTCAGCCAACGACACTTCTTTGCGCCTCACCGGGCCAAAGTCGGTCATTTAGAAACTCCTCTTCAGTGAATCAAGTAATACATTGCCGGCGGCCCATCCGTTTGGCAGGATCGGCGTCTCCCGGCAATCAAGTTGCGTCAGGAGACGCTCTCCCGGGTCGAGCGCAAACCTGAAGCAAAAGCAAGGTGCGTTTGGCGCTTCCTCTATGGCCCCGGCGGTGGACAATCCGGGTTGGTGACGCCCATCCAGGTAGAAGTATTGTTCAAATCGCTACCCTGCTGATTGGTCACCGTTCCGTCACCGAAGACTGCCTGCACCGTAAAGCCAAAGGGATTGCTCATGCCGGCCAACTCGACGGCGTTAACAACCATTTCCACGATCCAGGGATTGCTAGGATATGGGCTCATGGCTGAAGCCCATTCCGGACTGTTCACGTTTGCGCTCCATCCGACGCCTGTGCCGCGATACATGAACCGGTTCGTATCGTCGCGCCACATCTCGAACCAGCGATCACGCACATCCGGCGAGCCGCCCGAGTCATCCACATCGAAAAGCAGGTTGAGCGCATTCGAAGGGCCGGGTGGCGTGTTGTCGGTGATCTGCGCCGCAAAGTAGTAGTCCAGCCCGCCCTTCACGGCGTACAGCGCGATCACGCGCGCCGGGTTGGTGGGGGACACAAAGGTCAACGCCGGGCCGGATCCCCAGGTCGCGTCCGCCAGGCTGCCGTCAATCACCGGCACGACCGCGGTACAGGCCAGCGCAAACGCGGGCGGGGGCGGCGGCGTCTCCGTCGGCGTCTCGGTCGGCGGCAGTTCGGTAGCCGTAGCCGTTGGCGCGGGCGTAGTCGGGGTAGCGGTGGGCGGCGGTAGCGGCGTCCAGGTCGGTGAAGGGGGAGAAGGGGGTGTATTCGTGGGTGGCGGCGGTGGGCCGGGCGTGCGCGTCGGCGGGCCGGGCGGGCCTGTTGGCGGGCCGGGCGGCGGGCCAGAGGGCGTGTTTGTTGCGGTAGCGGTAGTCGTTGCCGTGCCGGTCGCCGTTGCGGTGCCGGTACGCGAAATGGGATCGTTGGGGTCGTTGCAATTCGACAGGATGACCTTTGATTCGTTAAAGTCCGAGAAGGTATCCAGGTCGGTATCGATCAGCAGGGGATCACAGCCGAAACCCAGCACCTCCTCGCCGTCGGTCAGTCCGTCTCCATCCGAGTCCGGGTTCAGGGGGTTTGTGCCGGCGATAGCTTCCTGACCATTGGTCAACGAATCCAGGTCGGGATCGCCCAGTGGGTCGGCGATGTTTGGCGTTGGGGAGACAGCGGGCGAACTGGTGGCTGCGCTGCTGGTGGCCTGCGCCGCAACCTCCGTGGCGCGTTGCGAGACGGCTGTCGCGGTCACCGCGCTCGCCGTTCCTGTGGCGGCAGCGGCGGATCTTCCCCCGAGGAAGGTGTTGAACAGCAGCACCATCGCCAGCGTGACACAACTGAATACAAGCAGGGCCAGTAGCAAATATTGCAGCCATGCCGGTACCAGCGGATTACTAATCGCTGTCCCCTGCAGCGTCTGTTGGCCTGCCGTCTGCCCCGTTGTGGTCCGCGCGCGGACCTCCACCTCAAAGGGAATGCGTTCGGCCGAACCGATTAAGCTGCGACTTTGTGCGCTTACCTGCAGTGGCGCCTCGGCCTGCGCCCCGGCTGCCACCTGTACCCTGCCGTTTTCTCCTTCAAACTTCAGTAACTGGTCGCTGTCCCGGCCGACGACGGCAACGTCAAGGGGCGCATTACCCTTGTTGAGCACGGTCACCGTCACCGTGTCCGGCACGCGCACTTCGGTGGGTTCCATGCTTGCGTCGAACGCGCTGAAGGAGCCGACAATCAAGGAGGCGCTCACCGCGACCCTGGCATCCGGATTGGCCTGCGAGCGCGCCACTACGCGGAATCGCTGCCGGCCGGCAGTCACGGAGCCGTCTCGCGGAAGTTGAATGCGCATTACCGTAGTGGTGGTACTTCGCGCCGCGACAGTGGTATAGCCCTCCTCCAAAATAACCCACTGTTCCGGGATGCCCTGTACCTCCACCGCCACGCGATCTCGCTGATCGGACCGATTGACGATATCCACCGTTAACTCGACGGCCTGACCGGGATCAATGGCGATATTGTCTCGGGAAAGGAACAACTCTAGCGGCGCTCCGCTGGGCACAGGTTGAGTGGCGGCAACAGTGGTCTGGCCGGCCACGGCGGACGTGCCGCTTCCCGCACTTGCTGCTACTGCCGCCGCAGTAACCCCAGCCGCGGCAGCTATGGGCGCCACGGACATCGCCGACGTCGCCAGTTCCGGCCCGCTCAAACGTAGCCGGTATGGGCCAATTTGCAGCTCATCGCCCGGCTTGAACGCCGCCGCCTGGCTGACGCTGATACGGGCGCCATTCAGCAACGAGCCGTTGGCCGAGTCTTTATCTATTACGCTCCAGCCTACCTCAGTTGCCTGCAAGACGGCATGTTCGCGAGACACGCCCGTCGCCGGCAGGACAATATCGTTGTTCGCGCCACGCCCTAGCGAGATTGGCGTCTTGCTCAGCGGCACGTCGTTTGCAGGATAACCCGGCGTTTCGATGGTCAGGACGTAGCCGGCCGGCGGTTCCTGCACAGCCGGGGCGGCAACCGCGCTCGCTGCCGCCGGGACGGCCGCGGCAATGACCTGGCTATACACTTCGGTCGGCTCATCGGACATCGCAGTGAGCGCGCCCCGCAAGGCGGTCGCCATCTCCTCGGCCGATTGGTACCGGCCGGCCGCCTGCTTGGCCAACGCCTTTTCGATGATGACATCAATGACTGCCGGGACCGCCGGATTCACACTGCTTGCCGGCGGCGGCATGATGCCTGCCGAATGACCCTCTACCGCTTCGGCCAGCGACTTGAACTGGAACGGTAGCCGGTTGGTAAACAGCTCGTACAACACCACGCCGAGGGAATAGAGATCGCTACGCCCATCCAACCCCTGTCCCCGGCACTGCTCCGGCGACATATAAATGGGTGTGCCCAGTGTCGCCCCACTCTGAGTCAGCCGATCCCCCTCCAACACCTTCACCAGGCCAAAATCGGTGAGCACCGCCCGAAAAGGCATTTCACCCGCGTCATCCGGCCGGGCAAGGCGCTTGAGGATGATGTTGCTCGGCTTCACATCCCTGTGCACCAATCCCCGGCCATGCGCATATTGCAGTGCGCCGGCGATTTGATAGCCGATCTGCAGGCTATGTTCGGCCGGCAGATATCTCTGCTGGCTCTGCAGGCGCTGAAGATGATCGCGCAGGCTGCCGCCGGTAATGAACTCCATGACGATGTATGAAAGGTCTTCGCTCTCGCCGTAATCAAAGATGCGCACGATGGAGGGGTGATCAAAGCTGGCGGCGATCTTAGCTTCCTGCCGCAGGCGCTCGCGAAACTCGGGCCGGCGGGCAAAGTGGGCGTGCATCAGCTTGACCGCCACCTGTCGATCCAGGTTGAGGTCCTGGGCGCGAAATACCGTACCCATGCCGCCGTCACCCACGACCGCATCCAGCCGGTAACTATCTATTGTGCGACCTACGTAAGGGTTTGCCATGACTGCACCCACTCAACTACTTGTCGGTACTCCGCCTGCGCCGGAGATTGGCCCCGCTGTCGGGCCGTCGCCACTTGTATCATCCCCGGCCCGAGGCATCACAACACTCCGGCGCGCCCTTTAGCGAACCGCTGACTACGGTACGAACGAGTTTGATTGTACCCATGATCCAAGTTTACGTAAACTGGAGTGGAGGGGCAAAAAAACAGAAGAAAGCGCGACCAAAGTGGTCGCGCCGCAACAGATGGCTCGCCCGAAAAAGAACGATAGCCGAGGTTTTAGCACACCTCGGCTACCCGGTTCGCGACTGGCGCCTGCCACAACATCCCAGTTCGATGGTGATTCTACACAAAGATGAAAGTTTTGTAAATAAATTGTGACGCCTGTTTCCGCCAGTATAATCGCCTCCTATGCGCAATCGAGTAACGCGCACCGGCTTGCACTGGCTGCCGGTGTTGGTAGCCGGGTTATATGCGGGCCGTGTCCTGAGCGAGGCGTTGCGACCGGCTCTCTGGGGGGTATTGCTGATCACCCTGCTCTGCCTGTTCGTGTCAGCGGCCGGCGTATCTCTGGCGTACAGGTTGACTTCGGACGATGGCCGCCCTCGCTTCCGGCAGCCGGGGTGGCAACTTGCGCTCCTTTTTAGCGCGCCGTTGATAGCTTATCTCATCTATCCGGAAGCGGACCCTTTCGTGGC
>CAYVQP010000002.1:85729-132409 GCA_964452775.1 uncultured Ardenticatenaceae bacterium | reverse complement strand
TACACCCTGCTGGCGCATCTGGCAACGCTATTGCCGCTGGGTTCCACGCCGGCTTATCGAGTCAATCTCTTCTCCACGCTGACCAGCGCGCTGACCCTGCTGCTGGTCTTTGCCGCCGCGCATCGTCTGACGAGGAGTCGCCTGGCTGCGCTGCTGGCTGTGTTGGCGCTGGGCACGGCTACCACCTTCTGGTCACAGGCGACTACGGCTAACATTCGCAGCATGACCGCCCTGTTTACGGCCCTGGCCCTTTTCGCGCTGGCCGTTATTGACCAGCGGGCGCGCACGAGGGCCGCAGCAGTTGACGGCCAGACGCCGGAAACCGGCCCGCAATGGCCCTACTACCTGCTGGCCCTCGCCCTGGGATTCGGCATAACACACCATGCCTCGCTCATATTCCTGGCCGCGATCTGCCTGTTGTATGTGCTGCTGGCCGATCCGGCTTTCGTTCGCGCGCCTCGCCGGTGGGCGCCCGTACTATTGATTGGGATGTTGGGGCTGCTGCCGCTGCTCTACATTCCCTGGCGCGCCGGCTCCGGAGCGGTTGGGGCCGCGCCGGAACTGGCGACCCTGCCTGGCTTTGTGGAGCACGTCCTGGCCCTGGGTTTCCGCGGGGATTTCCTCTACTTCACCAGTCCGGCGGACCTCTGGCAACGGCTGTTGATCATGCTGAATGTGCTCGCGATGCAGTTCTCACCCTGGCTGCTGCTTGGCGCGCTGGCCGGCTGGCTGCTCCTCTGCCGGCGGCGGTGGCAGCTGGCCCTGCTGCTCGGTGGGTTCTTTGCTCTGCACACGCTCATGACCGCCATCTACCGTGCCCCGCAGACCGTGGAATACATGCTACCCGCCTACCTGCCCATTGCAATCTGTCTGGGCTTTGCAGCAAGCGAGTTACTGGCCACATGGCCTCGCTTTGCGGTGGCCGGCCGATTTCTGGTCGTACTGCTTCTCCTGGTAGCTACATTGCAAGGGGTCGCGCGCTGGCCCAGTTTCCGGCAATTACACGGCGATTACACCGCCCGTGACTATGCGAACTCACTTTTCGGTCCCGCTCCGGAAGGCAGTCTGCTGCTTTCAGACTGGCATTGGGTTGCCCCGATGTGGTATTTGCAGCGGGTCGAGCAGGCAAGAGCCGACTTGCAGGTGCAGTACGTCTTTCCCGAAGGGGAGCCTTACGCTGATACCTGGGCGCGGCGCATCGGAGATGGGTTGGCGAACGGTAAGAATGTGATTGCCACCCATTATGATCCGGTTGCGTACACGACGCTGCCTGTGCCGGAGCCGCTGGGCGAGGCAAACTGGTTCCGGCAAGCGCCGCGCAGCGAACTGCCGCCGGATTTCCTGCCGCTGGATATCCTCCTGGGCGACGCCCTTCAGATTGTGGGCTATCAACTTGATACCAGCCAGGTTACGCCGGGGCTGGAAACTACCCTCACATTGGCATGGCAACTCACAACGCCGGGTGAAAACATCGCGCCGGCCATAACTCTCTTCGCGCACCTGGCCGGCGCCGACGGCCAGACCTACGCCCAGACAGATGTGCCGGCCCAGGCTCCGGAAGCCGGCCTGGCGCTCACCCAGCTTCGCCTTACCCCACGCCTGGAGACGCCGCCGGGTAACTATTCGCTCTATATCGGGGCGTACTATGCGCTTGACGGCGAGCCGCTGCTGAACATCGCGGGTGAGGGTCGCACGCAACTTGCCGGCGTGACAGCCGCCGCTATGACCATTCCGCCGTTTACGCAGCAACGCAGCCATCGTCCATTGGTTGGCAACGCTCCGTACCAATTGCTTGTCGGCTATGACTGGGACAACACGCTACCCGGCAGGGCCCTGCTCTACCGCCACTGGCAGACGGCAGCCGGCTACGTGACCGAGCGCGTGCAGGTTGAGGGGAGCAGCGCGCCGATGCCGGAGTGGTATGGTCCCTGGGGTCTGGTGCGCCGTGATACCAGCAAGCGAGCGGACGGCGGACAATATTATGTTCCGCTCGGGCAAGGCATCTTCTACATCGCAGAGCCGCCGCTGGACGGGCGTGATCCGGCAGCCGGCTCCACGATCACGTTGCCGGCATTCTTTGCCGCCTCGGCCCCGGTGCTTCGCGATCTGGTGGTATCTGTTCGCCTGGTAGGTTATGAGCCGGACGGCGTTCATTGGGCCTGGTGGGATCTGCAGGACAGCATCCCGGCCCTGGGCGCTATTCCCACGCTCAAATGGATTGCGGAAACACGCGTTCGTGATCCACACCCCTTGCAAGTCTCGGAGGAGGCCGAAAGTGGCCAGCAACTGGGCGGTATTGTCGTGCTGTATGATGCGTTTACAGCGCGCCTGTTGCCGATCCTCGATGCTGAGATTAGCGCCAATTACCTGGGAATACCGCTGGGAACCACAACCGCCGGCGAGTGACAATCGGGTCCAAAGAAAAAACGGCCGCTATGGCCGTTTCTCTCTATGGGCCTGCTAGGACTCGAACCTAGAACCGATCGGTTATGAGCCGACTGCTCTGCCGTTGAGCTACAGGCCCATCAGGGCGGCCGGCGCCGGAGCACCATGCCGGCCAAAGAGCGGCAGACGGGACTCGAACCCGTGAGAACAGCTTGGAAGGCTGTTGTGTTACCACTACACCACTGCCGCAAGTACAGCTGCCAAAGAACTGTGGTCTGTCGGGGCGGCCGGATTTGAACCGACGACTTCTCGGACCCAAACCGAGTGCTCTACCAAACTGAGCCACGCCCCGCGAGGCAACGCTTAGTATAGCCCCCGCCCTCCAGCAAGTCAACCGGCATTCGCGCTGTCACCGGCGTATGTGGATCCTCCGGCAGTATTGGCTTCGACCTCTCTTCCGTCCGGCCCGCTCAATGAAACGATCTGCTGACAATAGGACCAGGGGTCCTCGCCGCGCAGCCGCGCCGCCAGAGCCGGGCTGTCCTGATAAAAGCCATGGTAGCGCGCCGGAATGAGCGCCGCAATTTCGACCATGATCAGCTGCGTATACGCTTCCAGATCCTTTCCTTTTGGTCGCCCGCCCACATCCGGCAGAAGGAACGCCTTGCCGATGTGTAACTCAAAGTGCGTGCGGCGCAAACTCTTGAAGTTCGCCGACCACGTATCTGTGTTGACCAGGCCAACGGGAACAATGGGGACGCCCGCCCGGCTGGCCAGATAAGCGGCCCCTTCGCGAGCCTCGATCATCTTGCCGACCCGGCTGCGCGTCCCTTCCGGAGCCAACCCGAATATGGCCCCCTCCTCAATGGCATCCAAGGCTTTGCGTAACGCCCGGCGATCCACCTGGCCGCGATTGATGTAGATTGCGCCGGCCATCTTCATCACGGGGCCAATCAGGAACGTGTGCTCCCATTTCTCACCCGCAAAGAAACGCAATCGCGGCAACTGCTCGGGCGGGATCGCCACGCAGAGCATGGGTAGATCGCTGGCGCTCATATGATTGGTGACCACTATGTATGGCCCGCTGCCGGGTAGATTCTCCCGGCCCGTAATCTTCTTGCTGCCGACAGCAATGATCAGCAGGTTACACACCCATTGCAGCAACCTGAGAAACATCTGGCTACTCTCGTTTCGCTTTGATCGGATGACCGGCTCCGGCCGGCTGCCTTGCGCCGGGATTCTCCGTTGCCGGGCAGCGCCGTAACCGCCGGCGAGTATATCCGCGATGCCGGCGCGCCGCCAGAACTTATGCGGTTGCACAAACCACGCCTGCCAATAAACTACATAGCATCATGGCTAATCAGCAAGCATCAATGAGTTGGCGTCACCGGTCGGCAGCATGGCGGCGCGACCGCTCAAAATTGGTCAGGCGCATAGAGTGGCTCTTGCTCTTCCTGGGCCTGTTGTTCACGCTCTGGTTGGCGACACAAAGCAGCGCCGCGCCGCAACTGGTTCTCCTGGCAACCCTCTATGTAATCAGCGTCAATTTCAGTGTTCCTGCCGACGGCGCGATCGTCTCGCCCACCCTGCCGATCATCTCGGTCAGCAGCGTGCTCATTCTGGGCTGGCCGGGTGCGCTGATTCTGATGGCCGCCAGCTTCGCCCTGGCTGAGATTGCTCGCCCGCTCTGGCAACCCCTGTGGCAGAATACGCCGCTGTTAACCGTCTCCTGGCAAGAGCGCCTGGCGCGTGCACTCATTCACCTGGCTTCGCTGGTTTTCGCGCACTATGCATACGTGATGGCCGGAGGGATATCGCCGCTGGCGGCTGACGCCGCGACTCTGGACACACTCAATCAGTCCCTGTTACCCTTACTGATTCTTTCGTTGGCTTACGCGGGCGCTTATTCCATCCTTGCTCTCTTGTATTGGGGGCAGCGACTCCGCCGGCAAGGAGCGACGGCGTCATGGAACCTGGTTTACCTGCCGCTGGTAGCATTACTAGCCCAGCCTTTTGCCCTGTTCGGAGCGATCACGTTTGCCGTTGTCGGGCTGCCCGGCTTCGTCATATTCTGCGTTGGCGTGGGGGCATTCGCCGTAATTGCCTGGATTTCGTGGCAGCGGCAATTCACGCTTCAGCGACAGCTGGCGCAGGTGGCAACGTTAAACAATGTCAATCTGCTGCTTCGCGAAACGCTCAATCTACAGCAACTCCTGTCGCTCACTTACGAACAAGTCAACGGCCTGCTGCCTACTGATTCCTTCTACATCGCATTGCGAGATGAAAGCGAAGCATGGTCTGTGCCCATTCTTGTGCAGCATACGAATGAGGTTACCCAGGACCTCGCCGGACGCGGGTTTCAGCTGGACGGTTTTGTCGAATGGGTCATCGAGAACAGGCGGGTGCTGAACATTAGCCAGGAAAACATGCAATTTGCCGGCCGGCACGGTATTTCGCCACCCAAACCCCTTCCCGCCGCCTGGCTCGGAGTCCCTTTGATCACCGCCGACCAGCTAACCGGGGTCATGGTGCTGCAACGCTTTGACGACGGCTTCCCATTCAGCGAATGGAGCCAGGAGGTGCTTCTTGCCTTTGCCGGACAGGTTAGCGCCGCGATTCAGAACGCCCGGCTATATAGCGAAGTGGTCAGACTGTACAACCTGACCGACGAGGCGTTAGCTGAGCGGGTACAGCAGCTTCAGGCCTTGCTTGATTCCACACACGAGGGCGTGCTAATGTTCGATACGGCAGGGCGCATTGTGCTGGTCAATCGCGTGGCTGCCAATCTCGTTGGCCAACGGCGTCAGGCCTTGCTGGAGAAAGCGCTGGTCCCGGCTAACGTATCAACCGCATTGGGCTATGAAGAGGCCGCATTAAGCGGACTGTTACAACAGTTAAGCATGGGAAGAGTCCCCAAAGGGCGCAGCCACATTTATGAGGCGCGAATCATCAGGGACAACAGTGAGGCGCGTCGCTTCATCGAGCGCAATGAGGCTCCCGTGTTGACGGACGATTCACATCTGTTAGGCTGGCTCATGGTGCTGAGAGATGTAACTGAAGAAGTAGAGCGTTCCGAGTGGAGGTTGAATGCGACCCGCATGATCGTTCATGATTTACGAAACCCGATCACCACTTTAAGCAGCACCGTCGAGTTGATCGAGACCAGGTTAGCCGGCGACAGCGATGCGGAGGTTCGCCGGCTAACCCAGAGCGCCCAGCGAGGCATTGGCGACATGCTGGACATGGTTGATTCTCTGATGGATGTCACCCGAATTGAGGCCGGGCAGCTCGTTGTGGATGCGGAAGCGATGCGATTACCTCCGTTGCTCGAGCGCGTCGTAGAACATATGCAGCCCCTCGCCCGGCAAAAGAATATTGCGCTGCGCACGGAAACGCCGGCTGATTTGCCCGCGGTATGGGGGGATGAGGAGATCCTGCGCCGGGTGCTGGTCAACTTGCTCGATAACGCGCTCAAGTTCACGCCGGCCGGTGGTCAGATCGTGGTTCAATTGGCGCCCAGCCCCCAGCCCGCCAATGGCGACAGCCCGGGTGTGACCTGCAGTGTCGAAGACAACGGTCCCGGCATTCCCGATGCGTACAGAACGCAAATCTTCGATCGCTTCGTGCGGATAAACGTCGGCGGCGCCCAGGTAAGAGGAACGGGCCTGGGGTTGACCTTCTGCAAGCTGGCTGTCGAAGCTCACGGCGGGCGAATCTGGGTCGCCGACGCCGAAAATGGCGGCAGCCGCTTCTTGTTCACCCTTCCCGGCGTTCCACGGTTTTAGGCAATGTCTCTACCAGATCGCTCCCTCCTGAATGAACTCCTGGCAGATTCTGCGCAGCGACATCATCACCTCTGCCCGAAGCAGGTGTTGGGTGTGCGCCTGGCCCTGATTGGATTAGAAGCGCTCGGCCTGCAATGTGATCCGGCCCGTCGCTTCCGAAATGGCGAAAAGACCCTCTTATGCATCGTGGAGACGGACGGCTGCTCCTCTGACGGCTTCGCCGTGGCAACTGACTGCGCCGTTGGACGGCGCACCCTGCGCATCGTAGATTACGGCAAAGTGGCGGCCACCATGATTGACCTCTCAACGTCGCGCGCAGTTCGAGTTGCCCCGGGCAATGAGCTGCGGGCAATTGCCCTCGCATTTGCCCGTGACGCCGAGAGCCATTGGCATGGCTATCTTCAGGCATACCAGCAGCTTCCAAACGAACAGATGGCGACGGTGTGCGCAGTCCGGCTGGTGCAGCCGCCGGCGCAGATATTGAGCAGACCCGATCACCGGGTATGCTGCGCGCGCTGCGGCGAAGAGATCATCAACGAACGCGAAGTTGTTCAGGGAGGTGTTCTGCTCTGCCGTCACTGCGCCGGAGACAGATACTACGAACTGGAGTGAGCATCCTTCGCATTTCCTGATTGCCGGCTCCTCTAGTCCGAAGTCCTGCCTGAAGATGAGAGTAAGGCGAATAGGCCGCCCCTTGCAGCGGGCGAGCGCAGACCACTAATTGATTTTGCCTATAATTCAACTCGACCTCTTCGGAGGCGCTCCGATCGGGATCATTGGGCAAGTAGTATGGCCCGCGCCCACCAGCGTAGACGATAGTGATGCAGCGAAGCAACTCACCTTATGACCCGGATGCCCTGACGCAGTCTATACCGGATTCGGAAGATGAGGACGTGTTGGACCCCTCTCTGCTGGGGCGGCTGGGCCGCTTCATCCGCAGCATATTGGCAATGGGGGTCCAGACTGCCATCATCACCTTTCTCGTAATTTACTTCATTGCTCAAGCGACCGTAGTGCACGGCGGCAGCATGGAACCAACCTTGAGCACCGGCCAGCGGTTGATTGTCGAAAAGCTCAGCTATCGCTTCGAACTGCCGGAACGGGGAGACATCGTGGTGGTCCGGCTGGAGCAGTTCGAGTTGCCGTTAATCAAGCGGGTAATTGGGCTACCCGGCGAGATGGTGGAAATCCGGCAGAATCACGTCTTCATCAATGGCGTGCTCTTACCGGAAGCGTACCTGCCAATTACGCGCCAGCAGAACTATGGGCCGTTTATCGTGCCGGAAGGAAATATCTTTGTGATGGGCGACAATCGCAGCGTCTCAAACGACTCGCGCTTCTTCGGCCCGGTCCCCATGGAGCAGATATTGGGGAAAGCCTGGGCATCCTACTGGCCCCCGGCAGAGATCGGTTTCGTAAAGTAGCTTTGCGCCAGGCGGCCAATGGCGCGGTCGCCAGGCTCGTAACAAACCCCGCCGGACTACATCCCGGCGAGCTGCGGGGCCTGGGCCATATCCGGCGAGGGGATCCTAAACCAGATAAATCGGGTTGCTATAGATCCAGCCCCGTTCCTTACCCTCAAACTTCACCAGACACTCCGCGCGATAGGCGCCTTCTTCCAGTGGAATATGGGTCAAATTTGGCTCATTCTGTACCTCGGCGACCACTTCTCCGTGGCGCAGCAGTCGAATCCGGGCCCTCGCCGGCGCCAGCACCTGCAGCGTCGCGCCGGCATCCAGTTTAATCTCGTCCCCCATAATCCCCTTGGTTATTCCCTGACCGCTGAAGCGAAAGCCTTTAGTGGGAGCAGCCATATCATAGCCAACCCAGGCATGCCCGCTGCCGATTGCCTGCAGGATCAGCGCCTTGTCATGTGTCAAATCGCCGGTCAGCTCCTCCGGCAGCAGCAGATGAGTGTTGACCGCCCGAAAGAGAAACTCGTAGGGAAATACCACCCGCCGGATCGGTCCGAAGCTCAGCTCTGTGCCGTGCGCGTCGCTATTGCCGATAGCGACGATTTGCCTACCCTCAGCCAGAAGGGCGTCCCACTTTTCAAGCACCTCTCGCTCCGGCCCTACGACCAGCCTCTCCGGCCTGAAAACCAGGGGCAGAACGCGCAACTTCCAATAGAAGAGGTTGCGGATCCTCAGGCTACGCACGAAACGGGAGACCTCATTCTTGAAGCTGGACATGTAGTTCCAGATCTCCAGGCCGGTGTAGCCGGTCACTTCCCAATTCTTCCAGCCTAGGTCGCCGCCCTCCCTGATCAATGGTATGTCCAATTCAAAGGGGTGCGCCAGGAAGCCAAATCCGCCGGCTTTGCGGGTCATGTTGATCAGCTCCTGAGGATGCGGCGCGCAGCGATACAACTCCCGGTCCGCTCCATAGGCGAGGAAATGATTGGCCTGCGGCTCGCGGAGGGTATCGTGCACCTCTTCGCCGGTCAAGAGCAGAACCCTGCCTTCATCGGTCTCGTAGTAGCCCTGCACCCCATCTACCCACAAATTGTGGTCAGTAACGATCACGAAATCCAGGCCGGCCCGGATCGCATCAGCCGCGATCTCTTTATGCCACTTCTCGCCATCGGAGTATGGCGTGTGCATATGCAAATTACCGGCAACTTCAAACCAGGGCATTAAATCGTATCCCAGCGCTCAGTTAACTTGGCTACTACGTTTTCCCGGAAACTGAATTGGGTCAATCGCCGGCGCTCGTTGAAATAGTTTCCGGGAAAATTGATGCATGATTCTGCCTGACAGGGCGCCAGCAAGGTATTGGACGGTGATTCTAGCGGGTTTGTTGCGAACGTGCAGCCGGCAGTTGTTGCGGCCGGGACCACAGTTCTTAGCGGACCTCAGCCGTCGCTCCGCCTCTGCGCGAATCGCCGGCTCCGGTCAGCCGGCCGTCTTCCGCCCGCGCCACCGAGTGCGCGCCGCCGAAGTAGATGCTGCGAGTCCGCCAACGATTCATCCTGTAGCCCCAGGATTCCAGTTGATCCACCGCTCGCGCATCATAGCCCCATTCGCACTGCAGCACGCCGTTTTCTACGTGCACGCGCGATACGTTCACGGCTGTTTCCAGGTCCATGCCGAAATCCAGCAGATTGCTGAGCGTTTGCAGAATGGCGCTGCGGATGCGAATACTCCCTCCGCTGCCTACCACCAGCCGTATCTTCCCATTCAGCGATACGAAAGTGGGAGCCATCATGGTCGGGATTCGCTGCCCGGCTGGCCATTTGTGAAAGCCGTGCGGGTTCAAATCTTCTTCACCGAGGATGTTGTTGGGGATGAAACCGGTCCCTGGGACGACATAGCCGGCCGTCTCACCTGCGGTAGTGGTCAGACCGACCGCCATACCATCTTCATCAACGACGCTGAGGTGGCTGGTATTACCCGGTCCGGGCTCCTCCGGCAGAACGGTCGCCGGTCTGCGATTTGCGATGGCCTCCTTTATCTCATTGGCGAATTGGCCGGCGAAGTCATCATCCAGGAAGCGCTGGACCGCCTCGTCAGCCGGCAGCTCAGCGGACAGCCTATCCCACTCTAATCTGGCCCTTGTCGTCGCCGCCATCACCTCGTGGAGCAGACTCAGGTGGCTCGCCGACCCGTGCTCAAGCGCGCCGGCATCGAAATGCGAAAGCAGCTTAAGCGAAAAGGCGATCAACACCCCTCCAGTCGAACAGGGCGGGGGAAGGAAGACCTCATAGTCACGATACTGAATACAGATCGGTTCCAGCTGCCCGACCTGGTAACTCGCCAGGTCTTGCGAGGTGAGTACTCCCCCGTTAGCTTGCTGATCCTCGATAATCGCCTGGGCCAGCGCGCCGTCACGCAGGTAAGCCTCACCCTGCCGGGCCAACTCACTCAGGGTGCCGGCCAGGTCTGGGAAAAAGATCGCCTCCCCGGCCCGGATCATGCGACCCTGCGGAGCGAATATCTGCCTCACCCCGGCCGTGTGCACATACAGCGGGCGCAGCAGCTCGCAGGTGTCAGCTTGAAATGCGTCCAGCACCGCCCCTTCGCGGGCCAGCTTAAGCGCCGGCTGCAGCAGAGACTCCAACGGCAAGCGACCAAAATCGCTGGCCAGGCGGCAGAGGCCAAAGATATTCCCCGGCACAGCTACCGCGCCGCGCCCCAGGTGAAAATCCTGGGTGGTCGCCCCGAAATCAATCGTCACCTTCTCGAAGTCCAGCCGGTCTGGGAGGCCGTTCCCGCCGAGGCCGGGCATTGCGCTAAAGAAATCGTACACAATCGTACGCTGCGTGGCAGGATCGAAGATCTGAGCCAGGCCGCTGCCACCCAAATGCACCACGCCGGCCTCAGCGATGAAAGATGCAAAGGCAGCCGCCACGGCCGCATCAACGGCGTTTCCCCCCTGTTCAAGCATCGAGTAGCCGGCCTGCGCCGTCAGCTCTCCTCCAGCAGCGATCACACCACGCATTAATGAATCCTCCTCTCTGCATCGGCAGCCTTCAGCGATTGCGTACACCGCGCTTTGGCTGCCGAATCCGGAGCAAAAGTGTACCGCAAACAAAGCAGAAGCAAAGCCCGGCAAGTCGTTTCGGCGGCGGTGAGACGCGCCGGTGTGCCGCTGCAATGCGCGCCGGTATAATTCGGCGGACAGAGAGACCCTCGCGCAAACTCGCCTTAATCCCCCGTAGGCATGGCCGCACAAGCTCACCAGGTAAAGGTTATTGTAAAAGGCCGAAGGATTTGCGAGGGGAGATGGCAAGAGGATCTCAGCAGCAGCCAACGAGGAATGGAGCAACATCATGGACCCTGCGATAGACCGAATGAAACTGCAATCATATTTCGAGGAAAGGCTGCCGGCCTATGTTGATATGCTTAGCCGGATGGTGGAAATCAACAGCTTCACCGCTAATCCCGCCGGTGTAAACGCCCTGGGAGACATGACCGCCGAATACTTCCATTCATTAGGCTTCGAAGCCGAGCGCCGGCCTTCCGTTCACCCGACATTTGGCAGCCACCTGATATTGGCCCGCAGAGGAACCAGCGATCGTACCATCGGCCTGGTCTCGCATTTGGACACCGTCTTCCCGGCTGCAGAAGAAGTGCGGAATGACTTCAGTTGGCGGATAGAGGGCGACCGGCTATACGGGCCGGGCGCAGTGGATATTAAGGGCGGCACCGTGTTGATCTACATGATGTTGCAGGCAATCCACGAGTTCGCGCCCGAGGTCTTCGAGGATATCACCTGGCTGGTGCTCCTGGACGCAGCGGAGGAGAGCGATGGCGAGGATTTTGGCCGGCTATGCTTGGAGCAGCTGCCGGCCGATAGGACCCTGGCATGCCTGGTCTTCGAGGGTGGAAAGTTGAACGGCGATGGAGCGCGGATAGTCGTGGCTCGCAAAGGGATGGCGGTCTTCCGCGTCAACGTTGAAGGAAAGGCCGCACACGCCGGCACATCCCACGCGCAGGGCGCAAACGCCATTGTCCAGATGGCGCACATCATCGGCCAGATCGCCGGTCTCACCGATTATGAGCGTCACATCACCTTCAATGCCGGCACAATAGCCGGAGGTACGGTGGTGAACCGGGTACCCCACTTTGCAACGGCGATGGTTGAGATGCGCGCCTACTCGACGGAGGTCTTTGAACAGGGGATTGAGCGATTGTTGGCGCTCGCTGATCAGCCGCCCGTCTCTAATTCAGCCGACGGCTATGGATGCCGGGTGACGATTGACCTCGTGCGCACCATGCCGCCCTGGAACCACAACGAAGCCACCAGGCGTCTGTTCGACATCTGGCGCGAAGTGGGTTCGACCATCGGCATCCAGGTGCACCCCGAGGCGCGCGGTGGATTGAGCGACGGCAACTATCTGTGGGGTAGGCTACCCACCCTCGACGGACTTGGGGCGTCAGGCAATAACGCCCACTGTTCGGAACGTAGTCCGGACGGTAGCAAGGACCAGGAATATGCCAGCCGGAGTTCGTTTGTACCCAAAGCGATCCTGAATACGCTCGCTCTTCTGCGACTCATTGGTTGACGGATGCGGCGCGCGGCGGCGGTTCCGGCGCGCCGCACCCGTGACCTTTCTTACTTACGTCGCCGTAGAAAAGCGGGGATCTCAATGTCCTCAAGTCGGAATGAATTGCCCTTGTCCCGGCTGGGAGGCTCAGGCGTTGGTTCAGGTTGCGGAGCCGGTCGCGTTGGTTCAACCATCACCGGCTCACGTACCGGAGGGTGGGTTGGTTTTTCTCGCCGCTCCACATTCACGTTGCGCGGCGCTACCCGGCGCATATTGGTAATCTGATGTTCGAAGCCGGTAGCGATGACCGTGATGCGGATCTCGTCGCGCATTGACTCGTCCACAACCGCGCCGAAGATGAGGTTTACATCCGGGTGCGCCGTTTCACGAATAATGCTGGCAGCCTGATTGATCTCATACAGGCTCAGATTGTTGCCGCCGGTCACGTTGAACAGGATGCCGCGCGCGCCGTCAATAGTCACGTCGAGGAGGCGGTTAGACAACGCCTGCTCGGCGGCAATCAGCGCCCGGTCGTCGCCGGAGCCGTGGCCGATGGCCATCAGGGCTGCGCCGCCCTGCGACATGATGGTGCGCACGTCGGCGAAGTCCAGGTTGATCAAGCCGGGCACGGTGATCAATTCGCTGATGCCCTGGATGCCCTGCCGGAGCACATCGTCGGCCATGCGGAACGAGTCCACCAGGGTCACCCGTTTGTCGGCGGTTTCCAACAGGCGATCATTCGGGATCACGATCAGGGTGTCCACGTGTTCCTTCAATCTCTCGATGCCCTCTTCGGCGGACTTGCTCCGCCGGGCGCCCTCGAACGAAAACGGGCGAGTGACCACGCCAATGGTCAGAGCGCCCTCAGCGCGAGCCACCTTGGCAATGATCGGAGATGCCCCGGTGCCGGTGCCGCCGCCCATTCCGGCGGTTACAAAGACCATATCGGAGCCGCTCAGTACCTGGCGGATCTCTTCTTCAGACTCCTCGGCCGCCTTGGTGCCGACCTCCGGGTCGCCGCCGGCGCCCAGGCCGCGGGTTGCCCGTTCGCCCAGATGCAGCCGCAGCTTGGCCCGGCTTGCCTGCAACGCCTGACTGTCGGTATTGATCGCCACAAAGTCCACTCCGACAATGCCGGCGTCAATCATCCGGTTAATGGCATTGCTGCCGCCGCCGCCAATGCCCACAACGCGGATGAGCGCGGCTCCCTCTAACGTGGGAGCTCGCTGTACTTCTCTTGGTCGCTTGTATTCATTAAACATATCTAACCCCTCATTCTGCTTTCTACGGTTCTCTTAATAACCTGGCGACGATTTCCTACGTCTCGTTTCTAACAGGAACTGAATTACTTCCGGCTCACTCCTGTGCTGATTGTGTTCCTTCGTTGTGCAATAGCCATACCCATCTCCGATCGGACTCAGCCCGGCAAGAATGCCTTCAGGAAGTAGCCTATCTTCTTTCCCCACTGCCCCTGCGAATCGCGCGGCCTGTAGAGTAGGTGATCGCTGGTCGCCCAACGCAGCAGGCCGACACTTGTGGCATAAGCCGGGCTGCGCAGGGTTTCAACCAGACCCACCAGGTTTCGCGGGGACGCCACGCGGGCCGGCACACCCAACACGCGCTCAGCGACTTCGGTGATGCCCCGCAGTTGAGCCGCGCCGCCGGTCAGCACGATACCCGCCGGCAGTAAGCCCCCATAGCCGGAGCTTCGCACCTCGTCCAGGATCATGTTAAAGATCTCTTCCATGCGCGCCTCAATGACCGCAGCCAGGTCTTGCCGGCCGACGCGGATGGTTTCGCCGCCAAAGGGCATTACCCTGAACTCCGAAGCGGCGTCAATCTTATCGGGCCGGCAATCGCCATACTGGATCTTCACTCGTTCGGCGATCTCAAACGGCGCCCGCAGCCCAATGGCGATGTCATTGGTCACATGATAGCCGCCGATGGGCAATACCTTAGTGTGGAAGACGCTGCCCTGGGTGTAGAGCGCGACGTCCGTTGTGCCGCCGCCAATGTCCGCCACAATCACGTCCATCGCCCGCTCGTTCGGGTCAAGCACCGCTTCGCCGGATGCCAATGAGTTCAGCACGAACTCCTCCACCTCCAGGCCGACCGTCTCAGTGCACTTGCCCAGGTTCTTTAGGGCCAATTTACGGCCGGTCACCACGTGGGCGTCAACTTCCAGCAAAGTCCCGTGCATCCCGATGGGGCTGTTTACCTGAGTGCTGTCAATGCGATAGTGGCGCGGAACCAGGTGGACAATGCTCCGGTCCTGGCGCACCGGCACCAGCGTCTGGGCGGTTGCCAGGGCGCGCTCGATGTCTTCCGGCATGATTCCCCCGTCCCTACGCCGAATGGCAATAGATCCCCGGCTGTTTAGCGAGTCAATGTGCTCGCCGGCCATGCTGACATAGGCGCGCCGCAAATCATAGCCGGAAGTCTGTTCCGCCTGCTCAACCGCCTTGGCAATGGCTACGGATGCATCGCGCACATCAACGATGTTTCCCTTGCTCATCCCGCCGGACGGCACGTTGCCCAGGCCGATGATGCGCAACTCACGTCCGCGCAGCTCGCCAACCAGGGCGCACACTTTGGTGGTTCCAATGTCTAGACCGAAAACTACCCCATCCATATCTCTGCACCTAATGGGGTCAGCATTTGATGGCCGAGAAGTAGCCTCAAACCCTAACCATCTTCCTCCAGACCTTCTGTCAGGCCATCCGCTCGATAATATGGCTTCTCAACATTCACCACACTGACGTATTGCGGGGTCAGGTTGCGTGAAAGCAGGTCCGCGATGACTGCGTCATAAAGCGCCATCTTCCCAATAATGTTGTCACCGCTGCCGAAATATGCGCGCCAACCACCGCTGTCTTGAAAACTCAAGCCGCCGCTCGGATCGTAGTAGAGCTTGGTCAAGCCGGGTATGAGCTGTTGCAGTTCCAACGCCCCGGCCAAAATCTCCGGCGGCAGATATGGGTTTCCTGCTGCCGGTTCTGCTTCCTCAACCGCTTCATCCTCAACGGCGACCGGATCTTCCGCATCCGCACCTGGCAGGATCAATCCCTCAGCCTCAATCACCAATAGGCCACCCACCGTCATCCGCGCCGGCAGCAGCGCCCCTTCCTTGCTGACCCAGTATTGCTTTTCATCTTGCACCCATATCGCCACCGGCGCGTCCTCGCGAATCGAGATTTGCAGTTCATTCGGCCAACTCAACTTAACTGTGGCCGAAATGACGCCCGGCAGTTCGCTGATATTTTCTGCCACCGTTCCCGGATCAACGGAAAACACGTGCGCGCCGGCCAGGCCGCTTGCCGCCACTATCTCCTCCGGCGAGATCGACGCCACGCCGTCTACCGGAATAAAGGTCACGTAGAAGTCCTCATTGAGCCCGATAATCGCCAGCGCCCCAACTGAGAGCACCAACAGCAGCAGGCTCGCCCAGCGCGCCGATAGAAGGACGCGACGCGTAGCTTCACCCGGAATGCGTAGCCGGCCAATGTTGCGCTTTCGTCGGCGGTTGGCGGTAGCCGGCACACGCATGCTCGGCATGGCCATCGTGGCGCTGGCATTGATCCGGCGTACCCTGGGCTGCTTTCGCAACCGCTTTCGCCTGGGCGGGCGCTGATCGTCAGCCGTCATCCGGCCTCCGGCGCGGTATAGTCAGTCCGCGATTGCATCCTGTCCTCGTGTCGATCCAGAGCCAGCTCAATAAGGCGGTCCAGCAACTCGCTGTAGTTCAAACCACTTGCTTCCCACAACTTGGGGTACATGGATATCCGGGTGAAGCCGGGCATGGTGTTGATCTCGTTCAAATAGACGCGATTGCTGTCCCGGTCAAGAATCATGTCAACCCGGCCCAAACCGGCGCAGTCAATAGCCAGGTAAGCCCGCACGGCCAGATCGCGCACGGCCCTTTCCATCTCCGGCTCCAGCACGGCCGGGATAATCAGCTCAGAATCGTCGCTAATGTATTTGGCCACATAATCGTAAAACTCTCGCCTCGGCCGGATTTCGCCGACTATACTGGCCACCGGATCATCATTACCCAGGACAGATACTTCCAGCTCGCGGGCGTTGACTCCTTGCTCGACAACGATGCGCCTGTCGTAGCCGGCCGCCTCATCCAGTCCGGCGGCCAGTCCTTGCCGGTCACGGCACTTGCTGATCCCGACGCTGGAACCGAGATTGGCCGGCTTGGTGAACATCGGATAGGAGAGCGCGGTCTCCAGCCGGCTGATGACGCCTTCCCGATCCGCCTCCCATTCCGAACGGCGCACGAGCTGCCAGGGCAACACCGGAATCTGATTGGCGACCATGACTTGCTTAAAAATCGCCTTGTCCATACCCACTGCGGAGCCAACCACGCCGGCCCCCACGTAAGGAATGCCGGCCAGTTCCAGTAGCCCCTGTACCGTTCCGTCCTCGCCAAACGGGCCGTGCAAGACTGGAATTACCACATCCAGCGCCGCCTCCGGCAACAGCGCCGCCGGCGCGCCGTTCAGCTCGTGAATCTCCATTAGCGCCGCCTGGTGTGGATCCGGAAGCAGCGTGGCCGGCCGGGCCATCGCTTCGGAGCCGGCCGTAAGCGCGCTCATCGCGTCGCCCACCAGCCAACGACCCTGCCGCGTAATCCCTACCGGGATCACCTCATACTTCTCGCGATCGATGGCAGCCATGACCGACTGCGCGGACATCAGGGAGACTTCATGCTCGCCTGAGCGACCGCCGAAGATTACGCCGACTCTGATCTTGTTTCGCTTGCTCACTCCGGCAACATATCCTCATCAAAGCGCCAGTCGCCGATCAACTCGACTTCCAGCTCGAGTTCCACGCCAAATTGCTCACGCACCGCGTGCCAGGCCTCGGCAATCAGCCCGCGCACCTCTTCTGCGGTGGCGTCATTCTCATTCACGAAGAAGTTGGCGTGCTTCTCCGAGATCCTGGCCCCGCCGTTGGCGTAGCCCTTGAGACCCGCAGCCTCGATCAAATAGCCGGCGTAGTAATGCTCCGGGTTCTTGAACATGGAGCCCATGCTGGCCCCGCCCGGCTGACTTTGCTTCCGGTGCGCCGTAAAGCCGTCTGCCCGGGCCATCAACACCTCAACGGCCTCCGGCTTCAGCTCCAATTCTGCTGAAAGCACCACCCGCCGGGGGTCATCAGAGTCATGTTCGCGCTTCAGCACACTGTCCCGATAGCCATACTCCAACTCATCGCTGCTGTAGATGCGCACGCCGTAGCCCGGCTCCCAGATCGTAGCCGCTAACAAGGCGCTCTTCATGTCCCCGCCGTGAGCGCCGGAATTGCCGACGACCGCCCCGCCAACCGTGCCCGGCACGCCAATCGCCCACTCCAGCCCGCCCAACCCCTTGGCGATACACTGCCGGGCCAGCGACGAGAGGTTCATACCGGAATCAACGGCGCAAACGACCCCCAGACCGCTATGCCGGAAGGAAACGTTCCGCGCCCGATTCATGATCGCCAGCCCATTGTAGCCGGCGTCGGCGATGAGCACGTTCGACCCGCCGCCCAGGATAAAATAGGGAATGCCGTTGGCGTAGGCCAATTCAACGGCAAGCTGCAGCTCGGTGGCATTTGTGACCGTCAGGAAAAGGGCAGCCGGGCCGCCGACGCGCGCGGATGTATAACGCGCCAGCGACTCGTTGCGCTTAAACCGCTCTCCAAATAGCTCCGTGAAGCGATCCAGTTTTGACTCCAGCGACTGAGTTTGCAAATCCATCTTCTTAGATGCCCTCACTTTTCTAACGCCACCATTTCAGCCGGCGCGCACGAGAAACTCACCGGCTGCGACTCGTCTTTGCGTCCTGCAATCCTTCAAGAATCCAGCGCCCCACCTCATCACCATCGCCGGCGCCAAGGGTCAAGATTACATCACCCGGCCGCACGCGGTCGAGCACATAACCGGCCGCATCCTCCCGCCGGCCGACATGGCGCGCATAAGGGTGCGCCATCTTCTCCACAACCGCGCCGCTGTTGATCTCCGTGGTAAATGCCTCCCGGCTACGATAAATGTCCAGCACGATCACCCGGTCCGCGTCTTCAAAGGCTGATGCAAACTCCTCCATCAGCAACTGCGTGCGGCTAAATGTGTGCGGCTGCCAAATTGCCCAGATTCGCCGGCCGGGATATTGCTGGCGTGCCGCCGCCAGAGTCGCCCGGATCTCCGTCGGATGGTGTGCGTAATCGTCAATGACGACGACATCGCCTAAGGCACCAACCAGCTGGAATCGCCGGCTGATGCCGCCAAACCCCGCCAGCGCCTCGCGGGTAACGTTAAATGGCACACCCATTGTCATGGCGACCGCTACCGCCGCCAGGGCGTTACGCACGTTGTGGTGGCCGGGCACGCGCAGACGTAGCAGGCCTAACGTTTCGCCGTCGCTCGTCACCAGGAAGTCGAAGCCGCCCAGCGGATTAGGTCGCATCTCCACCGCGGAAAGCCACTGGCCGGCAATAGCGGCCGCTTCGCCGTGGGCCAGACCGTAGCCGATCAGGTCTACGCCCGCCGGCGCATGTTGCAGCAGCCAGCGCACCCCGGGATCGTCCAAACATGCGATGAGGGCGCCTTGTGGCGGAACCAATGAGGCAAACTGCTGAAATGCCGTTTGATAGTCATCGCGCGTTGGGAACAGATCGGGATGGTCATGCTCGATGTTCGTAATCACCGCGATTCGCGGGTGCAGGCCGAGGAACATATGATCATACTCATCGGCCTCTACCAGGAATGGCAGGCCCAGCCCGGCCCGGCCACTTCTGCCGATGGAGGGCAATGTTCCCCCCAGGATAACCGTCGGGTCCAGCCCGGCGTGAATGAGTATCTCGGCCACCATGCCGGTTGTGGTAGTCTTGCCGTGCGTTCCGGCGATGGCAATGCCCAGCCGATCCAACATCAGTTGGCCCAGCAAATCCGACCGCTTCAGGATCGGCAACTTCGCCTGTCGGGCCGCTAATAGTTCCGGGTTTGCCGGCGGAATGGCTGAAGAGATAACTACGGTGTCAGCGCCCTGCACGTGGGTAGCGGCATGGCCCAGGTAGAAGGTCACGCCGGCGGCCTCCAGCTCATCGGTCAACTTGCTGCGACGCAGATCGGAACCGGACACCTTGAAGCCGCGACCGAGGAGCACCCAGGCAATGGCAGACATGCCGCTGCCGCCGATGCCAACAAGATGAAAATGCCGGCGACCGTGCCCGTGCGTTGCTCTTTGTGGGCTGACAACCTGTTCGAGCATCATCTAAAGCTACTTACTCAATACTTCTCTGTGCAAACCACGCCGGCCTGATTCGGTATCAGAGCCATATGATGGGGCCGGCAGCGTATCGTCGCCATTTCGCGAGACAAGCACTAAATGATTCTCTCGCTAAATCTTTATAGAAACTCCGCAGGTCTTGCTGAGTATGCTCGCTCGGCGGCAAAACCCGTGAAAGACCTGCGGGGTTTTGTCCTCAGTTAGCGAGAGGACCACTAAATCAGCGCAATCAACACGATGAAAAAGACAATAAAGAAGGCAATCAGCCAGGTGGTGGGGCTGAAATGCTGCGGCAACCAGCCGGCCACCGCATAGGCCATGGATTCCACCGCCGGACGCAGGATGATGTTCGGCGCAAACGGATATGGCTCGCCTTGAGGGAGTCGTTGATAGCCTCCGCTGGCCACGATGTATTCCATGAATCCCCACAGCGCGCCAATGAACAGGTAGCCGTTCACGAGTCCAAATAGCATGCCGGTGATCCGGGCTTCCATGCCGGAGCGTATCTTGTCGCCAAACCGGCCCCGCGTCAGCAGGTCCGCGAATCGGCCCACAAACTGATAGCTGAAGAATGCTATCATGCACAGAAAGATCGCCTGCAACCAGAATTGAGTCGCCCTCTGTTGCAGCACCTCCGGCGTAACCGGCCCCGGCGGCGGCACGAGGTGCAGGGCATTGAGGGTGAGGTAAGCGAACTGGCTCAACGCGGCCATGCCAGCGACCAGACCGGCCATCGCGATCACTTCTCTTTGCCAGCCCCGGAGGTAGCCAATGACGCTAAAGATGCTCAACATGAAGAAGAAGATGATGGCAAGATCAATCATGGTCTTTCCCCAGCATTACCAGCAGGTTAGCCAGTTTTCCGGGCGCATCCGGCACATCCAGGGCGCCGGCGGACGCAGCCATCACGGCCAACCGCTCGTCATCAAATAGCAGGCCGGTAACCACCGGCAACAATTCCTCCGCCAGCCGTTCATCGTCCAGCCGGATCGCCATCCCTCGTTTCACCAGATAGTCGGCGTTAACCTTCTGGTATCGCCAGGCATGCGGATAGGGAACCAGAATGGTTGGCGTAGCCATTGCCGGGCTTTCACCCAGTATGCCCGCGCCGGCCCGGGCGACTACCAAGTCCGCTGCACGCCAGGCTACACCCATTTCATCATGGAGATAGGCGTAGGGCCGGTAGAAGCGCCGTAGCGACTCGGGCAACCTGTCACTGTTCGCGCTGACCTCCGGCCAATCCAGGTTGCCGCTGATGTGGATGACTTGGGCCCTGGTCAGCAGTTCGGGCAAGGCGGACATCACCGCCCGATTGATGCTGCGCGCCCCGCGACTGCCGCCGAAGACCAGCAGGGTCGGTCGTCCCGGATGCAATCCGAAGTGCGCCAGCGCCTCGGCTTTGTCCAGCTTAGCTGCGTCCCGAAATTCAGACCTTACCGGGTAGCCGGTGACTACACTCTTACCGGCCGGGAAGTAATTTTGCGATTCGGGGGCTGTGCAGGCGATCCGGTTCACCAACCGGCTTAGTCTCTTCACGGCGCTGCCCGGTTCAATGTCCGGCAGATAGATCGCCGCCGGTACCCGTCTCAGCCGGGCCGCGACAGCCACCGGAGCGTTGACATAGCCGCCGGTCATGAAGAGGACATCCGGCCGGAACCGCCCAATGATCGCCGAAGCGAGCAAGACGCTCCAGGCCAACCGGATCGAATTGACCAGGCGGGCAGAAAGCGGCATGCCCGCAATGGGACCACCGGCAATCGTCTCCAACGTTAACCCGGCCCGAGGGACCAACACTTCCTCCATTTGATCACGGGTTCCGATCCACAGGATATCCTCTGTCGAAAGGCCGCGCCGGCGCAGTTCATCAGCTACCACCAGCGCCGGGTATATGTGTCCGCCGGTACCGCCGGCGCATATCAACACTTTCACGCCCTGTCTCCGTCGTGGGCGGATTCGGCTGCACCTTTTTGCTGAGTCCGGCATCACGCGAAATATTTAACAACAGCCCTGCACCAAGCAACGAGACTAGCAGGGATGAGCCGCCATAGCTGATAAACGGTAATGGTATACCGGTAAAAGGAATCACCGCCGTAATGACCGCGATGTTCATCAGCGCTTCAATGCCCAGCCAGCAGGTAATTCCCAGGGCCAGCAAAAAGCCATAGCTGTCACGGGCGCGCTGGGCAGCGAGGAATCCTCGCCAGACCAGCAGCGCAAACAGGGCGATGACCGCCAGGCAGCCGATCAGTCCCAACTCCTCGCCCAGGATGGCGAAGATGCCGTCGTTGTGCGCCGCCGGCAAGATGCCGAACTTCTGGGTGCTGTTGCCCAGCCCCACGCCAGTCAGGCCGCCGCCGGCCAGGGCGATGAACGCCTGCCTCACCTGCCAGATCGCCTGATCCGGATCGCGCAACACTTCCTGCCAGGCCACCACACGAGCCGTCGCATGGGGGGCAGTCACCATCAGGAATCCGAAGATCGTCGCACCTGCCGCGGAGGTGAGGAGAATTTGCAGCCAACTGGCCCCGGCGACGAAGAACATGATGAAGCTGGTTATCCCGATCAGGCCGGCGGTGCTCAGGTCCGGCTGCTGCACGATCAGGAAGCAGACCACGCCGGTGATCGTGGCGAAGGGCACCAGGCCGTAGGTAACGTGCTTGATGCGATCCCCTTTGGAAGAAAGCCAATGCGCTATGTACAGAATCGTCGCCAGCTTTGCCACTTCCGAAGGCTGAAAGGAGTTCTGGTAAAGACCGCGCACTGCGCCGAAGTTTTCCTCCCCGACCACGAGCAACACGGTCAGCGCCAGCAGCGTGCCGGCGATGATCGGGATCGAGAAGCGGCGTAGGATGTGATAGTCGAACTGCACCACGACCGCGGTGATACCTATGCCCAGAACCATGGCCACAAGCTGGCGCTTGAAGTAATGTGTTGGGTCCCCAAATACGCGCATACCCAGGTCGAAGGTACTGCTATAGACCATCAGCATGCCGAACACGAGAAGCCCTGAGATTGCGAGCAGCAACCAGTAGTCAAACCTAAAACGGATGGCGGGGCCGACACGGTTGCTGTTCTTGCGAATTACGGTTACGGAGGCCATTATAGACTCACTCAATTCTTGTCTGAGAACTCTTGCCCCTGGCCGGGGCAGCGCTCTGATTGCTGTCCGGCAACGAAAGCACCAGTTCTCGAAACACTTCGCCACGAGCCGCGAAATCAGCGTAGGCATCGAAGCTCGTGCCGCCGGGTGAAAGCAAGACCACATCGCCAGGCAGCGCCAGTCTGGCGGCGATCGGCAATGCCTGTTCAAGCGATTCCACCCGCACGATTGTGCAGGCGTCGATCTGCTCTCGCCCTTCTTTGTCTCCCTTCAACAACGTTTCTAATAACTCACCTAACTCACCAAACAACACGACGGTTTTGACTGTGCGGTTCACCTCCTGCACCCATTCGCGCCAGTCCAGATCTTTGTCCCGTCCCCCGGCCAACAGAATTATTGGCTCCGAGAAAGCATTTATGGCGGCAAGCGCTCTCTCAGGCGCGGTAGCAATGGAATCGTTGACGTACAGCACGCCGGCCACCCTGGCTACTAATTCCAGGCGATGCTCAACGCCGGTGAAGGTTGCGATCGCTTCCCGCATGGCCGGCTTCTCAACCCCAATTGAGTCGGCCATGGTGACGGCGGCCAGCACATTGAGCAGATTGTGCTGTCCTCTGAGGCGCACCAAGTTTACATCGCAGACCGCCTCGGCTGTTTCGCCGGAATTGCGCAACCAGACCTGTCCGCCGGCTACGTACGCTCCATCGGCCACCTGCTCGCGCAAGCTAAACAGCCGGACGCGCCCCGGCGTCTGCCGCTGCAATGCTCGCGCCCGGGGGTCGTCCGCGCATAACACAGCAATGTCCTCCACGGACTGGTAGCGCACGATATTGGCCTTTGCAGCCTCATAGACGGCCATCGTCTTATGCCGGTCCAGATGATTTGGCGTGATATTCAGCACTGCCGCCACCGGCGGACTTTGATCCCAAAGCTCCAATTGAAAACTGGACAACTCCTGAACTGCCAGATCGCCTGCGCGCATCTCGGCCAGGTCATCCAGCATTGAGCGGCCGATATTGCCCCCGACCCATGTTCGTCGCCCGGATTCCCGGCCGATCGCTCCGGTCAGCGCCGTGGTGGTGGTTTTTCCGGCCGAACCGGTTATGCCGATGACCGTCGCCGGCGAGCGCAGCATAAACTCCAGCGAGTCATTGGAGACGCGAATACCCCGCCGGCGGGCGCTCTGCACCAGGGGGATGTCTGCCGGCACGCCGCCGCTGATCACCAGCATATCCGCGCCGTCGAGGAGCCTTTCCGGATGTTCGCCCAGGACCAGTTCCATTTCTATGTCTGCCAGCTCATCCACTTCCGGCGCCAGCCGCTCCGCGGAACGTAAATCGGTCACCACAATCTTTGCGCCTGCTCCGGCGGCGAACCGCGCGAACGCCTTTCCCTGCCGGGCCAGACCGACGATTACCACCCGCTTGCCGGACAACGGATCTAGCTTCGTGCTCAAGTTCCACTGCTCATCGAGTCTGTACATCACGAATCACTAGACCATCGCCAGGGCAATGCCCACCATGGCCGCCAACAGGCCAATCAACCACCAGCGTTGCACAATCTGGGTTTCGCTCCAACCCATTAACACGAAATGATTGTGCAGCGGCGCCATCCGCAAGGGCCGGATATCGCGACCCAGGAAGCGCCGAGAGAGCATTGCGGACGCCACCTGAATCATGGAAGAGAGCGTCGTCGCCACGGGGACCAGGGCGATAATCGGCAAGATCAGCCATTGATTGGTCATCAATGCCACCACGCCCAGCGCCCCGCCGAGCGCCTGGGAGCCGACATCACCCATGAACATTTGCGCCGGATGGGCATTGAACCAAAGAAACGCAAAACACGCGCCCACCACGATGAAGCTGAAGTTCACCAGAAACGTCTGTCCTTGCAAGAACGCCACGATGCCGTATGCGCCAATGGCGGTGGCGGCGATAATTCCCGCCAGGCCATCCAATCCATCGGTCAGGTTTACCGCGTTGGCTGACGCTGTGATCACAAACACGGCCACCGGAATGTAAAGCAAGCCTATATCCACCAGGAATGGGATGGTAGGGATCGCCACCCATCCCTGGCCGTCGTTCAACTGCCAGTAGATGAGGAGGGTCGCCACCAGCGCGATGGCGGCCTGATACCAGATCTTGTATCGGGCCAGCATGATCGTGCCCGGCTTCCGGCGGAATCCCTGATAGTCGTCTATCCCGCCCAGAATTGCGTACAGCAGCATGACGCCCACCGGAATGGCGACGCTCTCCGCGACCTCAAAGGTTTCTAGCGCCTGCACGCTATTTACCACCGCAGTGATGATTACGGTCCAGCCTACAATCAACATGCCGCCCATTTCCGGCGTGCCCACCTTAGACATATGCGACTGCGGCCCTTCGATGAGGATCTTCTTACCCAGCTTCAGCCGGCGCATTACTTCAATCAGCGGGCTGCCCCAAATCACTGCCAGCACAAAAGTGACGCCGCCCAGGGTGAGCGCAAACGGGACGTTCATAGCGCGCCCTCCGGCACTTCCGGCCGGCTGATGACCGATACCAGCTCGTCGAGCCTGACGGCGCGGGATCCCTTGACCAGAATTGTATCCCCGGCGACCGCGATCTCCTGCAATATTGAGGCGGCCTGCTCCATGCTATTCGTTATCCTTACATTTTCCTTCGCCATGCCGGCTGCCAGCGCTTCCTCGCCGATGATCCGGCCCAGTCTGCCGACGGTGACCAGAATATCCGCTACCAGCGCCACCCTGCTGCCCACCAGGCGGTGCGAAGCTTCTTCCGCGTCGCCCAGTTCCAACATATCACCCAGTACCGCAATTCGCCGGCCATCAAAATCCTCAAGCAGGTTCAATGCGGCGAGCATTGATGCTGGACTGGCATTGTAGGTATCATCCAGGATCAGCGCTCCATCCGGGCCGGTGGCGGTCACGATACGCAACTGCGCTTGCCCAGACTGAAGCCCGAAGATGATCTCCTCCCACTCCATGCCTTCCACCCGGCCAACCGCCGCCGCTCGCAGCACGGTGTGCACGCTATGCCTGCCCAGCAACGGAACCTGCACATGCAGCGCATCCTGTCCCGCGTGCAAGATAAAGCGGATGCCGCTCAAGCCCATTGACTCGATGTCGCTGGCCCACAGATCGGCCCCGGAATCCAGGCCGTAGGTCATTACCCGCGCCTGTGTGTGGGCGGCCATGCCCATCACCAGCGGCTCATCCAGATTCAATATCGCCACCCCGTCCGCCGGCAACGCTTCCACAAGCTCCTGCTTGGCCAGGACGATGTTCTCCAGACTTCCGGCCCGCTCCATGTGGACGGCGTCAATAATCGTCACCACCCCGACTTGCGGCCGGGCAATCTGGCACATCAGGGCAATCTCGCCCGTTGTGTACATGCCCATCTCAACCACCGCGCATTGGTGATAGGGTCGCAAACCAAACAGCGCCGGCGGCATGCCCAAAACACTGTTGCGATTGCCGGGAGTCTTGAACGTGCGATAGCGCTTCGACAATACCGCCTGGGTCAATTCCTTGGTCGTTGTCTTGCCGACGCTGCCGGTGATGCCAATCACCCGCACGTCAAACTGATCGCGCCAGGCTTTTGCTGCCTTGTGGATGGCCTCAACGGGATCGTTGACCAATATCAGGTAGCGCCCGCCTTCGATGGGATTCGGAATCGCCTCGGCGTTGGTGTCAATGATCTGGTAGTCGCCGGCAATAGGACGTGAGACCAGCGCAGCCACCGCGCCATTTTCAAAGGCTTCGGCCACATAGTCGTGCCCGTCCACCCGCTCGCCGCTGATGGCTACGAACAGGCTGCCGGGGCGCACTTCGCGGCTGTCGGTAACGACATCGGCCACGTCAACCTCATTGCCGGTAGCGTGGTAGTTAGTCCACAACGCCAAGAAGAAGCCCAGTTTTGGCATTATCTCGTCTCTACCTGCATCGAGAGCACGGGCATGTGCATTCCACCGGCAGTCATGATTTAGTTGCCTCGCGCTTCCATTACTTCGGCCTGCAGCCGCACGGCATCGGGCGGGATGTTCAGCATGACCACCAGCTCTTTGGCCAACTCCGCAAAGAGCGGTGCGGCGGTCAGCGAGCCCCACTGCTGCGTGGTGGGTCTGTCAACTTTCACCAACACGATAATCTCCGGCTTGTCCGCCGGCAGCCAACCGATAAACGAGCCGATTGACGCGTCGGACAAATAGACGCCATTCTCCGGGATCTGCGCGGTGCCCGTCTTGCCCGCTACCGTATAGGTATCAAGTTTGGCCAATTTGGTGCCGTCGTTGATCACATTGACCGCCATGGCGCTAATCATGTGCGCTGTTTCCGGCGTCACCGGCCGGCTCAAAACGACCGGCTCATGACTCGTCACTTCGCCCTCGCGGCGGATCTCCTGCACCACGTATGGCTTCATCAAATATCCATCGTTCGCCAGCGCCGCGGCAGCGGTGATCATCTGCAATGGAGTAACCGCAATGCCCTGTCCGTAGGAGTTGGTGGCCAGGAACGATTCGGACCAGAGTTCACTTCCTGGCCGGTGGACCGTGCCTCCCGCCTCCGAGGCCAGATCAACGCCGGTTGGCCGGCCGAAGTTGAACCGCTCCAGATAGTTGTAGAAAATCTCGGGACCCATCCACGTTGCGATGGTTGCCGCGCCCACGTTGAGCGAGTTGGTGAGCATGGTCTGCATGTCGGTGGTCCCAGGGGCGCTGAGGTCCCAGTTGTAGGACAGATGTCCGCCGACCTGGATGACGCCGCTATCATAATAGGTTGTCTGCGGGGTAACTATGCCGGAATCCAACGCCGCAGCCAGCGTAACCAGCTTCATCACCGAGCCCGGCTCGTACTGCTTGCTGGTTGCCGGATTGAGGAAGGAGCCGGCATCCGCTTCGTAGAAACGGTTAGGGTCGAAGCACGGCGTGCTGGCCATGGCCAGGATCGCGCCGGTGCGCACGTTCATCACAATGATGGTGCCGGATTGCGCCCCGTATTCGACAAGCCCTTGCTTGAGGTGCTGTTCAACGGTGTACTGAATCGACCGATCAATGGTCAATACCAGGTCGGCGCCCTCGCGGGCCATGATCCCTGTCTGGGGAGTAAGTGGCGAAATGCTCCGCACATCGCTTTGCGCTTCACCGGTCAGCTCCGTATTGTAGTAACCTTCCACTCCGGAAGCGCCGTCCATGTCATAGTCTACGAAGCCCAGGACATGGCACATCAATTCACTCTGCGGGTACATTCGCCGGGGAAGTGGATCGATTTGAATGCCCTCATAAGGGAGCGCGCGCACCGCTTCGGCGACATCCGCCGTAATCCGGCTGGAGAGCAAGACATATGCCTCCGGGGAGTTCAACAATTCCAGCAACTCAGTGCGCGGCTTCTGTAAGATCGGGGCCAGGGCAGTAGCCAGCTCATCTTTCTCGTATACTAGATTTGGGGAAGCGCCAATCAAATAGTCTGCGGTATTGCCGGCCAGCACTGCCATGTTGCGATCGTAGATAAAGCCGCGGTCCGGAATGTCGATGACTTTGGTACTCTGGACGTCCAGTCCTTCCTCCACCCAATGCTTAGCATCAAGAACCTGGAAGATGACCAGCCGACCGACGACAATGACGGCCACAAAAACAATCCCGATAATAACCATGAGCATGCGCCGTTGCTGGCTACGGTTCATTGGCTACACCCTTACCTAGCCCTTCAAGACTCGAGCTGATAGCTACGAAGATAGCTTCCTGCATTGTTTCAATGGGTTGCCGGGTCGGTTCGGGGGTAGCCTGCGGCAGCGCCTCAGTGGGGAAATCGGGCACCACCAGGTACTCAATTTCCGCCGGGTCCGCAGGCCGGAAACCCATGTTCTGCGCTTCGACCAGCAAGCGATCCAGCGCCTGCACGGAGGCGATATTTCCCTCCAGGTCCGCGTTATCCCGCTTAACCGTGTCCAACTGCGACTGCAATATCTGCATCCGGCGACCGGAGCTAGCGATACGACTGGCCTGGCTCAGATAGATGGTGCCCAACAAGGCAGCCAACCCAAAGACGATCAGCCAGCCCATAGCCATCTGAGCATCGTTCAACCATGCGCGCCGCCGGTGCTGTTCCTTGACAGCCCGCCGGCGGGAATGCTGGTTCGTCTTTTGAGGCGCTGCGCTCATCATCTCGACACGCTTATCGGCCAGCGCCGGCAAATCCGGGAACTCGTCCACCCGGTTGGCCGGCATCAATGGGTAACTTTTCTGCTACCCTAAGTTTTGCGCTGCGACTGCGCGGGTTGCTTGCGGCTTCCGCTTCGCTCGGACTCACGGCCTTGCGGGTCACCAGGCGCAACAACGGCTGGTTGTTGCACGTGCAAATCGGTTGCTCAGGTGGGCATATGCAGCTTTTACTCAGGTCCCGCAATGCTCGCTTCACGATCCGATCCTCAAGCGAATGAAAGCTAATAATTACCAGGCGACCGCCGGGCTTCAATAACACCACGGCTGCCGCAATCCCTCTTTCCAACGCCGCCAATTCCTCGTTCACCACGATGCGCAGCGCCTGAAAACTCCTGGTCGCCGGATGCAGCCTTTCGCGGGGGCCTCTGGAAGCGCCGGCAATTACTGCCGCCAGCTCACTCGTTGTCGTCAGGGGTCGCGCCTTGACGATTTCGCGCGCATAACGGCGGCTGTTGCGCTCTTCTCCATAGCGCCAAAGAAGCTCCGCGAGCTCTGCTTCCGGCAGGTTGTTAATCAGGTCCGCCGCCGTGATGCCCTGCGCCGGATCAAATCTCATGTCCAGGGGGCCTTCCAGTTGGAACGAGAAACCCCGTTGTGCACTTCCTAGTTGGCGGGAAGAAAGACCCAGGTCCAGCAGGATACCATCTACTTCATCAAACCCCCGCTCCGGGGCGATCTCGCCCATTTCAGCAAAGCTGGCCTGGACGAGGCTGACACGATCTTTCCACTGAGCATCCACCTCAGTGAATCGCTCCCCCGCAAAGGCGATAGCCTCCTGATCGCGATCAAACGCTAATAGGCGACCACCGGGAGCGCTGGCCTGAAAGATACCAATCGCATGTCCGCCGGCGCCCAACGTGCCGTCAATGTACTTTCCGCCTGCCTTAGGCTGCAAGAAAGCCAGAACCGCATCAAAGAGCACCGGAATGTGTTCACGAGACATCAAAGCTTGTGAATGTCAACTCAGAATTCAGATTCAGCAGAGGCGACAAAGTTCTAGATACCCAGGTCCGACCACTTTTCGTTTTCGCCGTCACGAATGTCGTTGGCGCGGACAGCTTGCCAGCGATCTTTGTCCCAAATCTCGACATGGTTGAACATACCGACAATGATCGCATCGCCATCAATATCGGCGAACTCCCGCAATTTCTGCGGGAGCAGAATACGTCCCTGGCGATCCGGTTCCAGGTCAGCCGCCAGCGAAAAGACACGTCGCCTCAGGCTGCGCGCGGACTCGCTGGATAGCGGCTGGGCGGCGACTTTTTCGGCCACTTTGACCCATTCCTCAATCGGGTACACTACTAAGCTGGTGTCAAAACCGCACGTGACAACAAGTCCGGCGGCCAGCTCACCGCGGAATCGTGCCGGAATGGTCAACCGGCCCTTGTCATCAATGCTGTGCGTGTATTCGCCGAGAAACATATCTACAGAGTCGAAAAATAGAACTAGTGTTCCAATTGCCCCATTCTAGCACGATTTCGGAGCATTTCTTTTCCAGTACTACCCACTTCGCTCCACTTTTCCCCACGCAGTGTGGACATTGTACACTATGAGTGTTGGCGTGTGAAGGGGAGATTTTTATGTTTTAAGGTACGATCTTGTAAGGGAAGAGTCGGCTCTTTGGGTTGTCATTGGCCCCCGAATGGAGCGGGATGGCGCGCAATGGGGCACGTCTGATAGATTCGCTGCTAATTAGTCCAACCGGCTGCCCCAACCCGGCCTGAGAGACCCGTCTTCAATGAACTTTCGCTAAGATCAGCGCGGCTTTGCCCCACTTTGCTCCACTATTCCAAGTTGTTCTTCTGCCAGCGTCGCCAAAAAGCGCCGGTCATCCTCGTCTAGCTGCGCGGCCAGCAACATCTCTGGTCGCGCCTGCCATGTCCGGCGCAAAGCCTGCTCCCGTCGCCAGCGCGCGATTTTCGCCGCGTGCCCGGAGCGTAACACCTCCGGCACATCCATGCCCCGAAAGCTCTCCGGACGGGTGTAGTGCGGTCCCTCCAACAAGCCGGTGGCATGGCTGTCGCATTCGGCGGCCGTCTCCGCCCCCAGCACGCCGGGGATCATCCGGGCCACCGCATCCAACAACACCAGCGCCGGAAGCTCGCCCCCGGTGAGCACATAGTCGCCAATGGATATCTCATCCTGCACCAGACCGAGGCGCACTCGTTCGTCCACCCCTTCGTAACGGCCGCAAATCAGCGTCAGCCGGCGATAGGCAGCCAGTTCGCCCGCGACGACCTGATTAAACGGCCGGCCCTGCGGGGAAAGGAGGATAACGTGGCTGTTTTCCGGGTCGCTATACCTGGTTTCACCCTCGGCCTCAGCGCTGAGCGCCTCCACGGCCGCGAATATCGGCTCCGGCTTCAGCACCATTCCCCCACCGCCGCCATACGGCGGTTCATCGGTGATGCGGTGCCTACCCACACCAAATTGCCGCAGATCGTGCAGTACAACCTGCAACAGGCCGGCCTGCTGCGCCCGTTGCAGGATGCTCGCCCCCAGGTAACCGTCAAACACCTCTGGAAACAGAGTTACGATATCAACGCGCATGCGATTATTATCTGCCTTTGCCGGCGAGTGACAAGCGCAGTCGAACGAGTATAATCCCTCCGGCAATCTGGCAATGACAGGCAGGACCATCCCGATCTGACGGCAAGGACAGGACGTGTCAACGCAACACGGTGTAAGAGACGGAGATACTATTTATGTCACCGGCGCAAATGGTCAGCTTGGCCGGGCGCTGGCCGAAGCGCTGGGCGAACGCTTCAGGCTGGTTGGTGTTGATTTGCCCAGGGTAGACATCACGAACCGGGACCAGCTATTTGCCTCCATTGAGTCAGCCGAACCGGCCCTGATTATCCACTGCGCTGCCTACACCAACGTAGACGGTTGCGCGCTGAACCCGGCGCTCGCCTACCGGGTCAATGCCCTTGGAGCGCAACATGTCGCTCTCGCCTGCCGGGCGTTTGACATCCCAATGCTACACATCAGCACCAACGAGGTTTTTGCCGGGGAGGCGCGAGAGGGCTACGAAGAGTGGATGCCCTTAGAACCCATCAACCCCTATGGTCGTTCTAAGGCCGCCGCCGAGCAGTACGTGCGCGACATCTTGCCGGCGCATTACATCGTCCGGCTGGCCTGGCTGTTTGCTCCGGGCGGGCGCAACTTCATCCATACCATTTTAAGTCGCGCGCAAGCGGATGGCCGGGTGCGCGTGGTCACTGATGAGATCGGCAATCCAACTTGCGCCGCCGATGCGGCCAGTGCAATCGGCCGGCTCATAATCACCGGGCAATTCGGCGTCTATCACCTGGTAAACAGCGGCGCCTGCTCTCGTTGGGCTTTTGCGCGGGAGATTCTGCGTCTGGCCGGGTTGGATGACGTGCTGATCCAGCCAATCCGGCTAAGCGACTTCCAACGCCCGTCGCGTCCTCCCCGCTTTGGCGCGCTGAAGAATGTGGCGGCAGCCGGCCTGGGCATCACCTTACGACCCTGGCAAGAGGCGCTCGCGGAGTTCATGCGTGAAAACTCCGCCACGCTGCGAGTTCAGTGAGCGGCGGCGCGCGATGAAGCCATGCCTGCGGTCTCTATCATAATCCCCCACTGGAACGGCATTCAACATCTAAACGATTGTCTGGATGCCCTGCGCCGGCAGACATTCACCGATCACGAAGTCATTCTGGTAGACAACGGCTCGCAGGATGGCTCGCAGGCCTTCGTGCGCGAGCGATTTCCTGAGGTGCGCCTGATTGAGCTGGGTGAGAACCAGGGTTTTACGGGGGCCTGCATTGCCGGCTATAACGTGGCCGAGGGCCGCTACATATTGTTGCTAAACAACGATACGGCGGCGGATTCCGAGTGGGTGGCAAGTATAGTTGACGCCTTCGAAAGACATCCCGCAGCCGGAGCAGTTGCCTGCAAGATCCGCCTCTTTGACCCTAACGATCATCTACATTCTGCCGGCGACTATTACCGCCTGGACGGTATCCCCGGCAATCGCGGCGTCTGGCAGCCTGACCTGGGACAATACGATCAGGAGGAGCCGGTGTTCAGCGCCTGCGGCGGCGCGGCAGGCTACCGGCGGGTGATGCTGGAGGAAATTGGATTTCTGGATGCGGATTTCTTCTTCTCTTGCGAGGACGTTGACCTGAGCTGGCGAGCACAGTTGGCCGGCTGGGAGATCCTCTACGCGCCGGCTGCGCTGGTCTATCACAAGCTAAAGGCCAGTGACGGCGGCGCTTCCGCCAGCTACTATGACGGGCGCAACTTCCTCTACGTGATCTGGAAGAATTACCCCGGCAGCATCTTGCGCCGAAGCTGGCCTATCGTCTTGCGCGCTCAAGTCAAGCTCTTTCTGCAGGCGTTGCGCGCCTGGCGAGGCCGGGCGGCGCGCGCCCGCATGCGCGGACAACTCGCCGGAATTTGGGGGTTGCCAAAGATGCTACGCAAGCGCGGGCAAATTCAGCGTACCCGGCGGATCACCGACGAACAACTGCTGTCTCGGCTATCCCCGGTTGACGACGACCCGGCGCAAAGATAAGATTCCAGGCTGATGAACCCGTTCCTATCCGTCATCATCCCGGCTTTCAACGAGGAATCCCGGATTGGTCAGACGCTAGTAGCCGTGACAGAATACCTGACAGCGCGCCCGTTTACCTGGGAGGTACTGGTCGTGCTGGATGGTTCTCGGGATAATACGCTGGCGGTGGTCGAAACCTTTGCCGCCGGCTGCGATAATGTGCGCTGGTTAGCGCGCAAGGAAAATCGCGGCAAGGGTTTCACGGTCCGGCAGGGGATGCTGGCTGCCGAGGGCGATATCCGGCTTTTCACCGACGCCGACAACTCAACCGATATGAGCCATTTCGACCAGATGCTGCCGCTGTTCGAAAGCGGAAACGCAGTGGTCATTTGCAGCCGGGACCGGAAGGATGCCGCCGGAGCACAGCAGGCCGTTCCCCAGCGATTTCACAAGCGCCTGCTCGGCGATGCCGCTAACCTGCTAATTCAGCTCGTTGCCGTGCCGGGTATCTGGGATACGCAATGTGGCTTCAAGGCATTTAAGGCCGGCGCGGCGGAAGCGATCTTCTCCAGAGCGACGGTCGACCGGTGGGGGTTCGACGTGGAAGCGCTGGCAGTTGCCCGCAAGCTGGACTACGAGATCGCCATTGTACCCGCCTATTGGGTGAACAAAGAGGGCACCCATGTGCGCCCCCTGGACTATTTTCGCACCCTGGCCGATACCTTTCGCACCCGCTGGAACATGATCACCGGGGTTTATGACCGCCCGCCGCAGCCGCTGACCAGCAAAGCGCCGAACTGATCTACAGCCAATGCCCCATCTGCAATTTGAACAGGTAGTCCTGGAGCAGCGCGGCCATGTCCAAATTGCCGGGCTGGACGAAGCCGGCCGGGGGGCGCTTGCCGGGCCGGTTTTCGCCGGAGCGGTCATCCTCCCCCTGCTTCGACCCGACTTGCTTTCGCAACTGAGCGGGGTTGATGACTCAAAGCAGCTTCCGGCGCGTCGCCGGGCGCTGCATTTCGATCGGATCTTCGAGGTCGCCGTAGCCTGTGGCATCGGCAGCAGCAGCGCAGCTGAGGTTGACGAACTCGGCATTGTCGGGGCTACGCTGACGGCCATGCGGCGAGCCTTGCAGCAATTGGTGTGCAAGCCGGATCATTTGCTGATTGATGGCCGGCTGCGACTCCCTTCTATCAACCTGCCGCAACAAGCGATTGTGCGGGGCGACAGCGCTTCCTTGTCCATAGCCGCCGCCTCGATACTGGCCAAGGTCGCCAGGGATCGCGAAATGCTCGACTGGCACGAGCGCTATCCAGGGTATGGCTTCGACCACCACAAGGGATACTGCACACGAGAACACGAAGCTGCGCTGGCGACGCATGGGCCTTGCGCGATACACCGGCGTTCATTCGCCCCAATCCGGCAGGGCTTACTCTGACGCGGCCGCCATTGCGTGGGCGCCGGCAAATCTGCTAAAATGCAACTTGTGACACATTTCACAGAAGGGTGGCGGCAAGCGGCTCACCACCGGCACGGCATAATCAATGCTTCGGGTAAGGAGAATTCACGGATGACTGATTACTACGACAGCCCTTTTACAGCGATTGTCTCCGGCGACGAGCCGGGCGTGGTGCTGGCCAGGGACGAAGAAAAGCGCTTTGCGCTCATTGAAAGCCTCCACCCTGAAGGCGCGATCCATTGGCTGGCTATTCCTTACGAGGCGGAGTACACAACGGAGGAACTGGCCTGCAATCATCGCGAACGCTTCCTGGACCTGGTTGACTTCGCCATTACCCATACCCGGCAGCTGGCGCTGGAGCACCCTCGACTGGACAATGGCTTCACAATCAAGTTCCATTTCGGCCCCTTCGAGACCATCCGGCACGCCAAGCTGCACATTCTCTCGACCGAGTAGGGGAACCAATGACGCCGGAGCTGCGCGCCCGGCCGGCGCCCGCCGCTTACCAGGGAAGTTGGGCCGACACGCAGACTGCGATCAAGACGACCAGCAAATAAATGTTGCTGGAGACGAAGAGAGCGATCGAACGGCCGCGTGTCGGTTGGCGCACGAGCAAGATGTTGCGCCAAAGCAAGCTAACGGTGACCACCAGCACGGGGAGTAGATAACTCCAGCCCAGGGCTGGATATGTTGCCAGGGCAAGGGCAGCCAGGGTGGCGGCCAGGCTGTGCAGCATGATCCACCAGGCTGCCGCTTGCACGCTTGTCTGCGCGGGCAACATTGGCACGCCGGCCTTCTGATAATCATCGCGGTACATGATCGCCAGGCTCCAGAAGTGGAAGGGAGTCCACAGAAAGAGTAATAGCGCCAGGGTAATGACCGCCGGGTCGCGCCACGCGCCGGCCGCGGCGCCTCCGGCCATTACGGCCGCGCTCCCGGCTGCGCCCCCGATAACGATGTTGAGCAGGGTGCGCGGCTTCAGCCACAGGGTATAGATGACGACATAGATCACTGCTCCCAGGACGAGGAAGAAGGCCAGAGCGGGATTGAACGGTAAGACCGCCAGCGATGGTATCACTATCAGCGCAATGCTGACCGGCACGACAACGCGTGCTCTCGGGATTGCGCCGGTCACCAGCGGCCGTGTCTGCGTTCGGCGCATCAAGGCATCCGACTGCCGCTCGAAATACTGATTGAGGGCTGATGCGCCGGATGCTGCCATGCCCCCGGTAATCAGCACTATCAAGAGAATATCGATCCCCGGCCAACCGCCGGCTCCCAGAAACGCCCCCGCCACAGCAGCCATCAGCAGCAGGAAAACGATCCGCAGCTTAAAGAGCACCACCAGCATGCGGAGGAACGAGCGCCAATCCGCCAGCCGTACTGCTCCGTCGCCGGCGGTCAGCCGGATCGGCTCATCCGAAACTGCCGCCTGTTCTGTAACTTGTGTGGACATGAAGCCTCCGCTTGTTCAGCGACTTGATTTGGTCGCAATTCTAGCGACCTTCACCAAGGCTCACAAGCGAATTGAGAGGCCCTCATGTTTCAAGTAAGTTCTGCCGCTCGGAGAGAGCGCTCGCTCAGGGCGCTTCCGGCGTCACCGTGATCAGCTCACGCCCCTTGGGTATCGGCTGCTCATACGGGGCTGCCGGGGGCGGCGGGCCATCCGTGAAGACGACGTTCTCAAAGCCGAACCCCTGCAGGAACGCGGTCATAAAGGTCTCCGCGTTCTGGCTCGCCGTTTCCAGGATGCCGGCCTCCAGCGCCGCCGCCTCGATCTCCCCCTCGGCTCGCTGGCGCACGGCGGTCTCAAGATTGGGGTCAACTCCGCCGGTGAGGGCCACTCCGACGCCGGTGTCCCGATCGGCTACATACGAACGATCGTTGTCCAGGGTGGCGCTGAGGATGATCGCCTCCGGCAGGTGCACCATGACCGTCTGCGGGTCGATCACCTGAATATCCTCCGGCATCATTTGACCCAGGTCAACTCCGGCAATGACCTCGCCCACGGCCACAAACAACAGCGTCTCGCCAAATGCGCCAAACAACAGGTCCTGATCACGCTCGGCGCGGACGATCTTCTCGGCCACGTACTCTGCCGTCTCCAGGCGCGCCACCGCGTTCAGCTCGTGAACAATGGTGATTGGGTCCGGCAATATGATCGGTGTTGCCGGCGATGTCAGCCGGGCCACCAGATCGCTGACCGGCTGGGTAACCTCGGCCGCCCGGTTGACTGAAAGAGCCAGAGCCATCATAGCAAACGCCGCGCCGGCTACCAGCACAATCAGCAGCATCAACAATAAGACCTTGAGCGTATTCCCGCGTCCTTCCTTCTTCATGTCCTCAAACCAGCTTGTTATGAAGTTTGCCGGTAAGCGATTACACTTACAAGCAGAATAGTAACCGGCCTCTTCTTTAATGGCATTTGTCACACCGGCTACAGACTATAAACCCTTTAGGGGCGCCTTGATGCACTATTCCTATACCGTTCTAATGAATAGCCGGGGTAGCTTGGAAGCAGATTAGCAACAGCGAATACGATGGCCATGGTGGTAGCTTCCTGCGTCATGATATTGAGTCTGCACGGTGTTTCTTCCCTCAAGGAAAAGCGGCAGATCGTCAAGTCTTTGACTGCCCGGCTGCATCGTGAGTTCAATGTCTCCGTCGCGGAGGTAGATTACCATGAAGTGTGGCAGACTGCGGCCATCGGCATGGTGTCGGTGGGCGCGGATTCCGCCTACCTGCATGGGCTGCTGCAAAAGGCGGTCAATTGGGTAGAAGCAGCCCGCCCGGACATACCGATTGAAGATTATCGAATTGAGTTTCTTTGAATGAAGCGGGATTGCTCTGAACGCACAGTGTCACGAATGTGACGAGCGCTACCGGAAAGAGTGGTAAAACGTATAGATACCAGGATGTCTCAGTTGTCGCGCAGAATGCTGCTGCCGTCTATGTTGTTGTGCCTTTGGCTGCTAGCCGGCCTACCGCTTGCGGCCCAGGATGAGCCCGCCGGCGGCGTGACGATCTCCGCCACGGCCGGCTACGACGGCATGTACAAACAAGACCAGTGGGCGCCGGTAACCGCCAGGATTGCAAACGACGGCCCCTCGTTGGAAGGCGAGGTGCGCGTCGCCGTCGAAAACATCTTCGGCCAACACGTTGTCTACAACGCGCCGGTCTCCCTGCCCACACAATCCGACAAGGCAGTAACTCTGTATGTGCACTTGCCGCAGACTACCGGGAGGTTGGCGGTCGAGTTGCTCAACGAAGACGGCCGCGTCATTGCCTCTGCGGACACGAACGTGGTGCGCCAGCTGAGTCAGGACACGCTGTTGCATGTCGTGGTCAGCGAAGAACCGGTGGAGCTTGCATTTCTCGATAGCGTGACCGGCAGCCGGACCAACGCAGAGGTGGCCTTCATCGAACCGGCAGCGCTGCCGGACGCCGCCCCGGCGCTGAACGACGTGGATGCGCTTATCTTCACCAACGTGGATTCGGCCCGGCTGTCGAGCGAACAGTTAGCAGCGGTCCGGGCGTGGACGGAGGCGGGCGGGACCCTGGTCGTCACCGGCGGATTAAGCGGCCCACAGACCATCGCCGCTTTTGCCGACCTGTTGCCGGTTGCCGTCAGCGGCAGCCTCACGGTGGATGATCTGCCGGAGTTGCAGGTGGCCGGCGGCGCGCCCTTTCGCGATCCCGGCCCATATTTACTCTCAGACAGTGCGCTGCGCAACGGCGAATTGCTGCTCCTGGATGGCGAGATACCCATTCTCGCCCGTCAGGATGTAGGAAACGGCCGGGTCTTCTTCCTGGCGCTCGATCCGAACGTCGCGCCGCTATTGGATTGGCGAGGCCGCGAGGTAATTTGGGGCGCTATTGCCGCTTCCGTTCCCGAAACGCCGGCCTGGGCGAAAGGGCCGCAAAGCAGTTACAGCGCAGCCAACGCCGTTAGCCGCATCCCAGACGTGGCCCTGCCTTCAGTCCTGTTGTTTGCCTGCTTCCTCGGCGTTTATGTGCTGGCGGTAGGGCCAATCAACTACCTGGTATTGAAACGCCGGGGGCGGTCAGAACTGGCCTGGTTCACCATTCCGGCCATGATCCTGGCCTTCAGCTTCCTGGCCTACATCACCAGCTTTTTATTTGCCGGGCGGCAGGTAACTGTGGCCGAGACCTCATTTGTCTACGGGCAGGCAGGCGCAGAAACGGGCCGAGTGCGCTCGCTGCTGGGCCTCTATTCGCCACAGCGCGCGAGTTACGACATGACCTTGCCGGCCGGTACCCTGGTGCGCCCATTTGACCGCGACAACGGCGAAATGAGCGGGGCGGGTAATATCGAGGCCGTCACCCGTAGCAACCTGGTCACGCTAAATGACATCCGGGTAGATGTCAGCGGCATCGAGACTTTTGTGGCCGACAGTCACGTTCCTCTGCCGGATGTCAGCGGCCAGGTGGAGCTGGACCTTGCCCCCTCCGGAGTCGTAGCCAATGTCTCCGTGCAGAACAACAGCGATCTCACCCTACAGGATGCCGGCGTGTTGATGGGCAGCTATTTCATTCAACTGGGTGAGATTGCGCCGGCAGGAATTGTGACCAAGAGCGAACCAGTTGCCGGCATGGTGATAACCAGTACCTATGGCATGGGTTACTATCCTTATGGCTCAGGGCTGAACCTCAACTACGCCTCCATTCTCAGCAACACCAATTACTATGATGATCCGGAGGAATACGTCCGCTGGCAGATGCTCGAATCGCTAAATCGCAACGATGGCTCCACGCCGGCCGCGGGCGCGACCGGCGGCGCGACCCTGATTGCCTGGACTGAAGTTCCGCAGATCGAGGTTGATGTGCCTGGCGAGACGCCGGAGCGGAGGGCGCTAACCGCCTACTTTTTGGAGCTGCCACTCAGCAGGCAAAGTTCACAGACGGACCGCTTTGTCATTCCCAGGGAGCTGCTGCTCTGGCAGGTGCTGTCCCAGAATGGGTCGTATGTCGAAGGAATCAGCGACTTCTACTTGCCCACTGGCTGGGTCGAGTTTGAATTCAGCCCCTGGACCGAGTTCCAGACGATGAGTGTGACCGATCTGGGAATCGTATTGCAATCAAGTGACAGCGCATTTACCTCGGTTCAGCCGCCCGAATTGCGGCTGTGGGACTGGAATGCCGAAGATTGGCAGTTGGTGCAGGGGGTCGCCTGGGGGGAGACAACGATTGCTGACTTCGAGCCATTCATCGGAACAAACAATGAAGTCCGCATCCGGCTGGATAATACCGGCAACGGCATGACTATTTCGACCATACATCCGGTCCTTACCGGCCGGGCAGCACAATAGGCGTGGGTTGATCGGATGGCGATCATTATTGAGACTAAAGAGCTGACCAAGGTATACCCCCGCCTGACCGCGCTCGACAATCTCACCCTCAAGGTGGAGGAAGGCTCGGTGGTCGGCTTTATTGGTCCCAACGGGGCCGGCAAGACGACCACCATGCGTATCCTGACTACCCTGCTCAGGCCGACGCGGGGCGAGGCCTGGGTCGCCGGATACTCCGTGACCAAGAACCCAAATGGCGTGCGCCGGGCGATTGGCTACATGCCGGATTTCTTCGGCGTGTATGACGACATGCTGGTCTGGGAGTACCTGGACTTCTTCGCCGCCTGCTACGAAATTCCCGAGGCGGCCAGAAGGACCATGATCGGCGACTTGCTGGCGCTGGTGGACCTGAGCCACAAGCGGGACACTTTCGTGAACGAGTTGAGCCGGGGCATGAAGCAACGACTTTGCCTGGCCCGGACCCTGACCCACGATCCCCAGGTGTTGATCCTGGATGAACCTGCCAGCGGCCTGGACCCGCGGGCGAGAATTGAGATGCGCGCGCTCTTGCTGGAACTGCGGCAGATGGGCAAGACGATCTTCTTCTCGTCCCACATTCTGTCCGAGGTAGCGGATATCTGCACCCACCTGGCCATATTGGAAGCGGGCCGGCTGGTCGCATTTGGCCTGGTGGATGCGATGCGCCGCCAATTGCGCGCCCATCGGGTCATGCAGGTGCGGGTCCTGGATCGCGCTCAGGAGTTACAAGAGTTTCTGATGCGCCGCGAGGATGTTAACGACATTCAGGCCACGCAGGAAACGGAACCAGCGGGCGGTCTCGTACGTTTTGAATTTGTAGGCGGCGATCACGCGCTAAGCGCGTTGCTGGGCGCCCTAATCGCCGCCGGCTTCCCGGTCGCCTCGTTTGGCGAGGAGACCGGCGACATTGAGGACGTTTTCATGCATGCCACGAAGGGTCTGGTAAACTGACATGATGCAGGCTGAAACCCGGCGCCGCCGGCGGCTCGTCCATCTGCTGTTTGAGAATCCGGTCACGGTCAAGGAACTGCGTAGCCGGATGCGCGGCGCGCGCGGCTTCATTGTGCTGACCCTTTATCTGGTCCTGCTCAGCGCACTCATCGGCCTGGTTTATTTCGCTTACGCAGCGGCAGCAAACCAGCCGTTTGGGCCGGACCCCAGGCAAGCCGGCAAGCCCATCCTGGGCACGGTCGTGGCGATTCAGGTGATGCTGGTCGTTGTCCTGGTTCCGGCCTTCACCACCGGCGCGATTAGCGGCGAAAAGGAGCGCCAGACCTACGACCTTCTGCGCACGACTCTCCTATCCGCCAATTCGCTGGTCTTCGGCAAGCTGCTCTCCGCCTTAAGTTTCGTGGCGCTGCTCATACTGACCACCCTGCCCGTCGAAAGCATCGCCTTCATGTTAGGGGGCGTATCGCCGGCAGAGGTGATCATCTCCCAATTGCTCATCCTCGTCGCCGCAGTGGCCTACGCCATACTAGGCCTGTACTTTTCCGCGATCATGCGCACCACCCTGGCCGCAACGGTAAGTACATATACTATTTCGCTGGTACTGACCCTGGGCCTGCCGATCTTTTTCATGTTCATTATCGGCTTCATTGGCTCGTTAGCCTTCTCTTCTACTTCGACCCTTACCTGGTTTCAGGAGGCCATGCTGGCCTATGCCGGGCTTTTCCTGGCAGCAATGAACCTGCCGGCTACTCTGATCGCCGCGGAGATCTTTCTGACTCAGGAGGACGGGTTGTTCTTCATCACCGAGACAATTAGCGGGCATCCTGTCGCCTTACCTTCGCCCTGGTGGATGTTCCTGATTCTTTACACACTGTTGGCATTGGTCTTATACTGGGCGTGCGTGCGCACCGTGCGCCGCATTGCGAACAGCTAGGTTTCTGCGCCCTCGGGCATATTGGATGACCGGCGAAAACAACGACTTCAATTGGCTCAGAGGAAAGCTGGCCGCCTGGAACCGGCGGCGCAAGCTGCGTGACGCCCTGCTCTGGGCGCCCCGGCTGTTGCTGGCCGGCCTGCTGCTAGCCGTGTTCATGGCGGCGTTCGCCCGCTTCCGCCCACTGCTCGAGAACGACGAGCTGGCCTATCTCGTCGTCGTGTGCGCGCTAGCCGGCTTGTTGATTGGTCTGCTCGCGGCCCTGGCCAGACCGTCCGGCCTCATCCGGCAGGCGCAATTCGCCGACCGGCAATTTGAATTGCAGGAGCGCGCCTCCACTGCAGTGGAGATTCACGCCGGTCTACTGGCCATCCCCCATCTATTGGTAGAACAACAGCTGTCCGATGCGACCCGGGCAGCGGCAGCGGTGGATACGCGGGCCGGGTTACCCCTGCGGCCGGCCTGGCGCGACTGGGTGCTTATTATCGCCGCGCTGGCCCTGTTACTGCTGGCTATCGTCCTGCCCAACCCGCAGGCGGACATTCTTCGTCACCAGCGGGCGGTGGCTGCCGCCCTTGAGGGACAGGCGGCGGCGCTCGAAGCGCTGGTCGAGGAAATCAACGAGAACCCGGCTCTTAATCAGGGCCAAAGAGAAGAGTTGTTGGAGCCGTTGGAAGGCGCGCTGCAAACCCTGGAAAACGACTCGCTTAGCCAGGAACAAGCCGTGGCCGTGTTGTCGGAAGCAGAGGCCGACCTGCGCACGCTGAGCGAGAACACGGCTACCGAATTGTTGGAGAGCTTGCAGTCGGCCGGCCAACCGCTGGCGGACAACGCCAATGCGAGCGAACTGGGTTCCGCCTTGCAAAACGGCCAATTGTCGGCCGCGGGTGCGGCGGCTGCCCAGTTAGCCGACTCGTTGCCGGAGATGACGGCCGCCGAACAGGCCGCCCTGGCCGCCGACCTCGCCGAAACGGCCGCTGCCCTGGCAGAAGTAGATAGCGAGTTGGCGGGACAGCTCGCCGAGGCTGCTCAAGCGCTGCAAAGCGGAGACGTCGCCGCCGCGCAGCAGGCATTGCGCGAGGCTGCCGGAACCCTGCAGCAGCGCGCCCAGCAAGCGGCCGCCGCGCAACAAGCAGCTGCCGCTGCCGGTCAGCTTCAGGCCGGGCGAGAGGCGGTGGCCCAGGCCGGTCAGGGAGCGGGACAGCAGGCCGGCTCGCAGGGCCAGGGCCAGACATCGTCCGGACAGGGCACAGAGGGCGGAGGAGAAGGCTCCGGCTCCAGCGCCGGCTCCAATGGATCATCCGGCGACGGCGGCCAGGGAAGCGGCGCTGGCGGGATTGGGGGTGAGACGGGACACGCCGAATCGGTGTTTGTGCCCGACTTTGTGGACCTGGAAAATATTGCCGGCGAAGAGATTGCGTTGTCGGCGGAGTGTTTTACCGACCCGGAGTTGTGCGGCGGGCTGTTGAGCGAGAATCCCACCGCATTTGGCGACGAGACCAGTCGCATCCCATATGAACAGGTCTTCGGCGACTATCGCAACGCCGCCTACGAAGCGCTGAGCGAGGACTACATCCCGCTGGGATTGAAAGGTTTCATCCGGGATTACTTTGCTTCTCTGGAGCCACGATAATCAATCTGCCGCCGGCCTTCCGACGCGGCTCTAACCCGAGGAAATTGCGTGATTACAGATACCGTTGAGGCTCCGCAAGTGGATTTAACCGCGGCTGAATTTCGCGAAACCGCCGCCACTATCGAGCAAGAGGTGGGCAAGGTAATCGTTGGCCAGCACGATGTCGTCCGGCATGTGCTGATTGCTATCCTGGCCGGCGGCCATGTCCTACTGGAAGGCGTGCCCGGCCTGGGCAAGACGATGCTGATCCGCACGCTGGGCCAGGTCTTGCGGCTGCAGTTTAGCCGCATTCAGTTTACGCCTGACCTGATGCCGGCGGACATCACCGGCACCAATATCATGGAGGAGACCAACGACGGCCGGCGCGTATTTCGTTTCCAGGAAGGGCCGATCTTCGCCAATCTGGTGCTCGCCGATGAGATCAACCGGGCAACGCCGAAAACGCAATCCGCCCTGCTCGAAGCCATGCAAGAGCAGACGGTGACAGTGAGCAACCAGACGTACAGCCTGCCCAACCCCTTCTTTGTGCTCGCCACGCAAAATCCGTTGGAAATGGAGGGTACCTATCCGCTGCCGGAAGCGCAGCTAGATCGCTTCCTGTTTAAGGTGAATGTCGCCTTTCCCTCCGCTCAGGAGCTGACCGAAATCCTGGCCCGTACAACCGGTAAGCAAGCGGCGGTCACCTCGCAGGTGGCCGGCGGGGAGCAGATTGCCGCTATGCAACGACTGGCCCGGCTGGTGCCCATCGCCTCGCATGTCAGCGCCTATGTCAGCCGGCTGGTCGTGGCTACCCATCCACAGGGCGGCATCCCCACAGCTCTGGTCCAGAAATACGTCCGCTACGGGGCCAGCCCGCGAGGAGGGCAGGCGCTGGTACTGGGGGCGAAGATCCGCGCGCTGCTGGCCGGCCGTTACAACGTCAGCTTCGAAGACGTAGTCGCCATCGCCCCGGCCGCTCTGCGCCACCGGCTGATCCTGAATTTCGAAGGCCAGGCTGAGGGCATTTCGCCGGATGATGTTATCGCCGATCTCCTGCGCGGAGTGACCCGCGATGCAACTGTTTGACGAAGCGACTCTGCGCAAATTGGAGCAATTGACCCTGGTCGCTGAGCAGGTGCGCGTGGGTGTGCTAAAGGGGGATCGCCGCAGTCGCAAGCGGGGATCTTCGATTGAGTTCGCGGACTATCGCAACTACGTCCGGGGGGATGATCTGCGCCGGCTGGACTGGAACATCTACGCCCGGCTGGAACGCCCATTCATCAAGTTGCTGGAAGAAGAAGAAGACCTTGCCGTTCACATCCTGGTGGATGCCAGCGCCAGCATGGATTGGCCGGCGGAACCCGAATTCAACAAGCTACGCTATGCGCTGCACCTGGCGGGAGCACTGGGGCACATTGCGTTGTCTGCCGGCGACCAGCTTACCGTCACGTTGCTGACCGGCGCCGGGTCCGGCGTCCACTCATTGGGAGCCATTCGCGGCAACCAGAACAGCTTGCAACTATTTCGCTTCCTGGAGTCAGCCGCCGCAGGTGGTGTGACCGATGTTGATCGTTCGCTGCGACAATATGCGCTGCGTAGCGCCCGGCCCGGCCTGCTCTTCCTGCTCAGCGACATGTTCAGTCCGTCCGGCTATGGCGACGGCCTGACTGCGCTTCTGGCTCGCGGCTACGAAGCAACCATCGTTCACCTGCTCAGCCCGGACGAGATAGAGCCGGCGTTGACCGGCGACCTGAAGCTCATTGATGTCGAGACAGCCGCCGAGTCGGAGATTACCCTGGACCCGACGACGCTGCAGGCCTATCGCGATCGGCTACTGGCTTGGCAGATGGAGATCGCCGCCTATTGCGCCGGTCGTGGGGTCCACTATCTGCCGGTCACCACGGCGTTGCGCTGGGATCAACTGGTCCTTCAAACGATGCGCGTGCAGGGTATTGTGAACTAGCTGGATGGCTCCAGCACTGTCCGCACTGAAATAAGCAGCGCCTTAAGTCTTTTCGGACGGTGTTGCGATGGCAAAGATGGGTGGCGATAATCCGGTCATGAATACAGCGTAATCCCATGTCCTTCTTAACACCACTGTTCCTGGCGCTGGGCTTGTTGGCGGCCCCCATCATCATCCTGTATATGTTGCGCCTGCGCCGCCGGGAAGTTGTGGTGAGCAGCACCATGCTCTGGCAGAAGTTGCTGCGGGATCGGGAAGCCAACGCGCCCTGGCAGAAACTACGCCGTAATCTGTTGCTCTTATTGCAACTACTGATCCTGGGCCTGCTGGTGTTGGCTCTGGCCCGGCCATATTTGCCTGTGCCGTCGGTAGTGAACGGCAGCGTCGTTGTGGTATTGGACGGCTCAGCATCTATGCAGGCGACAGATGTCGCTCCCAGTCGCTTTGCAGGCGCGAAAGCCGAGGTTGAACGCTGGATCAATGAACTTGGAAGTGGCTATCAGATGACCCTCATCCTTGCCGGTCCGGCCCCGGTGGTACTGGCCTCCGCTGCCGGCGACCAGCGCGTCTTGCACACTGCCCTGGCAGCGGCCCAGCCGGCCGCGACCGAGACCGATTGGCCGGCCGCGCTGGCCCTGGCCATCGGCGCCACCCAGGGCGCCCGCGATGCGCGCCTGGTCATTGTCTCCGACGGCGGGCTGCCGGAGGAACTACCGCCCTTGCCGGAAGAGACCATTTACATCCCCATCGGCGAGAACGGCGAAAATCTGGCCATTTCCGCCCTGGCGACGAGACAGGGCGAAGGCGGCCCGCAGCTCTTTGCCGGGGTAAAGAACACCGGCAGCCGCGACCAGCAAGGGCTTTTGAGCATCCGCTTTGACGGCAACCTGGCCGATTCGCGCACCGTAGCTCTGGCCGGCGGGGAGAGCGCTACCTTTACCTGGGATGTGCCAGACGGCGTGGCTGCCATCGCCGCCGAGCTGAGCGACCAGACGGAGGATTATCTCAGCCTGGATGACGCCGCCTGGGCGGTACATGAGAGCGGTCTAAGCACCCGGGTGCTGATCGTTTCACCCGGCAACGTTTTCCTTGAGCAGCTCTTCGGCATCTTGCCGGGGGTGGAGGCCTTTCGCGCCCCGCCGGAA
>CAYVQP010000002.1:83134-85629 GCA_964452775.1 uncultured Ardenticatenaceae bacterium | reverse complement strand
TGAGCAGCTCTTCGGCATCTTGCCGGGGGTGGAGGCCTTTCGCGCCCCGCCGGAAACGGATCTATTGGCCGCCGGCGCTGAACCGTATGACCTGTACGTCCTTGACTCCGTCCCAATTCCCTCGGCCCTGCCTGCCGCGGACCTGCTATTGATCAATCCCCAAGTGGAAGCGAACGGTGGTGAGGACAGCCTGTTAGCTGTGACCAACACCTTCAGCAACACCACCGTCACCCGGCTAGCCGATTCTCCTTTGCTCGAGTTCGTGGATTGGAGCGGGGTGCACATTAGCCGGGCGCAGGCCGTCTTTGCGCCCTGGGCGCAGCCACTGATCAGCGCCGAAGGCGGGCCGTTACTGCTCGCCGGCGAGGTTAATGGCCGGCGGTCTGCTATACTAACCTTTGACCTGCATGATTCGGATCTGCCGCTGCAGATCGCATTTCCCATCTTAATGGCTAACCTGACCGAGTGGCTCACTCCGGGACGCGCCTTTGATGCCTCGGCGGTCGTTCATCCCGGCGACGCGCTGCGCATTGTTCCCAGCCCAGGCACGACGCATGTTTTGGTCGAGAGGCCGGACGGCAGCAGTTGGATCGAACCGGCCGGCGAAGAGGCGACGGTCTTTGAAGAGACGGAGCAGATCGGCCTGTATACGGTACGCTTACGCACTGCTGAGGGCGACCAGCCGGGCGGGCAATTTGCGGTCAATCTCTTTTCAAGCGCGGAATCCGACATCGAGCCGGCTGCCACGATTCGCATCGGCCAAACCACGTTGAGCGAGCCGGGCGACGATGATGTCGGGCGGCGGGAGTTTTGGCCCTGGTTGGCCGGCATTGCCGTCTTGATCCTGGCCCTGGAGTGGTGGGTCCACTTCCGCGGCGCGAGATTGCCCCGCTTCAGAAGGCGTATGTCATAAGGCTGGTTGGAAGCGAGTTGTGGATAAACCTCTGAAACATCGAATTCGCGTCAGGCGTGGGCCGGTGCGCCCGGGCGCCGGCGAGCGCTTCTTCTTGCTGCTGTTGCTGGCATCTGCCTTGATACTGCTGTCTGCATGCCGGAGCCGGGGCGTCTTTCGCCCTGGGGCGGACGCCGCCACCCCGGGCGCAGATTTCGACGGCTTCCCGGCAACTGTTACCCTGCCGCAACTGGCGGCGAACCCGATGAACTTTCTTAACCGGCCGGTGAGAGTGAGCGGAGAATTTACAGTCGTGGAGCCCTCAGCCTGTAAAGGACAGCTGCGCGGCCCGGCTATCCTCTGGTCTATTGCGGCCGATGACTGGCAACTGAATGTCGCCGGGATGGAGGAGTTACCTACGCGATTGCCGCAAGGCACTCTCCTTACCCTGGATGGCCTCTTTCAGCAATATGTTGGGCCGGTGGGCTGCGGCAAGGGTCCCGAAGCAGCCAGCGTATGGTATCTGCGCGTGCTAAGAGTTGTAGAGCCGAATCCGCTGCCGTTGGTCAACGGGCTTGATCTGCCGGGCGTGGGAGTCGCCTTGGGCCTGCCCGAACAGACGGTTACGCCTGCTACAATAGAAGGGACGGCGGCGCAACCGGGCGCGCAGGCCACTAACAGCGACACCGGAGCAACTCCGGCCTCGACGCCTACCGCCTCGTTCACGCCAACGCCGACGATCGCCTCGCCGCTTGCCTCGCCGCCCGTTCCCGGCGCGACCATTACCGCCACAAGCACAGCCACACCCTCAGCAACGCCCACAGCAACGCCGGAGGCCGCCGGGCCGACGCCGACGCCGGATCCGGCAGCCACCTCCACCCCGGCGCTTCCGCCGCCAACGGCTACCTCTGGCGGATATCCGCCGTTGCCGACCTCTACGCCACACGTTTATCCTTAGGCGCCGGGATTGACATGCCTGACTATCGATCATTAACCCGCCTGCCGTTTGTGCCGGGCCTGGAGCCGCCGGCCGGCGAAGGCGACGCCGGAATCTGGTTTGTGATCCGGGACTCCCGGTTGCTGGTAAAAGGCGACGAACAGCAGGTGGCTCCACCCAGGTGGAATGGTTCGCAAGTAGCCGGCATCGAGTTCACCCAGCGCCACTATTTGGGCAACCTCAATGGAGTGAGCTGTTTCGCCGCCGAGGTCAATGATCGCTTTGAGCCGCCGGCCGACATGCGCTTTCAGGGGCTGCGCAGTCTATATGGCCTGATGGACGAGGATTACTTCTGGGTTGGCGGGCGGGCCGTTCAGATAGTAGATTGGCAGCGCACACACCGTTACTGTGGGCGTTGCGGCACGCCGACCCGAGCCAGCGAACACGAACGCTCCAGGGTATGTCCGGCTTGCGGGCTGGTCGCCTATCCCCGGCTCGCCCCGGCCATCATTGTGGCGGTGACTTACAAGGGAAAAATCCTGTTGGCCCGCTCACACCGATATCCGACCGGCCTGTACAGTGTGTTGGCCGGCTTTGTGGAACCGGGTGAGACCCTGGAGGAATGTGTCAGCCGCGAGGTGATGGAGGAGGTTGGAGTGCCGGTGA
>CAYVQP010000002.1:52053-83034 GCA_964452775.1 uncultured Ardenticatenaceae bacterium | reverse complement strand
ACCCTGGAGGAATGTGTCAGCCGCGAGGTGATGGAGGAGGTTGGAGTGCCGGTGACAAATTTGCGCTACTTCGGCAGCCAACCCTGGCCCTTTCCCCATTCACTGATGGTTGCATTCACCTGTGAAGGCGGGAGCGAAGAGATCAAGTTGCAAGATGGTGAGTTGGCGGAGGCTGCCTGGTTTGCGCCGGACGAGCTGCCGGACATCCCATCGCCCCTGTCCATCTCGCGTCACCTCATTGATGCCTTTGTCGCCGGCATCCGAAAGAGTGAATGAGCAGTCCAATTTCACCAACCGATCCTGCCGGGCTCAACGTGCGCGGATCATCGAGAAGCCAGCGGGCGATCGTCGCCGGCGCCGCTTGCTCAACAGCGTCCGTCAGATAGAATCCGAAGTCTGGCAATCAAGCTGCATACAGGAGAGAAGTGCGTGAAAAACCTACTTATCTGCGGGGGAGCCGGCTTCATTGGCTCCAATTATGTCAACTATCTGCTGAACAAATACCCACGCTTTAACGTGGTCGTCTACGACAAGCTTACCTATGCCGGCAACCTGGACAATCTGATATCGGCATCCGGCGATCCCCGTTTCCAATTCGTGCGCGGCGACATATGTGACCCCGAGACCGTCGCCCAGACGATCAGAGATTTCAGCATCGACACCATTGTGAACTTTGCCGCCGAGACGCATGTTGATCGCTCCATCATGGACCCTGACGCCTTCATTCAGACGGATGTTTACGGCACGTACGTGCTGTTGGAAGCGTGTCGTCGCCTGGGTCTGGACCGTTTTCACCAGATATCTACCGATGAGGTGTACGGTCATATTCCCGCCGGCCACTCCAGCCGGGAGACGGACAACCTGGTTCCACGCAGCCCATACGCCGCCAGCAAGGCCAGCGCCGACCTGATGGTGCACGCTTATTTCGTCACCTATGGCCTGCCGGTGACCATCACCCGCGGATCCAATAACATCGGCCCATACCAGTATCCGGAAAAGGTCGTACCTTTGTTCGCCACGAATGCCATTGACTATGAGCCGTTGCCGGTGTACGGCGACGGCCGGCAAATGCGCGAATACCAGCACGTGGCTGATCATTGCGAGGCGGTGGACCTGGTGCTGCACCAGGGGCAGCCGGGCGAGATCTATAACGTCGGTACCGGACAGGAAATGGAAAACATCGAAATGGTGCGCCAACTCCTGGAAGCGCTGGAGCGACCGCCATCACTGATACGCTATGTGCATGACAGGCCGGGGCATGATCGCCGCTACAGCCTGAACATCGAGAAGATCCGCTCGCTCGGTTGGCAACCTAGGCACACGCCGGAGGAAGCAATTGTTGCCACGGCCCGCTGGTATCAGGACAATGAATGGTGGTGGCGCAAGATTAAGGCCGGCGATTACAAGAGTTACTACGAAGCCCAATATGCGCAGCGTCTACAAGAAGCAGCGGATCAGCCTCTGAGCAACTCGCTATAGCGCGCTACTCTGCAACAGCTTCATTTTGGGAAATAGTCTGGAACCGCATCCAGCAAGAGGAGGTTACTGAAAATGAGTGATTCCACCAAAGGATTGGCCGGCGTAATAGCAGCCGATTCGTCCCTCAGCCTGGTTGACGGCGAAGTCGGCAAGCTCATATACCGCGGCTACAGCATCGCCGACCTGGGCGAGCGAACCACTTTTGAGGAAATTGTCTACCTCCTTTGGAACGGCAATCTTCCTACCCAGGGGCAGCTTGACGCCTTCAAGGCCGCGCTGGGCGCCAAGCGCGCTCTGCCGTCAACCGTATTGCAGATCATGGGCATGTTTCCTCACGAAGCACATCCCATGGCCGTCTTGCGCACGATTGTGAGCGGCCTGGGCCTGATTGACCCCAGCGCCGACGACATCAGCCTGGAAGCTGCCCGCAAGAAGGTGTTGGTTCTGACCGCCGTCTTTCCCACCATCATCGCCGCCTGGGAGCGCATCCGCAACAATCAAGCGCCCATCCCCCCAAGGAACGACCTTGGCCAGGCGGCCAATTTCCTCTACATGCTGAATGGCGAGGAACCCAACCCGGACGCAGTGCGGGCGCTCGATGCTTACCTTGTACTCCTCGCCGACCATGACTTTAATGCCTCCACCTTTGCGGCCCGCGTGACCACCGGCACCCTCGCCGATGTCTACTCAGCGGTGACCAGCGCCATCGGCACATTGAAGGGCGCGGCGCACGGCGGAGCCAATCAGCGAGCTATGGAACAATTCATTGACGCCGCCCAGCGGGGCGATGTAGCCGCCTGGTTTCACGAGGCCCGCGCGGAGGGCAAGCGCATCATGGGTATCGGGCATCGCGTCTACAAGGTAGAGGACCCGCGTGCGAAGATCCTGCGCCCGATGGCCGAAAGGTTAGCCCGGAGCAGCGGGCAGGGCCAGTGGTATGAAATTGCCGCCGAAATTGAGCGGCTGGCTCGATCAGACCCCTACTTCATCGAGCGCGATCTGCACGCCAATGTGGATTATTACTCGGCGGTGGTGCTGTATATGATCAATCTGCCGGTGGACCAGTTCACGTGCATGTTTGCCATGAGCCGCATCGCCGGTTGGTCCGCGCAAATTCTGGAGCAGCTTGCCGATAATCGCTTGATCCGGCCCAAAGCAAATTACGTCGGAAAGATGGACCTCCCTTTCGTTCCCATCGAGCAGCGTTAATTTCAAGTCGCTCGCGCCGCAAGTTCGTGAATAACCCCGTAGCTCATCCTCGCCGCCACGACCTCCAACGAGATCGCCCATGAGAGCTACGGGGTTGCCAGGCAATTTTCTGTTACTGCTTGGCCTGGCGATGCTCATTGGCTGCCGGGCTGGGTCTACGTCCAACGCCTCCCCTGAAGAGTCACCACAGGCTGAAGGGGCAATGGTCACTTCGCCGGTGACCGCCAGCGCAACTGCCCGGCCCCCCAGAACGCCGGTTCCGTCGCCCACTCCCCGTCCTGCCGCTACCAGAACGCCCGCCAAACCAACACGCATACCTCCGACCGCCACTCCAGAGGATACGCCAACCCCTCGACCCACGCCCTCCGTGTCGCTGGAGCCGGTGGCGGACGGCTTCGTCCAGCCGGTTGCACTGGCGCATGCCTTTGATGAGCGACTGTTTGTGGCCGAACAGCCGGGCGTGATCAGCATTGTGCGTGACGGCGTGCGGCTTGAGACGCCTTTTCTGGATATTACCGATCGCGTTGGATCGGAAGATAATGAGCAAGGCCTGCTTGGCCTCGCCTTCCATCCCGACTATGCGGACAATGGCCGCTTCTATGTCAATTACACCAACACGGAAGGTAACACGGTGGTCTCCGGCTTCCAGGTCAGCGAGAACCCCGACCTGGCCGACCCGGCCAGCGAGTCGATCCTCCTCACCGTAGAACAGCCGCACGCGAACCACAACGGCGGCAACATACTCTTCGGGCCGGATGGATATCTGTACATCGGCATGGGTGACGGAGGCGATGCCGGCGATCCCATGAACAATGGCCAGAATCCCGGCACGCTCCTGGGCGCACTCTTGAGGATTGACGTGGATGGCGCCGGGACAGACGCCAATTACGCCATCCCGCCGGATAACCCCTATGTTGAGCACAGCGATTGGCTGCCCGAGATCTGGGCCATCGGCTTGCGGAATCCCTGGCGATTCAGCTTCGACCGGCTTACCGGCGACCTCTACATTGCCGATGTGGGACAATACGAGTTTGAGGAGGTCAACTTTACCCCGGCCGGCCAGAGCCGGGGGCTCAACTACGGCTGGGCAATCATGGAGGGAAACCATTGCTACGACGAAGTGGAGTGTGACCGGGCGGGGCTTGAGCTTCCTGTGACCGAGTACGACCACAGCCAGGGATGTTCCATTACCGGAGGCTACGTCTATCGCGGCGCAACTTTTCCTGCACTATATGGCAAGTATTTCTTTGCGGACTATTGTGAAGGGACTATTTGGAGCCTCGTCTTCAAGGAAGAAGAATGGTCATTGACGCTGGCGCTGGATAGCGATCTCCTCATTTCTTCATTCGGTGAGGATGCGCAGGGAGAGCTTTACCTGTTGGACCATTCAAATGGTACCATTTTCCACTTGCGCCCGTAACAGCATTGAAGGACAGTGAAGCTCCTGATTCATTCGACTGACTAATGGTTGGCGCTCGGGATTGCAAAATGGCGTCCCGCGTGAATAGGAGTATTGTTCCGTGTCACAATTAGCGGAGGGGGCGTTTGAAGAAGGGAGCCGTGAGCAAGATGGTGTCCGACTCAGAAGCACATTTTCCGTCCAGCTTGGCCTGGTTGTCCTTGCCATACTTCCCGCCATCATTGCCCAAATTTACATGCTGATTCCGGCTGTTTCCCTGGCAAGCGTATCACCCACAGTCGACCCACCGCCGATCGCATTGCTGCAACTCAGGCTGGTGGCCGGCGGCTACGAGTCCATAACAGACATTGTCAATGCCGGCGACGAGCATCTTTTTGTCGCCCAGCGTTCGGGCATTGTCTCGCAGACCACGCTCTCGCCCACGGTTTCCACGACCGTCTTCCTGGACATCCGCCAACAGGTCGCTTCCGATTTAGGGGAGCAGGGATTATCGAGCGTGGCGTTTCACCCGAACTACGCGACAAATGGCTACTTCTATGTCGCCTACACCAGCCGCGACGGACACTCACTTGTGTCGCGGTTTGAGCGTGGCGATCGGACCGATCAGGCCAACCCGGATAGCGAAGCAATCCTGCTCTCGCTGGAACAGACCACCCCTTATCACAACCTTGGCCAGCTGGCATTCGGGCCGGACGGCTATTTATATATCGGAATCGGCGACGGTGGGGCTCCAGGCAAGCCGTCCGACCATAGCCAGAACACGGCCACACTGCCTGGAAGCATCTTGAGGTTAGACGTAGACAGCGCCTTCCCATATGCAATTCCGCTGGATAACCCCTTTGTAAATGATCCCGAAGCAAGGGGCGAAATCTGGGCTTACGGCCTACGCAATCCCTGGCGCTTCAGCTTCGATCCACTCACTCATGATCTCTTCATCGCAGAGGTGGGCGAAGCTGCTTATGAGGAGGTCAACGTGGAGCCGGCGGAATCAGCCGGCGGCGTTAATTATGGCTGGTATTGCTATGAAGGCTTTGAAGCTCGTCAAGTAGACGGTTGCGGCGACGCTTCGCTATACACCCCGCCGGTTTTCGCCTATAATCACCGGGTTGGCTGCGCCATTATTGGCGGCTACCTGTATCGGGGCGCAGATTACCCCGGCCTGAATGGGCACTATCTGTTTGCAGATTTCTGCCGTTTCACCGTCACCTCGATGGCTCAGGAAGAAGGGGGCCATTGGTCAGGAAGGCATTCGACCATCGTTCCGTTCGGCTTCTGGAACACCTTCGGCCAGGACCAGGCCGGAGAGGTATACATCGGCAGTTCTTATGGAAAGCTGTACAAGATCGTTCTAGTGGAAATGAGCCTTCCCGAGCGCCTCTTTCTGCCGATCATGGCACAGCATTGATACACAGCTCAAATGCGCAATGCAATTTGGCTCATTAAACTCCGGAGTCTCACCATGACAATCAGGCAGCCTTTGCGAGCTCTCTTCACCATCGCAGTTGTTGTAATTGGCGTAATCTTCCTGGCAGCATGTGGAGCGGGCGGCTGGGCGCCTCTGGAGCCGGCCAGCGATGCCGTTTTTGCCCCGGTCATCGAAAATGGCTCGCTCGTCCTCGACCTGGAGTTGTTCGCCTCCGGCTTCAGCAGTCCGGTCGCCATGGCCAACTCCGACGACGATCGCCTGTTCGTGGTGGAGCAAGAGGGCATCATCAAGATCCTAGAGTCAGACGGCACAACCCTGCCGACGCCCTTTCTTGACATCACGGACCGTGTGGATTCCTCATCCAGTGAAGAGGGGCTACTGGGGCTGGCCTTCCACCCGGACTATGACCAGAACGGCTATTTCTACGTCAACTACACCAATACCACCGGCGGCACGCGGCGCACCCGCATTTCACGCTTTAGCGTCACCGGCAACCCGAACGTGGCCGATCCGTCAAGCGAGAACATCCTGTTGACCGTTGTCCAGCCGGATTCCAATCACAACGCGGGCGACATTCATTTCGGGCCGGACGGCTACCTTTATGTTCCGCTAGGAGATGGCGGTGGAGGCGGCGATCCCAACAACAACGGGCAGACGTTGACCGGCCTGTTAGGAGATATCAGCCGCATTGATGTGGATAGCGGGCCGGGGGTATCTCCGGACTGCGTCGGCGCGGGAACGGGTGACTACACAATTCCATCCAGCAACCCCCATGTGGACGGTCCGGGCGGGCTTTGCGACGAAATTTGGGCATCCGGCACGCGCAACCCCTGGCGCTCCAGCTTTGACCGGCTGACCGGCAACTTCTACATCGCCGATGTCGGCCAATCCGCCTGGGAAGAAGTGAACGTTCAGCCGGCAACCTCCGCCGGCGGCGAGAACTACGGTTGGCGTTGCTACGAAGGTAATCATACCTATAACACCTCCGGTTGCGGCCCGATAGGCGACTATGATTTCCCCGTGTTTGAGTACAGTCACAGCCTGGGCTGCTCCATAACCGGCGGCTATGTCTACCGCGGCGCGCTATATCCAAACATGTATGGGCGCTATTTCTTCACCGACTATTGCAGCGGTAATTTCTGGGATATGGTCACCAGCAACTTCAGCGTTACCATGCACACCAACCTCACCGGCTTTGGCTATGTCAGCTTCGGCGAGGCCACCGATGGAGAACTGTACGTCTCCAATCTGAACGGGAATATCTATCACCTGGTGGATGCCAGCGGCCCCACGCCGACCCCTAGCGCCACCGCCACGAATACCGCCACCGCTACCAAGACCAGCACGCCGACCGCGACGGCGACATCGGGCCCGCCAACAAACACACCGACCGCCACTTCAACCCCCCGGCCACCAACCGCGACAGCCACTCCCACGGTGGCGACGCCAACGGCGACTGGTACCCCGGGTTTCACTACCAGTACGGCCACCGCTACTGCCACAGCTTCCTTCACTCCGACGCCGACCAGTAGCCCAACAGCTATCATTGTGGTCACGGAAACCGCCACTCCAAGCCCGACTCCCACGCAAATCCTGCCGGAGCTGTTCCTGCCAATCATGGTGAACGGCAACGAGTCGTAGTTACTCCTGGGACTGAAGCAGATGAAATCAGAGCAAAGCATACGCAGGGCGCGCCTGTCGCTGATTGCAGTCGTGTTGGCGACAACTGCCTTCCTGCTGGCATTCGGGAGCTCGCAGACACGGCCTGGCAGCGCAGCCCAGGAGCTGGAGTTGGCGCTGGAACCTTTTGCGACGGGTTTCGTGGAGCCGGTTGACATTGCCTTCGACCCTGATCAGGGCAGGGCCTTTGTTGTCGAACAGGGCGGCTACATCCGTCTGGTGGAGAACGGGGGGCCGGTAGATCCCGCTTTCCTGGATATTGCCGATCAGGTAACGGGCGACACGGAGCAAGGGCTACTGGGACTTGCCTTTCATCCTGACTATGCCGCTAATCGCTATCTGTACGTCAGCTATACCGATCTGAATGGCGATACGGTGATTGCTCGTTTCACCGCCAACGCAGCGAACACGCAGGCTGATCCCGGAAGCGAATTCCCCATTCTTACCGTTGACCAGCCCTACAACAACAATAATGGTGGTGATTTAGCTTTTGGGCCGGATGGCTATTTGTACATCCCTCTAGGCGATGGCGGCTGGCTCAACGATCCCGAAAACCGGGCGCAGGATCCAACAACGCTACTCGGCAAAGTCCTGCGCATTGACGTTGATGGGGGGAGCCCATACGCCATACCGCCCGACAATCCGTTTGTGAACGACCCGAATACGCTGGATGAGATTTGGGCCATAGGCGTGCGCAACCCCTGGCGGGCCAGCTTTGATCGCGCGACCGGCGAATTCTATATCGCCGATGTCGGCCAATATGCCTGGGAGGAGGTCAACGTGCAGCCGGCCGGCGAAGGTGGGCAAAACTACGGCTGGAGTTGCTACGAGGGCATGCACGAAAATCCCGGCACGAACATGCCGGAATGCGGCCCGCCGGGTGATTACAGGCTGCCGGACGTGGAGTACAGTCACCTCTCCGGCAGCTGCGCGGTGACCGGCGGCTTTGTCTATCGCGGCTCAATGTACCCCAATATGGCCGGCCGTTACCTGATGTCTGATTACTGCACCGGCTACTTCTGGGACCTCTATCGCAACCAGATGGGCGACTGGGTGCTCACCCGGCACGACCAGCTGGCTGCTTTCGGTTACGTCACCTTCGGCGAAGACAACAGCGGTGAGCTATACGTCGCCAATTGGGCCATCGGCGAAATCTATCACCTGGTAGACAATGCACCGATTGAAGCGCGCGCGCTATACATTCCAGTGATCGTCAATTAGGGCGGGTCTCGCCAGTCACCTTTCGCCCACGCAGGTGTACTCTCGCCGGGTCTACAAGTCGAGAATATGCCGGGCGATTACCAGCCGCTGTATTTCGCTCGTACCTTCGCCTATCGTCATCAGGCGCGTGTCGCGATACATCCGCTCCACCGGAAACTCGCGGCTGTAGCCATAGCCGCCATGCACCTGCACAGCATTGCGACAAACCCGCTCGCTGACCTCGGTCGCGAAGAGCTTCGCCATCGCCGCTTCTTTGGTGTAGCGCCGGCCCTGACCCTTATGCCAGGCTGCCCAGTAGACCATTAGCCGGGCCGCCTGGATCTCCGTCGCCGCATCAGCCAGCATCCACTGGACAGCCTGGTGATGCGCGATCGGCTGGCCGAACGTCTCCCGCTCATGTGCATAACGAATAGCTTCCTCATAAGCCGCCTGGGCAATGCCGACCGCGAGGGCGCCGATGCCCACCCGCCCACTATCCAGCGTGGCGAGCGTCTGCTGCAGACCGCGTCCCTCCACGCCGAGCAGATTCTCCAGCGGCACGCGCACCTCTTCAAAGGTCACCGCGTGCGTCGGCGATCCTTGCAGGCCCATTTTCTTTTCTGCCGGCCCCAGCGTTATCCCCTCGGCATCCAGCGGCACCAGAATGTGACTCAGGCTGTGGCTGCCGCCGGCGCGATCGGTACGAACCAGCAGCACCACCACGTCCGCGACGGAGGCGTTGGTCATCCACATCTTGCTGCCATCAATGATCCACGAATCGCCTTCGCGCACGGCTGAGGTGCGCACTCCGCCCTGCAAATCCGAACCGGCGCCCGGCTCGGTCAGACCAAGACAGGCGAGTCTTCCCCTGCCGCTGGCCAGCGCCGGCAGCCAGTGCGCCTTTTGCTGCTCCGTGCCGTAAGCCACTATCGGCCCAAGGGCGAGGCCGTTATGCGCCGCGATCGCCAGCGCCGTTGAGGCGCAGCCCCAGCCCAGCTCTTCGACGGCAATGGCGGAGCTGACCGCATCTACCGCGGCCCCGCCATACTCTTCCGGCACTTCCAATCCCAGCAGACCCAGCGCCCCCATCTTGTGAACTGCCCGCCAGTTAAACTCTGCTTTCTCGTCCGTCTCTCGCGCGTAGGGCTTGAGTTCCCGGGCCACGAAATCATGCACCAGTTCGCGGAACTGTTCTTGTTCGTCAGTAAGCTCAAAATTCATCGCCGCTCCTTAGCGTCTGTCCATAGGAAATCTTCGACTCAACGTCTACGTGGCTGATTTTACCAGCATCCTTGACCCCACCCAAGCCGGCCCAGGCTGTGATCTAACCGCGCTACCTTAGGACCTGATCGCCGCTATAATTCCGGCATGACGAATGACCACTCCCCAACCAGCTCTCAATCTCTTTCACTCCCCGTTGCCTTTGCAATCGTCTTCGTAGCCAACTTCTGCATCCTGGTGCTGGAGATTGTAGCCGGGCGGCTGATGGCTCCCCGTGTAGGGGTCAGCCTGTACACCTGGACGAGCGCCATTGGCGTTATCCTGGCCGGCATCAGCCTGGGCAACTATATCGGCGGCAAGCTAGCGGATCGCCACGCCGGCCGGCAGCGGCTCGCCGGACAATTCATCCTCTCCGCGTTTGCCAGCGCCAGCGTGATCGGAATGGTCAACCTGGTCGGCGCTCCCGGCTTTGACATCCCGGTCATCCTGGGCGTGCTAGCAGCCTACACCATCGTCTTTCTCTTGCCGAGCACCGTGCTGGGAACCATCAGCCCCATGGTGGTGAAATTGACGCTGACCGACCTGGATCAGACCGGCAACGTCGTCGGCAAGATCAACGCTGCCGGGGCCAGCGGCAGCATATTAGGCGCGTTTGCCACCGGCTTCGTCTTCATCAGTTGGTTTGGGACACGCGCCATCGTCTGGAGCGTATCGTGCACCCTGCTGGTTATCGGGCTGCTCATCCTGGCTAGGGCCGACTCCGGGAACAGGCGCGCGGCGCTGGTATCCGGCCTGCTCTTTGGCGCGCTGACCATCGGCCTGTACGCTGCCGGGCTGCTATCGAATCCCTGCCTGCGGGAAACGAATTATTACTGCATCAAGGTGGAAGAACGCAGCGAGAATGTGCGCGCGCTGATCCTCGACCGGCTTGTGCACAGCGTCAACAACCTGGAGGATGTGACCGAGCTATATTACGACTACGAGCAAATCTATGCCGGGGTGATGGCCGGCCTGTTCGAAGCGGAGAGCCGGCCGAGGGTACTCACGCTGGGAGGCGGGGGCTACAACTTTCCCCGCTACCTGGAAGTAATCTTTCCCGGCAGCCGCCTCGACGTGGTGGAGATCGATCCCGGGGTCACCGAGACGGCGCACAGCGAATTGGGCCTGGCTGAGGATACGACTATCACCACATTCAACGATGATGCTCGGCGCTTCATGTTCTATCTGCCGGAGGGCATGCAATATGATGTCATTTTGGGCGACGTCTTCAACGATCTCTCGGTCCCCTATCACCTGACCACGCTGGAGTTTGACCGCCAGATCGCCGACCGCCTTGCGCCCGGCGGCATCTACATGCTGAACCTGATTGACGGGCAGGAGCTGGGTTTCTTGCGCGCCCTGGTGCATACGTTAAGACAGGTCTTTCCCTATGTCTATGTCTCGCCCACCGAAGCCGGCCTGGGTGAACGCGAGCGGCAAACGTACGTGATTCTGGCAGCCAGGGAACCGTTGGACAGCCTGCTGAACAGCGATGCGCTTGCCGGCCGATTCGTGACGCCGGAAGCACTGCAAGAGGCGATGGATGCTCGTCCGCCGGTGCTGCTAACGGACGATCACGCGCCGGTGGACAACCTGCTCTTGCCGGTGGTAGAGGATACGGGATTTTGATCGGCTGCAACCATTTGCGGGCAGCGGCGTACTGTTAGTAGTTGACAGCTCGATTCACCGGAGAGGTACGCGCATGGAGATAAGTCCAGCAATCAAAGAGAGATTGAAGAAGCCGGCCTACGTGCTTGGCGGGATGGTGTTGTTGCTCTGGGTCCTGGAGATATTGGACGTGCTGCTGTTTGACCAGGCCCTGAATCGCTTCGGCGTGCAGCCGCGAACGCTGATCGGTCTACAGGGAATCCTTTTCATGCCCCTGCTGCATAACGGCCTGGGACATCTGATGGCCAACACGCTGCCCTTGATCGTACTCGGCGGTATCGTCCTGTTGCGCCGGCGCAGCGATTTTGTCTTTGTGACAGTTGTGACGATGCTGGTCACGGGAATCGGTCTGTGGCTGTTGGGCCGGAGCCATGCGGTATATATCGGGGCCAGCGGCCTGGTTTTCGGCTATTTCGGCTTCTTGCTCGTGCGGGCCTACTTCGACCGCAGCTGGCGCTCGCTGGTCATTGCGATCATGGTATTCTTGCTTTACGGGGGTCTACTGTGGGCGTTGATTTTGCCCGGCAACAGCCAGCCGGGGGTATCTTGGGGCGCGCACTTCCTCGGCTTCATCGGCGGGGTCACGGCCGCCTGGCTGATCGTGCGCCGGGATCGTATAACGACCTCCGCACCCAACTCCACCTCTGTCGATCTCGAAGAACAGATTCGAATTCTTTAACGATATTCCGCCGCAGCCAACACCAGCAGCAGCAACTGGCTCATGCCGGCCGGCAAGTCGGTCACATCCATGTATTCGTCAACACGATGCGCGTTGGCTGATTGGGCCAGCCCGATGCAGACGCAGGGCAACCCCTTACTCAGCGGGATGTTGGCGTCCGTGCTGCCGGTGGTGTACTCAATGCGTTCGGCGGCGCCCACCTGGCGCAGGGCCGACTCCGCCAACGAAACCAGCCAGGAGTCGCGGGGAATCTCGCCGGCCGGCCTATCGCCGATCACCGGCATCTCCACTTGGACATCCGGCTCTTGCCGGACCTGAGCGACCAGACGCTCCACCTGCGTGACCAGCATCTCCAGTGCGTTAGGATCCTCAGAGCGCAAATCCAGCAGCATCTGGGCGCTGGAGGCGATCGAATTGACCGTTGTGCCGCCGGAGATTACGCCCACGTTGTAAGTTGTCTTGGGAGTCTCCGGCACGCTGAAACCATCTATGGCGGCGATAATCTTCCCCAGCTGGTGTATGGCGCTGGGAACGCCGAACGCTCCCCAGGAGTGCCCGCCCGGCGTGTGCACTTCGATGCGATAGCGGCGCACGCCGATAGCCTGGTGGCAGATGCGTCCAAACAACCCACCTTCCACTACGATGTACGCCTGGGCGTCCTCAAAACGCTCCACTACGGCGCGCATGCCCCGTAGGTCTCCCAATCCTTCTTCGCCGACGTTGCTTACCAGCCATAGATCGCGCGCGGGCCGCAACTGAAAGCGCTGCATGGTGGCTGCCAGGTGCAGCAGGCCGGCGACTCCCAGGCTGTTGTCCGCGATGCCCGGACCGTGGACCAATTCGTCTTCATAGCGAACGGTCAAGTCGGTATCATGAGCAAACACCGTATCACTGTGGGCAGAGACGACAACCGGTTTCCCTCGTCCCAGCCCCGCAATGCGGCCGTAAACATTGTGCATCTCGTCCCGCTGCACATCAACAAGCCCGAGCGCTTCAAAGCGTCCGGCCAGATAAGCGGCGCGCGCTTCCTCCGCAAACGTGGGCGCCGGAATCTGTTGCACGGCGACGGTCTGATCAACGATCTGTTTCAGTTCGTTCTCAAAGCTACGCAATGCGTCGCGGACGATGGTTCTCCGGCTGATTTCGGCGATCAGTTTGTTTGCAGAGGCCAGGGGCAATTTCAACTCCGATAAACGTTGATCAGCAACAGACCGATGATGCTGATCAGCAGGCCAAGATGCAGAAAGAGATTGACATCAACGATCCAATAGCCCGGCCCAGGGAATAGCTGGAGGGCAAAGTTAATCAGAATGAGCGCCAGGCCGGCCAAAGGTAACGCCCCCGGCCACCGCGCCAGGAAGTCGTTAATTCGCTCAAGCAGGCTATTCATCCTGTCGTTCATCTTCTATGCATTTTCCCGGAAACTGAAAAACAACTCTTTCAGCACTCCAAGCAGACCAGTTTCCGGGAAAATCAAATCGAAACCGCAGCACCAGGTCGTTCACGCCGGCGTGCTGTCTTCTCGAAAAGCGTCGAAGTACGGGATGAGACGGGCCGGCGCCCGTCCACTGAGGCGGATGCCCTCCGGCGTGTGCTCCTCACGAACGACGCGCCCGCGCTGGTGGAACAAGGTGAGCAGGTCGCCGCGCTTGTAAGGGAGAAACACCTCGATAGGTTCCAGATTGTCTTCCAGAGCGCTCTCGATTACCTGAAGCAGGTTGTCAATACCCTGGCCGGTCAAGGCTGATATCCGCGCTGCGGGCAAATCATCGGCGACCAGCTGGAAAGCGTCCACGCCGGCGGGCAGCCGGTCAACTTTGTTCAGGGCCGCCACCTCCGGGATGTGGTCCACCTCCAGGTCGGCCAGCGTTTCATGTACGGCTTCAATTTGCGCCTCGGCATGCGGGTGAGAGGCGTCCACCACATGCAATAGCAAATCAGCGTCTGCGATCTCCTCCAGTGTAGCGCGAAATGCGGCCACTATCTGCGCCGGCAGCTTCTGAATGAAACCGACCGTGTCCGTGAACAGCACTTCCTGCCCCCCGGCAAACTGCACCCGGCGGGTCGTTGGGTCCAGGGTGGCAAAGAGCATGTCGGCAGTCAGCACGTCCGAGCCTCCGAGCCGGTTCAGTAGCGTAGACTTCCCGGCGTTGGTGTAGCCGACAATCGCCACCACCGGCAAAGCTGTCTGCTGTCGCTTGCTGCGTTGCTGCTGCCGGCGCGCGCGCACCTTCTCCAGCTCGGCCTTCAGGAACGCGATCCGGCGGCCAATCTCACGCCGGTCAATTTCGATCTGCGTCTCACCCGGGCCGCGCACGCCCACCCCGCCGCCCGCTCCGCCGGCGCGACCACCAGCTTGCCGGGCGAGATGGGTCCACATGCGGGTGAGACGTGGCAGCCGGTACTCGAGTTGGGCCAACTCTACCTGTAGTTGCCCTTCCGAGGTCTGGGCGTGTTGGGCAAAGATGTCCAGGATGAGCGCCGTTCGATCGAGCACCTTCACATCCTCGCCGAAAGCCTTCTCAAGTTCCCGCAGGTGGCGCGGCAGCAGCTCATCGTCAGCGATCACCACATTCGCGCCCAGCTCCTCGACCAACAGTTTCACCTCTTCCAGCTTGCCCGGCCCAAGATAGGTATTGCTATCGGGTTGGTCCAGGCGCTGATAGGCCCGCCCACACACGGCCAGGCCGGCGGTTTCCGCCAGGCGTTCGAGTTCATCGAGGCTCTCTTCCACCGGCAGAAGTGCGCGCCCATGCTTGAGTTCGACGGCGACCAGGAAGGCGCTTTCACGCTCCTCGGCAGTGACTTTACTGTTATGTTTGCTAATGATACTTCTCCCTTATCTCATGCAATGGTAGATCCGGCTAACGCATTTGCGCCGGCAGGTATTGCTCCAACCAGTACTCCAGCGTGCGCCCGACCCGTTGCAGGCTCTCGGCGCTGGCCTTGTCAGCCGTATCTTCCACAGTATGCCAGTATGGATAATCAAAATCAATGATGTCCACCGCCGTAATCCCACGCTGCGCAAACGGCAAGTGATCGTCAATCATGGTGTACTTTACTTCGGGAATGAACCATTGCGAATAGCCAAGCTCGCCGGCGATCTGCCACAGCGTCGCCCGCAAACCCGGATGGGAATTGCCGTCAAAATAGAGTTGCTGGTCGGCATCGCCAATCATATCCACCACGACCACCGCCTGGGGTTCGACGGCGAGATTTTCCGCCATGTAGTTGCTACCTACGATCCATTCCCAACCCGGCAGGCCGCCGCTGCCGTTGTCCTCCAGGTCAAAGAAGGCCAGCCAGATTTCGAACGGCACCTGCTCCAGGTCCAGCGTGCGGGCCATTTCCAACAACACCGCCACACCGCTGGCCCCGTCTACCGCTCCCGGCGGCGCCAGGCCCTGCCCGGTCGCGCCGGGTGTTTGATCGGCCACGCGCCGGGTATCGTAGTGAGCGCCCAGGATGATCACCGGTCCGGCGCCCACATTGGCCCGGCCAATAATGTTGCGGCCCTCAATATCCCGGTAATCAAAGCGTTGTTCCTCCACAGACCAGCCCAACTCGTCCAGGGTAGACACAATCAGATCTCCGGTAGCCGTATGGCCTTCAGAGCCGGGCCAGCGCTCCGGGTACTGCATTTGTTGCTCCAGGTAGGCAAACGCCTGCTCGCCATCGAAGCTGTTTTCCGCGTCCGGCGTGGCCGGCAGGTCGTCAGCTTGTGCGCCAGCCTCAGTCGTTGCTGTGGCGACCGTCGCGGCCTCCGTCACGGAGGGTGAGCCGGACGGCGATACCGGATCACCGCCGCAGGCCGCTTGCAGCAGGAGCAACAGAAACCCAACGACGAGTAGTGTGCGCATGTAGCCGGCGCTAAACAATGGGCGCCCTCGCTCCAGCCTGTTCGGCGGCTTCGCGATCAAAGGCCAGCCGGCGCTCGCGGGCAAATCGGCGCAAGGCGGTCAGCGATCGCTCACGATAATAGGCATAACGATCCGGCTTACCCCGTATATGCTGCTCCGGGGCCGGCAACAGACCGAAGTTGGCCTTCATGGGCTGGAAGTCTCCCGCGCGAGCGTTGGTCACGTAATGACAGAGCGCGCCGAGCATGGTCACCGGCGGCATGATTAGCGGCAAGTCGCCCAACAGCAGCCGGGCAGCGTTGATGCCGGCAAGCAGACCAGTGGCGGCGTTGCCCATGTAGCCTTCCACGCCCGTTATTTGGCCGGCAAAGAAGAGATCGGCGCGACCCCGGTATTGCAGGGTAGGATTGAGCAACTCCGGCGCGTTGATGTAGGTATTGCGGTGCATCATGCCGTAACGCAGGAACTCCGCCTCTCGCAAGGCAGGGATCATTTGCAGGACGCGACGTTGCTCGCCCCAGCGCAAATTGGTCTGAAAGCCAACCAGGTTATACAGCGTATCCGCCAGATTATCCTGTCGCAATTGCAGCACCGCGTAGGGGCGTTCGCCGGTCTGTGGATCGTGCAATCCGACCGGCCGCATCGGCCCAAAGCGCAGCGCATCCATCCCGCGCCGGGCGATCACTTCCACCGGCAGGCAGCCCTCGAAGAAGTGGGCATCCTCACGCTCAAAGTCGCGCAAATCAATTTGCTCGGCGGCGATTAGCGCTGCGCAGAAGGCATGATACTCATCCTTCGTCAGCGGGCAGTTGATGTAGTCGCCTTCCTCCTCTTCTCCCTGTTCGTAACGAGAAGCGCGGTAGGCGCGGCGCATGTCAATGCTTTCCCGGCTGACGATTGGCGAAAGCGCGTCGTAAAAGTACAGGTATTGCTGTCCGGTCAGGCCGGTCAGGCGGGAGGCGAGCGCCGCTGAGGTCAATGGGCCGGTGGCGATTATCGCCGGCCCATCCGGCAGCTCCGTCACTTCCTCCCGGATCAACTCGATCAGAGGGTTCTGGGTGATGCGTTCGGTTACCCGCCCGGCAAATAGCTCCCGGTCAACCGCCAGGCTGGAGCCGGCCGGAACTGCTGTCTCTAGCGCCGATTGCAAAATCAGCGAACCAAGCCCGCGCAATTCTGCCTTCAACAAGCCGGGGGCGCGGTCCGCATTGAGCGACCCCAGTGAATTGCTGCACACCAGCTCGGCCAGCCGGCCGGTCACATGCGCCTCTGTCTGTTTATGCGGGCGCATTTCATACAGCCGCACGGGCACACCCAGGCGGGCCGCCTGCCAGGCAGCTTCCGCCCCGGCCAATCCGCCGCCCACGACGGTCAGCGCCGCGGCCATCATTCTTGATCAAGCTCCAGGATGCGTTGTAGATGCCGGCGCGCATGTTCGTCGTCCGGGTCGTGCTCGATAGCCTGCTCAAACCAGTAAACTGCCTGCTCGTACTCGCCCCGGTCACGATAGACCAGTCCCAGGTTATAGGCCACGCTGTAGGCGGTCGGATCCAGGGAGAGCGCCCGCTTAAAGGCTTCGATTGCGCGCAGTTGCTGATCATCGCCGGCCAGCACGGGGTTGCCCAGATATGCCGCGCCGAGATTGATCCACACTTGCGGCCGGTCCGGGAAGCGCGCCTTGAGCTCTTCCAGGATGGGCGTCGCGGCCTTGAATCGGCCGGCCAGGATATAGGCCGCGCTGAGGTTCAGAGCGATATCATAATCGCGCCGGTCATTCGCGTGCGCCTGCTCGAGCAGCGGGATGGCTTCAGCCGCGTTGCCCTCTCGCAGGAGGCGAGCGCCGGCAGCGGCCAGGCGGGCGGTATCAGCCTCAGCGTTTCCGGCGGATTCCGAGTCAGCGCTCGCTCGCCGGTAGCGCAACGGTTTACTCATGGCGATAATCTCTACCCTGTTCCTCTCCGGCTTGCCGCCTCATCGGGAGCAGCAGCAGGCTGGACAGCAGGAATCCTAAAAGCAGCAATAATAACCAGCCGGCGTTGCTGCGCCAGAACACGCCCACAGAGAACTGCCCAAAGCGGGCAGCCAGCCACTCTTCCTCAAGCTGTTGGACAGAGAGTCCCAGCGACCGGCTGATACCAGCCGGGCAATCCTCGCCGGCTACATAAGCGCCCACCAGCCTGCCCAGCGCCTCAACGCCATACTGCGTGCGGATGAACGAAAGCAGCGACGCACTCTCCGCAATCGCCAGCGAACGAGCGACTTCGTCAGCCGGAAGCCCGTTGCATAGCTGCGACAGGGGAATAAGCATCTGTGCTGCCAATGCCTCGCGCAACACCCCATCATAGCCGGAATCAGCCCCTTGTTCAAACAGGCCGGGCAAACCACTCAAAAACCATTCCGGCAACGCCTCTCGACTACCCGACGAAAGCATCGCCAGGCGACGGGCGATCATCTGGCGCGGTATTGAGCGACCCAGCTCCTGCCGGGCCGTGCGCGGGTTGACGACTGTGGCCCAGATGTCGTCACTCTGCAGGTCGCCCAGATCGCTGCTCCACTCAAGGCCGGCGGACTGCAAGGCCTCGCGCAGTTCAGCCGTTGATGAAAACAGATAGATCGCCGTCTGCTCCCCTCCCGCGGCCGGCAGGATGAGGTCCAATTGCCGGCGGGTCTCTTCCGCGATCTCTAGCGCAGCGTCGCCGGTCGCATTGTCTTCGCCGGCCCAGTAAACGACAACATTGCCCTCGCCGGAAGAGCGCCGGTACAGGTGATTGGCGTCAAACGGCAGCTCGGGTGACTCATTCGCAGGTGCGTCCGTCGGGCCAGCCGATCCCTGAGCGATAGCCGGCGTCACCACGACAGCCAGACAAACCGCAGCCAGGCAGATCGCCATCGAACGGCAAAATCTGCGATTGCCTGTGCGAGATGCTGAGGGAAACATGCTGCCAAAGCCTATAGGCCCAGCGTCTGGATGACCAACGCAAGGGTTATTGGACTGAGTAGGGTCGAAAGGACGACAATGCTGGTGGTTACCTGCGGTTGGACGTCGAACTCCGTAGCCAGGACGGTGGTGATCACCGCTGTGGGCATACTTGCCTCCAGGATGGAGACCGACCTGTTGAGGCCCTGTAGTCCAAGCAACCCGGCGATAGCGGTCGCCACCAACGCGCCCACAACCAGGCGCATGGCAGTCGCCAGCCCGGCGAATCGCCAGGAGAACACCCGCCCAATCCCGGCCATCTGCATGCCCAGCACAATGATCATGGTCGGCACAGCTCCCTCGGCGGCGATCTCCACCGCCCGCATCAGCGGGCCGGGCACGGCAATCTCAAACTGATAGACGAGCAGCGCCGCAATCAACGCATAGAGAGCCGGCACACTCAACAGCCGGCGCAACGATGCCTGCCAACTCAACTTGCCGGTGGAAGCAATGAAGACGCCAAGCGAGTAGACCAGAATCGTGCTCACGGTGAAATAAACCACAGCGCGGGTCAAACCCGGATCGCCATAGCGCAGTTGATTGAAGGTAAGGCCGTAATTGCCCCCATTTGCAAACATGACCGTAATCAGCAAAGTCACCAGCGCCGGCCGGCTCATATTGCTTAGCCGGCCGACAATGAGGGCCAACGCGCCCATAGTGAGGATTGCCAGCAAGGCGAAAACGGTCAGCTCGGCAAGCTCCTCAGCCGGGAGTTGCGAATTGACCAATGAGGCAAAGACCAGGCAGGGCCCGAAGACGTTGAAGACAATGTGCGATACGGCTTTGGGGGCCACGCCGTATCGCCGGCGAAGCCAGAAGCCGGCCCCGGCAACCAGAAAAATGGGCAGGATATTCTGGGTAAGAACCTCCAGGATACCGTTCACGACATCAATCGGCTTAAATCGTAGCCGGCTGCACCCCGATCACCGGCCAAACGCAAGGCGCGTCTGTCAATCAGTCCAGCTCCGGATCGTCATCGCCATCCTCATCCCAGGACATCATGGTAAAATCCATCTCCCCCGATAGCCAGGTAGCCTCCTCCAGTGAGCTTTCCGCCGCCTCCCGCTCTTCGTCGGTGGCATAAGGGTCCTCCGCGGTCCGGAAAAGCGCCTCGCACGCTCTGTCGCTGCCAATCTGTCCCAGGGCAACCAGCGCCGCCAGGCGCACTTCCAGTTCATCATCCTGGGTTAGCTCAATCAGCAGCTCCACCGAATCGCTGTCCCCGATTCCGCCGGCAGCCCTGGCAGCCTCGACGCGCATCTCATATAGCGAGCTATACATTTCGTCCATGACGATGGGCAGCCAGCGGGGATCAGCGCTCCGCCCCATGGCGAATACGGCGCCCAATTGCATATCGTCGCTGCCGCCATAATAGGCGCTCTGGATAACATCCGGCACTCGCGGATCACTGGAGCCCCCGAGTGATTCCACGGTCGCCCGGCGGACATTCTCCGGCGTCATCGGATCGCCGTTCATCGCCAACAGCGCTTCTACCACGCGCTCTCCGGCGCCGGCATCCATCTGCCCCCACTCCGCCATCAAGACGACATGCCCAAGCGTGGCCGCCGCCAGCGCGCGAACGCGCGAGTCCATGTCGTTTTGCATCAGGTCAATGATCGGCGACAGGAGCGCCTCGCTACTGCAATCCCACAGGCCGTCCAAAGCCGCCAGGCGCACCTCGCTGATTGGATCGGTCAGCATCTCGCTGAACAGGGGCGCAAAATCCACCACGAAATTGTCTTCGGTGATGTCCGCCATGTGCCGGGCAATAACGCTGCGCCGCACGTCATCTGCGGCGGCCCAACGTTTCAAAAAGGAGTTGCTCTCTTCCGGATCCAGGTCCGACAGCCGGTAAAGTAGGTGGATAGGCACTTCCTCAGCCCCGAACACCTGATCAAGTATCTCTACAAACTCAGGGAAGACGTCGTCGTCGTCCATCAATCTCTCCAGATAAAAAATGATCCCCACCGGGTTCGGCGCAAATCACTGAACCGGATGGGGCAAGTCAGTTTAGAAGTATAACAGATTGGGTAGCGACCGAGGAGGGCAATTCCGGCAGCTGGCGGAAAATCTGGCTACCTCCACCCCACTGTCGCCCTTAGAAGGGTATGACCGGGTTGATGATGTCCTGGAAGATGAGGATCAGCATCAGGCCGAGCAAGACGATCATGCCGGCCAAATGCACCATTCCCTCTCGCTCCGGCTCGATGCGCCGGCCGCGAATCGCCTCCACCAGGACGAAGAGGATACGCCCACCATCGAGGGCCGGAATCGGCAGCAGATTGGTGAAGCCCAACGCAACGCTGATGAAGGCAGTAACTTGCAACAGTAGATACCAGTTGCCGGTGGTGGCGGTGTATTGCGCGGCCTGCCCGGCAATTTGGCTGATGCCGACCGGCCCGACCGGCCTGGCTTCGGAGGCGCTGATCTCGCCCCGCAGCACCATCACGGGGACGCGCACCGTCAGGTAAACGACCTCCCAGATGTCCTGACCAGCCGCAACCATGGCCGCCGGCACACCTTTGGAGAAGCGCATGGAACCAGACTCGGTCAGCGTGATCCCCAGAGCGCCCTCATTTTCGCCGTATTGGTCTGCAGTGCGCGGCGTCGCGGCAATCAGCATCTCCTCGCCGTCACGTAAGACGAGCAGTTCCACTTCGCTCCCGGCATTTTGCTTGATCGCATCAATCAGATAGCCGCGATCATCCTGGAACTCAACGCCGTTAATCGCCAACAGGATATCGCCCGCTTGCAAGCCGGCAGAGGCAGCCGGCGTATTGGCCGCGACCGCTTCAATCTCCACTGCCGGCGGCCCAACGAGGTGCGCCATCCAGAAGACCAGGAAGGCGAACAGGAAGTTGAACAATGAGCCGGCGGCGAGCGTGAAGAAGCGCGCCGTCTTCGAAGAAGCGGCCAGGCCGTCCGGCACCGATGGATCGTCTTCGCCGGCCGGGCGCACAAAGCCGCCCAACGGTATCCAGTTCAACGAATAGATGGTACCGCCGCGCTCAAACAGCTTCACAGCCCGCGGCGGAAAGCCCAGCCCAAACTCCTCCACTCGAATGTGAAACAGGCGGGCAAAGACAAAGTGTCCTAATTCGTGAATGAAGATGATGGGCGTCAGGATCAGGACAAACGCCCCGACCATCCAGGCTATTGACATCGCTTACATCTCGTCAACTTGGAAACCCCGCAGGTGACAACAGGAGTTACAGGGTTTGCCAGCATTTCGCGAAAAGATCATGTCGTTGGTCTCAATTGACTTTCAACCTTCGACACAATCTTATTATACGCAGCGACAAAGGCCGGATGCAAGCCCAAGGGGAGAGTTATAATAGCCTTCTAACAGAGCAATTTCAGAGGTACGGGATACCGCCTGAACCCGATCAGCTACCCTGCTAATTGCATAGCTATAACGGCGGCATGCACGGAACCATTTGCACTATTGAAACGTCATTCCAGTAGAACGATTACCATTTCGGATCTACTTTCCAGCAAAGGGTAGCTGGTCGGAGTGAAGGTCAATGGATACGAAAGCGCAGTTCCAACGCATCGCCGGCATTGTTCTGATGGTCGTCATCGCCTCCCTGTCCCTGCTGGGGTGCACGCCGGTAGCAGCCGATACGCAGACGCTGAGCGCGGAGAGGCCACTCATCGCCGAGGTGATCTGTCCGGGAGCAGCCGGCGAGGACAGCACGTGCTATCTTGTGGTCAGCATGGGCGCTTTCGAACAAGCTCTAAAGGCAACCCTAAGCGTGGAGGCTACCGGCGGCGTTCGCTTCGACAGAGCCTTCGGTCTGCTCTTTGTCTCCAGCGATGGACGAAGCGGGGCTACTGCCCCAATTGACGTTCCTCTGATGGAAACCCGCCAGCTTGCCATCCCGCTCATCGCTGAACCGGCCCAAGCGCTTTCCGGCGGCTACCTCATTTTCGTTCGCGCCACCGGAAGTGAACTCGCCGACCAGCGATTTCAGACCTTTGCCATGGTATACGTTCAGGTGGAAGCCGGGTCTGCGCGTATCGTGACCAGCCCACAGATCCTAGATGCGGCGTATGGCATATTCGTACAGGGCAGCGGCGACCTCTCGTACCTGGTCACGATTGATGCGCAGGACCCCACCCGCGGCCGGCTGATCGTAAAGGTTCCCAGCCGTTACGACAGCTTCCAGCCGGAAGTGATCGTCACGGTCCGGGACGGGATAGCCTTCGAGCAGTCGTCCACCAACCTCGTGATTGGAGCGAGGGAGGTGCGGCAGAAGTTAGGGGTGATTCATGCCGGCGGCTATCGGATTGTCAGTTTCCCCTTCACCTATGTCCCCGGCAGCCTGAGTGGGCAGCGAGTGATTACCGTAGGCATTCGTGAGGGTGAGGTCGTCACCAGGCTAGAAGTAGCCCCGATCACCCTGGTACTGCAAAGCGATGTCATATCCGGTGCGGCCCAGATTACCACCGGCAGAATCGCGCCGGTGAACCTGCTCGGCCAGCCCGTCGCTAATCAGGAGCCGGCCGGCGATGTGCGCGCCGGCGGCATCAGCTTCCAGGGCGCTGCACAACCCGTGTTCCCCAGTTAGGGGCGCCGAACTCATTGGCGAGGCAGCCATTGCACCCCGGCGGGATCAACAACGAGATACACTGATTCACCGGGAGCCGGCGGCTGCTCAGTGTAATCCAGTTCAAAGCGCAGTTGCGATCCACCGGTCTCGATGGTCACAATCTGGTACCGGCCCCGAAAAGACACGCCAATCAAGCTACCGGCCAACCTGTTCACCTCGCTACTGTCCGCCGGCGCCAGCCGCGCGCTATCCGGACGCAAGAGAACGGTAAGCTTGTGATTCTCCAGCCCGTCCGGCGGGGAGGCTAACTCCAGCTCACCGACCGGCGTGCGTACGCGATTGCCGCCGGCCCGCAACAGTTCACCGGGCAACAGGTTTTGCATGCCCAGAAAGCGGGCCACCGCGGCGGTCGCCGGCCGGCGATACAGCGTCATCGGCGCGGCCACCTGCTCAACCTTGCCGGCGAACATCACCGCCACCCGGTCGGCAATGGCAAAGGCCTCCGTCTGGTCGTGGGTCACGTATACTGCGGTGACGCCCTCCGCCTGCGGGCCGGCGCTTTTCAGGATGGCGCGTAATTCCAGCATCAGCCGTTCGCGCAGCGCCCGATCCAGCGCTCCTAACGGCTCGTCCAGCAAGAGTAGCGTGGGCAATGGGGCCAGCGCCCGGGCCAGCGCCACTCGTTGTTGCTCACCGCCGGATAGTTGATCAATTCTTCGGCTCTCATACCCTTGCAGGCCGGTCAGGGCCAACACCTCCGCCATGCGCCGTTCCATGTGAGCCGGCTCCCAACCCTGCATGCGCAAGCCGAAGATCACGTTCTGGGCCACGTTCTTGTGCGGAAACAGGGCGTAATCCTGAAAGACCATGCCGAAGCCGCGCTCGTTCACCGGGATCATGGCGAGATCGCGCCCCCGCCAGGACAGCCGGCCTTCATCCGGCTTCTCCAGGCCGGCAATCGTGCGCAACAGGGTGGTCTTGCCGCAGCCGCTGGGGCCTAACAGCACCATGATTTCGCCGGCGGCTACTTCCAGAGATGCGCCGCGCAAGGCCGTTGTGCCGGCGAAGGATTTGCTCACCCCCTGTACGATCAGCGCACCGCTGTCTTCCGCCATCCTATTGAGCGCCATCATGCTGTCGAAGCGGTCGCAAGAGCCTTGCGCCCATCAGAACTCGCCGATATCCGCATAGCGAAATCGCTCGATGGCAATAAAGCCAACCGCGCAGACGATCATCAAGATCGTGCCCATGGCCATCGCTTGCCCGAAGTTCAGCTCCCCCGGCTGTCCCATGTAGCGTGCGATAGCCACGGGCATCGTCGAGAAGGCGCTGTTGGGCCGGACGATGAAGCTGGTCGCGCCGAACTCGCCCATGCTCACCGTAAAGGCAAACATCGCCGCCACCAGCAGGGCGCGCCAGATGATTGGCAGGTCAACCTCTCGCCAGACTCGATTGGGCGAGGCCCCCAATGTAGCCGCCGCCTCGCGCAAGCCGGGCCGGATAGCCTGCATCACCGGCAACACACTGCGCACCACGAACGGAAAAGCAACCAGCGTGTGCGCGATGAGCACCAGCAAGACAGAGGTGCGCAGGGCGTTGAAGCTGACCACATAACCCAGTCCCAGAGTGACCGCGGATACCCCCAGCGGCAACATAAACATGGGATCAAGCAGGCGTCGCCAGCTGCTTTGTCCGGCTGGTCGAATCAGCAGCCGGCTACTGGCCAGCCCCAGGAAGAGCGCCAGCACCATCGTCAGTCCGGCAAACGTTAGCGAGTTTCGAATGGCGACTAACGGCGAGACAAAGAGCACACTGCCCCGGCGCAGCTCGGGCAAAGCCAGGTAGTAGTCCAGAGTAAAGTTGCCTTGCCGGTCGCTCAGCGAGCGCCAGACGAGCGCCGCCAGGGGCATCACCAGAAAGAGGTAAAGAAAGAGTACCAGGCCGGCGACCAGCCCCTTCTCGAGGCGAGTCTGGGGCCGGCGCAGGTTGCTCTCCGCGCCCCTCAATTCCAGCGCCCGGCCGCTTCGCGCCTGCCAGCGACTATATATGAGCATGACCACAAACGTTATCAAGATTTGCAGCAGGGAGAGGATGGCGGCTATGTCCGGGCGCAGGAAAGTGACATACTGCCGGTAAATCTCGGTCTCCAGCGTACTGAAGGCCGGCCCGCCCAGGATCAGGATGACGCCAAAACTGGTAAAGGTGAAGAGGAAGATCAGCAGGGCGGCGCTGAGCAGCGCGGGACGAAGTTGGGGCAACGTGATTTCAATGAACGCCCGCCGGCGACTTGCGCCCAGTAACTGCGCGGCCTCCGTCTGGCGCGGGCTTAGATGGCTCCACATGCCCCCTACCAGCCGGATGACGATAGTCGTGTTGTAGAATACATGCGCCAGGAGAATGATGCCCAGCGTTTGTTCCAGTTGTATCGGGGGAGCATCCAGGCCCAGCAATTGCACCAGTAGTGAATTCAGCGGACCGGCCGGGCCGAACAGCGCCCGAAATGCCGCCGCCACCACCACAGTAGGCATCACAAACGGCGCCGCAGTCAACGCCTTGAGCAAGCTACGGGTGGTGAAAGTGTAGTGAGAGAAGAGGTAAGCAGCCGGTAATCCAACCAGCATGGTCAACAATGTGGACAGCGCCGCCTGCCACAGGGTAAACCAGAGGATCGAAAGGTAGTATTGCTTCGATAGGATCTCGCGGATCGCCTGCGCCGAGAAGCCTAGCTGGAGGATGTTGGCGAGGGGGAAAAAGAAGAAGAGCGCCAGGAACAGCAGCGGCAATGCAAGAAAAAAGATATAGAGCCAATGCTGAAGGGTGGGTCCGGCCGGCCGGGACAGTCGCACGCGTTTCACCTATTCGCAGGACTTATTGACAACGCCGCCAATCGGAACGCCCTTGCCAGGGCGGCGACGAATCCAGTTATACTCCCCCTCCTGCGCAACTGCCAGCAAACAACAGCCGGCGCTGACAACCCGACCCTATAGGGCAAGGGGTCGCCGGAGTTGCCGGCGACCCCATCAGTCAACTTCCTATGCGTTCGTCTTTCTGGCGAATCTTCCGCGCAGCTGCTCGAGCAGGCTGTAGACGACCGGCACGACGACCAGCGTCAAGGCGGTGCTCATCAACAGACCACCGATCACGACGCGCGCCAATTCTGAGGCGATAACGGCGCCGCTTTCCCGGCTGGCGGCAAGCGGGATGAGGGCCAGCACCGCGGTCAGCGCGGTCATCCAGATTGGGCGCAGCCGGGTCCGGCCGGCCTGGACTAATGCCTCATTCACGCCCATGCCGCTGCGGCGCAGTTGCAGCAGCAGCTCCATCAGGACGATAGCGTTGGTGACCACGATGCCGACCAGCATCATCAGACCGATCATTGCGGAGATACCCAGCACGCTGTCGGTAATGTAAAGCGCCAGCGCCGCGCCCACCAGGGCAAAGGGCAGACTGAACAAAATGGTGAAGGGGTGGATAAGACTGCGGAAGGTCAGCGCCAGAATGATATACACCAGCACAATTGACCAGCCGATAGCCACGATCATATTCTGAAAGCCCTGCACCTGCTGCTCAGACTCAAAGCCCTCGGTCACTTGCGTCCCGGCAGGTAATGTCTCCAGGGCAACTATGGCCTTTTTCGCAGCGCCGGTGACACCCAGCGTATTCTCGGTCTCCAACTCGCCGCTAAACCGGATCGCCGGCCGGCCATCTATGCGCATGAGCGTGCCGTCGCCGCCTACCGCGGCGTTGTCTACACTGCTGGAGATATTGGTAATGTCCTGGATGCCGTCTCCGTCAATATCCACCTCAGCGAGCGCCTGCTTGACGTCGCCGGCGACAGCCATTAACTCCTCCAAGGAATCGCTGGTCACGACCAGGCTGAAGCCGCCAAAGCCGGTCTGCGAGGCGGCAGAGACGGTGACATTGTCAGCCCCGAACGCCTCCTCGGCCCGCTGGCGTACCTCGCGGGTCAGCACATCAACGCCCTCCACTTCTACCGGCGTGATGGTCAGATTCGCCTGATTCTGGGAGATACCTCCCCCGCTGAATAGGGCCTCGAAGCCGCCGGCGCCGCCAACCTCCGCCTGCACCGTCTCGATCCCTTCCAACTCCTGCAGGCTTGCTTCGAATTCTTCAACGGCGGCATTTGTTTCGATCATGCTGGCGCCGGCCGGCAAGTTGATCACCACGTTCACCGTCGGTTCACCCAGCGCCGGGATGAAGCTGGTGGGCAACAGGGTGAGCAAGTAGAGGCTGCCCACGAAGAGCAGCACCGCCAGAAACATGGTCACCGCTCGATGTTTCAGAGACCATTTCAGCGTCGGCGTGTAAGCCCGCTGCATCCAGCTCTCAGATTCCACCGGCAGGTTCTCCTTCCGAATGAGCAAGAAGGCCAGCGCCGGGACAACGGTAATGGCCACCACAAAGCTCGCTGCCAGAGCATATGTGACGGTCAGGCCGAAGGGCAGGAAGAAGGAGCCGATCAGCCCACCGATCAAACCCAGGGGCAAGAACACGGCGATGGTCGTGGCCGTTGACGAAAAGATAGCGATGGCGACCTCTTTCGTGGCCTCAGTCACCGCCTCTTTGGGTTCATCTCCTTGCTGTATGAAGCGATAGATGTTCTCCAGCACCACGATTGAATCATCAACTATCCGGCCAACAGCAACCGTCAAACCACTCAGGGTCATGATGTTCAGCGTTACGCTCTCCGGGAAGAGGCGAACGAGGAAATCGAGCAGGCCGCTATCCGCTGAGCTTGCCAGGTCATGCAACCAGACGCCCAATGTCGGGGGAATCCAGCGCATGAGCGCGAAGGCAGCCAGGACTGAGAGCGGGATTGACACCGCGATGACAATGGTCGAGCGCCAGGCCGGCCTGTACTTACCTTCACGATTTCTGCCGCTCAGGAACAGGAGAATGACGAGCACGGCGAACAGCGCACCCAGAAGGCCTTCGCGCGAGACGCCTTCAATCGAGTCCTCAATGAAGGTTGCCTGCTCAAAGACCATCGCCACGTTCACCTCAGCGCCGTTTGCGCTTTGGGCGGCGGTAAACTCGTCCATCGCCGCGAAAATGGCGTGGGCGACTTCCACCGTATTGGCGTCGCCTTCTTTGTAGACGTTCAGGATCACGCTGGGATCGCCGTTCGTGCGCGTGATGCTGGCCTCCGGCACGAAGGCCTCTACTTCTCCGGCAGCGATCAGCCGCAGGCGTTCGGCCCGCTCGTCGTCAAACGCCTGCGGAAAGTTGTCCAGCAGGAAGGTAATCGACTCCGGCGACATCATCTCCAGAATGGCCGGCGAAAGGGTCTCAGCAAAGCCTTCTTCGCCTTCCGCCAGGTATCCCAGGACTTCCGGCGTGAGCGCAGCCATATAGTCGGCAGCATTTTCAACTTGCGGCGTATTGGGCAGGAAGTTGAGCAATTCTGCCGCTGAGAAACCGAAGTCATTGTGCAGCAGATCGGCCGCGGTGGTGAATAGCGGCTCCGATCCATCGGGGCCAGGCTGAATCCAGGGTCCGCTCAGCGCGGGCGCCCCGGCTGCGGCCTCTTCTGCTTCCTCCGCCTCTTGCTGCGCCAGCGCCCCGGCCCCGCCAAACTCCGCCGCCAAATCATCGAGTTCGGCGCGCAATTCGGCGTCCAGGCCGGCGACAAAGTCCGGCGGCAGCAGGGCGATGGATTCGGGCGGCAGCAGGCGCAGATTATCATCCGTCAACAGGCCCAGGAATTGCTGCGCCTGGGGGATGCCGGCCAGCAGCCGCATAATCTCCGGCGTGATGTCCTGGGCGAATTCCAGGCTCTGCCCGGCGGCAGCCGAACCCTGAATGACCAGGTCGGGCAGGCGGGCCGGGTCCACTTCCGGCTCCGGCTCCGCAGTCGGCGTTGGCTCCGGCTCTTCAACCTCAGCAACCTCTTCCGTTTGGGCTGCCAGGAAGCGAGCGTGATGGATCGCGATGACCGCCAATGTCTCCTGTAGACCCTCATCCAGGGTGGCCAGATACTCAACCGGCAGGGCCGCCTGTTGTTCCGGCGTCATGGCCAGAATCGTTTCCGGCGTCAACGCGGCCAGCAATTCCGGCGCGGCCGCAGCCGCAGCGGCGATAGCTTCCGGAGGCAAGTCGGCTGTGCTTTCAGCGGGCGAGCCGGCGGCGGAAGCAGAGGCAATCCAGGCTTCCGGCAACGGAACAGGCGCGGGCGGCTCACCGTTGGCCGCCTGCACAATCGCCGTCAATTGGGCGACCAGCGCCGGGTCCAGCGTTTCGGCCACCGCCGGTAGCGCCGCTTCCAAAACAAGAGGATCGATTCGGCGCCACATTTCCGGGGTCAGGTCGGTCAGCAGTTCGGGCGCAAGGCCAAGCACGCCTTGTATCGCTTCTGGAGTGATGTCCGCGGTTGTAGAAATTGGCTGGCCGAAGGATGCGCCGGCCGCTACCCAGCTCTCGGGCAAAGGTACAGGCTCCACCTGCGGCGCTTCTGCGGCGGCCCCTTCTCCGGCAGCGGCGGCAAATTGTAGCCGGCGAATGACCATCACCTGCACTGTCTGTTGCAGGCCGGGGTCGAGCGTGGCCAGGTATTCCGGCGGTAGTGCCGCCAACACGTCCGAAGGCAGAGCCAGAATGGCGACCTCATCCAGCGAATTGAGCAATTCCGGAGCAGTAGTCGCAATGGCCCCGACGACTTCCGGCGTCAGGTCAGCCGTGGTGGTAAGGGTAATGCCTACTGAAGCGCCGGCTGCCACCCACGGTTCGGACAGCACGCCCGGCTCCGCTTCCTGACCATTGGCGGCCCGGACTATTGCGATAAGTTGCGCCGCCAACTGAGGATCCAGTGTTGAGCTGGCAACCGGCAGCGCAGCGGTCAGCGCGTCGGGTTCCAGCACGCGCCACATCTCCGGCGTCAGCTCGGCCAACAGCTCCGGCGCAAAGCCGACCAGCCCCTGCATCGCTTCCGGAGTGATATCCGCGGTGGTAGAAATTGTCACTCCGGCCCCGGCGGCGGCCGCTATCAGGCTCTCCGGCAAGGGTAGCGGCTCTATCGGCGGGATCTCTGTCTCTGTCTCTGTCCCGCCCTCTTCCTCGGCGACGGCCAGGGCAGCGCCCGCGCCGCCAAATTCGGCCGCCAGCTCATCCAGTTCGGCGCGCAGATCAGCATCCAGGGTCTCCAGGAAGGCCGGGGGCAAATAGGAGATGGTCTCCGGAGGCAGGGCGCGCAGGTTGTCCGGCGTCAGAAGAGAAAGGAATTGCGTCGCCATTTCACCGAGGGCGGTCATTTGCTGCATCATCTGCGGCGTGATTTCGGTCGCGGATTCGATCGGCTGACCGAAAGCAGCCGACTGCTCGATAATCGCGTCAGGCAAGCGGGCCGGGTCGACGGTAGGTTCCGCCGTGGGGATTGAGGTAGGCTCAGGCTCGACTGTGGCGGTGGGCGCCGGGGTCGGCGAGGCGGCTTCGGCTTCCTCCGCGCCGGTCGTTCCTTCTGACAATTCAGCCGGCAGTTCCTGACCGCCGCTGATGGTGGCCTGGCTGACGCCGTCCACTTCCGCCAGCACGGGCTGCAGATCGCTCTCAACCA
>CAYVQP010000002.1:37491-51953 GCA_964452775.1 uncultured Ardenticatenaceae bacterium | reverse complement strand
ATGGTTAGCGTGACCGGGTAGTAGCGGACGGAGGCCCGCGTGATGCGGTCAAATAGAGCCGTTAACATGGTGTGCTCCTTGCTTGGTTGAAAAAGCTAACGCGAGCTGTCTTCGGGGCAGCCGGGGGGTATCAGAGGTTCTTTCTAATTGTGCCATTTTGCACAAACATGCGAGTTTACAAGAGGGCTGCCTGGGCGTCAAGCGGCGAAGAGGGGGAGATTCAGCGAACCAATACAATCCTAACCTGGTCAGGCGCATCCCAATTACATTTGTTCCTGTGATGGGTGATTGTCGCGCGCGGCGCATTGAAGCGCCGCGCGCGACGAAGATCAGATTGGGCTTCGTTCGCGTGTGCCGGTGCGCGCAACAGGCTGTTCTTCGCCACAGTTGGTGCATTTGGCCACGTCGGGTTTCAGTTGAACCAGCAGCCCCCCACATACCCGGCAAGGTTGCTGGATTGGCCGCTTCCAGTTCGTCCAGTCACACTCAGGATAGTTGACGCAACCGTAGAAGCTCTTGCCCCGGCGGGTACGCTTTTCCAGCAGCTCGCCCCCGCATTGGGGACAGGGGATGCCCAGCTTGACCAGGATTTGTTCGGTGTGCCGGCAAGTCGGAAAATTACTGCAGCCGATAAAGCGGCCGAATTTCCCATCTCGATAAACTAGCGGGCTTCCGCATAAAGGGCACTCTCGGCCGACGAATTCCGGCTCAACCTTCAATTCGAGCTTGGGCAGCGCCTTGTCGGCGCGCTCCAGATTCTCGGCCAAGCCGGAGTAAAACTCATCAATTACCGGCACCCACGGTCTGCCGTCCGCGATTTCGTCCAGCTCGCCCTCCATCAAGGCGGTGAAGTCTACCGAGAGGATCTTGGGGAAGTACTCCACCAGCAGATCGTTCACCAACCGTCCCGTTTCTGTCGGCGCCAGGCGCTTTTCTTGCGTCTCCACATACCCCCGGTCCACGATCGTGGAGAGGATGGCGGCATAGGTGCTTGGCCGGCCGATGCCGTTTTCTTCCAGCTCCTTAACCAGCGTCGCCTCACTGAAGCGGGGCGGCGGCTGGGTGAAGTGCTGTTCCGGCAGCAGCTTCAGCAGGTCCAATAGCTCACCGTTAGCCAGATCGGACGGCACGGGGTTACCAGCGGCCTCGATTTCCTCATCAGAGTCGCGCTCGGTATAAAGCTTCAGAAAACCGTCAAAGCGCAGGGTGGATCCCGCCGCCCGGAACAAGTAGGGTCGCTTTGCGGGAGCCACATTGTCCGGGCCGGCATGCACGTCGGCCGATACCGTGTCGTAGACGGCGGGAGCCATCTGACTGGCCACAAAGCGCTGCCAGATTAACTCATACAGCCGGAACTGATCCCGGCTCAAGTGGCGCTTCACGTTGGCCGGCAGGCGGGTCACCGCCGTGGGTCGCACCGCCTCGTGCGCTTCTTGCGCCAGTTTAGATTGAGTGCGATAAGCGGGCGGCTGATCGGGCACATAGGCTTTGCCAAAGGAGGAAAGAATATAATCCCTGGCTGCTGCCTGCGCCTCGCTGGAAACCGTCACGCTATCTGTGCGCATGTAGGTGATCAGACCGGTCGAACCCTCATCCCCACCCAGGTCCACTCCTTCATACAACTCCTGCGCCAGACGCATTGTCTTGTTGGCGCCAAAGCCCAATCGCCGCGATGCCTCTTGCTGCAAAGTACTGGTGGTAAAAGGCGCGGCCGGCCGGCGTTTGCGCTCGCCAAGGCGCACCTCGCCGATTTGCCAGGCGGCGCGCTCCAGCGCAGCGAGATGAGGCTTGACTGCCCCTTCAGATTGAAGCGGCAACTCCTTGCCTTCAAAGCGATGCAATCGGGCGCGAAAGTGGGGCCGCGGTCGCAGCTCGCGTTCATTCTGCCGGGCCAGATCCGCCTCCAGCGACCAATATTCCTGGGGTTCAAAGCCTTCAATCTCGCGTTCACGCTCGACCACCAGCCGCACCGCCACGGACTGCACCCGCCCGGCAGATAGCCCGCGGCGTACTTTGCGCCAAAGCAGCGGACTGAGTTTGTAGCCTACCAGCCGGTCGAGTATCCGCCGCGCCTGCTGAGCATTTACCCGGTCCATGTCGATGTCTCGAGGATGGGAAAAAGCTTCCAGGATCGCGGTTTTGGTGATCTCTTGAAAGACGACGCGCCGGGTGCGCGCCGGGTCCATATCGGCCGCCTCAGCTACGTGCCAGGCGATGGCTTCGCCCTCGCGATCAGGATCCGTAGCCAGATAGATCTCCGTTGCCCTTTCCGCAGCGCTCCGCAGTTCGGCGACCACTGCCCGTTTGTCAGTTGGGACGCGATATTCCGGCTCGAAATCGCGCTCAATATCCACGCTCAGGCGCGACTTTAACAAATCGCGCACATGACCAACGCTGGACTTGACCGTATAGCCGGATCCCAGATAACGCCCAATCGTGCGCGCTTTGGCCGGGCTTTCGACCACCACCAGCTTTCCGCGGCGGGTCGCCGGGGTGGAACTTCCATTGGAACCCCGCTTTTTGGCGGCCGATTTCATTGGCTCAGTCTTCTTTACTTGAGCGCCCTTGCTGTCTTTGCCCTTGCCGTTCGCGTTCCTGGCAACCTTTGACTTGCCGCTTGCGCTATTGCTCTTGCGCCGCGCCGGCTTGGGCAGATCGTCGTGCGCCGGCGTATGTCCTGACTTATAGATCGCGCGCCCACAAACCTCACATCGCCCCTTTGTGCCGGGCTGCCCCTTTACACTCCAGGTTGCTTCCGGCTCCAACATGCGCCGGGTTGTTTTGCAATTCAGGCAGTACGCTTCCACTACCTGCTGATCATCTACCGCAGTTGACATAACTAGCTATACTTCTCCAATTCTGTTCCCTCCAACCCATCTACAACCGTCTTCACCTGTGGGACCTGGTCCCTGGGGACGACGAGTATCGCGTCTTCAGTGTTCACTACAATCATATGTTCCAGCCCTACGACCGTCAGCAATTTGCCTGGCTCATAGTTGTATAACAGGCAATCACGCGAATCGTGGGCCAGCACCTGCCCCATCTCGACGTTGCGCGACAGGTCCGGCTCGATGGCTTCCTTGAGAGCGTACAAAGTGCCGGGGTCGCTCCAACCCATGCGATCATGCAAGACGACCGCTTCCTGGGGCCGGACATGAACTAATATTGCATCGTCAAAACTAATTGTGCGCATAGCCGGGTAAACGGCGCGCAGCGTCGCCTCATAATGCGGCAAGCCAATGGCCGCCTTAATCTCAGCCAGTTGCCGGGCCATCTGTGGTTGATATTCCTCAAATAGCTCCCGCACAAAGCTCACGGTGGTGACAAAGTAGCCGGTATTCCACACGTAATTGCCGGAAGCCAGCATCTCGTGGCAGCGCTCCAGCGGCGGCCGGTAACTCCAGGAACGAAAGGCGTAGTAAGAGCGTCCGCCGGCCTGTCCGGCGCGATCGCCCATCTCTATCCAGCCCAGGTTTTCGTTGGCGTAGCGCGGGGTCTCGCCAATAAACACGATGCGCGCCTGTCCATCGCGAACAACTCCGGCGGCCGCCCGTAGCAAGGAACGAAAAGTATCCTCCTCGCTCATGTAGTTGTCGCCCCACAGAATCGCCACCGGCTCATTGCCTTGCATCTGATCGTCCATCGCGTGCGCCAGGTGGGCCATGGTCAGCCCAACCGCCGGGGCCAGATCGCGGCGTACCGGCTCGGCGATCAGGTTCTCCGGCGGCAGCTCCGGCAGTTGCCTGGCAATGATCTCGTGGTAGCGTTCGTTGGTGGAGACATATACGTTTTCCGCCCCGTATTGCCGGGCCACTCGGTCCACCGCCAGTTGAACCGTTGAGCGCGCCCCGATGATCGGCTCAAACTGCTTCGGAGATTGTTTGCGACTGATGGGCCAGAGCCGGCGGCCGGTACCACCGGCAAAGACGATGAACTTCATAAAACTATCCTCTAGCCTTTGCGTCATATGCCGGGCCTGGCTCACGGACGCGAACGTAGTTCATCCCCCCGACCTGCTGCACAATCCCCTTTAACTCCATCAGGGTGAGCGTGCTGCTAACCAGGGCCGGGGCCAAACCCGAGGTGCGGCTCAGTTCGTCAATGTGCGTCGGCTGGGCCGTTAACTGCTCAAGCAATGCTACCTCTTCGGCTGATTCCGGCAGCGCCAATTGCACCGCCACCTGCTCATCTACCATGGTCAGGTTTAATTCCTCCAGCACATCCTCAACGCAGGTGACCAGTTTCGCGCCCTGCTGAATCAGCCGGTTGGGACCAATGCTCGCCGGGCTGTTGATGTTGCCGGGAACCGCAAACACCTCCCGGTCTTGCTCCAGCGCGAAGCTGGCCGTGATCAGCGCGCCGCTGCGGTCGCCGGCCTCAACGATTATCACGCCCAACGACAGCCCACTGATGATACGGTTGCGGGGTGGAAAGTTGCGTCCTTCCGGCTGCGTGCCCATTGGATACTCCGACACGAGCGCGCCCCGCTTTTCGCTGAGTATCTCTTCAGCCAACTGCCGGTTCTCGGGCGGATAGACGACGTCAACGCCACAGCCAAGCACCGCGATAGTGCGACCGCCGGCATCGAGCGCCGCTTTATGCGCGATACCGTCTATGCCCCGCGCCAGCCCGCTCACCACCGTAACTCCATTATGGGCCAAAGCGACGACCAGTTCCTTGGTCACCTGGCGGCCATAGGCAGTCAGCCGGCGCGTGCCGACGACAGCCACTGCCCAGCGATCCGCCTGGCTAAGCTCGCCGCGCACAAAGAGCAGCGGGGGAGATGACGGCACCTCGCGTAGATAACTCGGATAGCCGGGAGACTCCCAGGTCAACACGGTGACTCCCGCAGCCTCGGCCCGGCTTACCTGCGCATCGAGGTCAATCGTTTCTCGGGCTTCCTGCAGAGCCACAATGGCGCGCTGATCCAGCCCCAGCCGACGCAGGGTTTCCGGGTCGGCTGACCATGCGGCAGCCATGCTGCCGTAGTAGTCATGCAAGGCCTGCATCTTGGCTGAACCAATCCCCTTGACGAGATTGAAGCCAAGCCAGTATTTTAGATCGGACACGCTACAAAAATAGTGGTTAGGGAGGACGCTGTCAAGAAATCCGATTGGGGAGGCATGGCAATGGGCCGGCGAGCCCCCGATGGCTTAAGCACGCAGGCTGAGTTACGGACGGAGGCCGGAGAGTAAGTGCACGATCATTTGACCGGCGTCCAGGTCAATAGATTTTACCACCTCATCCGTATCCGGCAGCAGCAACTCGCCGCCGTCGCCCTTTACCACAAAGACATCGTGGGCTTTCGTTTCCAGGATCTCGACGATTCTGCCCAGGTATTCTCCGGTATCGGTGATTACGGCCAGGTTGTCCAGCCGGTAAAGGTAAAACTCGCCCTCTTCCAGGGGGATGCCTTCGCTTTCCGGCACCAATAACCATTGGGTTCGCAACGTCTCCGCGTCATCGCGGGTGTCAATGCCGGCCAGCTTCAAGAGGACATGGTCCTGGTGATAACGCACCCCTTCCACCGCGACGCGTCTCGGCTGCCTGGCGTCAGGCGTCTGAGCCAGGTAAACCTGCTCCAACCATTCAAAGCGCTCCGGTAGCTCAGTAAGCACAGACGCGCGAACTTCGCCCCGCACGCCATGCGGTCGTAGCACGCGCCCAATAATCAAGAAATTGGGCTCAGCGGCATCACCCGCTGAGCCCATTGATTGCGGCGGATTATCGTTGGGCGAACCGGGCAACTATACGATCTCCAGCGTGACGCGCTTGCCTTGCCGGGCAGCCGGCACCTTTATCAGTGTGCGCACGGCATTGACCACGCAACCCTCGCGGCCGATTATTCTACCCTTGTCTGATTCCGCCACGCTTAACTCAATGATCGTCGTTGTCCTCTCATTGATCTCCGTCACTTCCACCTGATCGGGATTAGCAACCAGAGCTTTGGCGATGTATTCGACAAGTTCTTTCACCGGCTACGCCTCCTCGCCCCCTTCAGCTTCGTCGGACATCTCAGAGCCGGCCGGCTGATCATCACTGTCGCCTTCCAGCTCTTCGTCGGCCTGTGAAGCAGTCTCGTTCCAAGCTGCCTCAGCGACCTCAGGCTCCTCTTCATCCACAGCCTCAGCCACCGCGGTCTCGGCGACCATCGCAGCGGGGGCCACTTCCTGGGCCATCGCAGCAGGCGCTGCCGCTACCACCGGCTCCAGTGATCGCCCTTCGAACTCCGCTACCAGCGCTTCAATCGGCTCGCCGGCGCGATAGCGCTTGAAGCGAGCGATGGTGCCCTGTCGCTCCAGCAGTTGTTGCACTGCATCGGACGGCTGCGCGCCGACGCTCAACCAGTGCAACGCCCGGTCTTCCTTGATGCGGCATTCAGCCGGGTTGGCAAGCGGATCATAATAGCCAATGCGCTCGACCACCCGGCCATCGCGCTTGGATCCGGAATCAGCTACCACTACTCGATAATGCGGTTGTCTCTTCTTGCCTCCACGGCTCAGACGAATTCGTAGCATATTGTCTCTTTTACCTCTTATCCTCGTAGGAAAGTAATCTTATTCATCAAACCATTCGGCGGTCAATTGCGCAAACCGCCTCCAAGTAAACCTGCCAGTCCTTTCATACGTCCGCCCTTCATCTGACCCATTAACCGCTGCATCTCGCGGAACTGTTTCAGCAGAGCATTCACGTCCTGGACGGTAGTGCCGGAGCCGGTAGCAATGCGCCGTTTCCGGTTGGCTTTAAGGATGCGCGGGTTGCGCCGTTCCTCAATCGTCATGGATTGAATGATCGCCTCGACGCGCTTCATTTCCTTTTCAGCCCCGGAGAGGTCCACGCCTTTAGTCATCTTGCCCATGCCCGGGATCATGTCCATTAGCTGGGCGATTGGACCCATACGCTTAATCTGTTGCATCTGCTTCAGGAAATCTTCCAGGTTGAAGTCGCCGGCCAATAGCCTCTCGCTGGCCTTGCGCGCCTCTTCCTGGTCCATCTCCGCCTGCGCCCTTTCAATCAGGGTCAGCACATCGCCCATGCCCAGGATCCGGCTGGCCAGGCGATCTGGATGAAAGTCCTCAATCGCGTCGAGTTTTTCGCCGGTGCCCAAGAACTTGATGGGCACGCCGGTCACCTCGCGCATGGAAATGGCTGCGCCGCCACGGGCATCGCCATCCACCTTGGTCATGATCAGGCCGGTGATATCAACGGCATTGTCAAAGTCTGTGGCCACGCGGACGGCTTCCTGGCCGGTCATTGCATCCGCCACCAGCAACATCTCAATCGGCTTCACACGAGCTTTGATGGCCTTGATCTCATCCATCATCATCTCGTCAATGTTTAGCCGGCCGGCGGTGTCAATGATCACGGTAGTCGCGTTGCTGCGCACCGCTTCTCGGACGCCGTTGGCAGCAATATCGGGCGGCTTGCCCGAAGTACCTTCGCTGTAAACCGGGATGTCCAACTGGCGGCCAAGCGTCTGCAGTTGATCAACAGCCGCCGGGCGATAGACATCCGCCGCAACCAGCAGCGGTCGCCGGCCCTGACGCCGCAAATGAAGCGCCAGTTTCGCCGCCATGGTCGTCTTGCCGGCGCCCTGCAGACCGACCAGCATGATCACCGCCGGCGTCTGCATGCCCAGGTTAAGCCGGCCGGGCTCGCCGAGGGTGGCGATCAATTCTTCATGAACGATCTTCACTACTTGTTGGCCCGGAGTAAGGCTGCGCATTACCTCCTGGCCAACAGCGCGCTCTCGGACGCGGCTGACGAAATCCTTGACTACCTTGTAATTGACGTCCGCTTCCAGGAGCGCCAGACGCACCTCGCGCATGGCGCGATCAACGTCAGCCTCGGTCAGTTTGCCGTGACGTTGCAGGCCGTCAAAGACCTTTTGCAGCCGGCTTCCTAGCGACTCAAACAATCGAATGCCCTTTTCCTATCGAAATTCCAGAGGCGGCGCCAGCTTGTGAGCAGGCCACAAGGCGGGCGATTCTAGCTCAGGCCGGCTCTGGCGTCAAACCCTGCAGCTCGGCAGCTCTTACACGGAGTAACTCGGCGCGATTGGTCAGTTCCCAGGGCGCTTCAATGTCATCCCGGCCGAAATGACCGTAGCTTGCCGTGGCCCGATAGATGGGCCGCCGCAAGCCCAGGTCGCGAATGATCGCGCCGGGTCGCAGGTCAAAGATCTCGTTAATCAACTGCACGAGTTGCTCGGCCGGCAGATCGCCGGTGCCGAAGGTCTCCACGTTAACGCTCAAAGGCCGGGCCACACCGATGGCATATGCCAGCTGGACTTCACAGCGACGGGCCAGTCCGGCGGCCACAATGTTCTTGGCCACCCATCTGGCCGCGTAGGCAGCGCTACGGTCCACCTTGGTGCAATCCTTGCCGCTAAATGCGCCGCCGCCATGCCGGCCCATCCCGCCGTAGGTGTCAACGATAATCTTGCGCCCGGTCACACCGGCATCGCCCATCGGCCCGCCAATGACAAAACGTCCGGTCGGATTGGTGTAGATACGCAGTTCATCATCAACCAGGTCAGCCGGCAACACCGGCATGATCACGTGCTTGATCAGCTCCTCGCGGATGGTTGCCTGGTCCACTTCCGGCGCATGCTGAGTGCTGATCAGGACGGTGTGAACGCGTTTCGGTTGGCCATAGCGGTACTCGATTGTGACCTGCGCCTTGCCGTCAGGCCGGAGCCAGGGCAACACACCTGCACGGCGCACTATCGCCAGCCGGTGAGTCAATCGGTGCGCCAGGTGAATCGGCAGCGGCATCAATGAGGCGGTCTCATCGCAAGCAAAGCCAAACATCATGCCCTGATCGCCGGCCCCAATTGCTTCCAGGGCGGCATCTTCATTGCCATTCTTGCGATATTCCAACGCCCGGTCAACGCCTTGCGCAATGTCGGGACTCTGGCTGGCCAGGGCGGACAGCACCCCGCAGCTATTGCCGTCAAATCCCTTGTCGCTGGAGTCATAGCCGATCTCGGTGATGACTCTCCGCACCAACTCATCTACATTGACAAACGCGGATGTGGTCACCTCACCCATTACCACGACAAAGCCGGTTTTGATCGCCGTCTCACATGCCACCCGCGACATGGGGTCGGATTCGAGCAATGCGTCCAGTACAGCGTCACTTATCTGGTCACACATCTTGTCCGGATGACCTTCGGTCACCGACTCCGATGTGAACAATAAGCTTGGCGCGGTCATAAATGTGTTACTCATGCTTTATCTTCCTCCGCAGGAACTATTACCAATGGACTTCTTTGAATAGCTCTGCTTCTGGCGCCCATTCAGCTCTTTGGACAAACAAAAAGCCTCCTGGCAGGCAAGAGGCTAGTTAGTTTGCAGATCCGCTAACCTCTTATCTTCCAGCTATTGCTGCCGGAGTTAGCACCTTCCCCACAATTGGGGAGGTTGCTGCAGCTTCAACGGGCCGTTCCCTCAGCTGCTCTGGATAAGAGCTATTCACCTATTAATCGGTTGCTTTAGTATAGCGCCTTCCCGGCTGCCGTCAAGCGCTTTCCCACTTCTCCGGCGGCTCCGGCATGCCGAGAATGTTGTAACCGGCATCCACAAATACGACTTCGCCGGTGACGCCGCTACCCATGTCACTGCACAACCAGAGTGCAGTCTTGGCCACTTCTGTCTGATCGATATTGCGCCGCAGGGGGGCACGCTCTTCCACGTATGTGAGCATTTTACGAAAGTCCCCGATGCCCGCTGCCGAAAGCGTTTTGATTGGGCCGGCAGAAATCGCGTTGACCCGGATACCCAATGGCCCGAGGTCTGCCGCCAGGTAGCGAACGGAAGCTTGCAGGGCAGCCTTGGCCACGCCCATCACGTTGTAGTGCGGCAGGACCTTGTCCGCGCCGTAGTAGGTAAGGGTGAGCACGTTCCCGCCCTCCGTCATTAGCGGCAGCGCCGCTCGAGTCAGGGCCACCAGGCTGTAAGCGCTGATGTCCAGCGCCGTGCGAAACCCTTCGCGCGTGGTATTCACAAACTGGCCGGTCAGTTCATCGCGATTTGCAAAAGCCACCGCGTGGATGAGAATGTCCAGCCGGCCGAAGTGGTCGGCCGCCTTGGCGAAGACCTCCGCTATCTCCTCATCTTGGGAAACATCGCACTTTTCCACAAAGGAGATGTTCAGCGATTCAGCGAGAGGAAATACTCGCTTCTCCAACTGCGGAATGCCGTAGCTCAAACCGATCTCCGCTCCATGATCATGTAGAGCCTGGGTGATCGCCCAGGCGATTGAATGGCGATTGGCGACGCCGAACACCAGCGCCTTTTTTCCTTCCAACAGTCTCATACATTCTCTCCTGTAAATCGTAATTGCCTTTCGCTGCCGATTTGGAAAATCGGGCTACATGCTCCTTGCTCTTGGCGCACGCCGGCTTGCGAGAACTCCTCAGTCAATCAACGTATTCCAGCAGGCGACTATCGCGAAACGAAAGGATTATCGGCGATCCAGTATCGCCAGGGAATAGATAACCAGGGTTCGGGCGTTTTGCCCAGCCCAATTCGCGGGCCGTTGGCAATCCGCAGATCGGCCGGCGACGATACATCTTCCAACCAGATCGCGCCATTGGGATCACAGAGATCGGCCCCATTCAACTCGCCGGCGATTCCAAATGCCTGGGTCAGCTTCCCCGGCCCATTTGTCAACTGCCCACGTGGCCGGCCGGCGCGTCGAGCGGCCATTTCGCGCACACCTTCCACCGGCTCGATAGCCCTGATTAACACCGCGTTTGCCTGTCCTTCCTGCCCGGTAACCACATTCAGCAACCAGTGCATACCATAAGTAAAATAGACATACGCAAAACCGGCAGCGCCAAACATCACCGCCGTGCGCCGGGTCGGTCTGCCCTGGTTGCGCGCCCCGTGGCAGGCCAGGTCCGGCTCAACGCTGTCACAATACGCCTCTGCTTCCACAATCAGGCCGCTGAGCTGCGCGCCGCCAATCAGCCGGACCAATCGCTTCCCTAAAAGCTCTCTCGCCACAACGCATGCCGGGCGTGCATAGAAGGACCTATCCAGCATCGCATGTGGTAAGCCGGTCATCCGGCGGACTTGACCAGCTCCTCCATCGAGTCTTCAATCGCGGTCATCAGCGGCAGCCGGATGACAAATGTCGCTCCGGCCCCCAGCGTGCTATCGGCCTCAACGACGCCGCCATGATTCTGCACGATTTCCTGAGTGATAGCCAGGCCCAACCCGGTGCCGGGAATGTTCGCATCTTGCGCGGCCCGTCCACGATAAAAGCGTTCGAAAACAAACGGCAAGTCTTTCTGTGCGATGCCGATCCCGTTATCGGCAATGCGCACTACTGCCTCGCTCTTGCCTGCTTCCGCGAAAGTAGTCGCGGTCGAAATGACCACACGACCACCGCTCGGTGTGTAGGTAATTGCATTGTCGATCAGGTTCGACAATACCTGTCCCAATTGATGGGCATCGCCGGAAACCAACAAGGGGTTATCGCCCGGCAGTAGTTGTAACTCAACATCCTTCTCCTCAGCCTGCGCCTGGAAAGCGGATACGGTTTGCTCTACCAGCAGCGCCAACTCCACTGGCTTGAATCGAGGTTTCCTCTCCTGCTGATGGGAGAAGTCAAGCAGGTCGTCAATCAACCTGGCAAGTCGTTCTGCCTCCAGCCTTAACACGCGCAAGTGGCGCTCCCTGCTCTCTGGACGGCCTCTTTCCAGTAGGGCGATATAGGTATTGATGTTGGTCAGCGGAGTGCGCAGCTCGTGCGATAGATTGGCGACGATTTCTGCCCGCAGGCGATCAATCTCGCGCAGGCGGGTGATGTCAGAGAGCACACCCACATACCCAGCCAGGCGCTCGCCGTTGCCGCTAATTGGGGCCAGGGTAACCTGGGCATCGTAACTATCGCCAGGCAGACGCCGGCCGGTCAATTCTCCGCTCCAGCTCTCGCCGGCCGATACCACTTCTCTGATACCTTGCCGCACATCTTCCGGCAGGGCGTCGCCAAACCAGAGCCAGAGGGGGAGACCAATTGATTCAGTAGCTGAATAACCGGTCAGGGACATGGCCGCCGGATTGGCATATTGGATGCGACCATCCGGGCTGACGAAGAAGATACCTTCGCCGGCGTTATCCAGAATTGCCTGGGTACGATCGCGTTCTTGCCTGAGTTGGGCTGTCTGTACGTCAACCAGCGCCGATAGGCGTGCGGCGTCGTTCTGCAACGCGTCGTACAACTTCGCCCGCTCAATGGCCGCCGCCACCAGGCCGGCCAGGGTAGTCAAGAAACGCACATCGTTGCTATCGAAGGCGTCCTTTTTAGGACTGAGCACGCAGAGCACGCTGTACAGCTGCAGTTGCACCTGAACAGGCACGGCAATCATCGCCTTCATTTCCGGCTCAAGTTTCAGAAAGGCGGATAATGGGTCCTGTTTGGAGAATTGCCTGATGATCCGCGGCTCGCTCATGCGGACCTCGGTGTCCGGGTCGTTGCCGGAAAGTGAGATGTGCAGCCGATCTTCAATGGTCTGCAGACCATAGAAAGAGGGGTGCGCTACAAGCTCCTTCATTTCCGCATCCACCTGCATGAAGCCAAAGCAGGGGTACGAAAGGCGGCGGACGATCATCTTGGTGGTCTGCTCCAGGAGATTGTCCGCTTCGACAACAGCCGCGGTCGCCAGCGCCACCTGGTGAAGTATGGCCAGCTCATTGGCGCGTTCTTGCGTTTCCCTGTAAAGGCGGGCATTTTCGATCGCCACTGCCGCCTGGTTTGCAAAGGCCTGAACGGTATCGCCTATTGCTTCGTCATAGGCGTAGGGAGTTACACTGTTGACTCCCAGGATGCCGATGGTGATCCCCTTCACCTTCAAGGGCATTCCCATCCAGGATTGAATGTGCGCCGTGTTGGGGTGAGAAACCCAGCGCCCATCGTCGGCGGTAGCTGAAATGACAAGTCCTTCCCTCTGCAAGTCGCCCAGTCCAGCGACAGAGCCGGAAAACTGTTCGGAAATCGTCCCTACCACATCGCCGTTGCTGGTACCCCGGCTGGCCGCAAGCCGCAGCCGGCCGCTCTGGTCGTATAGCTGGATGGAGACGCCATCGAACTTCACAACCTCTGCTAACAGATCGAACACGCGCTCGTACACCTCGGACAGCCTCAAGCGCGAAGTCAGCAGCGCGCCCATCTGGCGTAGCGTTTGGGCGAGATGTAGCTGCCGGCGCTCAGCCTCAAATAGCCGTGCATTTTCGATGGCCGTGGCTGCTTGATTGGCAACATTGGCACAGAAGGTTACTTCGGCGTCCTGGAACTGATACGGGTTCCCAATGATATTGACTTGCAACATGCCAATCGGGCCACCGCGAACCATTAGAGGCACATACAGCAATGCCCGGAGCTCCTGGTGCTCAATCATCTGTCTCTCGTGTTTACGCACCTCATGCGACGTACTGAGCAGGTCATGGATTACGACCGGCGCTCGCTCGACAATAGCCTGAGAACAGACTGAAGAATCTTTTAGCCAGACAACCGCTGAGCCGGCGTTCAGATCGTGTTCAGCTTCATCTGACCAGCTAATATAAGAGCGAAGCGCCAAACCATCATGCTCCAGGATGGAAATGGCACAATTATGGATATTCGGCATATAGCGCCGGACTGAATCCACTACGCGCTGCAAGACTTCATCCAGTTCCAGGGTGCTGGCCAGGAAACGGCCAATCTCGGCAAGCAATTCTGCTTCTTCGCGCCGCCGCGCTTCCGCTTGAAAGAGCTGCGCGTTGTCAAATGCCAGACCGACCTGCTGCGCGATAGCCTGGCCCAGCGCAACTTCCTCCTGGGAAAAACGGCGGTTCAGCTCATCATCCCACAAGATGACCAGGCCGAGTAGATTCTGCTTGGCCTGCAACGGCAACACAAGCTGATGACGATTCTCCAGCCGGGCCAGGTGGCGCATTGAGGCTGCGCCCGCGGGGTCGGCTGGCCCTGGAAACGAGAGAACGGCGCCCTGTTTCAGCAGGGTCAGGTCATCGCCGAACTCAGCTTGCAGATTGAAACTCTGACCGACTACGGAAAGTTGCCCCCGGTTATCATCATCCTCAGCAATGAACTCGGCCAGGACGGTCGCTGATTCGGACGCAGCATCCCAGTCAGTGATATAGACCGTCGAGACATCAATGGCCTGGCCAACTACCTCAGCCACTCGCTCAAGCAGCGTCGGCCACTCCAGGCTGGCCGAGACCGCCCGGCTCGCCGCCAGCAAGGCGGTCTGTTCATCCAGCTTTCGCTGCACCACCTCGAATAGCTGAATGTTCTCCAACACCGGGGCGATTTGATTGGCCAGCGCACCCAACAGATGAATGTCGTATTGGGGATAGTAGTCGTCCGGATCGCGCCTTCCGAAGAGCCACAAACCAATCTGTTCCTGCCGGATTGTGATCGGAACGACCAATCGAACCCATGAGAAGGGCCCG
>CAYVQP010000002.1:6668-37391 GCA_964452775.1 uncultured Ardenticatenaceae bacterium | reverse complement strand
AGCTGGAAATGTGGCCTTATGGCCACGGTGATGGTCACGAAGACAATAGTCGTGACGAGGTTAAAGAAAAACACCTCCAGGCTGCCGTAGCCGGCAGTCAAACGTGTTCCAAGGCCAAACACAAGCACAAACATCGCCAGCGTCAGGATGCCATATGCATAGACGCCCAGCAGGCGATTGGCTCGAAATTCGAGACTGCCGAGACGATGTTTGTACTGCGCGTACGTGTAGAACAAGGGCAGTACAGGAATAACGAGCAGCGCCAGATAAAGTGTTAGCGGGCCGGGAAAGCTACCTAATAGTGAAGCTCCAAACGCCATCAGAACGCCGGGAGCAAACGCCAGGACAATTCCGGCAAGCATCAGATTGGTCGCCGGGCGCTCATTAGCGTGAGCCGGATTCAGTGTGCGATACAGCAGGAGACCAATACTGCCCACAATGGTGAAAACGAAGGCCAGCAAATAGGACTGCCGCGGAAGAACGCCGGCAAGCTCCAGCGCGCCTAACGCAAAGGAGGAGGCATAGAGCCCGACAATGATCCGCCATCGAGCATTGGGAAACAGGGGCGAAGGAACGGTCAGGTGCAAGTGGAGATACATCGGCATAATGAGCCAGGTGGAAATGTGCAGCATTGGCGAGGAGTAGGCTGCCTGCCAACTCGAGACCGCCCCCACAGCGAGCCATATCGCGGTCAAAAAGTTGACCAGGACAAGCAGCCTCCATCGCGAATCGTGTGGCTGAAGAAACAGCAACACCACCATTCCGGCAACCCAGAACGGCAGAAATAGTAATGTTCCGCTTAGCCGGGCCACACGTTGGTAAAGCAGTACCTCCGGCATCTCCCACTGAACGGAGAACTCCTCACCTAATCGCTCTCCCAGGATCGTGACGGTGTCGCCGGGGCTTTGGCCGGCGAACGGCATACCCAACCAATTGCTGCGATAGCTCTCAAAATCCAGATCGCCGATCTGTACCAGGTAGTCATCAATCTGCAATTGGTCTCGATTCGCGCACCAATCGGGGATTGCGCTGCACCCATCCAGGCTGGTCACTCGCCAACCGTCGCTCCCGTTTGTAAAGGTGAACCCCGGCTGAGGAGTATGAAACACGAGCACGTAGCCATAGAAGCCGCAGAGCAAGAATACGCCTAAGGCGACCAGCATGAGCGGGCCGTCAGAGCGCGACAGCCTACCGCGAAACTGGCCGATCATCTCTGCAACCGCCCTAGCTCCGCCGGCATCGGCAGGCCGGAGTGATCCAACAGACTGACTACCGGCAACAGTCGCTGATCAAAAACACGCTGCAAGGGTTCACGATTTATCAGCGCCAACTGGTCCAAGAGTTCTGTGGCCCGCCGGTAGCGACTGATCAACTGATAGATGCAATAGCTTAAGGCTCCACTGGAGATAAGTATCTGCTGCGCTTGCGCCAGGCTGGGCGGTTCAGCGACTTTGCTCGTTAGTACTAGAAATCTCTCCTTCAAAGGATAATCCACCAGCGAGGCGTACAAAATCGGCAGATTATGGCGGCCGGCCAGCCAGTCCGGGCTTGCCGGAGTGGCAAACGCGTCCGCCAGGTCATCCTGGATCTGCATCAGCTCGCCCAGGATGCACCCAAGGTCGTAGAAAGCATCCTGCAATTCCTCGTTGGCTCCAGCAAATATAGCGCCGAGTTGCAGACTCGCTGCGTAAAAAGGGGCGCTCTTTGCAGTGACAATGCGCCAATAAGAATCCTCGGCCAGAGGAAGCTCCGCCACGTCCATCTCTTGACCGCAGGCCGTTAACAACACCAGGCGCGCCAGCGCACGTTGTGCGGCAATTACGCGCTCACAATCTAATCCGGCCTCTGCCAGGATGCCGAATGCCGCTGCTTGAAGCGCAACCGCCATGTTGGCGGTGCTCGCATGACCCCGGCGGTTGTGCTCGCCGCGGGGATCTTCATCGAGCATATCGTCTACCAGAATAATGCTGATTTGTGTGCAACCTAAGGCGGCCACCGCGGCGCCAATAGGCTCATTCTCGCCGGCGATAGAGGAACAGACCGCTACCGGCAGCTCCCAATCCGGTCTCGGAGCGCCCATGGCGCGCCTGACAATGTCCAGCAGCTCCGGCCACTCCTTAATGCCCGGCTGAGCCTCTACGTAGGCCAGCACTTCGCTCTGCTCGGACGATGATCCCATTGCCTACTCAGCCTGTGTTAGCAGCAAGTATCAAGTCGAAAGAACTCGGGATGTCTTTTACTGTTACCCTGGGGGAAGTGTACTCAACGCCTGGCGAAGCGCAACTACCTGAGAACAATACGGCCGAACAGGCATCAATACCGTCATGCCGGCCAGGCCCTTCCACCCTTCCGATAGAGATCAAAAATGGCGACAAACGCCGCCATTTAAGATGTTTTCCTATGCACGAACCAACACTGCCTCCGCTCGCGGAAGCTTAGGCACAAAGAATATGAACTTGGGACAGCTCGCGTGTGACAGACATACTCCCGGTTCAGCCAGTCAGAATCATCCTTCCAGCTTACCAGAGTCTACCACCAAAAACCCCATCCCCAAAAGTCAGATCCGTCCGGGGTTACGCGTGCACTGACTGCACCAGCATCCTCGATGCCGGTCAAGGCGCGCAAAATTGCCAGAAGTTCACTGGTGATGCCTTCGCCTTCCGCAAACAGCACTGAACCAAACTCGTCTATCTCTAAAGATCTCATTACACTATCCTCCTCTGCTTACGGTTCGTGACGCCGATCTCAATGTGCAATTGCGCACCTATCACATCATTATAATACAACTTGTTAATTGTTGAAAGCAACTATGAAGATATCCTAAGGTTGTCCGCCGGACTGCTGGAGGTACAATAGTACTATGATCTTCGACGCCCAGTAATGGTAACCTCGATGGCTGAGTCCGCAAATGCCCACAAGATTGTGCTGGTTACCGGCTCTGGCCGAGGAATAGGTCGGGAGCTGGCAGTACATTTCGCCCGCCGCGGCGCAGACGTAGTCGTTAACTTTTTCCGCAACCGCCCGCCCGCCGAGGAGACCGCGCAGATAGTTCGAGACCTCGGGCGTCGGGCCATCGTGGTAAAAGCCAATGTGGGCGATCTGGAGCAGTTGGAGCAACTGTTTGCTCAGACGGCAGAGGCTTTTGGTGGGCTTGATTATTACATCCACAATGCCGCGTCGGGCTACAATCGGTCTGTAATGGAACAAAAGCCTCGTGGTTGGGAGTGGACCATGAACATCAATGCTCGCTCGCTGCTGTTTGGCGCTCAGCGAGCCGCCGAGCTGATGAAGTCACGCGGCGGCGGGGCAATTGTGGCCGTCTCCAGCCTGGGTTCATCGCGCGTACTGCCAGATTACGCGGTGGTTGGGGCCTCGAAGGCGGCCATTGAATCACTGGTGCGCTACCTGGGCGTCGAACTCGCGCCTCTAAACATCCGGGTGAATGCGGTCTCGCCGGGTATCGTTGAGACAGATGCACTCGACCATTTTCCCGTCTTTCAGGAAAATGAGAGTCGTCTCATCTCGGAAGTGCGCAAGCATACCCCGGCAGGCCGGTTATGTTCTCCGAGCGATGTGGCGCAAGTGGTAGAATTCCTTTGTTCAGACGGGGCACGAATGATCTGTGGACAGACGATAGTCCTGGATGGGGGATTCTCGTTGCTCGTTCGTTAGCAAGCTATTCAAAGTGAATCCAATGCCGGCACGCAAGCAAAACTCGCGCAAAACCATACTGTTTATCCTCGGTCTGCTACTGTTTGCCGGGCTACTTTATCTTTACGGTGAACAGTGGCTGAGGCGTCTCCTGCTCTATCTATCCGGCGCGGGTTGGGCGCGGCGGATGGTGACCGGCTTTCCTCTGGCCTGGCGGGTGGCCTCGCGCTTCGTAGCCGGTGAAACGCTGGATGACGCGATCCGCGCTTCCAGGACGCTCAGCGCCGCGGGCATAAGCACCGCCGTGGATTTCCTGGGCGAGAGCGTCCACGACCCCGCAGAGTCTGAGGCCGCTCGCGATCAAATCTTGTTGTTGCTTGACCGTATCGAACAGGAGAATCTCGACGCATATGTCTCGGTCAAACTCAGCCAGCTGGGGGTAAACCTGTCCGAGGAGATCGCGGTCGCCAACTTACGGGTGATCCTGGCCCGGGCAAAGCTGCGAGGGCTAAAAGTCAGAATTGACATGGAAGACAGCCCATTGCTGGAGACGACATTGCGCATCTACCGGCAGTTGCGTGACATCGAAGGCTTTGAAAATGTCGGCGTGGTCATTCAAGCCTACCTGTACCGTAGCGAGGCTGATGTGCAACAACTGGCGATGGAGGGGGCATGGGTCCGGCTTGTTAAGGGCGCCTATCTGGAGCCGCCGGACATTGCCTTCCCGGTCAAGGCTGATACCGACGCCAACTTTGTGCGCCTGGCTCAACTGATGTTGAGTCGGGAAAACTGTACCCAGGGCGCGCGTACCGCCATTGCCACCCATGATGCGCAGATGGTCCAGGCAACGATTGATTTTGCCCGGGCAAACGAGATACCAAATTCCTGCTATGAGTTCCAAATGTTGTATGGAATCCGCCGCGAATTGCAGGAGTCGTTGGTCGCCCAGGGTTACAACGTGCGCGTCTATGTGCCCTATGGTACGGCCTGGTATCCTTACTTCATGCGCCGGCTGGCCGAAAGACCCGCCAACCTATGGTTTTTCATCAGCAACCTCCTCCGGGGCTGACACACGCCGGCTACCCTTTGGCGCCCCAACCGTACATCGCCGGCGCTGAGTCAGACCACCCATGACAGCTACACCAGAGTTCGCATACACCGACTCAACCGTTCAGGCGCGGTTGAGTGGACCCTGGCTGGTCATCGGTCGGCTGGTTTGGGCGGCGATTTACCTGGTCTGTCTCGTCTTTCTGGTTATTAGTCTGCCGGTCGGCGCGCGCAGTGCGGCCGCCCTTGTCGCCGCGTCTGGTTCTTCATATCCGGCCGGACTTTTTGTGGCCTACTTGATGGCCATTGACTTGTTACTCATCCTGGGCATTGCCGGCATCAGCGGCGCGTTGTTCTGGCAGCGCTCAGCTCTTCTGGTCGCCTGGCTGCTGGCGCTGATGATCATCACCTACGGCACGACCCTGGCTTACTCGGTTAACGCGTTGGTGACCGTGCAGCCGGCCTGGACTGATCTGTTGCGCGCCCTGTCATCGGTTGGCGAGGGACTGGCGTTGACCGGCGCATACATCTTTCCCGACGGCCACTTCGTCCCCCGCTGGACGCGCTGGCTGGCCCTGTTCCTGGCAGTTTGGATAACGACGACTTTCTTCATCCCGGCAATCGGTCCCGACCAATGGCCGCCGCTGTTGACCTTGCTTTGGCGCATCGCCTGGCTGGGCACCATTGTGCTGGCCCAGGTGTATCGCTACTTTCGCGTCTCCAGCCCCAGCCAGCAGCAGCAGACGAAGTGGGTAATACTGGGTTTAAGCATCAGCGTCGGGGCATCGCTCTCGGTCTATCTTTTCCAGTTCCTGGCTGTGTCCGGCGGCGGCGGAGTAGCCAACAGTGCGTTGACGTTGCTGTTACTGCCGGCCCAGAAGCTGGCCTTCCTACTCGTCCCCCTGACTATCTCATTTTCAATTCTGCGCTACCGGCTGTGGGACGTTGATTTCGTCATCAACCGCAGCATTGTGTACGGCGCCCTGACCATCATGTTGGCGCTCCTCTTCATCAGCACCCTACTGATCGTCGCCAATGTGTTCAGCGCGCTCACCGGCGGCCAACAGTCGGTCGTGGCGATAGCGATCACCGCCTTGCTCTTTGGCGGCCTCTTTCAGCCGGTGCGCCGGCAAGTACAGCGGTGGGTGGACCGGCGCATCTATGGGATCAAGATTGACTATCGCGAGAAGGAACGCAAGCCGGCGCAGCCCACGTCTGATCCGGCCAGACCATTAGAGGCCTTCGGCGAGATGGTGCTCATCGGGCGTGGGGCCAGTTCGCAGGTTTATCGCGCTCAACACCCGACGTTGGGACGAGTTGTGGCGGTCAAGGTGCTGCCGGAGCATCTTGTATCGGAGACGGAGTTCCGGGAACGCTTCCGGCGGGAAGCGCGAGTGATCGCCGCCCTGAAGCATCCCAACATCATCCAGGTTTTCGATTATGGAGAGCAGGGCGGCTACTACTTCATGGTGCTGGAGTACATCGCCGGCCCTTCGCTGCACAGCCATTTGGCCACTGACGGACCCCTGTCATTGGCAGAAACGTTAGGGCTTATCCGACCAATAGCTTCCGCGCTGGATTATGCGCACGCGCAGGGCTTGATCCATCGCGATATCAAGCCAAGCAATATCCTGCTTGAGAGAACAAACTCGCCGGCCGACAATGCTTTCCGGCCCGTGCTGTCCGACTTCGGCATCGTCAAGGAAGTGGGTGGGCAAACCTCGCTTACCCAGAGTGGAGGCGTAGTCGGCACGCTCACTTACATGGCTCCCGAGCAGATTCAAGCCTCGCCGGATACCGACGAACGGCTGGATATCTACGCGCTCGGGGTTATGATTTTCGAGATGTTGACCGGCCGGCCCCCATTTCAATCGCGTAACGTCGGCGCGGTGATCATCGCTCATCTCAATCAGCCGCCGCCGGACCCGCGAGAGTTCGCGCCCGACTTGCCGGCCGGCATCGTCGCCCCACTGAACAGGGCGCTGGCCAAGAAGCCGGCTGATCGCTTCTCGACTGCTTCGGCGCTTGTCAGCGCGCTGGAAGCAGCGATTCCACAGCGCCAGGTACTGCCAACCGGCTAGGCCTGTCAATGCGGCCCGGTTTTCTTTCGACTAAGCTGGTATAGCCTTCGGCCCCTGCCCATTGCCGCCGAACGCCTGACCGTCCGGGTGCTCATCTTCCCCCAGGTCGCCGCGCCACAGCCGGCGCATCTCGTCGCAGCGGAGCAGCAATTCATCCAGCGTTCCCTGGTCCTCCACCCGGCCATCTTTCAACACGATGATCTGGTCCGCGTTACGTAGCGCGGGCCGGCGATGTGACACAACCAGTCCGGTTGGGCGCTCATCACCCGCAGTAGGCGAGAACAGCCGATCCCATAACTCCTGCTCGGTGTTCACATCCAGCGCGCTGGAGAGATCATCAAAGACATATAGCTCGGGCCGGCGCACGAACATGCGCGCCGCCGACGCCCGCTGCATTTGGCCGCCGGACAGGCGCACGCCACGGGTGCCAACCATGGTATCTAACCCGGCCTCCAGCTCCTCGACATCCTTCTCCATCACCGCGGAATGTATGGCAGCCGGCAGATCCACCTCCTCGGCCGGGATGCCCAGCAGAATGTTGTCGCGCAGGGATTCGCTGAACAGGCGCGGCGTCTGCGGCGTGTAGGCGCTTCTGGGCGGCGTGAAGAAGTCGCCCGGGTTCGTCACCGGCTCGCCATTCCAGAGCAACTCGCCCGAAGCCGGCAGCAGGCCCAACAATGCGCGCAAAAGCGTGGTCTTGCCCGAACCAATTCGTCCGGTGATCACCGTAAACGCGCCGCGCTCTATGCGCAGATTGACGCCCTCGATCCCTCGCCCGGTGTCCGAGTAGCGGTAGCTCAGGTCGCGCGCTTCGAGCTGTTCCAGGCGATGCTCGGCGCCCTTGCGCACGAACGGCACCTCCGGCCAACCGCTGTTCCGCCGCAGATAGATGGGGCCGCGGCGTAACAGTCGCTCCGGCTGCCCACCCTGCTGCACATCAATCATCCGTTTCAGTGAGACGGCCGCTTGCCGGTGCAGGGCCAACAGCCGGCCGAAATAGGTTAAAGATTCCGATACGGGCAGCAGCAGGGCCACAAACAGCGCGAAGTCGCCCACCGTAAAACTGCCGTTGGCCATGGACTGGCCGGACAGCAGCAGGATAATGCCGATGCTGATGCTGTTCGTGTTGTTCATGACCACATCCATAAACTCGGTGAAGAGGCTGTCCCGCAAGGCAACGGTGCGCCGCTGTTCGTTGATTTGCCGGAAGCGACGGTCGACATGCACTTCCGCCCCGGCGACCTGCACCGCCTGGATCGCGCCGAAAAGCTCACCCACAAAGCCGGTCACCTCGCCTTCAGCTCCCCTGGCAGCAGCACGATAGCGGCCGATCTGCCGCCGCAAGATGTTCACCAACGCTACCGAGACGGCCAACGGCAGGAACATGATCAACGTAATTTGCGGGTCAATGCGGGCCATGATGGTTATGCCCACGGCGACGACTACAATGTGCCGCACAGTCTGTACCGCCTGGATACCCAACTCGCGTACATTGCGGGCGTCGCCGGAGAAGCGACTGAGCATTTCGCCGGGTGCGCTGAGCAGCGCATTCGCGCCGGGAAGCTCCAGCACGCGGGACATCAGATTCTTGCGCATGAGCACGGTGTATGAAAAGGAGACATAGAAATCAAAAATGTATGCCCCATACTCCAATACCGTGCCTACGATGCCCACGACTAACAGCGCACCGATTAGCTGCCAGAACGTGAACTGGAAGGTCGCCTCGCCGGTGAGCAAGTCAAAGACGGCTGCGACCAGCACGCCCAGGGCGATTGGGATCAGTCCAATGATAATGAAGTTGATCACATCCAGGGCGAACATGCCCGGATTGAAGCGAATCAGCAGCCAGGTGGCTTTCCAGGTGCTGATCTGCGGCGGCTCATAGTCGACCGCCGAGAAGCGTCGCCCACCCTCGCCGTCGAAGCTCATACCAGCACCTCTTCCAGGCCGGTACGCAATAGCTGCGCGAAGTGGGATTCAGGATTGCTGATCAGTTGCAGGCGGTCGCCATATTCCTTAACCCTACCATCCTGCAGGATCAAAATGTCTCCCGCGCGCTGCACGGTCGTCAGCCGGTGGGCCACGATGATTGCCGAGCGATTCTCCAATAGGTGGTCAACAGCGCGCTCAATCAGCGCCTCGGTGGCCGGGTCCAGGCGGGAGGAGGCCTCATCGAGAATGACCAGGCCGGGATCCTGCAAAAAGACGCGGGTAAAGGCCAGAAGCTGCGCTTCCCCGGCGGATAGGCCGCGCCCGCCTGATTCCAGTACCGTATCCAGCCCATTGGGCAGCGACTCGTACCAACTCATTAACTCCAGCCGGCGGAACGCTGCCATGATCCGCTCGTCCGGGATTGAGTCGTCAAAAAAGGTCAGATTGTCACGAATGCTGGCATTAAAGAGCTGCACCTCCTGAGTGACCAGGCCTACTCGCCGGCGCAGGTTAGCCAGCGGGACGGCATCAACCGGCATCTCCCCTACCCGCACACTGCCGGACATGACCTCATACAGGCGAAAGACCAGCCGGGTCATCGTTGTCTTGCCGCTGCCGGTGCGTCCTAACAAGCCCAACACCTCGCCGGGCGGTAGATGTAGGGACACATCCCGCAGGATGGGCTTATCGGGCGCATACTGGAAGTCCACGTGGTCAAATGTGACTGAGAGCGGGCCGGACGGCAACCGGCTATCCGGCGGCGCGCTATCCTTGATGCTACTCTGCACAAAGTAGAGGTCCTGGACGCGCTTGGCTCCAGCCACAGCCCTTTGCATGTCCTGTAGCTGCTCGGTCAATATCCGCATTGGTTCCTGCAGCATGGCGCTGTAGCTGACGATCACGTAGACCGCGCCAATGGTGATCAGGTCGAGCTGAAAGAGATAGCCACCCAGGGCCAGGCCGAGCGCGGTTCCGATACGAAAGAGCCCCTGCGTCGTGCTGAACATCAACATGCCGTAGGCGTACCCCTTTTGCTCGACCACGTACTGCTCGCGCAGGGTGCGATGCAACCCCAGCATGGTGTAGGCGGCCGCCCCGTTGGCCCGAATATCCTCAATACCTGTCAGGCGCTCCTCGATGAAGCCAAACAGCCTGGCCGCCATGGCAAAGAACGCCTTCCAGTGCGGCACACCCAGCCCGACGACATAACTCAGTATCCAACCCGTGATCAGAACAAAGACTAGGAAGCTGACCCCAATCAACCACTCCTCGCGAAAGAGGACGAGAATAATGCCGGCAATCAGTAACACATTGCCCAACACCTGGATAACAAAGTCGGAGAAGAAGTTGGATAGCAAATTGACGTCTTCATCAACGCGGGAGATCATTTCGCCGGCGGTGCGGGCATTGTGGAAGCCCATGTCCAATCCCATGCTGTGCCGGGCAAGGTCTGCTCGCAGCTCGTTGGTGGCCCGCCAACGCACATCCTGCGTCACATAGGTCGCAATCGCCCGGATTGCCTGAGCCGCAATAGCCACAATGATGAAGAAGATGGCCACCTCCGGCAGCGTGTCGAGGTCGCCGAAGCGCGTGGAGTCGATCGCGCCGGTAGCCAGGTCAATGAAGTCGCGAATGATTTGCGGCAGCAGGAGCTGTAGGCCGATGCCGATGCAAAGCAGCACAAACATCAGCGTCATCCGTGGCCAGAGGGGCCGCAAGTAGACGCGCAAGAGCAGAAAGGATTGTTTCAGCGTGCTGCGATCCAACGATTGCCTATGATTGGCCGGCCGAAGAAGTCGGGTTCAGGCAGTGTCCGGCCAGCAGATTAGATAATAATCGAACGTTCACGACTTGTCCAGAACCAGATAGTGGCCGGCGAATACGGTCGCCCGGCAAACAAGAAGGGAAGCAGCCCCGCAATCGGCTACTTCCCTTCCACTATTGCAGCCGGCATAGACCGGCTGCCATGCGACTATCGCCGAGGGTCTAGTTCAGACGTTCAAAGATGCCGGCTGCCCCCATGCCGCCGCCGATACACATGGTTACCATCCCCAGTGAGAGATCCTCGCGCTGCATTTCGTGCATGATTTGGACGGTCAGCTTGGCGCCGCTGCAGCCTAGTGGATGACCCAGGGCGATTGCGCCGCCGTTGACATTTACCTTCTCCTCGTCCATCTGCAACTCACGTATCACGGCCACTGCCTGCGCCGCGAAGGCCTCGTTCAGTTCGATAACTTCCATGTCGCCCAGGCTCATGCCGGTGCGCTTCAGCACGCGCGGCACGGCCGCCACCGGCCCAATGCCCATAATCTCCGGTCGCACGCCGCCCACGTTGTAGCCCACGAACTTCAAGATAGGCTTCAGCCCCAGCGACTCTGCCAGGCCGCGCTCCATCACGATGACCGCCGCCGCCCCATCGCTCAGCGGCGACGAATTGCCGGCTGTCACCGTGCCCCCTTCCTTGAAAACAGGGCGAAGTTTCGCCAGTCCCGCCAACGTTGTGTCCCGGCGCAAGTGCTCGTCAACAGCCAGAATGGTCTGCTGCCGGATCGGGCCGTTCGGGCCGGGTGTGATCTCCTCCATCTCGAAGGGCACGATCTCGGCGGCAAACTTGCCCGCGTCCTGCGCCCTGGCCGCCCGTTGGTGGCTGCGCAGGGCGAATTCGTCTTGCGCCTGCCGGGAGACCTCGAACTCCTCTGATACCCGCTCGGCGGTCAGGCCCATGCCCATGTACACTTCCGGCATCTCCACTACCATCGTCGGGTTCGGGTTGATGCGATAGCCGGTCATGGGTACCTTGCTCATCGTCTCCGCTCCGCCGGCAATGATGCAGTCCGCTCCATTGGCGATGATCCGCTCGGCGGCCAGGGCAATGGTCTGCAGGCCGCTGGAGCAGAAACGATTGACCGTCATGCCGGGGGTGTCTGCCGATAGCCCGGCCAACAGGGCAATAGTGCGCCCGAAGTTCAGCCCCTGCGCCCCTTCCGGCATCGCGCACCCGATAATCACGTCATCCACGAGCGCCGGATCGAGTTGTGTCTCCGCCAGCAGCGTCCGGATCACCAGCGCCGCCATGTCGTCCGAGCGGGCGTTGCGGGTCACGCCCCGTTTTGATTTTCCAACGGCCGTGCGCTTGCCGGCCACAATCACTGCTTCACGTGTCATCTTCGATCATCCTTTCCTTCGGATAGTTTCCCGTAACCTCGGGCGTTGTCCAGATGTCGTCCGAACCGGAGCGTTCAGGTGGTAGCGACCATGCTCCGGGAAACTGAACGCAGACCTTATGGGAGCTCGCTCAGTTGCGCAGCGGCTTCCCTGTCTCCAGCATGTGCAGCACGCGAGCCTGCGTGGCCGGTTCGCCGGTCAACGATAGAATTGCCTCGCGCTCCAGGTCCAATATATACCAGGGGTCTACCCAGGCCGGCTCGCTCAAGTCGCCGCCGCAGAGGACGTAAGCCAGTTTCCGGCCAATCTTAGCGTCGTGCTCGGTGGCATAATTGCCCCAGACAAATGTCTGCAGGCCAAGCAAGAGCGCGTAGTAGCTGTCTCGACCGGCGGCATAGATCTTCTCCACCTCCGGCGGTCGCGCGCCGGCCGCCGCCAGTTGCAGGGCGCGTTGCTTGGCGCGGGCCAGCCGGTGTTCGCTGTTGAACACGATGGTATCCGTCTCCCTCAGGTAGCCCAGTTCCTTGGCTTCCCAGGCGCTGGTCGCTACTTTAGCGGTGGCAATTTGCGTAAAGACCTCCTCCATCACCGGCAGTACATCGGCATTCTTGACCCGCATGGCCGGATTCACCTTGCGGCGCAGAGTCTCCTTGCAGCCGCCCCAGGCCGGGATCAGACCAACGCCGACCTCGACCAGGCCCAGGTAGGTCTCGTGATCAGCGACCGACTCCCAGCCGGCCATGGTGATCTCTACCCCGCCGCCCAACACCCGCTGGTGCGGCGCGGTGACCACCGGCTTGGGCGCGTGGCGCAGGCGATAGAAGAGCATCTGGCCGGATTTGATCATCTCCTCCACTTGCGCCCACATGCCCTGCGCCGCGTAGATGCCCATCAAAGCCAGATTAGCGCCGATGCAGAAGTCCTGTCCACCGTTGCCGACGACCAGCGCGTCGTAGCGGGAATCCAGCAACTCGAGCGCCTGATTTCCCAGGGCGATGATGTCCGGGTCAATGGCGTTCATCTTGGAGTGGAACTCCAGGAGCAATACGCCATCTCCCATGTCGCGCAGGCAGGCGCTTTCGTTGCGGGCGACTTCCGGCAGCTCCTTCGGCAAAATGACATGTATATCGCGCTCGATGAGCTTGTAGCCGCCGCTCGTGAAGTCATAGTAGCTGCCGTTGCGGTAAAAGCTGGTATGGCCCTGGTCGAGCATCTCCTCCACCCAGCCGGCGACTTCAAAGCCGGCAGCCTTCATTGCGGCAACCGTCTCAGGTACGCCCAGCATATCCCAGATTTCGAACGGGCCGGCCTCGTGAGCAAAGCCCCACTTATTGGCGTTGTCCACATCAACAATGCTATAGGCAATCTCCGGCGTCACGTAGGCCGCATAGGCCAGCGTGAAATAAAGCGTATCGCGCACGTACTCCGCTGCGCGGTCGTCAAATGCCAATAACGCTCCCAGCCGCCGGCCCAGATTCTCTTGCTTGCGCACCGCGCCCACCGAATCAAAGCGCACCCGCTCCGGCGCTTCGTACTCCATCGTCTGGGGGTTCAGCGTCCAGAAATCGCGGTTCCCATTGACCATTACTTTCTTGTAAAAGCCCTGGTCGCTCTTATTGCCCAGCCAGCGATTCGCCAACATCGTTTCAACCAGCTTCGCAGTGCGCGGGCCGCGGAGAATCTCCCGGTACTTATCATCGGGGACGGCGGGGTATAGATTGCGGTTGACGTGCGCCATCACATCCAGGCCGACGAGGTCATTGAGCCGGAATGTCGCCGTCTTGGGCCGGCCGATCAGCGGGCCGGTAATGGCGTCAACCTCCGACACGGTGTAAGCGTGCTCCAAAGCGTACTCAATAGCGTACGAGCCGGTCACCGAGATGAAGCGATTGGCGATGAAGTTCGGCGTGTCCTTGCAAACGACCACCCCCTTTCCCAGAACCTCGCGCCCAAAGGCGACCATGAACTCAAGCACTTCCGGCGCGGTATCCGGCGTCGGAATCACTTCCAGCAGCTTCAAATAGCGCGGCGGATTAAAGAAGTGTGTCCCTAGAAAGTGGGTCTTGAAGTCATCAGAGCAGTTGGCCGCGATCTGATGGATGGGAATGCCCGAGGTATTGCTGCTGATGATCGCGCCGGGCCGCCGGACCGCCTCCAGGCGCGCCATCAGCGCCTGCTTGGGGGCCAGTTGCTCGATGATCACCTCGATGATCCAGTCGCAGCCGGCCAGCTCGTCAAAGTCGTCTTCCATATTCCCAACCTTAATCAGCTCTGCCCTATCGGCTCGCGCCAGGTTGGCCGGACGGGCCTTCGCCATCCGCGTGTATAAGTCGTTGACCAGGCGATTACGGGCTGCCGGCTGGGAAGCCTCGCGAGCATCCAGCCCCGGGGTGACAATATCCAGCAGCACGACCGGGATGCCGATGTTGGCCAGGTGAGCGGCAATTCCGCCGCCCATCGTGCCCGCCCCAATCACGCCCACCTTATCAATACGAAACGTCATGGTGCTCTCCTGTAGGTCGAAATTGCATTGCGATACCGGCTCAAAAACCCGGTCACTTCGCCATGCAAGCCGTCAAGAATTATAGCAAGCTGTAGCCGCCATCCACCGTAAAGATCGCCCCGGTGATAAAGCCCGAAGCCGGGGAAGCGAGAAACTGGGCGATGCCGGCGATCTCCTCCGGCTCCGCCATTCTGCCGGCCGGTGTGTGTTCCAGAATGCTCTTTTCGACGATCGGATTCTGCCACATCGCGGCGCTGAAACGGGTCTTCACGAAGCCGGGCGCGATGGCGTTTACCTGAATGTTTTCAGCGCCCAGTTCGGCGGCCAGGACCTTGGTCATCATGATCACCGCCGCCTTGCTGACGCTGTAGATGCCCATCATCGGCCCCGGCATCAGGCCGGTAATCGAGGCCATGTTGATGATCTTGCCGCCCTCGCCCTGGCGAATCATCTGCCGGGCGGCCAGCTGGCACAGCCAGAAGTAGCCCTTTACGTTTAGCTCCATGATCTTATCCCATTGCCAGGGTTCGGAGTTCAGCAGCGGGCCAAATTGTGGATTGGTGGCAGCGTTGTTCACGGCTATATCTACGCGACCAAATCGCTCCACCGCCTGCTCAACCAGGCGTTCTGTCTCTTCGCGCCGGCCCCCATGAGCTGCGACCGCCAGGGAGGAGCCGGGGTATTGCGCGTTGAGTTCAGCCGCCAGCGGCTCGATGTTCTCTGCCTTGCGGCTGCTGACCACCACTCTTGCGCCGGCCGAGACATAGGATCGCGCGATGGCAGCTCCAATGCCGCGTGACGCGCCGGTGATGATCGCTACCTTACCAGTGAGGTCGAAGGGCGCCATCCTTTACTTCAGCTCCCGGCGCGTGTAGCCCAGGATGCTGCGGGCGACGATCAGGGTGTTGATCTGCTTCGTGCCTTCGTAAATGTCATTGATCTTGGCATCGCGCATCCACTTCTCAACCAGCAACTCACGACTGTAGCCAAGTGGGCCAAGCAGAGCCACCGCCTTTTGGGTGATCCAGGTCACCGCTTCGCCGGCGCGCGCCTTGCACATACTCGCCTCCAGCCGGTTGCCGTGTCCATGAGAAATCATTGCTACCGCCCGCAGGGTCAGCAGCCAGGCGGCTTTGTGGCGGGCTTCCATCTCGATCAGATCCCGTTCAACCGCGGTCAGCTGGTGCTTGGGCTTGGTGTAGTCAACGACCACTCCTTCCCTGGCCAACCGCTCGCGGGTGAACTCCATCGCGGCGCGGGCGATGCCCATCGCGCTGGCTGCCACGGCCGGCCGGCTGGCATCAAAGGTCTTCATTGCCCCCTTAAAACCTTTGGTGGAGCCATCCCTTTGCTGTACATCCGGGCTTCCCAGAATGTTGTCATACGGTATGCGCGCGTTATTGAAAACAATGGCAGCCGTATCGCTGGCCCGGATGCCCAGCTTATGTTCTCGCTTGGCGATGCTGACGCCCGGCGTGCCGGCCTCTACCACAAACGGCTTCATGCCGGCCCGTCCGGCGGAAGAATCCACCGTCGCCCAGACGACCACAAAGCCGTCTGACTGCTGTAAGGCCAGGCTGCCATTGGTGCAAAAGATCTTCTCACCGTTCAGAATCCATTCGCCGGCGTCGCGGTCCAAAGTAGCAGTCGTGCGGATGGCGCTGGTATCGGAGCCCGCTCCCGGCTCAGTCATGGCCATCGCGCCCCATTTGGGATCGCCATCCGCAAACTTGGATAGGAAGCGCAATTTCTGCTCTTTCGTGCCCACCGCTTCTACGGCTGCGCCGCCCAATGCCGGGTCCGGAGTGCTCAAGTACTGCCCGGCGTCGCCCCAACTGAGGGTTTCAATCAGCAGAATCAGCCGGAGCAGCGAGGTGCTGGGTCCGCTCTTCGCGGCCTGTGCGCCGTTTGAGCCGTTTTCCCTCAGCCGGGCCATACTGCGCTTGTTCTGCTCCTTCAATACCGGCCACATGATGCTTACGTACTCTTGAGGCAGCTCATGCTCGTGCTCATCGTAGTAACGTGACTTGGGTCGCATCACCTGTTGGGCAACCATATCAGCCAGCATGAGTTCATCGGTGATTTTCTTCGGTATCTCAAAGTTGATCATCTCTTTCCTCCCAGATTCCCGGAAGCTTCCTTCCCTACATTCCTGTCGAGCCGGCCGTTGCCGGGAATCTTTCACTCGCCTAAATAATCGCCAGACCGTCAAAGGAGGCAAAGCCTCGCGCGTTGCGCAGCCACAGCTCCACAGGGTACTCGCGAATGTAGCCGTAGCCGCCAAGGGTCTGCACGGCGCGGTCAGCGACGGAAAGCACCATCTCATCCACATGATATTTTAGTACCGCTGCTTCGCGGGTCGCATTCTGGCCCCGGTCAAGTAACCAGGCCGCCTCCCACACCATCAGGCGCGTCGCGTCTACGTCAATAGCCATATCCGCCAGCATAAAAGCGATCGCCTGCCGGTGTGCAATCGGCTCACCGAATTGCTCGCGACTCCTGGCATAGTCGCGGGCATACTCAAGGCCGGCTTTTGCCAGGCCCACCGCGGCGGCTCCCTGGGCAACCCGGCTATGGTTCAGAATCAAGTCGAAATCGATCCCGGCCTCGCCGCCCAGGCGGTTGCCGGCCGGAACCCGGCAATCAACCAGGCTTAAACGGTAGGTAGGTAGAGCGCGCACACCCATCAATTTCTCGCGTTCACCCACCATTAGCCCCGGCGTGTCAGCCGGCACGATGAAGGCCTGCGTCGCGCCCCCTTCGTTGGCATAGACCAGGAAAGTTTCCGCAGTGTCAGCCAGGGGAACCATCCCCTTTTCGCCGTTCAGCAGATAATAGTCCCCATCTCGAACCGCGGTCGCTGCCAACACGCGGGGATCGTATTGCACGCGCGGCTCTGATAGCGCGGCGGTCATCTGTGGAATTAGCTCGCCGGCGCAACCCGGCAGATAGGCCTGTCTCTGCTCCTCCGTCCCACAGAGCATCAGTGGGACCGCGACCAGATTCGGCGCGAGGATCGCTAACGTGGCTGCCAGGTCCCCCCAGGCGAACTCCTCCACAGCAATCGCGCCGGTGACCGCCGAATACTCCCCAAAGCCCCCATACATCTCCGGCAAGCTGGTGGGCAGCAACCCAATGCCCCAGCCGGCTTCCAAAATATCGTCCGGTAGGCGTTCCGCTTCGTCGGCGTCGCGGAAAGTTTTCCGCAACCTGTCCGCCGAAAAACGCCTGACCGTATCGGCCAACATCTGTTGTTCGTCATCTAATGTAAAATCGAGCATTCTGACTCCTATTGCACGGCGTTCTCGATTCTCAGTGGGCCTCCGCGATGACAGCCCACCTGTTTAATTATGTAGTTGCTTCTACAACGCCCCGTCTTGTGCGAACGATGCTGTCGGTCATGCGCGCCACCCGGGCCATTTGCCGGACATCATGTACGCGCACAATATCCGCTCCGCGATCAATGGCGATAGCCACCGTAGCGGCAGTGCCTTCAGCGCGCTCCTCAGGCGGTAGGCCCAGCGTATAGCCGATAAAGGACTTACGCGAGGTTCCCACCAGGAGCGGATAGCCCAGCGAGCGAAAAGCGCCCAGCTGGTTGATTAGTTGCAGGTTTTGGGCGACTGACTTGCCGAAGCCGATGCCGGGATCCACGATAATCTGTTCCGGCTTGATGCCCCGGGACAGCCCATGATCAATGCTGGACTGCAACTCGCGCATCACATCCGAAATCAGATCGTCATACTCAATCCCGACATAATGTCCCCCAAGGCGCTCCTGCTGGGCCACGTTCTTGGGCCGGCTGCGATTGTGCATGATCACAACCGGGCAGCCGGCCGTTGCCGCCAGAGCAGCCATATCGGGGTCCATGCGTAGACCCCAGACATCGTTGACCCAGTCGGCCCCGGCTTCAAGGGCCGCGGCGGCCACTTCAGAGCGATAGGTATCCACCGAAATGGGCGCGCGCACGGCCTGCCGGATGGCGCTGACAAGCGGCAATAGCCGCGACAACTCTTCTTCAACCATGATCGGCTGGCTGCCGGGACGCGTGCTCTCGCCGCCGATGTCAATGATATCCGCCCCATCGGCGACAAACTCCTGCGCCTGGCGCACCGCCCTCTGAACGAGATCTTCGTCGCCGCCGCGCAGCAGGCCGTCGCCGGAGAAGCTGTCCGGCGTGACGTTCAGGACGCCCATCACATAAGTGCGCCGGCCCCAGAAGAGCGGCAGCGGCAGGCGCTTCAAGCCGGACAGTTCGTGCCCGTTGAGCATCTCCTGCACGCTCAGGCCGCTTACCGGGTGCCGCCAGGTCGGGGCAATGTCCGCCAGTGGGAGCAAGACGAAAGCTCTGTCAGGGATAGCGGGATGCGGCAGGCGCAGGCCTTCGCTCTCCAGCGAGCTCTCGTCATAGGTCAATATGTCAATGTCAATGATTCGTGGCCCCCACCTTTCACCGGGTAGCCGGCCCAGCTTCCGTTCCAGCAATTTGGTCTCCGCCAATAGTTCGGCGGGAGCCAGCGTGGTGTGCGCCGCGAGACATAGATTCAGAAAGCGAGGTTGATCGGCGACGCCCCATGGTTCAGTTTCGTAGACCGGCGAAATCTGGTCAACGGCGACCAGCCCTGCACTCTCCAGGCCATTCACCGCCCGGCGGAGATTCTGCAAGCGGTCGCCCAGGTTCGTACCCAGGCTAAGAAACAGATGGTGCGCCAATGTTGCCCCTTGCCGCTCTGGTTATAGGCTGGCCGGCGTTAGGCCGTACGCTTCAGCTGGTCAACCTTCTCGGTCAGGGTAGCGATCTTGTCGCTCAGCGAATCAATGTCCGACTTGGTGGGCACATTCATGCGGTGCAGGATTCCCTCGATGCGGGAATCAATCTCGCTGCCGGCGCTTTCAGCAGCCGCAACGATCTCATCTTCTGTTTCCTCGACCCGGCGACGACGGCGCTCAAGAACGTCGGACAGGATCTTGCGACCGTCCTTCTCCGCGATCTCGCCGCGTTCGACCAGCCGGTCAACGAACTCCTCGATTTCCTCCTGGGCCAGCGCCACCGCGCCGATGCCGGCCAACAATACCCGGTGAGCAATTTGCAGGAACGGATTCGCTTCGCGACCGTCAACACTCTCTTCGATGACTACTTCTACTTCAGCCATTTGTATCCTCCAACGTTTAGTGAAACGACAGGGCTATAGAGGCAATGAACCTGCGGCCTCTCATGTCGAACAGGAAATAACGCGGTGCGTTATAGCGAAAATATAACACGCTGCGTTATGGGTGTCAAGCCGGTTTGCACCCAAGTTGAAACCTACCTTCTCAATTCGAGTTGTTCCCCCGGACTACTCGAGATGAGACGGCTCCAAATCAAGCGACGGTGCTCGGCGCTGCAATCGCCTCAACCTTGCCATTGAGATCGGTCAATGCTAAGATGCCCGGCAAATATCGGCCGGCGCACGCTTGCGTCACAGCCGGGCGTCGAAGGGACCTATTGTGAATGCCAGGCAATGCGACAAAACAGCCACCCGTTTCCACTGGCCGGCCTGGTAATGGTGAATTTGACCCTCAGGCCCATGCCTCCTGACTGGGCCGCCGCAATTCGCAGGCCGGGCCTGCTTCTCTACGCGCTTCTGGCCAGCTTGTGCCTGTTGTTGGCGCGGCCGGCCGGCATTGTTTCCGGCCAGGCTGCCGTCGCAGAGCATCTGGTGCAACCCGGCGATACCTGGCTGGCGCTCTCCCTGCGCTACGACATTGAGCAAGCGGCGCTGCAGGCGGCAAATCCTCACCCCAATCCGCTGCGACAGCCGGTGATTGGAGACCTCATCACGCTCCCAGCCACTGCCGCCCCGCCGGATGGGCAGACCACTACCGGTCGAATCGTCCGGCTGGACCAGGGCGGGCTGCTCCGCGCGGCAGCGGAAGCGGGCGTATCGGTGAGCGCGCTGGCCCGGCTGAACGAGTTGATTGCACCCGTGACCCCCTCGCTGCTCCAGCCGGTGCTGGCCCCGGACGAAGAGTCTCCGCTGAGGGAGTGGCCGGCGCACATGGACCGGCTCGAGCTTTCCCAAGTCCCGGCTCAACCCGGGCAGGCGCTGGCCATGCGGGCAATTGTTGCCGGGGCCGATTCCTTCAGCGTCCAGCTAAACGACATCCCCTTCAACAGCTTCGTGAGCGGCGACCATGCAGTCAGCGTGGGCGGAACGGGGGCCTTCTTCCCGGCCGGCGCGCCCGAACTGCTTATCCAGGCGGCAGACGGGCCGGCCTGGATTCAACCCTGGCGCGTTGTCGAAGGCTCCTGGGACTATGATCGGGTCACGCTGACCGGCGATGCGGCCGCGATTGATCAGGAATCAATTAACGCGGAGCGCGCGCGACTGTTCGAATTATGGTCGCTGGCCGGCCTGCAACCTTTGTGGAACGCCCCCTTTGAGATGCCCATCCAGAATTATCTGGAGGTCAGCTCCAACTACGGGGCCAGGCGCTCTTACAACGACGGCCCGTTCCGCACCTATCACGAGGGAGTGGATTTCAGCGCATATGGCGGCACGCCGGTGAGCGCCCCGGCCGGCGGGATAGTCGTTCTGGCGGAGCAGCTATACGTCCGCGGCGGGGCGGTGATCATTGACCACGGCCTGGGCATTTATTCCGGCTTCTATCATATGTCGAAGGTCCTGGTCACGGCCGGCCAGGAAGTGGCAGCCGGCGCAGCCATCGGCGAGGTAGGCACCACCGGTCTGTCCAGCGGCAATCATCTGCACTGGGATTTGCTGGTAGCCGGCGTCTGGGTGAGCGCCGCCGCCTGGAGGGAGCAGGACACCGCTTGCTGGATCCTTGCCGGCTGGGGCGCGGCCTGCCCGCCAGTTGAGGAGTGACGCCGCGTGAAGAATCTGAGAGGTACGACATTTGCAGAGATCAATTATGGTTAGCCGGTTGCTGAATGGGTCCGGCGGAGCGAGTCCAGGCAAATTCGAGTTGAGCAAAGCGCTGCTGTTCATATGCGTCGCCGGCATGCTGCTCGCCGCTTGCCGCGACGCCGAGGTAGCAAATGGGCCAACCCCATTTCCGACCTCGACCGTCACACCATCCCCTTCGCCCGAACCTACACCAACTGCTTCCAGTACGCCTGCCGGCGAAGAGCCCCATTCCTTTGCCGCCGGAGGGTTTACGCTGTTATTGCCCGCCGGGTGGAGCGTGGTCGAGCAGGGCCTTACAGAGCTCGGCTATCATTACCTGCTGGGGCCGGAACCGGTGGATCCGGGTCCTTCCAGCAGTGCGATCTTCGTCGCCGACCGCACGGCCCATACGGCGACGTCAATCGCGGAAGCCCTGTTATGCGGCGACGGCTGTGCCGGAGAGATCGAAATGGAAGATACGACCATTGCCGGCGCACCTGCACTCAAGACTACGCTCGAGCATGAAGGCGTCAGCCTGGACTGGTATTTTATGGAGCACGCGGACCGGCTACTGGTTTTCTCCTTGCATGATCCGATTACGCTGGTGGATAGGGCCGACCTGCTGGAGAGCATCACCTTTGCGGCGAGGCCCGACGCCGATGAAGCTGAGCCGGAAGTAGCGACGGCAACGCCAACGCCTGCGCCAACGCCTACGCTGGAGCCGGTGCGTTCATGGAGACGAATAGTGCCGGAAACCATCGATCTGTCGCTTGAGGCGCCGGCTGCCTGGTTGCAGGACGACGATTCGTTGACCTGGCGGCCGGAAGCCGGGAGCGACCTGCTGTTGGGCTTTGAGGTGGTTGACCTGGGCAGTGAGAGCTTTGATGCAGCGGCGCTTGTCCCGGCAGATGCGACCATCGGAACAACCGGCGCTCCCCAACTCGAGTGGGCCGCAGAAGCGATCAGCTACACGTTGTCCCTGCCGGATGCGGCGGCGATATGGGTCCTCGTTCCGGTCAATCAGCAGGCGCTGATCTTTCGCGCGGAAGCGCCGGAAGGCGCCGAGCTCGCACCTTTGATGCCGATGCTTGACCACATGTTGGCATCGGTGCGCCTGGGTTTCGTCCTTGAAGAATTCATTCCAGAGCCCAATGAGGCCGCAATCGGTCTTTTCCAGGCGCTGATCTCCGATCCCAATGGAGAAGATGCGCTCACCTTCCTCAGTCCGGCCCTACGTTCACAGTTATCTGCCGGTGAATCGCCGGCGACGCTGCTCCAATTGAGCAGCGCGATTATGGAGTACAATCTCGATTGGATGTACATCACCGATGACACGGTCCTGGTAACCGTAGACATCGCATTGGCCGATGGAACCGAAGTTACCCGCGAGTTGCTGGCTGTGAACCTGGACGAGCTTGGTTGGCGCATTGATGCAGTCACAATACCCGGCCCGGTCGAGTAATTTGAAGTTGTCCTCAGCTGGTCAGTCACAAATCTCCAGCCAGGGCAAAGCAGAGCGCATTGCGGTGCATGTTCGTCTCAAAGAGCGAGGTTTTCGACCTTCAGATCGTGATTGATCCGACCCTGGATGGTCGCTATACTGATGCTGTGCTGGGCCTAGCTACGCAGTTGAGCACTTCGGATGAACCCAGAGTCGCATAGCTCTCCACTTTGGAGCCGCACCACCAAGCTGATCGTGGCCCTGGCCGGGTTAGGCCTAATCCTGCTTGCCGCCTGGCGCTTCCAGGTCTTGCTGGGACAGATCATCACCGCCGGCATCCTAGCCTACCTGCTAAGCCCGCTCATTGAATTCATTCGTGAGCGCAGCCCGCTCAATCGTGGCGTATCCATACTGTTGGTCTACCTGTCCCTGCTGGTACTCCTGATTGCCGGCATCACCGCGATTGGTGTAGTAGCCTACAATCAGGCCCTCGACCTGATCGAAATGGCGCCGGACTTTGTCAACGAGCTTGTCATCCTTTTCCAGTCGCTGAGCGAAGACACAGAACGAGTAATTACGATCGCCGGCTTCGAGTTTCCAGTTGGGCAAATAGATTGGAATGCGGTTCGCGATCAGGCCCTCACCCTGATTGAGCCGCTGCTGGCCCGGAGCGGCAGCTTTGCCACCCAGATTGCTACCTCGACCATTCGCTTCCTGGGCACATTCTTCTTCGTGTTCATCATTTCCGCCTACATGGCTAACGAGGTGCCCAACCTGAGCGCATATGTGAACCGCTTGACCTATCCGGCCGGCTACCATGATGACGCCGAACGCCTACTGCGCGAGTTTCAGCGCATCTGGAACGCCTACTTACGTGGGCAGGTTGTCCTGGGCCTGATCATCGGTACGGTGGTGTCGGTTGTGTTGGGCCTCTTGGGTGTGCAGAACGCGCTGGGTCTGGGCATATTGGCCGGCTTCCTGGAGTTCATCCCCAATATCGGCCCGCTCATTTCGGCGGCAGCGGCTATGCTGGTCGCGTATTTTCAGCCCACAAATTACCTGGGGTTGACATCTACCCAGCTCGTGCTGGTCGTACTGGTCGTGATGATCATTATTCAGCAAGTTGAGAACAACGTGCTGGTGCCGCGTATCGTCGGGGAGGCGCTGGACTTGCACCCCATTCTGGTGATCGTCGGGGTGTTGATAGGCGCTTCCGTCGCCGGCATTCTCGGAGCCATCCTGGCCGCTCCGATCCTGGCCACCGTGAAGCTGGTCGGCATTTATGCCTGGCGCAAACTTTTCGATGTTGAGCCATTTCCCCCCAAGGAACAGCGGCCGCCCCCGCCATCATTTCGCCATAGAGTGGCGCAGTGGTTTGCCGGTCGCCGCGAGGGCGACCCAAATGCCGCGGCCGAAAGCGGCGACGCCGGCCCGAAAGCTCAGTAACTCACTTCGCCGCCAAGGAAAAACTGTACAGCCTGTTGTCCGGCCCGTGCAGCCACATCCGCCAGGAGCAAATCCCACTCCTGCCGGCTGTGCCTGGTCGCCGCCTGCAGCGCGTAGGCAAACAGCGGCCCCCGCTCAGGGTAGTCCAGATTCATCACCTCGTGGCCGTCCTTGGGCGCGACGGAGCGCTCCAGTCGCTTCCCGATCAGCGGCAGCCGGCAGGCGACGTACCAGAATAGCGACGCCTTGCCGGTGATGACGCCGGCTTCCGCGGCCGGATCCATGCAGAGCTCGATCTCCTCCGGCCGGACCGCCTCCAGACCGCCATGCCGCTCCACCCAGAGTTTCGCCCAGTTCGAATGAGCATAGAAATCTTGCCGGGTGTGCAGCAGCCGGCCAAGAGAGCGCAGCGCCTCCTGCCGGTCGCCGGCCTGCAGCCGGGCGACAGCCAGCCGCCGCTGCGCAGCTATGTACTGCTGGCTCTCCTCCAATCTGCTGTCATCAAAGTGCACAATTGGATTGAGGAGATTGCGCAGTGAATCCTGCTGCAGATTTGCCCGGATGATCACATCCAGGTCAGCAGCGCTCACCTGCTGTCCGATTCCCTCTCGGGTCATAGATACATGAAAGCGCGCCAGCACGCTGATTGCCCTACCCTGTCACCTGGGTAATAGCCCGGCTCCGCGCCTGCATCCTTCGACCCAGCCGAAGCGCCGTCAGCGTCCCACTCACCAGCAAGCCCAACAGCGCAACCGCCGCCAATCCACCTGCTGCCTGTTTGCGCCGTCGCCGGTATCGCGCCAGGTTGGCCTGCTGCGCCGCTTGTAACGGCCCTCGCCAATCCGGAACCTCTTCCGGCACTCTGTGGTTCAACTGCCAATAATGAAGATACCGCGCCCGCTCATCAGCCCACTTAGCGTCATCCCAACCAAGCTCCTGGCGACAAATCCGCTCGATTTGCGGGAAACACGCCTGGCCGCCATCCGGCAACAATAAGGACATGCGCAGGCGGCGGGCGAGCAAGTCTTCCAGATGAACCACGCACTCGCTGCGCGCCGCCCAACGCATTTCGGCCCACAGGTAGGGTGTGCCGGGAATAAGTTCCAGCTCATCCGGTGGCGCGGTAGCTAACATTTCGACCGCGCCAGCCCCGTAGCGTCCCTGTAGACGCCGGATCACATCCTGCTCAAGCCGGCGGCCCTGGTTTCCGCTATCCGGCTCGATGGCGGCAAACAGGGGTCGGTCGCCGGCTTCCTGGACATGCGCCGGCAGTCGCCGGCCGGCTGCGTCCAGCGCGTCGCGGGCAATGATCCGGAAGGTGGTCAGCTTCCCGCCGGTGACCGTCAGCAGACCATTCTCCTGCCACACCACATGCTCGCGTGATTCGTGGTGCGGATCGCCTTCCCCGCTGCCGATAATAGGACGTACGCCGGCAAACGTCGAAAGGATGTCCTCCACTTCCAGTTGCAGCGATGGGTACTGGTAATCGAGCGCGGCCATCAAATAGGCCACTTCCTCTGCGTTGGCCCGCGGATCATCGCTCATCTCGTGGGCATGATCCACATCGGTGGTGCCGACCAGCACGACCCCTTCCCAGGGAAAGACAAATATCCATCGGCCGTCATATGGATGGATGAATGAAACCGCCTGCGCGACGGGCAAATGCCAGGCCGGGAAGACCAGGTGGCTACCCCGGCACGGCCGGATGCGCGCTTCCCCGCCCACCTGTGCCCGCAGTTCGTCGGCCCAGGCCCCGGCCGCATTGATCACCACGCTTGCGGTCATGGTCTTCTGCTCGCCGGTGACCATATCTTGCAGGCGCACGCCCGCAACGCCGGCCGCCCCATCCAACAACGCCGTAACCGGCGCATAGTTCAGCGCTACGCCCCCCTCGCCAATACCTTCCAGAATGAGGCGCAGGACCAGCCGGGCATCGTCGGTCTGCGCGTCGGTGTAGGCCATTCCACCGACCAGGCTTTGCTGCTGAATGCCGGGGGCCAGCCAGGTAAGCTCGCGTGCGCCAATAGACTTGTGTTGCCACTGCCGGGCCATCAGGTCATAGATGGTCACCCCGAGCAAATTAATCCAGCGAGGCGGCCAATCCCCTTTGTAAGACGTTACCAGAAAGCCGAGCGGCTCCACCAGGCCGGGAGCATCCTTCAGCAATTGCTGCCGCTCGTGCACAGAAGCCCAGGTCATGCGGATCTGCCCTTCCTTCAGGTATCGCAGTCCGCCGTGGACCAGCTTTGACGACCGGCTGGACGTACCGGCGGCAAAGTCCTTCGCTTCGACCAGCAGCGTCCTCAACCCACGACCAACCGCCTCGCGAAAGATGCCGGCTCCGGTGATGCCGCCGCCGATAACGATCACATCCCACTCAGCTTCCAGCTCTTGCCATATCTTGTTACGCGGCATCATTGTTGCCTTCCAAATTATCGAACAGCTTGCCGGGATTCATCATAGCCTCCGGATCAAGCTCGCGGGCCAGTGTTCTGATGAGACTCATGCCCAATTCTCCTTTCTCCGCCGGCATATATTGAGCATGGTCAAGACCAACCCCATGTTGATGGCTGATGGTTCCCCTGTTAGCCAGTATCGCCGCGCTGGCTGCCTGCTTCAGCCGGCGCCAGCGCTGCAAGGTCACTTCCGGATCGGACGCCTGGCGAAAGAGGAATGTGGTGTAGATGCTACTGCCCGAGGAGTAGATGTGCGAGAGATGGGTGAATGGATACACCTTCTCACCCTCATCCTGCAACTCCTGGCGCAACGCGTCTTCGACGGCATCAATCATCGCCGGCGCGCAATCCCAGCTGGTGGCGCTCTCCAGGGTATCCACCGCGTAGCCCAATTCCCAGAGCGTATTCCGCAGATATGGATAGTGAAAGCGTCCCTTCCGCCATTGGTTGCCAAAGGAATTGCCAACACTCATCCCACCGTACACTCCGGCTACGTCCAGAGCCTCTTTGCGTGTGGCCCGCACCAGGCTCTCAGTGCCGCTGGCGCCAACCAGCAGCAACGCCTTCTGCTCCCTGATATTGCGCAGCGACAGCATCCGTTCCATCGTGTGGATGAGCCGTTCATGCCCCGCTAACAGCAGCGTGGTGCGCGTCTCCGTCGCCGTGCTCAACCGGAGCATAGAAAGGGGCAGGCCAATCTGTACCATTTCGCGCACTGCCTCTCTGCCGGCTGCAAAGTCGGGGAAGAAGACCCCCCAAAACTGCTCCTTTGCCGGCAAGGGGTGCACCCGCACGGTCACATCGGTGAGTATTCCCAGCCGGCCCTCAGAACCCAACACCATTTCCCGCAGGTCCGGCCCGGTCGCCGAGGCGGGCGCTTCCGGCGGCAGGATCATGCTCCCGCGTGGCGTTTCCAACCGGCCGCCGGCGAAGAATGCCTCCGTCCGCCCATAGCCCAGCGCCTGTTGGCCGGCCGAGCGCGTCGCCACCCAGCCGCCCAGCGTAGAAAACTCAAAGGATTGCGGATAATGGCCCAGGGTAGCGCCGTGGGCCCGCAGTTGCGCCTCTAACTCCGGCCCGTTGACGCCGGCCCCAAAGGTGGCCAACATACTGACCGGCTGGAAGCGTTGCAATCTGTTCATGCGGCGCATGTCCACCGTCAGCGCCGGGCGCGCGCCCGGCAGAGGGTTGATATGCCCAACCACGCTGCTTCCCCCGCCGTAAGGAATGACTCTGGCGCCAACTTCCTGGGCAAAGCGCAGCAGCGCCTGCACGTCTTGATGGCTTTCCGGATAGGCGACCCCATCAGGCATGGCTCCTATCTGGCCGCTGCGCAACGCAACCCAGTCGGGCAGACTTTGCCCACGTGAATGGAGAAGGCGAGCGGAGGGAGAGTAGTCTACCAGCGGATGATCAGGCAGACGCGAATCCGGCGCCTGGGCGACCACCTCATCAAAGCCGGCATCTGCCGGTGGGGTCGCCTTCCCGACCCATTGTCCCAGAAGCTCTTCCGCCCCGGCCGGTAACTGATAGACAACTGATGTATCTCCCCAACCATTCCAGCGGCGCATTATCTTCTGCTCCCGTTTTCTGCCGCCAGGTCGCGTTCCAGCGCTTCCCACAGCGACATGCTGCCGGCCATCGCCTGCCGGCTGATCCGCTCGGCAGCCGGAGCATCATCCGCCTGAGCTGCCTGATATAACGCCCGGTAGAACTCCTGCGAGGCATTTCGCGCCGCCGGATCCGCGAAATAGCGAACCGCCATATACTCGTAGAAGCCGGCGAAGCCGTTCAGAATCAAGGTGTACACCGGGTTCTGCGAAGCTACAGTCAGCCCATGATGCAGCTCCCAATCAAACCTGGCATATGCCGGAGCGCTGTCAGCGAGCGCCTCATGCGCGGCTAAAAGCCGGACGACCTCAGCCGGCGAATTAGCGACCGCCAGCGCCGTATAGCGTGGTGCAAGGGACAGCCGCACCTCCAGCAGGTTCATCACGAAGCCCGGCGGCAGGGCGCGCCGGTAGCGCACGATGGCGCTGAGAATATTCAACGCGCCCTCCTCCCAGATGTTGTTTACCCGCGTAGACTTACCCTGGCGAATAGTGATCCAGCCGTCGCGCTCCAGCCGGCGCAACGCTTCGCGCAAGGTAGGCCGGGTGACGCCAAGTTGCCCGGCCAGATCTCGCTCACTGGGTAGTTGCCCGCCGGGAGGATAGTGGCCGTCCAGAATAGTCGTCACCAGCGCTTCTTCGGCGTACTCAATCGGTCGTTGTGGGGCGGACCATCCCATATCGTTCTCCGGTAACCAGTCAAGTGGTCAGACCACTTACCAGAAGTTTAGCAGAAGTATAGTGCGGCTGTCAACATGCGCCAATCTTTGACGTTCGCGCGATTTTCGGCTATGCTAGGGGTAGTTAAGTTCTGAAACGGACAAGGGACTTGCTACCCAGGCACGCGCAGGCCTGGGCTTTTTATTGCCACTCCGCTTACAACATTTTTTAGGAGAACACTGAGCATGAGTACACAAGAAGAAACCGGCACCGTCAAGTGGTTTGACGTCAAGAAGGGGTATGGATTCATCACCCGGTCATCCGGCCGTGATATTTTCGTACACCACTCTGCGATCGAGGACCAGACGGGACGCTACCTGGAAGAGGGCGAGCACGTTGCCTTCGTCGTCGGTGAAGGCCGTAAAGGCCCAGCCGCCCAGAACGTCCGCCGCCTGTCCAACTAAGCAGATAGAATGAGTAATCTGACGCTCAGAGTAGACGACGACCTCGTAGTCTCTCTGGAGTATGTGCTTAAGCTGGATGATGGTCAGGAAGTCGACCGATCAGATAGTGATGATCCCCTGCAGTACTTGCAGGGACACGGACAGATCATTCCTGGGCTGGAGAGCAGCCTTTACGGGATGGCTGCCGGTGAGGAAAAGGATGTCGTTGTTTCCCCTGTAGACGCTTACGGGGAACGGGACCCTGAGAACATCGAAGTCATGCCCCGAAACCGGTTTCCAGAAGACATGGCGCTGTCAGTTGGCGCCAACCTGCAGTTGCGCGATCAGCAATCCGGCGAACTCTATGAAGCAATCGTCACGGAGTTGATCGGCGATGAACAAGTTGTCCTGGACTTCAATCACCCGTTGGCAGGAGAAACACTTTACTTCCACGTAAAAGTTTCCGGTCTGCGCCCGGCCACGGCAGAAGAGCTTTCCCACGGACACGTCCACGACGGACACGTTCATTAATGTAGGCGTATCGCACCTAATCGTGCACTGAGCAAAACGAAATAGCCGGCGCCCTCCCGCGCCGGCTTTTCTATTTCCGCGACTGTTGGCTGCCGTCGGCTGCGAGGTACAATTGGGCGACCAGGAAGGATGCCGCGCCGTCATCTCAGAGCCTGCCGACCGCCAGGAATGGAATCAGCAATAAGATCAGTGGGAGTCGAGGGTGCAGATGAGCAATACCCACTTCGGACTCCCCGGCAGGTACTACACCAGCCGGGAAACATTCGACATTGAGCTAGAGCAGATTTTCTACAGTCGCTGGCTGTGCGCCCTGCGAGCGGACCAACTTGCCCAGCCGGGCGCTTATGCCCGGTGCGATATCGGCACAGAGAGTGTACTGATCGTAAGGGATGGGCAGGGCGCACTGCATGGCTTCCACAATGTCTGTCGCCATCGGGGTAGCCGGTTGTGCTTCGAGCCGGCCGGCAAACTAGGTCACTCCATTCAGTGTCATTATCACGCCTGGACATACGCGCTTGACGGACGGCTGATAGGCGCGCCGCACATGAACGAAGACCCAACATTTGAGCGCAGCCAATATGGTCTGATGCCGGTTCCCCTGGTCGAGTGGGAAGGCTTTGTGTTGGTCAACCTGTCTCCGCAGCCAGCCCCATTTGAACAGTCATTTGCTCCCTTGATCGACAAGTTCACGCGCTGGCATTTGCCGGAGCTACGCGTTGGCGGCCGGAGAGAGTATCAGGTTGCGGCCAACTGGAAATTGATTTTCGAGAATTACAACGAGTGCTACCACTGCCCATTGGTTCACCCGGCGCTCGCCAGCCGTTCGCCTTATCGCAGTGGAGAAAACGACCTGACGACCGGCCCCTTCCT
>CAYVQP010000002.1:0-6568 GCA_964452775.1 uncultured Ardenticatenaceae bacterium | reverse complement strand
TGGTATGTCTGCGAAACGACCCAGCAGGGAGTGAGTTCACGCGCCTATCGCCCCGGCCCGTTCAGCCCCCTCGAATCCATCCCGGTCGCCTTTGATGAAGAATACCTGCGGGCAATCGGCGAGTTGGTTGGAGACGCTGAGCAAACCATCCAGCCCTGATCAGGTCGATTCGGGCTGCTCAAGGGCCAGCACCTTCTCTAATCGCCGCTGAAAGCGTCCCTCGCCAATGAAGCGCGCGCTCAAAAAGCCGAGGACGAGCTTCTCGGCCAACGCCGGGCCGACAATCAGCCCACCCAGGCACAGCACGTTCATGTCGTCGTGTTCCACGCCCTGCACGGCCGAGTAGATGTCATGGCAAAGGCAGGCCCGGACCCCGTTAAGTTTGTTGGCCGCAATGCACGCCCCCACCCCACTGCCGCAGACCAGAATTCCCTTCGCAACCTCACCGCCGGCCACCTGGCGACCCACAGCCACCGCGAAATCCGGGTAGTCGTCATCATGATCGTAGGAGTGCGCGCCCACATCCAGCACATCATGGCCGGATTCCAGCAATTTCTGCTTCAACAGTTCCTTTAACTCAAAGCCGGCATGATCGGCCCCAATAGCTACGCGCATCGTTACTCTCCTATCGGCACAGTTGTCAATGTGCAGAGCATACCGCGAGCCGGACGCAATGCAACCGTTGTCTACTTGCTATCATTCCCGCCAATCGCTACACTGTTAGAAGCAACAATTCGCAATGGTTTTCCCCGAGGAAGGTGAACAATGAACCCCCTGCTGCAACTGGCTACATTTGGACAAAGCTTCTGGTACGACAACATCCGCCGGCGCTACCTGCACGACGGCACTATTGAAGCGCTTATTGAGAAAGATGGGCTGCGAGGCATTACCGCCAATCCATCCATATTCAAGGCGGCCATTGTCGCCAGCGACGATTACGATGCCCAACTGGCGGAGCTTGCCCCAACCGGCCTGACCACGGTCGAGATTTACGAAGAGTTAGCCCTGGCGGACATTCGAGCCGCCTGCGATCTCTTTCTGGCGCTCTATCGAGAGAGCAAGGGAATGGACGGCTTTGTCAGCCTGGAGGTCTCCCCGGACCTGGCCTATGACGAGCAAGGAACGGTGGCAGAGGCGCGCCGGCTATTTGCGGCGGTGAACCGGCCCAACGTGATGATCAAGGTGCCGGCCACACCGCAAGGCATCCCTGCTATCCGGACGCTGATTGGCGAGGGCATTAACATCAACATCACCCTGATGTTCAGCATGGCCCACTACGAGGCGGTGGCGCAGGCTTACATTGATGGCTTGAGGCAGCTTCAGGAGAGCGGCGCCGCGCTGGATGGCGTGGCCTCCGTGGCCTCATTCTTTGTCAGCCGCGTTGACTCGGTCGTGGATCGCGATCTGTCCCAGCTAGATGCGCCGGCAGCCGCCGCGTTGGCCGGCAAAGCAGCCATTGCTAACTCGCGCCTTGTTTATCGGCGTTTCAAGGAGATCTTTCATGGCGAGCCGTTTGCGGCCCTGGCGGCCGGCGGCGCGAGGGTGCAGCGCCTGTTATGGGCCTCAACCAGCACGAAGAACCCGGCTTATCCGGATACCATGTACGTGGACGAGTTGATTGGCCCCGAGACCGTAAACACCATGCCGCCGCAAACCATTGACGCCTTTCGCGATCATGGTCATGTCGCTGCCACCCTGGAAGCCGGGCTTGATGACGCCGAGGCGACGCTGGCCGAGTTGGCAACCCTGGGTATTGATATGGCTGAGGTGACTGAACAGCTACAGGTAGATGGCGTAGACGCGTTCGCCTCCGCCTTTGATGCCCTGCTCTCAACACTTGCCGAACGACGCACCCAAATGGAAGGCGTACTTCCGTAAGCGTCCGCATTGGCGCCGGACAAATCGTCCGCAGGACTACTCAGGTCTGGCCGGGGTTTGCCGCTGGACCTGTGGGTTTGGCATGAACTCAACGAGTGAACCAGTTAGTCCGCAGCGTTCGTTTTGGCTAGAATCAGTTTGCAGTCGCGGCTGACAACTTGCGATAGCCGCCACCGGAGGAACTTCAGTGCAGATAGGCATGGTGACAGCATGTTATAAGCCCGTGCTCAACGGCGTAACGCGCATGGTAGTGCTATACAAGAAGTATCTAGAAGCCGCCGGGCATGAGGTCACCGTGTTCACCCTGGGTGATCCGGATCCGGCCGGGGAAGATCGCAACGTGATCCGCACGGCAGCCCTCCCATTAGGGGATACGGGATACTATCTGCACTTTCGCTACAGCCGGGCGATGCAGAAAAAGCTACAGGAGATGGAGATCATCCATTGCCATCACCTGGTGATGAGCGCCGACATGGCCCATCGTTATGGCCGCGCCCCGATAGTCTACACCAACCACACCCGCTACGACCTTTACACCGGCAATTACATCCCCATTCCGCAGGCTGCCGCGGATGCAATCATGCGCCAGATGTGGCCGGACCTGACCGATAATTGCGATCTCGTGGTCACGCCGTCTGAAAGTGTGCGCGAGGTGATGCTCAGTTTCGGCGTGCGCCGGCCCATCGAGGTCATACCTAACGGCATTGAGCTTGACCCGTTCTGGTATCCGGCGGAACCGTGTACCAGGACTTCCCTGGGGATAGCGGAAGACGCTGTTCTGTTGGCCTATGTGGGCCGGCTTTCGCAGGAAAAGAACCTGGAGCAGATGTTGCAGCAGTTCAAGTATGCCGCCGATATCATGCCGAATCTGCGCCTGTTGATCGTCGGTCGAGGGCCGTCAGCCGACTCGCTCCGCCGGCTTGTCGCCGACCTGTCCATTGACGATATCGTCACCTTTACCGGCGCAGTTCCCTATGAGCAGGTGGGTAATTACCTGGCAGCCGCGGACGCATTCGTCACCGCCTCGGTGACCGAAGTTCACCCGCTGACGATCATCGAAGCGATGGCCTCCCGGTTGCCGGTCGCCGGCGTTTCCTCCCCCGGTATTGTAGACACCGTGACCAGCGGCAAGACCGGCGTCCTGGCCGCCGAGCCGGCCGGCCTATCCGCTGCCATTGTGTCGCTGGCCGGCAATCCAACGCGGCTCTGTGAAATGAAAGAAGCGGCATTTGAAGAGAGCAAGCGCTACGACATTAAGATCACGGTAGACAACACGCTGGAACTCTACGAGCGTCTGCGTTTTGAACGACCTGACTTGAAACGCAACAAGGACAGCTTCCGAGCGCGCTGGCGCGATCGCGAGCCGCTAATCGAACAACTCGGCCGGCTCATCCGTAGAGCAGAGGGCTGACCTATCCTGTGGCCGACAGGCGCAAAGAGCTTGGGCGATGGGGAGAATCTCTGGCCGCCGAACATCTGCAGGCAAAGGGTTATGAAATCATTGCTCGCAACTGGCGCACTTCCCGCGGGGAGATTGACCTGATCGCTCGCGCCGGCCAATTGCTCGTCTTCGTGGAAGTCAAGACCCGCAAAGGACTGTCCGCCGGCACGCCGGAAGAAGGGATGACCTTTCACAAGGCCCGGAAGCTATTCACTTTGGCCCAGGCCTATTGCTACGAGAAGGATATCGAGGATGTCGAATGGCGCATTGACCTGATCGCCGTCGAGCTCGACCAGGCCGGCCGCCTGCTGCGCTGCGAGCACATCCCGAACGCTGTTCCCACATGGTGACGGCTAAACCTGAACCAGGGCCGGCCGGTAGTCCCCGTCCCCTGGTAGTCCTCGTCGGCCCGACTGCGGTAGGAAAGACAGCCACGTCCCTGGCGCTGGCCCACCAATTCAACGGCGAAATTGTATCGGCGGACTCGCGACTGTTCTATCGCGGCATGGATGTGGGCACCGCCAAGCCGGCCCGAGCAGAGCTGCTGCAGACCCCACACCATCTGATTGACATCGCGGAGCCGGATCGCCCCCTCTCCCTGGCCGAATTTCAGCAGCTGGCCTATGCTGCCATCGCCGCCATTCACAAACGCGACCGGCTGCCAATCCTCGTCGGCGGGGCCGGGCAATATGTCTGGGCCATAGTAGAGGGTTGGAGCATCCCACGTGTTTCCCCTCAGCCGGCTTTGCGCGACGCATTGCAGGCGCTGGGCGCGGAGGAGCTGGAGCGCTGGCTACGCGCCCTTGATCCGGCGGCTGCGGACCAGATAGATCCGCGCAACGTGCGCCGGGTAATCCGGGCGTTGGAGGTGATCCTGGTCAGCGGCCAGCGCATGTCCCACCTGCAAGCGAAATCTCCCCCACCCTACTCGATCGCCATCGCCGGCCTGACCTGCAGCCGCGAGTCGCTCTATGCCCGCATTGACCGGCGCGTTGATGAGATGTTGGCCGGCGGCTTTGTGGAGGAGGTGCAACGCCTAAAGGATCAGGGCTTTGACCCGCATTTGCCGGCCTTCAGCAGCCTGGGCTACCGGCAGATTTGGGCTTACCTGGACGGAAATTGCTCCCTGCCGGAAGCGGTCGAACGGATCAAGTACGAAACCCACCGCTTTGCTCGCCAGCAATACACCTGGTTCCAGCCGGGGGACGGCCGCATTCATTGGTTCGATGTGGACGCGCCGGATGTCCAGGTCGCCATCATGGAGTTCGTCGCCGGCCGGCTGCTCCCCAACCCCGCAGCAAGATGACGGATAGGCGCAGCAAGCTACTTCATATCTAGCCGAGCTTCAACTGTTCGACAGAGATGATGCGTACCTGCCAGTCGCCGCTGGGGGCCATCACCGTGACCACATCGCCCGCCTTGTGCCCCAGCACCGCAACGGCCAGCGGACACTCATTGGAGATCCAGCCCCGGCCCGGGTCGGTCTCAGCCACGCCCACGATGGTATAGCGCTCCGGCTCCTCGTCGTCCACTGCAACCACAACGGTGCTGCCCACCTCTACAATCGAACTGCCGGCGTGAGACTGGATCAGCCGGGCATTGGCCACCATATCTTCCAGCTCCTGAATCCGCACCTCCAGGAAAGCCATCTCATCTTCAAGCAGCATATGCTCGCTGTTGTCCATCCAGTCGCTACCCAACTTTGCTTCGTGCAGTTCAGCCGTGATTTGGGGGAGCTTTTCATTCCGCAAGAGCTCCAACTCGGCTTCCAACTCGGCGAGGCCACTTGTAGTTACATAGACCGGTCTGTCGCTCGTCATGGCAATACCTAATCTCATCTGGTGCGCCGGCGTATCAGGCTCCCATCACTTCAGCGCAGCGAATGGACCACAATCCGCTCCAAAAGCAGCACATTGCTATTGTGCTATTAAGTCCAACTATAAGATTAACGGATTGCTCAGGGTACTGTCAATCGGCATGGTTCCGGCGTGATAGATGTCACCCGGCGTCATTCGTAACGAAACCGTCGCACTCCGACCACGAAGAAGATGATGGCGAAACCCAGCAGGACCATCGCTTCCAGGAGAATATCCGGCATACTCCCGCCCCAGGCAACCAGATCCATCAGCCCCTGCATGGCCCAGGTAGTTGGGAGGACGTGCGCCGCCGTTTGCACGGCCGGCGGAAATAGCTCCAGCGGATACCAGCAGCCGCCAAGTAGGGCCATGACCATTCCCAGGGCAATACTGACCCCGGTTGCCTGTCCCTCGCTCTTGATAAATGTGCCCAGCATCGTGCCCATAGCCACAGAGGCCAGGCCAAAGGAAAGCAGCATGAGCGCCAGCGCCGCCGGCGAATCCCCCCAACTAATCTTGAATACCAGGATGCCAAAGGCTATCAGGATAAACATTTGCACCAGCGCCAGCAGCAATTGCGAACTGACCGTGCCCGACAACATGATCCCCTTAGGCGCGGAGGTGGTCAACAGCCGGCGCAGCGTGCCGTTTGTACGCTCGAAGACGAAGAGGCCGGACGCACCCAACAGAGGAATGAATACCCAGGTTATCAGTTGGCCGGCCGAGGCCTGCGCCTGCTGATCAAAGGCTCTCTCATCATCTGCCTGCTCTTCCACAGCGGAAGATACGATCAGGCGCGCCGGCGCGGTTCCCAGTAGCTCCTGCGCCTGCGCCAGACTGGCCGCGCGGAAGCTGTCCCGCGCCCCCTCATCCGCAAATGGACGGCGCGATTCGGCAGCCGCTACTGCGCTGTCTGCCACAGCTACCATCTGGCTGACCCGGATCACCGCTGCCCGCACCGCCTGTTCGGCAACCAGAGAGTCCGCATTCCCGGGAGCGGCCTGCCAGAGCAGGTTTTCAACCTCGCCGCGCTCTGATGCTCCGGTAATGCCGGCCGGGATTATCAAAACAGCAGCCACCTCGCCGGCTTCCAGGGCGGATTGCGCATCCTCTGCGCTCATCACGTCAAACCGCACCGCAGTGGAATCAGCCAGCGTGTCCAGGAGATCCGCAGACAGCGCCTGACCATCCTCATTAACAACTGCCAGGGAAACACGATCATCCCCATCCCCACCAAAACTCATGCCGCCTAGGATGGCGGTGAAAAGAAGCGGCAATATCAGGAAGAACAGGATCTCAGAGCGACTGGAGAAGCGCACCAGTGTATCTTTACGGACAATTGCGGAGATTCTGCGTAGCATTTCGACCCTCCTGTAAGTCGAAATTACATTTC
>CAYVQP010000001.1:182307-188126 GCA_964452775.1 uncultured Ardenticatenaceae bacterium | reverse complement strand
CTGCGGGGTTTCAGACGCCTCAGCGAGATAACTGAGCGACTACGGCTCGCGAATCATGATGGGCATGAAGAGCAAGTCTTGATCGTAGAAGATCATTCCCACCGCCGGGCCGATTGATTCATTCCCGAAATCATCGCGGAACATGACGTAGACCGAGACCATGCCTGCCGTGTTGGGCAGCACCCAGGGCACGTCCTGCTCGAACGGCTGCCAGGACGCGCCGGCGAAGCTGGGATCGTTGCTGATCATCATCTCGGTAATGTCATCGAAGACCTCGGCCAGATCTCCCATCGCATCCTCATAAGGAATGAAGGAGAGGACCACATTTGGCGATGTCGTCGTGGGGGCGCCGCCGTTGATGAGCACCTGTGCTTCCGGCGGATAAGGATCCTCGCTGGGGTTCGCTTCTGAACTGGTCGGAATGGCGCTCCAGTGACCGTCTGGGTCGTGACCAACCACCCGGTACCAGTAGCTTCCGCCGTTAGCGGCGGGATCATCATATGCGCCGCTCAACGGAAGTTCGGCCACCCACAGCGTGTATGGGCCGTCTTCGCTGTCTGCGCGATAGAGGGCCATCAGGTCGTATTCCGGCTGCACATCGTATTTGACCAGCACGGAACCGTTCTGATTGGTGGTCTTCAGGAACTCCGGCGCGGCGATCTGGTCATCATCGGCATCCAGCGGGTCCTGGCCCATGTTCACTTCCGAGCCATCATTCTCGCCGCCGCCATCGCTGTCGGAGTTGTTGGGATCGGTACCGGCGTAGTACTCATCGGCGCACGAAAGCTGATCCAGATCCTTGTCCGAATTCGGCTCGGCAGGGCAATGCGTCTCGATGAAGTCATCCGGCACGCCGTCACCGCCGCCATCTTCGCCCTCTTCTACACTGAATGAACCGCGGCTTTCGCGGCGCAGATCACCGTCCGTGGCTATCAAGTCCACCCGATACGCGCCCTCGTCGTAAGCCGGCGGGCTGGGCACTCCCAGTTCATCTACCGGCTGCACGATTTCGGCCTGATTCACCAACGTATACAGGCCGGCAAAGAAGCCGTCCCCGGCTCTGCCGTCGCCGTGCTGCCCATCGTCATGCAGGTACATCATCGTGATGGCTCCGTTCATGGCGGTTACCTTGGCCAGGACCGTGCCGCCGGGCCGCCAGATGGTGTACAGGGGGAAGTAGTCGCCCGTAGCAAGCAGACCGGCCGGCAGTAACAGGTCGGCCGTAACCGGCGTCCGGCCAAAGGCCATCACCTGATATGGCTTGTCATTGTCGTCAAAGAAGGAGACAACCACAACCAGCCATTCTCCGCTCTCAATGTTCGTGTTGTCGATCTTGTAGCCGGCAAAGCCCGCGGAACTGTCAGAGAAGTACTCGGGTGATTGGGGTGAATAGTCGACACCGGAAGGCGACTGCAGGTAAATCACCATTGGTGGATTACCCTCTTGCGGGATAACGTAGCTGGGGTACCAGTCAAGGACGACATTCAGGTCGAGAACAGAACTATCCACCGTGAATGAGTGGGAAATCGGTTCGGCGTAACCGATTTCGCCCTGCACGGAGTAAAGGCGCTCACATCCTCGCCCTTCACAGAAGGCGTGCATGTAAGAATCGCCCAGCTCCAACTCAGTCTGGTCAATTGCGCCGCCTTCTACTCCGCCTTCGCCGGCGCTGACATAGACGTCATTGTAGTAGGACGCGCCGCCCGTCTCGGTGGCGATCTCTTCCATCAACAGCTCGTTGCTGGCAGCGCCGAAGGCGACGGTCATGACCGGACAATCGGTGTCCTTGACGTCGTCTTCCACATCCGTCCAGTAAAGGGGCTGATTCTCCATGCCGTCAGAGAGCAACGTGAATTGGCAGCGTGTGTTGCCGGTCGGGCTGGCGTTCAGCAGCTCAACCGCCTTATCCAGGCCGTCGCCGATACTTGTGGCCGCAGTCGGAACGTAATCGTCTATCTGGTCGTGGGCGTCGTTCCGGTGGCCCAGCGTGCCAAACTCGACGTCCAGGAAGTCCTCCACGTCCGTGCTGAAGGAGACCAGTCCCAGGCCGTCGGTGCTGTTGCTGACATCAACATACAGGTGCGCCGCATCGGCGGCGGCTACCAACTTGCCGTCATCGAGCATCGAATAGGAGACATCCGTGATGATGATGTGGTCAATGTTGGTGTTGTCATATACTACGGCTTCGGTCTCCAGGTCGGAGGCGATCACCGTGGAGGTGCCCGGCTCCTCCAGGAACACCTCCAGGTCATATGGACCGTTCGCACCCTGGGTCGGCGTGTCCACGCGCAGGAAATATTCCTCCTGCACAAAGCCGCCGCCCACGACCAGCGCCGGGTCGCCGCCAATCTCCACTTTGAAGTCAGAGTTGGCGATGCCGCCCACGACCGGCCCGGTAGGAGAGCCATCGGTGACCGACACCTGAACGATGATGTCATCAGGGCTGCCGGAGCTACCCACGTAGGCCGGGGCAAGCTGATTGGGGATCTCGATGTCAATGACCGGATCCACGCAGCCTAGCTCGAGATCAACGGTCACATCATTGGCCTGACCGCCCACGATAGCAACGACCTTGGTGATCCCGTTGTTGAGGAAGTTCTGCGTCCAATCGGCGCCGCTGCCCTCAACATGGGTTTGGAAAGCGTTGCCTATCTGGGTGATGACGTGATAAAAGGCGCCCGGCCCGGCATCCTCGTGGAATGTGGCGCTAATCGCCGGGCAATCTACGCCGGGCGTCGCCTGGTAGTAGCGCAGCCCGTAACGGTCAACAGCCTGATTATTCCAGATCGCGGAGGTCGCCGTGGTGATCGTACCGCCGCTGGTCGGTATCAGCGGGCCATATGGGGCGCCGTTGCCGGCCTGATCTTCGTCAACGTAATTGTAGGAGCTGTCCGGCACGCCGGTCAGGTCCTTCGTCCAGTTAGCAACCGCGAACTGGCGAAAAGCCGTATCGAAGTTAACGCCTGCTCCCAGGGCGGACAGCGCGCTGTTCAGGGCAGCCAGATCATCGCTGGTATCCGCCGCTTCCCACAGTTCCAGGAAGGCATCAACGCCAAACTGCGGCTCGCCGGGCGTGCTGCCATACTGCTCAGTGAAATACTTCCACCAGAGCGCCGAGTTGTAGCGCTGGTTGTCGCTGGTGATGTCTTCGTTGAAGGTTGTGCCGGAAAGATAAGTGTTGACTTGCTTGTTGAAGGATGAAGAAACGGCGGTTAGTGTGCCCGGCCAGTTGTCAATATTGGTGAAGGCCAGGTCCTCCATCGCCCGAGCCGTACCTTCCTTAAACCACTTCACTTCCGAGCCGTCGTAGCTGTACTGCACGCGATGGAACAGCTCATGTCCCAGGACTTTCTGAATCGACTCGGCGTTGCCGTAGCACTCTGTGTAGGTGTACAGGTAGCTCCAGGTGGAGTTGGTAGCACCGTTGCAGCTGCCGCCGCTCTCAACCAACACTTCGAGTTTGGTGTCCGGGGGCAAGATGTACGGATCAAGGAAGCCGAAGTCGGTGGCGTAGCGATCCCAGTAATCTTCGACGTGGTCGGCGGCAATGATCGCATCCGCTTCAGTTAGGATGCCGTTGGCGTAATCGCTGGTATCCCCTTCCTGGTAGTAGAGGCAAAAGTCGGTGCGCTCGATGATCTCCAGACCGTCCGCGTATGGGGGTTCGTTGAGCGGACAGGCATTGGGCGCAGCCGGGTTTGCACCAGCAATCTGCTGCGGCGGCGCGCCGGTTGAGGGGGACGCCACCATCAACAGAGATATCTCGTGATCAATGACTGCCGGCGCATTGGCTTCACCCCTGCCGGGCAATTGGGCCAGCAAGAACGCGGCCGCCACGATGAATAGCAGTCGCAAGTAAAGGATACGTGAGTGGGTCAACATGAATCGCCTCCTTAAAGCGATAGTCTCGCCAAAAGTCTTCCGCTAACAATTGAGCGCGGAAATACTGTCTGCACCAACGAGCAAGCGCTGTTTAGCACCTCCTTGTGCCGGGCGGCGTAATCGCTAAGTTCTTAGCAAACCCCGCAGGTGTTGCCACGTCAGCTCTCCTTGCGATGGATTGTGGAGAGAGTTACGGGCCTAGACGGTGATCGATATCGAAGGGGACAGTGAGTGGATGGACGTTCGATTCGTCGATAAGATTGATTCGCAAAGCCGGGAGCATGTTCCCGAGCTACTCAACTTCGCGATAACCGCTTCATGGTATGCGCTTAACGGATCTCACGCGCAATAATCTGCGCACTTTGGTTCCCCGACCTCACCTTCACGCAGCCAAACGAAGAACTTCATCAGTCGCAACAATAGATCAAATCTACCGCCGGCTACAGTTAAACAATTTACAGGCGCGGAGTCAATCGGCCTAAACCCGGCTCATTTCGGACGACTCTGGTACAATTTTCCCAGTTCGCCGAGGGCAGGAACCGCGCCGGCGACTGAACAGTTGCCCGCACTATGGCTGTGTTCTGAGGAGGAAGCCGGTTGCCGTCAAAGATGTTCATTACCAAGAGTGACTACCTGAGCTATTTGCACTGCCCCAAGCGACTCTGGCTGGAGAAATATCAGCCCGAACTGGTCGCGCCGCCGGATGACGCCGCCCGGCGGGTAATGCGCCAGGGGCAGGAAGTAGACCGTGCCGCCCGCGCCCGCTACCCCGAAGGAACGCTCATCCCTTATCTGTCGCCACCTTTGGAGATGGTAGCGCTCACCAACGACGCGCTGGCTACCGGCGCGACGGTGCTTTTCCAGGCGACATTCGCTGCGGATGACCTGTTGTTTCGCAGCGATATCCTGGCGCGCGGCGGCCGGGGCTGGCATCTGATCGAGGTGAAGTCGGCGACCAGCGTGAAGGAACAGCACGTGCCGGATGCTGCCTTCCAGTACTACGGCTTGCGACAGGCCGGGTTGGTGGTAGAGCGGGTCAGCATCATGCACATCAATCGTGAGTGCCGGTTTCCCGACCTGGACGACTTATTCATTCTGGCCGATGTGACCGAACTGGTTCAGCAGCTGGCCGGCCAGGTTGCGCTGGATGTGGCCGCCATGCGCGAGACTTTGGCGTTGCGCCAGCCGCCGCAAATTGAACTGGGACGGCATTGTCGCCGGCCTGAGCGATGCCCACTTTATGACCATTGCTGGCAGCAGTTCCCCGGCCTGACCATCTATGACATCCCCAGGTTGGGCGACCAGGCGGAGAAGCGGCTTCGAGGCATGGGCATAATGTCTCTGGCGGATGTGCCGGGCGACTTTCCGCTTACTCCTGCCCAACGGGCCTTTGCTTCCCGCATCAATCAGCGACAGGTAGAAATTGACTACCAGACGATTCGCGGTGAACTGGCAGGGCTAGAGTACCCGCTGTATTTCTTCGATTTTGAGACCATTGAACAGCCGGCGCCGATCCATGCTGGTTGCCGGCCCTACCAACAGGTGCCGTTCCAATACAGCTGTCATATCCTGCATAAGAACGGTTCCCTTGAGCATCGTGACTTTCTGCATATGGACGGCAGTGATCCCCGCCCGGCGCTGGTAGCACAATTGCTGCAGGACATCGGCGACCGGGGCCACGTTGTGGTCTATTTCGCCTCATTTGAGCGGTCCCGGCTGCAAGAGCTGGCAGAGGCGTTTCCGGAACACAGCGGACAGCTTCAACAGATCATCGACCGCTTGTGGGACCAATATGAGCTGATCAAGCAAAATTATCACCATTACGCCTTCGGCGCCTCGAAGTCACTGAAGTCGGTGTTGCCGGTAATTGTGCCGGAGCTCAACTACGATTACATGATCGTGCAGAACGGCGCGCAGGCGCAGGTGGCCTGGGAGCA
>CAYVQP010000001.1:152836-182207 GCA_964452775.1 uncultured Ardenticatenaceae bacterium | reverse complement strand
TGAACTATCTGCCGGCTTCAAGCCCGGGAGGGAATAATGAGGCGCAATCACTTTTCATTTTGGACACTGGTCATCGCGGTGGGTCTGCTCCTGGCCGCCTGCGCCGGCCAGCAAGGCCCGCAGGGTCCTCCCGGCCCGCAAGGTCCTCAGGGCCTGCCGGGTCCCACCGGTCGAGATGGAGCGTCAGGCGCGCCCGGCCCGGCAGGGGCGGATGGCGTGAGCTTCGAACCGGCGCAGTTCATCGGCAGCGAAGCCTGCGCCGAATGCCACCGGGAACTGTATGATACATTCGCGCTGAGCGGACACAATTTCCAGCTCAATGCAGTTGTGGAAGGGGAAGAGCCAACCTATCCCTTCAGCCGCGTGCCGGCGCCGCCGGAGGGATACAGCTGGGAAGATATTGCCTACGTTATTGGCGGCTACAACTGGAAGGCCCGCTTTGTCGGGTTGGACGGTTACATCATCACCGGGGACAGCGCCGAAGCGACCACGCAGTTCAACCTTCGCAATGAGGAGTTGGATACACGCGACGCATGGGTAGCTTACCACCCGGGCGAGGTAGTTGCCTATGATTGCGGCAGCTGCCACACGACCGGCTACTCCTCATCCGGCAACCAGGATGGGCTACCGGGCATAGCCGGCACGTGGGCGGAAGCCGGCATCGGCTGTGAAGAATGTCACGGACCGGGCAGCCTGCACGCCAATCAACCGCTTTCTTTCCGGCCAGTTGTTGACCGGGACAGCGCGGCCTGCGCCTCCTGCCATGCTCGCGGCACGGTCGAGGAGGTTGCCGCCAGCAACGGCTTCATTCAGCATCACGATCAATATCAGGACCTGTTTGAGGGCAAGCACGTGATCCTGGATTGCGTGGTATGCCATGACCCCCATGCCGGGGTGGTGCAGCTCCGTGAAGCAGAACTACCTACGACGTTGGCCTCCTGCGAGAATTGTCACTTCGCGCAGGTGCTCAATCAGAACAACGAGATACATGCTCGGATCACCGTGGACTGCGTTTCCTGCCACATGCCCAAGATAATCCAGGTCGCTGCCGGCGATCCGCTAAAGTTCACCGGCGACATGCGCACCCATATGGTGACCATTGATCCGTATCAGATAGAGCAGTTCAGCGAGGACGGCACGGTAGCCTATCCACGCCTGGCGCTCAACTCCTCTTGCCGCGGCTGCCACAACCCGGATGGCCGGGGAACTGAAAAGACGGATGAGGAGTTGATCGATATTGCGGTGGGTTATCACGATCCCCCGGTGGAAGCTCCGGTAGAGGAACCAACCGAAGGAGCGCCAACCGAGGGTACACCGTCTCCATAGATATTCACCAGGAGAAGAGTTAGCGTAGTCCGATCTTTTAAATCGGCAGTTTCTGTAACCCGATTTTCCAAGTCGGGAATCTCTGTAACCCGATTTTCCAAATCGGCAGTTTCTGTAACCCGATTTTCCAAATCGGCATCGAATTGAAAATTCGATTTACAGGAGTGAACGAACGGTCTTGGTCTCGTCACAACGGCGACTTCGAAGGATGAGCAGAGTAGGTCTGGCGCTGGCGCTGGTAGTTTTTGTATCAGCGAGCTGGTTTGCGGCCGGACGCGCAGCGGGCGATGCCTCACCGGCGACATCAACCTCGGCATCCTCTTCTCTGCGGGCTGCGGTATTGCTGGCGCGGTCCGCCGAACCTCTGCCACACCCGGCCGGCGACATGCAATGCCGGCTATGTCATGAGAACTCCCAGGCGGTCGTTGAGTTTCCCGACGGTACCCAATTGCCGGCGGCGGTTGATCTGCCGGCGTTGGCCGCTTCAGTTCATGGCTCGTCTGCCGAAACGCCGTTGAGCTGTACGAACTGCCATGCGGCGGCCGGCTATCAGTTTCCGCACGAACCAACCTCAGCCGCAGATTTACGCAGTTTTCAGATCGCCAGCTCGGAAAGCTGCCTGAGCTGTCACCAGCAGCCGCACGAGACAGCGCACGCCGGGCCGGAGAGCGAAAATCCGGTGGTCTGCACAGATTGCCACGGTTCACACGAGGTTGCGCCGGCTGCGCAGATGACCAAGGCGGAAGGTATGCAGGTGTGCGTCAACTGTCACACCGCGAATGAGGTCCCGCAGACCGACCCGGCAACGCTCGAGACCATCGTGCAGGCGGGATTGTTCAGACCGCAGGTAGATAATCAATTCTGCCTGGCCTGCCACGATCAGCCGGGGCGCACCCTGACATTGGACAATGGCGAGGAGCTTTCGCTTACCGTTGATCGCACCCACTTTGGGGGCTCTGTGCATGGCGCGGACAATGCCTGGCAACCGCTCAACTGCACGGACTGTCACGAGAACTACAGTTTTCCGCATGCAGAGCCGCAGAACACCGGCAGCCTGCGCGAATATAGAGTCGCAAACAGCCAGCTCTGCTATCGCTGTCACGAGCAGCACGCCGAAAAGACGGTGGACGACGTGCATGGTTCCCTGATCGCTGAGGGCAACCTGGATGCGGCGGTATGCACAGATTGTCACGGCGCGCACGACACGCCACCGCCGGATCAACCTCGACAGCGAATTTCGGAAACGTGCGCCCAGTGCCACGCGGAGATCCACGATGAGTACGTGGACAGCGTGCATGGAGAGGCCCTGTCGCAGAATAGCAATCCCGATGTGCCAACCTGCATTGATTGCCACGGGGTGCACAATATCGTGGATACCAGTACCACCATGTATCGCTCCCGATCGCCGTTGATCTGTGCGCGTTGCCACGCTGACAAAGAGTTGATGTCCAAATATGACATTTCGACCAGCGTCTTTCAGACTTACGTGTCAGATTTTCATGGTACCAGTGCAGTACTGTTTGACCCATCAGCGGATCCCAACGCCCCGTTCAACGAGGCCGTTTGCTACGACTGCCACGGCATACACGACATTCAACGGCCCGATGATCCCGAGAACGGCATCCAGGCCAACCTGCTGGAAACCTGCCAGAAGTGCCACCCGAACGCCACGGAGAACTTCACCGCGGCCTGGACCAGCCACTACGAACCGTCGCTTCAAAACAACACCGGCGTCTTCCTGGTTGAGACCTTCTACCGGATCGTCATTCCCATTACCGTAATCGGCTTCGGCTTCCTGGTGGCGACGGATATTTTCCGCCGCGTGCGGCTGCGCTTTCGCCGGCAGCAGGAATGAAAAGCCCCTGAAGATGGTGAGTGCTTGTGATGAGTGAAACTACCCGCGACCTGCCGACCCACTATCCTCGATTTCGTCTGGGAGCCCGGATCGAACACCTCATATTGCTTCTGAGTTTTACTACTCTGGCGGTTACGGGGCTGCCGCAGATGTGGGAGACCCAACCGTGGGCGCGGACGCTAGTAGATTGGATGGGGGGGATCGAAAATGTACGTACCATCCACCACTTGGCGGCGGTCGTGCTGGTCCTGGGCTCAATCTATAGTCTTGGGGTGGCTGCATATCGCTTTTTCGTCCGGCGTGAGCGAATGCCGATGTTCCCTACCCGCAAGGACCTGGACGACCTGACCGGCACGGTCAAACACAACCTGGGGATTCAAGAGGAGCCGCCCAAGATGCTGAAGTTTAACTTCGGAGAGAAGTTTGAGTATTGGGCCGTTCTATGGGGCACCGTACTGATGACTATTACAGGCTTCATCATGTGGAATCCTATCGCCTTCACCTCCATATTTCCCGGCGAACTTATCCCCATGGCGAAGGCAGCGCACGGTTGGGAGGCCATACTTGCCGTTTCCGCCCTGGTTGTGTGGCACATGTACAATGTGCATATCAAGCATTTTAACCGCAGCATGTTTACGGGCACGATGTCGCGTAAGCAAATGGAGGAGGAACATGCATTGGAATTGGAGCGGCTAGATGCCGGCGGCGATCCCTGGCCTATGGTGGAAAAGCCGGTGTTGCGACACCGCCAGCGGATATTTTTCGCGGTCAGCTTCGTGGTGGGTGTGTTGTTGGTGGCGCTGATAGTCTGGGCGTTTACCTTTGAGGAGACGGCCATAATCACGGTAATGCCAACAGTAACCCCTGCGCCATAAAAGTTGATGCGCGCGGCGATGTTCGGATCCGGCCAACAATGTAGCAGGTGTTTAGTTCAGGAGCATTTGCCTTGTGTGCATGCCTTGAATCATTGAGAGTGCTTTCTCTACAGAGGGGCGCAGAACTATGGAACGAAAGAGCCTGATTTTCATGACAGTACTGCTCATCGTCGCCCTGGCGCTGGCGGCCTGCAGCGATGAGCAGCAAGAACCGGTGGAGGTTACACGTATCGTCGAGGTTGAAGTCCCGGCGGAATGCCCGGACGTGGCCGAGCCTGTCTGCCCGGAAGTTGAAGCGCCGGTGTGCGAGGAATGCCCGGCTCCGGAAGCTAGCGCGGCAGACGAGATGGTATTCGTCGAACGTTGGGAATCATCCCCGCACAACGACACCACCTCCGAGGCATTCAATCATTGGAACGAGGAAGATCCGGCGGAGATCCCGACAAACTGTGCAAAATGCCACAGCACGCCGGGCTACCAGGATTTCCTGGGACTTGATGGATCAGAGGCCGGAGTGGTTAACGTAGCGGCGCCAATCGGTTCGACCGTGGAGTGTGCGGCCTGTCACAACGACGTGACGATTACCAAGGACAGCGTGATCTTCCCGTCGGGAATCGAAGTGACCGGCCTGGGCGACGAGTCTCGCTGCATGGAGTGCCACCAGGGCCGCGAGTCTACCGTCTCAGTCGATCAGAAGATCACGGACGCCGGGATGGCGGAGACTCCCGACGCGGTCAGCGAGGATCTCGGATTCACCAACATCCATTACTACGCCGCGGCGGCAACTCAATACGGTACGCTGGCCAAGGGTGGGTATGAGTATGCAGGTAAGTCGTATGATGCCCGCTATGACCATGTTGACGGGTACAACACATGCAACAGCTGTCACGACCCACACACCCTGGAGGTGCAAGTAGAAGCGTGCACCTCCTGTCACACGGACGTAGAAACCGTCGAAGACTTCGAGAATGTGCGCATGCCGGGGTCGCTGGTTGATTATGACGGCGACGGCGACATGGAAGAAGGAATCGCATTCGAGATTGACGGCCTGCGGGAAATCTTGTTTGCCTCGATGCGCGCCTACGCAAGCGAAGTGGCTGGATCGCCCATTGGCTACGATGGCTCGCGTTATCCTTACTTCTTCATTGACGCTAACGATGACGGTACCGTCTCGGAGGATGAAGGCGACAGCTACGCCACCTGGACGCCGCGGCTGACCCGCGCCGCGTACAACTATCAGGTATCCTTGAAGGATCCTGGTCGCTACGCTCACGGCGGCAAGTACATTATCCAACTGCTTTACGACTCGACTGAAGACCTGAACGGATCGATCTCCGCGCCCGTAGACATGACCGCGTTACGGCGCATCGATCATGGGCACTTTGCCGGCTCTGAGGAGGCCTTCCGCCATTGGGACGCAGACGGCGGCATGGTGCCCGGGAGCTGCAGCCGCTGCCATAGCGCTGCCGGCCTGCCGCTCTACATCGAGCAAAATGTGGCCATCAACCAGCCGGCCTCTAATGGCCTGGCTTGCTCCACCTGCCACAACAATGTAGGCGAATTCACTATCTACGAAGTCGAGTCGGTCAAGTTCCCCAGCGGCGCCGTGTTGGCGCTTGACGATCCGGGCAGCAACCTTTGTCTGAATTGCCATCAGGGGCGTGAGTCCACGGTCAGTGTGAACAACGCCATCGGCGACCTGGGTGATGATGAGGTGTCAGATTCACTGGGATTCCGCAATATTCATTACTTCGCTGCCGGAGCCACACTCTTCGGAACCGAGGCTCAAGGGGCGTATGAGTTTGAAGGCCAGGAGTACAACGGACAAAATGTACACGTCAATGCCTTCAACGCATGCACTGAATGTCACGGCACGCACACCCTGGACGTGCAATATGCGGAGTGCGCCGACTGTCATGAAAACGTCGCCACCATGGACGACCTGGTCAACATCCGCTTCGACGAGGATGATGAAGCGCCGGTCGACTACGATGGGGACGGTGATGTGACTGAAGGCATCGCCGGCGAAATTGACACCCTCGCCGAACTGCTCTACGCGGCGTTCCAGAACTACGCCGCGACCACAATCGGCACGCCGATCGTCTACAACCCGGCTCGCTATCCGTACTTCTTCGTGGATGCGGACGTAGATGGGATGGCGACGGCAGCGGATACAGAAGGATACGCGTCATGGACGCCGGCGCTGTTGCGCGCTGCCTACAACTACCAGTATTCGCAGAAGGACCCCGGCGCGTTCGCCCACAACAGCGATTACGTTATGCAGTTCCTGTATGATTCGATTGCCAGTGTGGGCGGTGATGTGTCTGCCCTGACCCGGCCGCCGGTAACACCGCCGGCAGCGGAGGAATAGGTTCCATCGGGTAGACCGGCAACTAAACGACTGCGTTCGAAGCCGGTCGCCTGACAGAGTCGTTGTGTAGGTCCCGTGATGACGCCCTGTCTCACGGGACCTTTCTTGTTGGGGCGAAGCAGGCGAACGAATACGCAGGGACGGGGGGAAATGTCCGGCAGGGCCAGACGCAGCATTTCCGCGCGCCCTTGAACCAACGCAGCGCCAATGAGGTAGGGCCGCACCATTAGCGTTTTCTCCTCCAATCGTCTTAGCCTGGTGTGACCATATTCAGACTTTGGTCGCTTTGCGCCGATGGGCGCCTCAATTATGATAGTAGCTACCTGAGCAGTCTTGACTGGATGCCTGCTTCTCAAACTGGGGCGCGGCCTTACGAACCGCGCCCCTTCATGTATGACACGAGGAACATTTTGATGAAGAAATCGTTGATGATCGCACTTGCGCTGTTGCTGATTTTGGCGTTGGCCGGCTGTGGGGGCAGTAACAATACAGCGGACACAAATGATGGTCAGTCCGTTAGCGACAACGGCGGCGAGGAGGAAGCTGCCGAGCCGACGTCCGAGCCGGCCGAGCAGCCCACTGCTGAACCCACCGTGGAAGCTACCGCTGAACCTACAGAGGAAGCAACTGCAGAGCCTACGGACGAGCCAACTGCTGAGGCGACAGAAGAGGCCACCGCTGAACCAACTGCAGAGCCAACTGACGAGCCGGCGACTGAGCCGGCCGGCGACCCCGTTCGCGGCGAACAGCTTTACAACCTGCCGACGCTTGGCGCCGCGGGCAGCGCTCCCGGCTGCGCGGCCTGCCACTCACCATTGGAGGGGACGGTCATCGTAGGGCCGTCCCACTTCGGCGTCGGAACCGCCGCCGCGTCTCGGGTCCCCGGACTATCGGCAGAAGAGTACCTACGCCAGTCGATCATCGAACCGAACGCCTTCATTGTGGACGGCTTTGTCGCTGATATCATGTACCAGCAATTCGCGGAGCAACTGTCAGAGGAAGATATCGCCGATCTGGTGGCATATTTGCTGACGCTGAAGTAACGGCCCGCTCGCGCAACTTTCCCGCAAAGCACAAGAGAAGCCCCGTAGCTGCGCACGGCAACCTTCCACGGAAGACATGCCGGGTTGGTAGCTGTGGGGCTTTGCATTTTCGGCTGTCTGCCGCCAAATTGTGGTAATATCATTGTTGGAAGGCGGACTTGGGTTGGTAACTAGATGGGGACACAGACGCATCATGCCTCGGCGCTAGGATTGAATGCACTTGGAACTATTCTGGTCCGCGCCAACTTCCACCCCGAAGTTTTGCTCCTGGGGTAATCCAATCAACATGGAGGTAACCAAATTGCGCAAGCGAACTTTACTCTCAATTCTGATCTTCTTAATGGCGTTGGCTCTGGCGGCCTGCGGAGGAGGGGGCGACAGCACCGATTCCGGCACGGATGACAGCGCGCCTGCTCCAACCGGTGATGCGACCCGTGGAGAGGAACTTTATAAGCAGACGACAATCGGTTCGGCCCCCGGCTGCGTGACCTGTCACTCACTTGAAGAGGGCGTGGTTCTGGTTGGTCCCTCGCATGCCGGTGTAGCCACCCGCGCCGGAACGTATGTTGAGGGTCAATCAGCGGAGGAGTATCTGCGAGAGTCTATCGTCAAGCCGGACGCACACGTGGTAGATGGGTTTACGGCCGGCGTAATGTATCAAAACTATGGTACGGATCTGACTGAACAGCAAATTGATGATCTCGTTGCTTATCTGCTTACGCTGAAGTAGTGGAGTGATAGCGCCGAGAAATCCTGCCGCGGCGCGAGAGGATAGGCGGCATCGCTTACCCTCTGCGCCGCGCTGGTCTAGTTGATTGGGGGGTGCTCCTTTGCCCTTCCGGCTCCACTGGCGGAATGATCTGAAGCCAGCTATACTTGAATCACACATAACCTCTGAAATCGCGATTAGAAAGTCCATTTGGCGCAGAAACTGTGAACTCGACAATGACCGACGCCCATAGATGACGCACTTACGAATCCTGCTTGTAGATGATCATGAGGTCGTCCGCCTTGGGCTAAAGAGCTTGTTGGAGCGGCATGCGGGCTTTGAGGTTGTGGCGGAAGCATCGGCCGCTCAAGAGGCGGTGGAGAAGGCCGCCCAGTTTGAGCCGGACATCGTGTTGATGGATATCCGGCTGGTGGGCGGCAGCGGCATCGAGGCGTGCAAGGAGATCACTGACCTGCTGCCCGATACCAAGGTGGTCATGCTCACTTCCTACGCCGAGGATGAATTGCTCTTCTCTGCGATTCGCGCCGGCGCGTCCGGCTACGTGCTGAAGCAGATTGACAGCAAGGATTTGATTCGCGCCATTGAGGCGGCCTCAAAGGGGGAGGCGACGCTCGATCCATCGCTAACGCAGCGGGTTTTCAATGAAATGCGCAGGGCCATTCAGAACGAGGAAAAGGCGGCCTTCACTAATCTCACTCCGCAGGAGATGCAAGTCCTGGCGCTGATTGCTGAAGGTAAGACCAATCGCGAGATCGCCGAAGCACTATTCTTGAGCGAGGGTACCGTACGTAACTATGTCAGCAGCGTCCTGTCCAAACTGGGAGTGTCTAATCGGGCAGAAGCAGCGGCATACGCCGTCCAACACCACCTCAAGGATTACCTGTCTTAGATCACAGGATCATGCAGCAAGGAGTGATCGATGAGGACGTGCTGAAGGCGCTCAGCGATGCGGCGCTTGCCGTATCCTCCAACCTGGCGTTGGACAAAGTATTGCGCCAGATCGTTGAGTCAGCGAGGAAACTGGTAGACGCCCGATATGTGGCTTTGGGAGTGCCGAATCAGGAAGGGGAGCTGATTGAATTTGTACATGTGGGGATGGAGCCGGGGCAAGTCAACAGCATTGGTCGCCTTCCGCGGGGGCATGGGCTCCTGGGAGCAATCCTCCACGAAGGCAAGACGATAAGGATTCCGAATATTAGCGATGACCCACGTTCGGTTGGTTTCCCGCCGGGCCACCCGGAGATGCGCTCGTTTCTGGGCGTGCCGGTCCGGGGAGCGGAAGGCATTGTTGGCAATCTGTATCTGACAGACAAGCGGGGGGCCGAACCGTTTTCCGAGGTCGATCAAGGGCTGATTGAACTGCTTGCGGCGCATGCCGCCATCGCCATTCACAATGCTCGCCTGTATGAGCAAGTCGGTCGCCTGGCCGTTGTCGAAGAGCGATCACGCATTGGTATGGACCTGCACGATGGCGTGATCCAGGCGGTTTACGCGGTGGGCCTTACGCTGGAGTCGACTCGCCTGCTGTTAACTGAGGAGCAGACCGAGGCATTCACACTGATTGACCATGCGATATCAGCCTTGAACGATGCCATCGGCGATATTCGTAACTTCATCCTGGACCTGCGTCCCCGGCGATTCGAGGGCAATCTTAGCGAGGGGTTATCCCGGCTGGCTCGCGAGTTTCAGGCCAACACCATGGTGCCGGTTGTCATGCATCTGCCTGGCCAAGCAGCCGGCGCTCTCCCGCCTAACGTGGCGCGGGCGCTCTTCTTGACTGCCCAAGAGGCGCTTGCCAATGTCGCCCGGCATGCGCGAGCAGATAACGTGATGATCAAGTTGACCCAAGGGGATGAACTGGTCACGCTGCAGGTGCTGGACGATGGGGCCGGCTTTGACAGCGAGAGCCAGTCGTTCATGACGGGGCACGGCCTGGCCAACATGCGTGCGCGGGCCGAGGAGTTGGGCGGCGCGGTCTATATAGAGGCGGAGCCTGGACTGGGTACGCTGATCACGTTCGAATTGCCGATTCAGGCCGGTCAGCCGCAAACCGGCGCCAACTGAGATCGGGAAGCCACTCTAGTTATCAACCACCATAAGCCGTTCTTCCTGTTCGATGAACAGGTCCAGGAAGTCCGTGACGCTGATAATCCCAACCAGCACACCCTCGCGCACCACCGGCAACGCGCCGAACTTGTGACTGCTTAGCAGTCTGGCTGCCTGATGCGCAGGGGCATCCGGCGTAACATAGATCGGATCAGGGGTCATACAGCTGTCCGCCGTCATTGTGTCCAACAACGTTTCGTCCTGCCAGCGCTCATGCAGGACAAATGGTGAGTTCATGGCCAGTCGCAGGTCGCGATCTGTAATAATTCCCACCAATTGACCCAACTCATTGAGTACCGGGAGCTGGCGACAACCATCCTGGCGCATTCTGGTCAGGACCACGCGCAGCGACGTCTCAGGCGTCACGGTTACTGGATGCAAGGTCATGAGATCGTAGACCGTCAATTCGCCCATCACCATTCTCCATCATAGCTACACAAATCGGCAGGGCAACAAGTCGAGGCCGGCTCATTCCTGCCGATTTAGAATTGACCCCTTGGCGGTGGTCGCCGCTAACCAAAGTATAACCAACTTTCCCGCCGGCAGCCCAATGCGGCTGTCATCTTCCGGCCCATGACAATCATCCGGATCTGCCGGGAAACGGAGCTGGCACCTGCGCATTGTGCCGAGTGACAACGATAATGCCTTTCTTATGACATTCGTTACTGTGGTTGGCCAGGTCGTTCACCTATACTGAGCAGTGAAACACGCGGCTTGTCTGAGCAAAGCGGGGCACAGTTCCTAAGTCAGATGGTAATCCTCAGGAGAAGCCACAGAAGCCGTTAGCAACGAGCGCAGTGACCAGTTTTTGTGATCGAGCCATGTCGCCTAGGATCCAAGTTCTAATCATTGATGAGCATCCGGCGGTATGCCAGGCATTGGTCGCCCGACTCAGCACGGCGCCGCTACTGGAAGTCGTTGCGGCGACGAACTCATTTCAGTCAGGTTTGCAGCGCATCAGGGAACTGGAACCGGATGTAGTTATTCTGGAGTTGAAGGGACTGAGCGAGTCCAGGTTGGATCCCATTGGTGCGATTTCGCGGGCTATTTCGGGGCGCTCGATTGGCGTGATTGTATTGACATCTTACACAGATGATCTCGAAAGGGCGGTGGCGCTGCAATCGGGCGCCCAGCGCTATCTATTAAAGGATATTGATTCAGAGCGACTGATTGCGGAGATTCAGCAGGTCGCAGAGGTTGTTAATAAACAACTGTGCGTCTGATTCTCGCGGGAAGCGAGCCTGGAAAAAGGAGAATGAGGTTATGAAGCGGGAAGTCATTGCGGATTGGATGAGCAAGGATCCGGTTACCATCCAACCGGAAACCACCCTGCCGGAGGCTCATCGGCTGATGAAGAAACACGGCATTCGCCGCCTGCCGGTGCTCAAAGAAGGCCGGCTGGTTGGCATCGTCACGCTGGGAGATGTACGCGGAGCTGAACCATCCGGCGCCACTACACTGAGTGTCTGGGAGATCAACTATCTCATCAGCCGGCTGAAGGTCGAAGAGATTATGACCCCCAACCCGATCGTCGTGAAACGTGACGCAAAGGTAGGAGAAGCTGCCCAACTGATGCTGCGCTATAAGATCAGTGGGCTGCCCGTGGTGGATGATGTGGGCATGTTAGTGGGCATTATTACCGAGTCAGACATCTTCCGGCTGGTCGTTCACGACTGGATGCGGGAGACCGAACCGGTCTAGTTGACTTGATCAGGACTGCCTAACCAGGCGAAGACGTAGGGCCGCTCCGCGGAGCTGGAGATCGTGTTCGCCATCCTGCTAACCCGCGGCGAAATTGTGATTCATGTACTCAGACACGGCCTCTTCCAGGCTGATCTCGCCATTCAAAACAGCAGTCTCATAGCGGCCCAGGAAGCGGCGAATCGTCGGTCGGGCCGTCTCCCACTCGTGTAGGATTATGCGCGTCAAAGGGCCGCCGCCTTCGAGATAGCCGGAGGTGTAGAAGTGCTCGCGCATCTGGTTGCGGTCGTAGTTCAGGCGAACCAGCCGGCTTTGCCAACCGTTGTTAAGCCGGCTCAATTGGATGTAGCTGGCGCGCACGTCGCCGTCGAAGGGAGACCCCACGGAACCGCTGTTGATGACAATTGTCTCCTCGATTTTCCGTTCGAGCGGCCGGTGCGTGTGCGCGGTGAGGAAGATGGCCGGCGCGGGCGCAATCTGTTTGCGCAGCTCCTCGTCAGTGGTCTCGGGGTAGATACCGTCTTCGATGCTGCGCATGGAGGCGTGTGTCAGGCGGATTTCCCGGCCCGCATGGTCAAGTATGGACAGCGCCTTGGGTAGTTGGGCCAGGGCTGCTACCTGCCCGCCCAATTGTTGGAAGGTCCAGAGAGAGCCGGCATAAAACTGGTACAGAATCTCCGGCGAGGCCTGATCGCGGCCCTGCCAACTGAGGACATACTCCTCATGATTGCCGGCCAGGACGGTCCAGCCACGTGTATTGACAAACTGCCAGCAATCAAGGGGCAACGGGCCACGATTGACCACATCGCCATTGACAAACACCTGGTCCGGCTGCCAATCCGCAACATGTTCAGCGACAACCTCAAGCGCCGGCAGATTGCCGTGAATATCCGATAGAACTGCTAATCTCATCAATAACCGCCTGATAATCACTATTCAGGAGAGAGTAAGCGGCCGGGAGAACTTTGCAACTATCGCAGCAGCAATCCGTAGAGAAGGTAGCTTTATCAAGAAGGGTTCATACAGCAGTTGCAAAGTAGCGACCGGGCCAACTAGCCCAAGTTTCGCAAAATATGGAGGTTTAGCAATGAGTGGTAAGCGACTGGTGCGCGCGAAGAGTGATCGTATTTTTCTGGGCGTTGCAGCGGGAATCGGCCGGTACTTCAATATTGATCCGATCATTGTTCGGGTTGTGTTCATCATAGCCGGCCTGTTATCTGTCGGGCATGCGATTCTGGCTTATTTGTTGCTGGCAATACTGATGCCTGCCGAAGCGACTGATAGCGTGGGAAAGTCCAGCGGCTTTGATCCAGACGAAGAGATCATAATTAAGAACGCCTAACGATTTGACCATAGCAGCCGGCTCGGCGATCGTATCGGCTCCCCAATTGTTGCCATATCAACGCCGCACGGCGTCGCGTGGTCTCCTGACTCTTGCCCCGGACAGGGCCTTCCTGTTCGGGGCGATTTCTTTCTTGGGTGCTTATGGCCAGGCAGTTATCATTAGCTAACTCACACTGGCAGTGAAGATGGCGTAGTCCAATTTTGCAATTCAGTATCGAACTTTGGTTGCGATCTGCAGAGGAGAAACCACATGGCTTTGTCTGCACCGCTGGAAAAGGTCACCGCCTTCATAACCCGCGGCGTTGGAGTTGAGACGGAGTTACTGCTCCTGAGTCATCCATTTGCCGGCAATCAGCTGCCGGCCGGCACTGTGGAACCTGGTGAGGCGGCCGAAGCTGCCGTGCTGCGGGAAGTGAGCGAGGAGACCGGGCTTTCCAACGTAACGCTTGTGGAGTTGATTGTCACGCGAGAGGATGTGTTTCCCGGCAAGCTGCTGACCCAGCACCAGCCGACGCCGGTCTTCGCTCGGCCTGATCCCGATAGCTTCCAATGGGCGTCATTTCCCCGGGCAGTAATGGTGGAAGAATTGGGCAGGCGAAGCGCCGGCTATGTGCAGGTAAGCTTCCGTGAATACGACCGCTTCCCTGAATCGGACTACGTGACAATGGAGATTACGGGCTGGGTTTCTGATGCGCTTATGACCAGCCGGATCAGGAGACATCTCTACCACTTGACTTATGACCTTCCGACTGAATCCCGCTGGCAGGTGGCGGTGGACAACCACCACTTCACTCTCTTTTGGGCGCGACTTTACGATGCGCCCGCACTTGCTCCACCGCATGACAGTTGGCTGGCTGTCTTCGCGGAATACTGGCAGTCGCGGCAAATGTCGGACTGAGGCCGGCTTGACTCCTACAAGGCCAGCAGCTCCAGCACCTGCTCCCAGTGCGCCGCATCGTGCTGGACAGCCAGATTGAGCAACTCGTGCATGGTGGTTGGGCCGAAAAAGGTATGCTGGCCCTTGCGCTGCCAAAAGTGTTGCTCAAGGTTCGATAGCAAGTCAACCGATTCCTCGCGTGCGTTGAGGAAATCTGCCAAAGCCCTGGGCCCGCTCTGCTCCCGGTAATTGCGCTCTTCGATCCAGGAATCGGCGACCGCGCCGGGCAGAAATGCGTCATCATTGGCGATCAGCGCCCGAAAGCGCGCCTGATGCACCTCGCGCTCCACATCGCGCAGATGACAGGCAACTTCAGTCAGGCACCATTCGCCGGCAGCCGGCCGGCATTGCCAGTCAATTGCCGGGTCCGCTAACGCTTCCGCCAGGCGATCGGCAAAGTCCACAAATTGTCGAAGTAGCGATTCTACCGGGGGTGGATCCTGCATCGGAGTATTCGAGGGCTATTGCGTTGTATGTGTGACGGGGAACAGTAGGGCGCTTAGCGTTTCTAACGAACCCCAACCGACCAGCATCGCCGGGTCCGGCGGATTCGCGCCGTCTTCCTGAATCCAGAAGGCGTCGAGGCCGGCCGCCCGCGCCGGCACAATGTCGTTCTCCCACTCGTCGCCAATCATGATTGCCGTGTCCGGCGCGGCCCCTACCATGCCCAGGATTTCTTCATAGTAGGCCGAGTGGGGCTTGGATGAATGCATGATTTCATACGATGTGACCAGCGCAAAAGGGAAGTCGTCAACGGGAACGTCGGCCCAGGCGAGCCGGTGCCGAATGGCAGCCAACGGAAAGAGTGGGCTGGTAGCTATGACCACCTCTGCACCATTCGCCATACACTTTCGGACGAGGGGCGCTGCCGCCGGCTTTGTGGTTGTCACGGCTCTCAACCTGGGGAAGTGATCACGGTAGAATGCGTCGAAAAACGCCTCGGTATCCGCGCTGTCGAAGCTGGTTTCGGCCAGGAAACAGGACCAAAAGACCTCGCGATTCGTACGGGAGCGATCATTGTTAGCGACCATCTGCTGCGTGCAACGCATCAAGTCCGCCCAAAAGGCATACTTATCGGCCATCAGCGGCCTGGCGTACTCAGCCAGTTGATCGAGATAAGCGCGCATAAACCGGTCAAGCGGGTTGTGCAGCAGCGTGTCATCCAGGTCAAAGAGGATGGTCTTGTACGGTTTGTGATGCTTCCGTTGGCCGGCCATTTATTGGCTCCCAAAGAGTTGTTCAAGCCCCGGGCGTTCGAGCGCGCATTCCCGGCAACCCACAATTGGATTCGGCACCTCGACCAGATGCCGGCTACAAGAAGCGTTCACCTCCACCTTGCGCCCAAGCCCCAACACCCCTTTCTTCACCGTCGCTTCCAGCACCAGGTGAGGGCTGTTGTTTGCCTGAAGAATCTCCGGCACCGGACATTGAAAGCAATCCTTTTCCTTCCAGGGGGGCGAGTTCACATTCGCCTGGATCAGGCGACATTCCTGGGCCTCATGTCCGCGATGATAATCTTCGTAATAAAAGCGGCATTCCGTGCCGGCCGGTGTTCGCATAGACATACCAACTCAACATCGCCGGACACCTCAGGACAATTCAATGAACTGAACTGGCTCCTGCGCCGGGCAAATTTGCACTCAGAGCATCCAATGATAACGGATTTCGACGCGACTGCCATTGGAAGGATGTTAGAGCAGTGGGAAATCGGGAAGTAAGCGCTGGTCGCCGGGAGATCTCTTGTCCGGGGTGACTCAGGGTTCTATACTCCTGTCCATGCGCACGAGTGACTATGATTATGACTTGCCGGAGAAACTGATCGCTCAAGAGCCTATCGAGGAGCGCGACCAGGCCTGGCTAATGCATTTGGATCGCGAGAGCCGTTCAATCACCCATCACCGCTTTCGTGACCTGCTGGAGTTGCTGCGTCCCGGCGATGTTTTGCTGGCTAATCAGAGCAGAGTTTTTCCGGCGCGGCTTCAGGGCTGTAAGGCGCCTGGCGGCGGCCGGGTCGAGTTACTGCTCCTGGAACCACTCGACCAAGGCAAGTGGAAGGCGATGGTCGGGGGCCGGCGGATTCTGCCGGGAACGGAGCTGCAATTGCACGAGAAGTCGGGCCAGCCGAGCGATATCACCGGCGAGGTAACGGCCGACCTGGGCGGATCCATCAGAGAGGTTGTCTTCTCGCAGCCCGTTGATTCCTTTCTGGATCGTCTGGGAAGCGTGCCCTTGCCCCCTTACATCCATCATGAGCTGAAGGATCCGGAGCGCTATCAGACGGTCTACGCAAGGCCCGTGGGTTCGGCGGCCGCGCCGACCGCGGGGCTGCACTTTACTGAGGACCTCCTGATGCAGCTCCGGGCGAATGGCGTGCAGCTGGAATGGTGTACGCTACATGTGGGTCTGGATACTTTCAAGCCGGTGGGGGTGGCTCACGTCGAAGAGCACGCCATTCACAGCGAGTGGGCTGAATTGACGCCGGAGGCAGCACAACGGATCAATGAGGCCAAACTGCGCGGCAACCGGCTGGTGGCGGTGGGCACGACCTCGGTGCGCGTGCTGGAAACTGCGGCGCTGCGTTCGGCCGGCATTACCGGCAGCCTGCGCGAGATCAGCGCCAGGGACGCGGAGGGCATTGATAGCGACTTCTGCCCCTGGCGGCCGGTCGCAGCTTTTAGTGGGCGAACGGACCTGTACATTTATCCCGGCTATCGTTATCGAGTGGTAGACGCGCTGATTACGAATTTTCACTTGCCGCGCTCTTCGCTGCTGATGATGGTTTCAGCATTTGCGGGCCGGCAATTGCTGCTGCAAGCCTACGCCGAAGCCATTGCAGCGGAATATCGCTTCTTCTCATTCGGCGACGCCATGCTAATCACTTGAACCCCGCGGCTCTTCTGAATTGCTTGGGTCTCCAATGGGATCGCTCATGAGACGTACGAGGTTTTTCCAACTAATTTGCGAATGAACCACCCAGGAGGGAATGATGATCCATGAATCCACCCACCCGCTAGTGAAGCACAAGCTAACCCTGTTGCGGGACATCACCACAGAACCTAAGAAGTTCAGGGCGCTGATCGGTGAATTGGCCATGCTGTTGGCTTATGAGGCCACCGCCAACCTGAAGGTGACCAGCCGAGCCGTGACTACGCCGATGGGCGAGACGGAAGGCCATGTATTAAGTGAAAAGATTGGGCTGGTGCCGATCTTGCGCGCCGGGTTGGGGATGGTTGAGGGTATATGGGAAATGATGCCCAGCGCGGAGGTGTGGCACATTGGCCTGTATCGCGATGAGGAGACGCTGAAGCCGGTATTTTACTACAGCAAACTACCCACCAGCCCCACCGTTGACGTTTGCCTGATTCTGGACCCCATGCTGGCCACGGGCGGCTCTGCCGTGGCGGCTGCGGACCAGTTAAAGAAGTGGGGCGCCAGCCACATCATCATGATCGCCATTCTGGCGGCGCCGGAAGGTATCCAGCGTTTGCAGCAAGCGCATCCTGATATTCCTATCTATGTCGCCAAAATTGACGAGCGGCTGAACGACATCGGCTATATCGTGCCCGGCCTAGGCGACGCCGGCGACCGCCAGTTTGGCACTGGTTGATGGGTTCTGTGGAGCCGGCTACCTCAGTTGCAGACCGGAAGACCGGCTCTGCTGGCCGGCCACAGGGAGCCATACCAGCGCACATATTCGGGCGCATGTTCGGCCCAATAGGCGTCGACATGCTCACCCGCATTGAGGGTCCAACTGTGCTCGACTTGCGCGGTTTCCAGGGCGTTATGCAGCTCCTCCAGACCGTAGCGTAGCCAATCGTCTTCACCAATATCGAGGTATATCTGCAGGTCGCCCAGTTCATTGGAGACACCTGTAGATAAAGGAGCCATATCCGGCCCGGCCCCATAGTCAAGCAAGGACGCGCTATGTCCGCCCACGCCGGCAAAGAGCTCGGGGTTGCGAAACGCAATCTCCAGCGCCCAATATCCACCGCGGGATAACCCGCCAATGGCGCGACCATCCGCCGAATCCCAGGCGCAGTAGTTCTGCTCAATGTGTGGGATCAGTTCGTTCAAGATCATACCTTCATAGGAGTATGGGCCGCCTGAGGTATTGTTTGCCATGTAGCCGCCGTCCGGCATCACAATCAGCATTGGCGGCATGCGGCCAACCTGAATCGCTTGTTCGACGGCTTCGTCCAGGCCGGCCGAGTCCCAGAAAGTTTCATCGTGGATGTTGCCGGCAAAGATGTACAGCGTCGGATAAACGCGCCCGTCGAGGCCGTAGCAGGGGGGCAGATAAATCTGATAGTCGAGCGGTTCGCCGGCGATGTCGCTGTCAAAGCTGGAGGCCAGCAAGCGACCCTCAATCTGACAGGGAGACGGATCGGCAGTCAGGCTGGGGACGGGCACAAACGGCGGCAGTTTCAATGCAGTTGAGCCAGACGCGGTGGTTTGTGAAAGTGCAGCGCCCGAATCGGCAGCCGCAGACGTCGCCGCTGCAGCAGCCTGGGGAAGCAACGAGATAGCGGGAGCCGGCGCTTCTGCGGGCCGGCTGCAACCTGCTATCAGGAGCGCCGGAAAGAGTAAGCCCAGACAGGTAAATAACCGGCGCACGGCTAGTAGGGTAGCTCTAGCGGTGGGGCGGCCAGCAATCGCGCGTGCGCGCCCTGCCACACCTCCGGCTTGACCATGTTGCGCTTGATCTCCACGTCGGCAAAACGTGGGAACAGCACCGCCAATAGCTCCGGAACCAGGTCCCAGGCCTGGTGGCGAATGACATCATCCAGATTGGCGGCCACCTCCTTGGTCCACTCCCATTCCCGCAAAAAGCGCTCGGCTTTCAGCCAATAGCCGCGCTTCTCCCAGGCTTGCGCGGTCTGATCCACGCCCTCCCAGATTTCAAGCAGATTGGTTACTATGAATGCCACCATGTCTTGCGCTGCGCTATTAATTTGTGTCATTTGACCCAGGTTGCGCAGCAGTTCAGCGATGACCCTGCGTTGTTGATTGCGTAGTTTTCCCGGACTATTCGTGTTGATGACTCTACTCATGGGGTCGATCTTAGCACGGATGTTTGCACCCGGGTAGCCAGAGGCGATTTTTGATCCCCGTGGCAACCGCGTATAATAGCAGCAGAGTATGGGAGCGGGCGGTGTCCGACTAGGTACCAGAGGGGTTCTTATGAGCATGAAAGACGTACTGGCGATCATATTGGGGGGCGGCGCCGGCACAAGATTGCATCCGCTCACTCGCGACCGGGCCAAGCCGGCGGTGCCGCTTGCCGGAAAATATCGCCTGATTGATATCCCCATGAGCAATTGCTTTCATGCCGGCATCGTGAAAATTGCCATCTTGACCCAATTCAATTCTGCGTCTCTGCACCGGCATCTTTACAAGACTTATGCTCGGGATGTCTTTGCAGAAGGGTGGGTGCAAATCCTGGCTGCCGAGCAGACGCCGGCTCACACGGATTGGTATCAGGGAACGGCTGACGCTGTGCGCAAGCAGATGGTCGAGATTGATGCCGCCCAGGCCGAGTTCTGTCTGGTACTGGCCGGCGATCATCTCTACCGCATGGATTATCGCCGCTTTCATCAGTTCCATCTGGACAGCGAAGCCGATGTGACGATCGCGGTGCAGCCGGCAAGCCGGGCGGACGCCTCTGATCTGGGTATTCTGAAGCTTGGGGCCGACAATCGCATCTCGCGCTTTGTGGAAAAGCCAAAGACTGACGAGCAGCTGGCCGGCCTGGAGAGCATCCCCGACAGCGACCGGCCTTATATGGCCTCGATGGGTATATACATCTTTCGCACAAAGGTGTTGAAGGAGCTTCTGGAGGCAGAAGGCGACGACTTTGGCCGGGACCTTATCCCGGCGGCAATGAGCACCCATCGGGTCATGGGCTACGTCTTCGACGATTTCTGGGAAGACATCGGGACCATCCGCCGCTTTTACGAAGTTAATTTGCAGTTGGCCTCGCCGGATCCGCCTTTCGACTTCTACAGCCCGGAACGGCCCATCTACACCCATCCCCGCTTTCTACCCGGCTCGATTGTGCAGGGTGGACATATGCATAATGTGCTGATGGCTGACGGTTGCCGTATCTATGACGCTACAATCCGTTATTCGGTCGTCGGGTTGCGCTCGGTGGTTAATCGGGGCGTGACGCTACATCGAAGTGTGCTGATGGGCGCAGACTATTACGAGACGGACAAAGAAAAGGCGGAGAATCGCCGGCTGGGGAGGCCGGATGTGGGGATCGGTCCCGGTTCGGTAATCGAGGGAGCGATCATAGATAAGAACGCGCGCATCGGTAGGCGGGTGATCATTCGCATGTTGCCCAATCGCCCCGATCAGGAGGAGCACAACTGGGTCGCCAAGGACGGCATTGTTATCGTGCCGAAGAACGCGGTGCTGCCGGACAATACGGTAATTTGATTGACAACTGAACCTAAGCGCTGAGCAGCCCATCAGAGAAGAAACCTACCAGGCGCCGGAAATACTCCTCCGGATGCTTATGCCATCCCCCGGCATGGCGGGCGTCCTCAATCTGCCACAGCGACTTTGGTTCGGCCGCTGCGTCGAGCAGTTGCTGGTTGAGGCGATACTCGGAGCCGCGGCCTGTAGCCACGAGAAGCAGAGGCCGCGGGGCAATCCGGCCCATGATGGTCTTGTTTGCGGGCATTGCCGCGGCCGAGATGCCGCGGGCTGACATTCTGAAGAAAAGCCTATTGAGCGGTAGGTAAAGCCGGTCAACAATGGAGCCGGGCGGAAGCAAATCATCATACGCGGCAGCCCCGGCCCCATCAGACATTACCGCTCGGATGGCCGCGATTCCCGCGGCGGCTTGCAGAGCCATCGTACCCCCGACCGATACCCCGAAGATACCGATGCGCTCAGGGTCAACATCCGATCGTCGCTGTAAGAACGTAACCGCCGCCTGTGCGTCGCTTACGAGACTTTTGCTTCTGGCAAACGTGCCTCTACCTTCGCTATGTCCATGCGCGCGCAGATCAAAGAGTAGTACGCCGAAGCCGGCTTTGGCCAGCGCCACTGCCTGCGACATGACTGCCAGGCGATTTCCGCCGTAGCCATGTAGCAAGATGACTGCCGCCCAGTTCTTGGATGGGATGTACCAGCCGGCAAGCCTGGCGCCGTCGCTACTGACCAGCGTAATATCCTCAAAGGTCAACTCGTGGTCGGCCGGCGAGGCGAAGCTGATGCGGAGACGAACCGGATGTCTGTAGCGGAGACCCCCAATTGCGGCGCTAATCACATAAAACGTGACCAGGCCGCCAAGTATGGCTATGACGGTTAGCATTTGCCTCCCTTTTCGAGCGCGCCAGAGGTTTGAAATCATCAGAACGGGGTTCTGACGACTGGTCAAGATTGCGCGATGAGACCCTCGGGCCGGCTAATCGTTGGTAAGGCTGGCGTGGGCTCGCTAGCCTAGCAGCGCCTTCATTTCCGGCCAGCGCGACTGCGTATCGGCCGACCTGGGGGGCATCGGCCGGCCAACGGCAATGCCCCGATCCACAAGTATCTGCTTGATCGCGCCGATGCGCGCCCCGGCGGGCAGGTGATCCAACAGGGCATTTATGATCCGCTGTTGCCTCCGCGCTTCCGCCAGATCGCCGGATTTGAAGGCACGGGTCAGGGCCACAAAAGGCTCGGGTATGGCGGTGCTGAGGCCGCTGATCAGGCCGTCTGCGCCAAGCGCCAGCAGACCTAACGCGATTCGCTCGTTGCCGGCGAGAACAATAGCCTCCGCCGGCGCAGCGTCAATCAGACTGCGGACGTGTTGGGCGTCTGGGTGGCTGGTCTTAACGCCGGCAAAGGCCGGTATTCTTTCACCAAGCCGGGCCAGCAACGCCGGCGAGATTCCGTTGGTCGCCATTTGCGGGATATCATAGACGAAGAAGGGCGTGTCCGGAGCGGCGGCGGCAACCTCAATGAAATGCGCTTCCAGCGCTTCCTGGCTAACGCCGTAGAAGTAAGGCGTGACGGCCACAATGGCATCAGCTCCGATTCGAGCGGCGTGCTCAGCTAATGTGCAGGCTGTGGCCGTATCGTTGGCCCCAACGTGAATCAAGGTAGGCGCGCGCCCGGCGACGGCCATGACGACTGTCTCATGAAGGAACAGTCGTTCGCCGGCCGGGAGCAAGATTCCTTCGCCCGTAGTACCGCCCACAAAAAGGCCGCTGACCCCGGCCGAGATCAGAAAGTCCACCAACGCCGGGGCCACATCTCCCGCGACGGTGTAGCCATCCGCGGCCAACGGCGTGGCCATGGCCGGGGTAACGCCGCCTTTCAGTCGTTGAGTAAGCTCCGCTCTAGGCATGTTGTAAGCGACTCCTCTCGGTAAGACGGCGAATCCATTTTTCGATCTCAACGGCGATGAAAACAACTGTGCTTGCTGCCAGGGTGACTGCCAGCTGGGTTCCGGTCAGCGCCTCTGTGTTGAAGATATTCTGGAAGAAGGGTATGTAGACGATGAGGAGTTGCAGGACAAAGGTAACGATCACCGCGCCCAGCATCGCCATGTTGGAGGTTAGTCCAATGCGGAAAACGGACTCGCGATTGGAGCGAAGCGCCAGCGCATTCCCTAGCTGCGACATGGTCAGTGTGGTGAACACAATTGTCTGCCAGGGAGAGTCCGGGTCGTCGAGCCAGAAGGCGTAGCCGACCAGAAGTGAGACAAGGCCCAAAAGCACACCCACCCACAGGATACGGCTACCGATACCCCGGCTGAATACGCTTTCGGTCGGGCGGAAGGGCGGGCGTTTCATATTGCCTTTCTCGCCGGGTTCGATGGTCAACGCCAGGCCGGGAACGCCGTCCGTTACCAGATTGACCCACAGAATCTGAATCGGCAGCAAGGGCAGGGGCATTCCCAGGAAGGGGGCGGTCAATACGACAATGATTTCGCCGGCGTTGCTGGAGAGAATGTAGGCAATGAACTTGCGGATATTGTCGTAGATAGTTCGCCCTTCTTCCACAGCGGCCACGATGGTGGCGAAATTGTCGTCAAGCAGCACCATGTCAGCCGCTTCCTTGGAGACGTCTGTGCCGGTGATGCCCATGGCGACGCCGATGTCCGCTTTCTTCAGGGCAGGGGCGTCATTCACCCCGTCGCCCGTCATGGCTACGACCTGCCCTTTCTCCTGCAGTGCGGTGACTATGTTCAGCTTGTGTTCCGGCGAAACGCGGGCGTACACCGGTACATCGTCAATTACGTTCTTGAGGTCCTCGATGGATGTCTCAGCTAACTGGGCGCCAGTCATGTATCTGTCATCGTCGCCGGCAATACCCAGTTCGCGGGCGATGAATATGGCCGTCAGCGGATGGTCGCCGGTAATCATCACCGAGCGGATGCCGGCTTCGGTAGCTGTGGCCACCGCGACTTTGACCTCCGGACGCGGCGGATCGACCATACCGATCAGGCCAATGAAAGTTAGCTCGGCCTCCAACTTCTCTTCATCTCCCTCAGCAGGCAACAGATCGAGGGGGCGAAAGGCCACGCCAAGCACGCGCTGACCTTGTTGGGCCAGTTCCTCGTTCGCATTGACGATGCGCTGGTAGTAATCCTCGTCCAGAGGCACGGCGCGGTCGCCCAGCCAGAGCGAGGTGCTGATGTCTAGTAGAGCATCTACGGCCCCTTTGCTGATGACAACATACGGGGATTGCCGCCAGGGGACAGTGGAATCCTGTGGGCCAACCGCCGGCTGATGGATGGTCGTCATGCGCTTACGCTCAGAGGTGAATGGCGCTTCCGCCACGCGGGGCCAGCGCGCTTCCAATTCCTGCTTGTCGAGCCCAACCTCGGCCGCGGCAATGACCAGGGCTGTCTCGGTTGGGTCGCCTACCGCCTGAAGTTCCGGAGAACCGTCTGACTGGAGTATCGCATCGGTGCACAGGGTCATCGCCTTCAGCAGCAGCACCATGCTTCGGTCGGGCGGCTCAATGTTCGGGTCTTCCTCCGCATCAAGGGTGTTCGTGGGTACTTCGGGCAGCGTGTCAATAGTGTGCTTCTTGCCGGCGACATCAAGAATAGTCACGGTCATCCGATTCTGGGTTAGAGTGCCCGTCTTGTCGGAACATATGACCGTTACCGAGCCCAGCGTCTCGACGGCGGTCAACCGTCTGACCAGGGTATTTCGCTTTAGCAAACGTTGTGAACCTAACGCTAGACCGACGGTCAGCACCGCGGTCAGGCCCTCCGGCACGACGGCGACCGCCATGCTGATTCCGGTGAGGAGCACCAGTTCGAACTCCTCGCCGCGCAAAAGGCCCAATAGGATCACCACCACGACTACGGCCAATCCAAGGACGGCCAGCACCCGGCCCAGTCTGTCCAGCCGGCGCTCCAACGGGGTGGGTACGCGCTTAACTGCCTGGAGCATTTCCGCGATCTTGCCCAGCTCGGTGTTCATGCCGGTTTCGGTAACTACGAAGGCGCCTCGACCGTAGGTGGCCACCGTGCCCATGTAAACCATGTTGCGCCTGTCGCCCAATGTCGCGTCCTTGCCAGGCATGGCCGGCGTTTCCTTTTGCACCGTGGTTGACTCGCCGGTCAGCGCCGCCTCCTGAACCTGCAAGTTGGCGGTATTGATCAGCCGGCCATCAGCGGGCACTACGTTGCCGGCCTCCAGCAGCACGATGTCGCCAGGCACCAATTCTGTGGCGAACGGCTCCAGGATGTGGCTGTCGCGGCGCACCCGCACGTGGGGTACGGCCAGCTTCTTCAGCGCGGCAATGGCCTCCTCAGCGCGAGACTCCTGGGTGTAGCCGAGAATGGCATTGAGCACGACAATGGCCAGGATGACGATTGCATCCATATACTCGTGAAGAGCGAATGAGATGAGGGCGGCGACGATCAGCACAATGACCATCACACCCTTAAACTGATCCAACAGGATGAGCCAGCGACTTTTCTTGCCCCGTTCTATCAGCTCATTGGGGCCATATTCCTGGAGCCGGCGGGCGGCCTCATCGGCGCTTAGGCCGGCAGCCTCGTCGGTCCCCAGTGTTTGCACCACGTCATGTGGATGCAGTTTGTACCATTCATTCATTGAAACAGACCTCTTTCAAGAGTGTGCTAGCCGGCGCGTGGCTTTTTGCGCCGGAGATGAAGGCAGATACTTGAACGGCAGCCCATGCCGCGTTCGTCCTGCCAGACTGGAATTTGGCCGCAAGTATAGCACAGCCGAACAGCATGGAAAGTCAGACCACTCTTGTACCAGCCGCTCCAACCGGGTAGCTGCCAGGGTGTAGTTCCAACGATATAATGATGTCATAACTTCGCCGGATTGACTGAGCGCCGGCGTCAGAATATCCAGTCTGAGGAATCCAATGAGTCAAACCTATATCCCAGAACGAGCGCTATTCATCTATGCGCATCCCGATGACATCGAGTTTGGAACAGCGGGCACGGCCGCGCTGTGGGCCAAATACGGCTGCAAGAACGTGTACGTGGTCATTACAGACGGCAATGTGGGCAGCCATGAGCCGGGGATGACCAGTGTCAGGATTGCCGAGATCAGGCGTGCGGAGCAGCGGGCAGCAGCTAAAGTAGCCGGAGCGCATGATTGCCTCTTCCTCGGGTATCATGACGGCCTGCTGCAGCCGACGCTGGAACTGCGCAAGGAGCTAGTGCGCTTGATTCGGAAGTACCAACCGAATGTGGTGGTTTGCGGCGATCCGACCGTCTACTTCCCAAGCAACATGCGCATCAATCACCCGGATCACCGGGCAGCGGCGGTCGCGGCCATTGATGCAGTTTTTCCGGCGTCGGAGATGCCCTTGCTATATCCTGATCTGGAGGCGGAGGGGCTGGCCCCGCACAAGGTGAACTTCGTCTATGTCTCCAACGCGCAAGAAGCGAATTACTACGTAGATATCAGCGAAACGATAGACGTGAAGATGCAAGCGCTCGCCGAGCACCGCAGTCAATTGGGCGACTGGGACCCTAATGAGCGCATGCGAGCGTGGGCCGGGCAAATCGGCGAGAAGGTCGGCTTCAAGTATGCGGAAGGCTACCGGCGGATTGTGCTGAAGCCGATTGAAGAGGAGGCAGAAGGCGAGCAGGAGCAAGAGAAAGACTCAAAGGAGGATTGAGCCGGTCACTTCCCAGCTCAATCGGAACAGCGGTACTTCAATGCCGCAAAGGAGGAGTAGTTCATGGTGGAAACGTACCACGAGCTCTCCTCATTCAGCCACAGCTTTATATCCCCCAGGTAACGATTCTCGGCATCGAAGACATAAATGCTGGCCAGCCGGCCTTCGCGCAATATGACGCGATAGAGGAGGTCAGCCGCCGTAAGCTGACCCACGCATTGCTGAAGTCGCCGCCAGACGCGGAAAGAGGCCTCCGGCAGCGGCCCCGCTCTGGATAGCAACGCTTGCAAGGATGCGTCATCGGCATTGATGGCGGCGTCAATCATCGCCTGCGCGGCATCGCCCGGCGGCGTCATCATCTCGGGTAGCGCCGGGGCATTGACCGCTTCTGGAAGCGGCGAGGGAGCCGGCGCCGTTGGAACATAGGTCGCGGTAGGAATAAGGGTGGGCGGAGCTAATGCCTCCGTAGCCGCCGGCGGTGCGATTTCGCTTGCCGGAGCCGTCGTGCTCATTACCGCCAACTGCTGCCGCCAGGGATTAAAGAGTAACGCCAGGGCCAGTAAGAACGCCAGGAACGTGGCGGCTGTTGCCATCTGCCGGGTCAGCTGAAAAGTACGCTGCACGAAAAGGGCGCGCCGCATGCGCCGGTAGATGTGTTCCTGAACATCCGCCGAGTCGCCGGCGCGTAATGGGGCCAGGGTATGGCGAACGTACTGCGCCTCATGTCGCATTTCAGCGTCGAAGGCGCGCGCATCCTGCACCAAGCGGAAACAAGCGTCACATTGCTGCAGGTGTCGCTGCATTGCCTGCCGGCGACTTTCCGGCAGCTCGTGCCGCAGGTAGGCCGGCAGCTCTTCTGCCACGCGCCGGCAATCGGCTACTTGCTGGTCAGTGGATTCTCTTGCCATGACGGGAAGTCTTCTTGCAAAGCCATCTCGCGGATGCGGAGGCGGGCGGTATTCAAGCGCGAGTAGACGGTGCTGGTGCGGGTGTTTAACGCCAGGGCTACTTCTTCACAGGGCATTTCGGCGAAGTAGTGCAGGATTACGGGCAACCTATATTTGTCTTCGAGCCGGTCTACGTAGGACCAGAGCGACCGGCGATACATGCGGCTGTCCACGTCGTCGCTCAGGCTATACCCACTTGACTTCTCTTGTAGCCATTCCAGAGATAGCGCCTGCCGTACCTTGCGCCGGCGGAGCCGGTCGCGACAAATATTGACCACGACAGACGTTAGCCAGGTGCTGAACGAGGAACGCCCTTCATATCGCTTGATACGCTCAAACACGCGCAGGAAGGTGTCCTGGACGGCGTCTCGCGCATCTTGTTCATTGCGCAAGATGGTCCAGGCAAGGTGATAGACTTGCGTCTCATGGAGCTGGAAGAGCTCAGAAAAGGCTGCCAGCTCGCCTCGCTGGCAGCGCGCTACCAGCTCCCGGGTATCATTTGACATTTCTGCCTTGCATCACGCTCATGTATTATGAGACGCATCAAGCCGCGTCACTTTGCATCTGCGCTGTCTATAGCTCCTACAACGGCGACGCCACCGGCGGGAGAACCCAATCACACGTTAGCGCGCAGCGTATTGGGAACACGGCGGTTGCGAAGCCATATAGATGGGCCGCCGGCACTGTCGAAAACAGAGGAGAAGCTTAAGGCGGTTGTATAGCCGGCGGCAATCTGCTATGATCCAATTATGTCACGGCCTCAACCGTCTGGTTGGGGTTTTTCTGTGCCGGACAAAATGAAGATTATACTCGCCGGATATCCACGGACCCCGGCGCGCCTCGTAAAACTAGTAGGCTCACCTTAATGCTAATTGAACGAACAGATCTACGCAATATCGCGATAATTGCCCACGTCGATCATGGCAAGACGACGCTGGTGGATGCAATGCTAAAACAAGCGCAAGTGTTTCGACAGAACCAGAAGGTGACCGAGCGCGTCCTCGATTCCAACGATCTGGAACGCGAGCGCGGGATCACAATCCTGGCAAAGAACACGGCGATCGTCATTGCCGGCCCACAGCAAGGCCAGCCGGTGAAGATCAATATCGTCGATACCCCCGGCCATGCGGACTTCGGCGGTGAAGTGGAGCGCGTCCTGAACATGGTGGACGGCGTTCTGCTGCTGGTTGATGCCTTTGAAGGCCCCATGCCGCAGACTCGCTTCGTCCTGCAAAAGGCGCTGGCCATGGGCCACCGGGCGATTGTGGTCATCAACAAGGTTGACCGGCAGAACGCCGACCCGGTGCGGGTGCTGAACGAGACCTTCGACCTGTTTATCGAGTTGGGGGCCAACGAAGAGCAGGCCGATTTCCCGGTTGTCTACGCGGTTGCAACTGCGGGAACGGCTGGATATTCGCCTGACCTGACGCCGGACCTAAAGCCCTTGTTTGAGACAATTATTCGCGAAGTGCCGCCCCCGCGCGTTGATCCGGAGGCCCCACTACAAATGCTGGTCACTACGCTGGACTATGATCCATATCGCGGCGTGACGGCAATCGGGCGGTTATCCGCGGGCCGGATCCGGGCGGGACAAACGCTGGTCAGGATCGGCCACGATGGCCAGCAAGCGATGGAGACCGCCCGCTACCTGTACATTCACGAAGGGCTGGATCGCATTGAAGTTGAAGAGGCTGCGGCAGGGGAAATCGTGGTGATCGCCGGCCTGGACGAGGTGAATATCGGCGAAACCCTGGCGGATAAGGACAATCCGATTCCCTTGCCGGCGATCACGGTAGAAGAACCAACCGTGCGTATGAGTTTCGGGGTCAATACGTCACCATTCTCAGGCAGGGAAGGGCGCTGGGGCACGTCGCGCCGTCTGCGCGCCCGCCTGACCGACGAGCTTAGGCAGAACGTTGCTCTGCGCTTCAGCGAGACGGAAAGCGCGGACACGTTCCTGATTTCCGGGCGCGGAGAACTGCATCTGGCTATCCTCATCGAGACGATGCGCCGGGAGGG
>CAYVQP010000001.1:149716-152736 GCA_964452775.1 uncultured Ardenticatenaceae bacterium | reverse complement strand
AATGGGGTCATGCACAGCATCTTCAGCCACTATGGCCCGCTGGCAGGCGCCATTCCGACAAGAGGGCGAGGCTCGCTCGTGGCCTGGGAGGACGGGGTGACGACCACAAACGGTCTGGAGAATGCGGAGATCCGCGGCCAGCTTTTTGTTGGGCCGGGCGAGGAAATCTACGCCGGCATGGTGGTAGGCGAACACCAACGACCGGGCGACCTAGATGTCAATGTCTGCAAGAAGAAAAAGCTGGACAATATGCGTACGTCAATCCGGCAGATTGACAGCCGGCTTACGCCCCATCGAGTGATGAGCCTGGATGAGTGCATCGAGTACCTGGCGGAAGATGAGTTGCTGGAGGTAACGCCGGTGAACCTGCGTCTACGCAAGCGTGTCCTGGATAAGCACATTCGCGAAAGAAGCGCAAAGCGAGCCAGGCAGCAGCTAGAGGGGGTCTGAGCCGGTAGTAGAACGCCATGTTGGAGGCGCAGGATGAGCGACGCTCTGGACATATCGGAACGACCTGAAGCAGAAGAGATATTCATGCTGGTGGGCTGGCGGCAGTGGGCAGATGCCGGCTCCATTTCATCCGGCTTGCCGAAATATCTCATACAGCAGACGGGGGCCAGGAAGATTGCCTCAATCAAGCCGGACGGCTTCTATCTCTTTCAAATCCCCGGCACGCATGACCTGGTAAGGCCGGTAGTCCGCTTTGAGGAAGGCTTTCCCGCCAAGCTTGAGACGCAGCGGAACGAGTTCTATTATGCCGGGGACAACGCCCGTGGAGTCGTCTACTTCATAGGCGATGAGCCGCACATGGATGCCGAACGATATGTACAGTCACTGCTCAAAGCGGCGCGGACGCTGAACGTGAAGACGATCGTGGGCCTTGGCGGCGTCTATGGCGAGCTGCCCTACGACAAGGAACGGATGGTGTCCAGCATCTATAGCTTGCCCACGCTGAAGGATGAACTCAGCTCACTGGCGGTCAATCTGTCGGACTACCACGGCGGGGCGAGCATCGGCTCATATGTTTGCCGGCGAGCGAGCGAACAAAATATGCGCTACATCTCGTTCTACGCTTTTGTGCCCACCTATGATTTCTCCCAGTTAGAGGCGCTGGGCAACTCCATCCGGCTGGAGAACGACTACGTGGCCTGGCTGGGCGTCCTGCGGCGGATCAACTACCTGCTGGGGCTCGATCTGGATGTTGCCGACCTGGAGCGAAAGAGCGAGCGACTGATCCGCGTGGTCAGCAACAAGGTTGAGGAACTCGACCGCGAAAACCCCCAGGCCGGCATCCGCGCCTACATGGATCAGCTCTCGAGCACCTTCCAGGAGGTGCCCTTCATGCCGCTGGATGACGTTTGGGAACAGGAGCTGGGCCGGCTGTTTGGGAAACGCGACTAGCGGCGGCTTTCGCCGGCATTGTCATTCGCCGGCCGGAGCCTCCGCATGCTGCGGATTACGGCGCACGTAATCTTCCACCCAGAGTAAATTGCCGCGGCTGTGATGGATCGTCTGCAGCAGGTTGGTCATCGTATCAACTTCTTCCACCTGTTCAGTCACGAACCATTGCAAGAAGTTGTTGGTCACATGGTCGCCCTCGGCGACCGAAATGCTGACCAGGTTGTTGATTTCATCGGTAACTTTTAACTCTTGCTGCAAGGCAAAGTTCACCGCATCGGCGGCGTCTTCAAAGTCGTTGCGCAGGGCGGGTATGCCGGGAATGTTGGGGCGGGCGCCGGTCTCCAGCATGAAGTGCACGAACTTCATGGCATGTATGCGCTCTTCCTCCGACTGCCGGTAGAAGAACATGGCCAACTCCGGCAGCGCCTGTGCGTCAAAATAGACGGCAATAGCGATGTACTGCGCCGAGGCGGAGAATTCGCTACGGATCTGGTTGTTGAGCGGCTCAATCAAGCCATTCTTGATAATCATCGTCTGTCTCCTTTTCAAGACACTGAGCTTCGTCAGCCGGGTTGCTATACAGGCTTATGTATTGGCTGATGCTCGTCTGCGTGAAATACTATCATGAATTGTCGTTCTCCGCAGATGAAAGCCCCTGTTCGGAGGACGTGACGGCAACGAGCTCAATCGGGCCAAATCGGGTGTCTTGCCGGGCGATCAACTCCCGGCGTTTGATCAACTCCAGGGTCGCCAGCAGGGTTACCGCAACTTCTTCGCGACCCGGTTGATCATTGAGCAGGTCGCGGAATTGGACCCTTTGCTGCTCTCTTAGCCGGCTGCGCAGCAACATCAATTGCCCTTCGATGGTCACGCTGGGCGGCCGCACCACTGAAACGCTTTCCTCTCTTGCCTCGCTTCGGGCAAGAAGCCCAATCAAGGCCGCAGCAAAGTCCTGCAACCCGATGTCACTCAGATCCAACTTGGCGTTCACCTGCGGTCGTACCGGCGGCGCAACCCGGAGATGTGTGCGCAGTCCGCGCTCCTGACGATCCGCCAGCCAGGAGGCGGCATCCTTGTATTGCCGGTAGCGCTGCAACTGCCTGATCAGAGTCGCGGCCGGGTCTTCTTCCCCCTCCTCGCCGAGTTGTGTCGCCGGGGGACGTGGCAACAGCGCCCGGCTCTTGATCAACACCAGCCGGGCCGCAATCACCAGGAAGTCAATCAACTGCTCGACGCGCTTTTCCTTGAGCCGCCTCACCTGCTGCAGGTACTGTTCGGTAACGACGGAGAGCGAAATGGCGGTGATGTCTAATGCCTCCCGCTCTATCAGGTGCAGCAACAGATCAAACGGCCCGCTAAACGCCGGCAGATCAATGACGGGATTCAGGCTTTCAGTTTGCAGGGTCATGCCGAGTCTATCTGGGCCTCATGATGCAATAGACAAAGCCGTTCATCTGGACAAGGTGCTGCGTCTCGTATCGTTGACCAATCACGTCCAGCACCGGCGGGGGATAGAACTGCGCTCTCAGCACGATGGTATCAAATGCCTGGGCATCCAGCATGGCCAGCATCTCCGCCAGGTCCACCCGGTTGTTGTTGTACAAGTTGAGCAGCTGGGT
>CAYVQP010000001.1:111931-149616 GCA_964452775.1 uncultured Ardenticatenaceae bacterium | reverse complement strand
GCCTGCAGGAGAAAGAGCAGCGGGACAGCGAGCAGCGCCATGGCTTGCCAGACCGGCGCACGCTTTTCTGACCCATCCAGTAGCTGATGGAAGGCCAGGCCGGTCAGAATACATGAGGCCGCAATGGCTGTGGCGAAGTAGGATTCGCCGGCTCCCCATTTGCCGGCGGTTACACCGTTTGCCGCCGCGAGTACAAACCAGACGGCATAGCCGGAAAGCCGGCTCCAGTATAGTTGGAAAATCACAAAGGCCGCTGCGGCCAGTGTAATTACGCCGTGCAGCGTAAACCATTGGCGATAGAGCGCTTCGGCCTGTCCCGGCACAAATGGGTTCAGGTTGGCGGTGACGGTGTTGATCAGCCAATGGCCGTCTGTCCGCCAGTTGATGAAGAAGAAGATCAGGCCGACCGCCCCGGCGAAGGGCAGCGCCCAGATGATCGCCCGGCGCGGCTGGCGTAAAAACAGGAAGATGAACACCGCCGCCACGGTCGCGTAGGCCAGCTGCTTGGTAAAGCCGGCTGCCAGCAACAGGGCCATGACCAGCAGCCAGCCGCGGTTGCTACGCCTGTTTCGCGCCTCCTCGTTGGCGACCACCCGGACGACTGCCACCACTGCCAGCGTCTCCAGCATGACCATGAACATATGCTGCCGGAAGAGCGGGCCGACATGATAGACGTAGTTTGAGGCCAGGAAAGCCAGGCCGCATAAGGCCGCCAGCCACCAGCGATCTCGCCGTGGGCGTTTGAGTTCCAGACCGACATACACGGCATATCCGATGGCCAGCGCCGTGAGCAAGGTGCCGGCAAAGGAGACAAGGCGGCCGGTCCAAAAGTGCGGCCCAAAGAGCCACACCAGAGGGACGACTGCCAGGTGAAAGAGGGGCGGGTAATTGGACGAGTAGAATGGATAACTATCTATCGGTTTATACGGCCACTCGCCCCGGCTGAGGAGAATGGTGTCCACCAACTCGAATCCCTCCCCCTGGTCGTAATCAAATGGGAAGCGAAAGAGCTGTACCGCATAGATGAAATAGACGATGAGGTAGCCGGTGAAGGCCAGCAACGCCAGCAGAATGACTATCTTGATGGCAATCCGCGCGGGCCGGGGCAAGGTTCCGGCAATTGCCGGATGATGGTTTGTGGCCGCCATGAAGCTTAAGCCGGCCGGTCGCCGAGCGGCAGTAGCGATACGCCGAACGCCAGCAATAGCAGGGACGCCGCCAGCGCCAGACGCTGAGTGGAACCGATGCCCTGATACTGCCCGGCCTGAAGCAAATCAATCAGGAAGGGGCCGGCGATTCCGGCGACGCCCCCTAGTATCAGCAGATATCCCAGCCAGCGCTTGGTGATTGGTCGCTCGATCACAAATCTACTCTCCCAGAGAACCCGGCATTAAGGTTAGTATGCCGGCATCTGGCGGACTTTATCATATGGACTTGCTTCCGCCAAAGGGCCTGATTAAGGTATACTCGAGAAAGTACTTGATTGGACTGGATAGCTACTGGTTGACAACGTGTGTCGCGTAACTTTGTCAGCCGGGGAGGAATGTGTGCAAAACAAAATGAAATTGCTTCTGGTGTTGGCTGTGCTCCTGCTGGGATTGGCGGTGGGTTGTACGCGCGCCGGCACGAAAGATGAGGAGATCGCCGCGGCTGCTTTTCTGGATGCCGTGCTGCACAACGACGACGAAGCCCTGAGCGGGCTTATCTGCGGGCGAACGCCGGATGGAAGCGCCAGCCAGGACCTGTTGTCATTGTGGGCGATTGGATTTGCGGTGAAGGCTGCTGGACAGGAATTTGACCCTGAGGGTCTCAAGGTAGATGTAATTGCCCGGCGAACCGGCGGCGCAGAAACGGAAGCGGAAGTCCTCATGCGCGGAAACGTGGAGTTCCCCACCGAGTTGGAACCCAGCGACCAGATGCCGCTGCCGGCAGAAAATGTCCTGCCTATTGATGAGACGTGGCGAATGGTTAATGAAGAAGGCGCCTGGAAATGGTGCGGAGGTGTCTCACAGGAGTAAGGACGCTGCGAGTAGTAGCAGCTAATTGACCAGATCCAGCGGGCCGTTTTCCGCCTCTTTGTGGCACTGGACGCAAGCCGGAAACAGGACGGTGTTCCGGTCAAGGAAGTATTCGGACTCGAAGCCAGATACATGAGCGCGGTGGCAGTCCAAGCAGGTGACTACCGTGTTTTCAGCTTGCAGGAGGTCGTCGGTCCCGAACCCTGTATCCCAGCCTATGGGATAGCTTAGCTCGCTGCCGGCGGCATAAGCTGCTTGCGCGGCGGGCAGCTTGTTGTGAAAGTGATTATCGAATCCGACCAGAGTCAGGGTGTCGCCATGACATTTGAGGCAGCCGGCGTTCAGGATCTCCCCCTGACGAGAGAAACCCTCCGGCCCAATCCACTCCTCGATGTTGGGATCGGGATTAGGCACAGCGCCCTTCTCCGTAGTTTGGTCAGGCTCGCTCAAGGCCCAGGTCAGGGTGTCGCCGGCAGCCAAGAGCAAGACCTGCGCCCGGTGCGGCAGGGAGTCATCCCCACGATGGCAGTTGATGCAGCGAAAGTCCGGGTCGTCCCAATAGTGAAAGCTTGCCAGGTCCGCCAGTTCAAACGGATCTTCCACTTCCCGCGCATCCAGGGAACGTGAGTGGTAGGTCGTTTCCGGGCCCAGGTGGCAGCTCGTGCAAAAGACGTCTTGCTCCTCCAGTTTGGTTGCTCCCAGGGTCGTCAGGAGCCCGACGGCGAGCAATACCACAGCAACAATCGCCAGAACACGCATGATGCCTACGGTCAGCCTGCCCGGACTACTATGCTGTGGATCTTGTCGGTTCCGTCGGGATAGGAGCCTTCCAGGATGCCGGAAGCCCGTTCGGTCTGTACAAAACCCTGCTCATCTGTCGCCCGCACCAGCAATGTAAAGCTTGTAGCGCTCGGCGGGGTCCAGGCGAGATAAAACTGCGTCCAGACTTGACTGCTGGGTCCGGCGAGCAACTCGGCCGGATACCAGGTCAGCTGGTTGTCAGCTTCGACGCCTACTTCCACCAATGTGATGTTGCGGTCGCCGGCATAGGCGACGCCGAACACTTCGATTTCAGCCAATGGTACGGCGCCGATGTGCTCCGGCTGCATGATCTGCGAGTTCGTTTTCACCGTGGCCACATCCGACCAGCCGCGCTCCTCCCAATAGCCGCGATGACTATCGTCGCCGATGAACTCTATCAGCGAAATCCATTTCGGCATCTTTTGTCCGTAAAGGCCGGGCATGAAGATGCGCAGCGGGTAGCCGTGCTCCGGCGTCAGCGGCGCGCCATTCATTTCATAGGCCATCAGCACCCCGGGCCGGTCAATGAAGCTGCGGGCGACGGAGGTCTCATAGCCATCCTCCGCGAGAAAACGGGCGCGCACCGCCTCCGGCTTGACCCCTACTTCGGCCAATAGTTCCTCCAGCCAGAAGCCGGCCCAGACAGCATTGCCGATCTGATTACCGCCCACCGGATTTCCAATGCACTCCAGCGTGCGCATCATCTCCGCTCGCGGCCGGCTCTTCAGCGCGTCGAGCGTGAATGTGCCCGGATGCTCTACCAATCCGTCAACAGTCAATGTCCAGGTCGCAGCGTCCACGTTCGCCGCGCTCTGAAAATGCTGCAAATAGAACTTCTCCACCGGCGTGATCTCGATCTCCCGCGGACGGCGCGTCGCGGCGACCGCCGGTACGATCGCTGCACCCCCAGCGACCTCCGGTGTAGGTGATAGGTCGCCGTCCGTTTGCCCGGGCCGGCAACCGATCAACAGCAACAGGGCGCTGCCGGCGGCTGCCTGCAGAAACTGCCGCCGGGTGATCCCCGGTCTCTCATATGCTTTCATCTTTGTGATCTCTCGAAAATTGCGCGCAGTGGTGATGGTCCAGGATACTACGAGCATAAGTGTACCGAAAAATGGCCGCGAATAGTCGCCAATTCGCTTACAAGAATGTTACCGTTGCAGAAGTTCTCATTCGCCTAAGTGGTACTCTCGCTAACTGAGGACAAAACCCCGCAGGTCTTTCACGGGTTTACCGCCGAGCGAGCATACTCAGCAAGACCTGCGGGGTTTCTATAAAGATTTAGCGAGAGAATCACTAAGACCGGCGTAACAAAAATGCACTACAATACAAGTCGGAGGTTGAATGGTTTCCGGCAAGGCTGAAGACATCCTGGTTGTAGACGACGAGCGTTCAGTGGTCGAAGTCGTCACTCTTTACCTGCGGCGAGACGGCTTCCAGGTGCGCCAGGCGTATGATGGTCAGACCGCGCTCCAGGAGATCACCATTCAGCCGCCTTCGCTGGTTATTCTCGATCTGATGCTGCCAAAAATTGACGGCCTGGAAATGATGCGCCGGCTACGCAATCACCCGGCGGGCAGCGTGCCGGTGATTATGCTGACCGCGCGCAGTCAGGAGACTGATCGCATCTATGGCCTGGAACTGGGGGCGGACGACTATGTGACCAAGCCGTTTTCGCCGGCTGAACTGGTGGCCAGGGTGAAAGCGGTGCTGCGCCGCGCCCAGGCGGGCGGCATGGCCGGTGAACAAGCTGAGCAACCGCTCTCCTTTGATGAGCTGCTGATCGATCCACTTACCCGCCTGGTGAAGATCGGCGAGCACGAGCTGGAACTGACTGCTACCGAGTTCAATCTCCTCTGGTTTATGGCCTGCCATCCCCGGCAAGTGTTTAGCCGCGACCAGTTGCTGCAAAATGTGTGGGGCTTCTCGGACTATGTGGATCCGAGCACAGTCACGGTGCACATCCGGCGATTGCGCGAAAAATTAGAGCGGAATCCCAGCCAGCCGGAATGGTTGGTCACTGTTTGGGGAGTTGGCTACAAGTTCGAACCCAGGATGGGCCGTGGTGCATGAGATAGCCTCCGAAGCGCCGCAGCCCGGGAAAAGGGAAGTGACCTATTGGGGGATCCTGGCGGTCGGCTTGATTCTGGCGTTGATCGCAGCCGGCTTGACTATGGTCTGGTTGATGCAACCTCCGCTATCGGAGTTGACAACCTTGATCCGTACGCTGGCGCTAACCTCCGCAATCTCACTGGCTCTGGGTTTTCTTGTGTATCGCGCCGGACTGGCTCGCTCACCGTCGCTGCAGATTTCTCTGGCGCTATCTTATTTGCTGGCGGCGTTATTGATCCTTGTCAACGTGCTGGTGATGGCCGCCCAGATGTTCTTTAGCCCGCACGACCTGGCGCTCTCCATTGTGCTCCTGGTTTTTGCCCTGATGATTGCTACCACCTTCGGCTTTTTCGTAGCGTCCACAGCAACAAATGGTCTCCGCGTCCTGGCTTCGAAGGCGCAGGCGATTGCAACCGGCGACCTGGGTGCGCGTGCGCTGGTCAATGGTCGCGATGAGGTGGCGCAAGTCGCCCTGGCCTTCAACGAGATGGCTGAGCAGCTTCAGCGGGCGGAAAGGCAGCGAGCGGAGCTTGAAGTCTTACGGCGTGACCTGATTGCCTGGACCTCGCATGATTTGCGCACCCCATTGACCAGCATCAGAGTCCTGGTTGAAGCGCTACATGATGGCGTGGTTGACGATACAGAAACGGTTCAGCGCTACTATCGCACGATTCGAGCGGACGTGCTGGCGATGAATGAGCTGATTGACGATCTCTTTGAGCTTGCCCAATTCAATGCCGGCGGTATCGCCATTGAAATGTCTGCCCATTCACTTAGCGACCTCATTTCAGATTCCCTGGAAACTTTTCAGCCGCTTGCCGAAGCGCGGGGCATTATGTTGCGCGGCGAGGTCAGCGCTGATATCGATCCCGTAACGATGAACGCGTCCAAGATTGGGCGAGTGTTGTCCAATTTGATCAGCAATGCATTGAATCATGCCCCTGTAGAGGGCGGTCTTGTGGTGATTGAGGCGTGGCGCAATGACCAGGGGGTTACGGTGACCGTGCAGGATAACGGGCCGGGCTTCTCCGAGGAGGACCTGCCGCGTGTGTTCGAGAAGTTCTATCGCGGGGAACAGGCGCGCAGCCGGGAAACCGGCGGCGCCGGACTGGGATTGGCAATCGCCAAAGCGGTGGTTGAGGCACACAATGGACGCATCTGGGCGGAAAACGCGCCGGCAGGCGGCGCGCAGGTCAGCTTCTTTTTGCCCATCAACCCTGACGGCTCATAAGATAGGGTGAATGACCGCGTGACGCCTGGAGAAGGGCCGAACTATGTCTCGGCAATAGTAATGTTGCGGAAGCTGGCGCCGGAGGAGTGGACGCGGCTGGAGGGGCAGCTAACGAAGGCAACCTGCCGGCCAGGTGCGCTTCTCTGCGCGCCCGGTCAGGCCGGAGATGTCCTGTACATCCTTGCGAAGGGGCAGGTGCAGTTCTATCTGCTCACAGCAGCCGGGGAGAAATCAGTCATGGCGACCCTGGGGCCGGGGGCATGCTTTGGTGAAATGCCGCTTATCGGGCTTACTATGCATGAGACCACAGCCGAGGCGGTGGACGAGTGCACCCTCTACGTGATGAGTCGCGCAGAGGCGGAACGGTTGCTGCAGGACAAGCCCGAGCTATCCCCGCAGCAGACTACTTACATCTCTTCGCGATAATATAACCCGTGTTTGCTGCGCGCATCCAGGACCGCTCGCCGGAGGATCTCATGGACCTGCTGCGGTTCGCGGATATTGTTTAGGACGATACGCGGATGACTGGGATCGTGGCTACTTATGGTAATGTCGCCAACATTCATCATTCGCTCGCGCAGCGTCTGCCGTTGGTCCATTTCCTGAATTCGTATTAGCTCTATGTCCAGCCTTTCTTTGCCGAGCAGACCGCTCAATATCCGTACCCGCTCATTGGTGATGACATAGGATCTGGAAATCGTCAGGAAGGGCCGGCCCTGCCAGAGCACCTTTTCGTCGGTGGTTCCGTATACCTCCTCGCCCAGATTCTCCTTGGCAATCACCTCGTCAATCTCATCGTCGAACTCGATCAATGCCGCGTTGGTGGCCAGGTCAACCAGCTTATTCAGTTTGTCATGGGAAATATCAGCGAACTCTCCCTGCGACTGGGCGATCTCCTGCCATACGCGGGCTTTCACGCGAGCCTGTACCTCAGTAGGATTCATCTTTCCTCCATGTGTTGATAAGATTCGAACTCAAATCTAACCTCATGTTTACGTGGCTTTTGTAACATATTTAGCGGCCCTGAACAAGCAAGGGCAATAGCCGTCCCGTCGGGCGCTGCGTTGTCGGGCCGGCCATTTTGCGCGCGGTGCAACAGCCGTCTGACTGCCCGGCACGACAGCTTGCGAAAGTCATGCTCAACCGCTAAAATTCGGGGTGAAATTGCGCGCATTCAAGGAAAGTATATGCCAATCTACAGCTACAGGTGTGACTCCTGCGAACGCTCGTTCGAGCTTCGGCAGCGCATGTCCGACGACCCGATTGAACAGTGTATCCTCTGTAACGCAACCGGCGTCCGGCGAGTGATCAATAGCGTGGGCATTGTCTTCAAGGGCAACGGCTTCTACGTGACGGACAACCGGGGCAAGAACGGCGCGCTGGCCTCTGCGAAGAGCGGCGGCGAGGGCGCAGAAAAGAGCGCTGACAGCGGCGAGAAATCTGAAACAAAATCAAGCGCTGATTCCATTACGCCGGCTGCGCCTGAAAAGAAGGACAAAGTCCCGGCGGCTGAATAGCAGTAAGAACCAACTGCTCGGGCCGCCAACAACGGACGAATACTGTGAGGGCTTGTGTCAAGCCCTTTTTTGTTTGTCCGGCAGGAATCAGGAAAGCATCAAGCCGGCGTCGTGGGCTATTCGCCGGAATCCTGTTCGTAACGCATGGCCGGCCGGTAGACGCAGTTGCAGCGCTCCCCCAACGTACACCCCGGCAGCGGCAGGATAGGCGCATCATCCGGCTGATAAATCGTGTTCGGAGATAGCGCCCGGACCTCCAGGCAACACACCGTTCCCGGCTCTATTCGCACTCCGATGATTGCGCCGCCGGCGCGCATGCCCAGCCGGTAGGCGGCCAGCGTTCGCTGCGCATAATCCGGCGGCTTGGTCATCCCCTTGTGAAAGTTGTCCAACCATTGGAAACTCATGGGAAAAGTATCGCCCAGGGATTGAGCGAATGCAAGCGCCGCCCGGTTTCGTTGCTCGTTCGGTCATAAGGAAGCTGGAACATCTGCGAGATTTCGGTGACTTCGCAAAGCTCTGACTGGATACCTTCAGCGTTCGCTGCCCGCCTGACCGAGCTCTACGGTACGCGGGGAGAAATTTGGCTGGCTACGCTGGCCGACCGAATTGAGAGCTACGCGCTGCGCTGGTCTCTGGAAGTCCTGCCGCCGTTCGTCCCGCTTTCCTACAACTACGTGGCTCCGGCGCGGCGAGTGGACGGTCGCGCAGTGGTGCTGAAGTTGGGTGTTCCTAACCGGGAGTTGGCGGGCGAGATCGAGGCGCTACAGCTTTATGGCGGTCAGGGCGTTGTCGGCTTGCTGGAGCACGATATTGAGCAGGGCGTCCTACTGCTGGAGCGCGTTCAGCCCGGCAACCCGCTCTCCGAAGTGAAAGACGATGACGAGGCAACACGCATTCTGGCCGTGACCATGCGGAAGATGTGGCGGCTGCTGCCGGCAGACCATCCATTTCGAGATGTGGCGGAATGGGCGCGCGGGTTGGAGCGACTGCGGCAAACGTTCAACGGGGGCGCCGGACCATTTCCCGAACCGCTGGTAGACGCGGCCGAGCAGTTGTTCGCCGAGCTTTTTGCTTCCGCCGATGAGCCGGTCCTGTTGCACGGCGACCTGCACCACGAGAATGTGCTGCGGGCCGGGCCGGACACCTGGCTGGCAATCGATCCTAAGGGCATGGCCGGAGAACCTGCCTATGAGGTTGGCGCGCTCCTGCACAACCCCTGGGACAGGCTGAGCGCCTGGCCCGACCTGCCTTCAGCGCTGGCGCGGCGGGTCAGCATACTGTCTGAGATTCTGGAAATTGACCGGCAGCGCGTCATTGCTCACGGCTTGGCTCAGGCTGTGCTCTCCGGCTGGTGGATGTACGAGGATCACGGCAGTGGATGGGAACCAATGATGCGTTGCGCAGAAGCGATGTCGCAGCTGCTCTGAGATAGCCCCAAACTGAAGTAAATAAATAGCTCCGATTACTCGTCGTTTGGGCTACGACTCGTCGTTGGCCAGGTTTTCGCTGAACAGGCGGCGTCGCGCTACCTCCGGCGATGTCTTACTTGGAGCGGGTCACGCTCGTTTGCCGTGAACCGTCCGCTGCCTATAATCGCAGCCTAATGAAGCTATTGCGCGGTACTTCGGCCGGCTGGCTGGCTGTGCCCATGATTCTGCTATTCTTTATCCTGGCGCTGGACAGCATGACAATGGACAGCCCGACCATGGACGAGCAGAATCACATCGCCCGAGGGCTGGCATTTCTGCGTAGCGGCGATCCGCGCTTCAGCCTGGAACACCCTCCCTTGGTGAATACCATCAGCGCGTTGCCCTTGTTGCTCTTGCCCGAAGTGCACCTGCCGTTCGACGATCCTAGCTGGGCGCAGCCGGAGGGTTGGTATCGTTTTGCCGAGCTTCTGTTCTGGGAATACAACAACGATGTGACCGTGATGGTCTTCTTGGCGCGGCTGCCGATCGTTTTCCTGACCATTCTGCTCGGGCTGGTGGGTTATCGCTTTGCATTAGCGCTTTGGGGGGCGCCGGCGGGGCTGCTGGCGCTACTGTTGCTGCTCTTTGACCCCAACATCATGGCTCATGGCCGGTACAGCACGACCGACGTTGGCGGGGCTGCCTCTCTACTGCTGGCGACATTCATGCTTTGGAAGCTCTGGTCAACTGACAGATGGAGCGCATGGCGCTTGCTAACGGCAGGGATCAGTCTGGGGCTGGCCTTTTCAAGCAAGCTTTCAACCCTGGCATTTGTGCCCTTCTTTGCTCTCCTCAGCATCTTGCCGCTCTACGTGGGACGCTGGACTGTGGCCGCCGCGTTGCGCAGGTTGCTGCAATATGGAGTGTCCGGCCTTTTCGCGCTGTTAGTCGTTTGGGCCGCGTTTGGCTTTCAGTGGGGGGCATTTCGCTTCAGTTCCGAGCCGCTTGTTGCGCTGAATCGCTGGGCAGGCCCGATGCCCACATACTTCGCCGGCATTGAGCAGATCCTGGGATTGAGCAGCCAGGGCCGGGGCGCTGCCTTCCTGCTGGGCGAGTTCTCTCCGGAGGGATTCGCGGCCTATTTTCCGGTCGCGTTTCTGGTGAAGACGCCGCTGGCTACCCTCGTGTTGCTGCCGGTAGCCGCCATATTGCTGTTGTGGAAACGATGGTCTCGTAAGCAAGCGCTCTATCTCCTTATCCCGGCGACGCTATTCTTTTTGCTGAGCATGCAAAGCGCGCTCAATATCGGCTACCGGCACTTGCTGCCCATGTTGGTCCTCTGCTACGTCCTGATCGCCGGCCTCGGCGCGTTTGTCACTCGACCGGTTCCGGAGGCTGACCCACACTCCGGACGCTCGCCCACGCTCGCTCGGCTGGTTCGCGGCCTGCTGGCTATCGCCTTGCCGGCTTTCCTTTTGGCGACCCTCACGATTCATCCGTACTATCTGAGTTACTTCAATCGCGCGGCGGGCGGGCCGGCAAATGGCTATCGGCTGTTGATTGACAGCAACGTAGATTGGGGGCAGGACCTTTTGCGGCTGAAAGAGTGGATGGAAGCCAACGATGTTGAGAAGGTCAAGTTATCCTGGTTCGGCAGCGCCGATCCGGCGTACTACGGCATCAATTACGAGCCGTTGCCCGGCCTGCCGCGGCACTTCGATCTCTGGTGGGATGTGCCGTTTACGGCCAGCGATCCCGAGCCGGGGGTCTATGCAATTAGCGTCAGCAATCTGTGGGAGATTCCGCTGCAAGAGGAGAAGTATGTCTTTCCCTGGTTCCGCGACCACGAGCCGGATGACCGGGTGGGCTACTCTATCCTGATTTATCGGGCGCCGGATGGTTAAGGTCGCCGCGCCGTCAATGCCTACTTCCAGGACAAGTAGCCGGTCCAGCCTGATCAGCGCCGGCCGCTTCATTTGGTTGGGCACGCTTGTGCTGCTGGCGGCGGCCCTATTGCGCCTGGTCGCCCTGCGGGAGATCCCGCCCGGCCTCTCCCAAGACGAGGTATTGGACGCCGATATTGTACGCTTCATCTGGCAGGGACGGCACGCCTTCTTCTTTCGAGAAGGGTACGGCCATGAACCGCTATTCCATTACCTGGCAGCGCCCTTTCAGCCTCTCCTGGGCGACAACCTCTTGGCCATACGGTTGCCGGTCGGCTTTACCGGACTACTCCTGGTTGCGGCAGTGATGCGTTGGGCAGAAAAAGAGTTTGGTAGAGCTACCGGCTTGCTGGCCGGAAGCTTCACCGCCATTAGCTGGTGGGCCATCATCTTTAGCCGGGTGGGAATTCGGCCGATCCTGTTGCCCTTGCTGCTGATTGGGGCGATCTCCTTCTGGCCGCTTCCTGGACGCGCCGGCCGGCGGCAGATTGTGCTCTCCGGCGTGTTTCTCGGGCTGAGTCTGTATAGCTATACCGCAGCTCAGGCAATGCTCCTATTGCCACCTGCTTACTTCATCTATCTCCTGATGCTGCGCTGGTGGGAGCGCCGGCGCAATCCAATGAAAACTAGCGTCATTGACTCTCGGACTTTGCGTGCGCCCCTGGCGGTGTTGCTGATTGCGCTGTTGTTGGTGACGCCGATGCTGCTCACCTGGTGGGCGGACCCAACCTTGCTGCAGCGTGTTGACCAATTATCCGGCCCGCTGGATTCTCTTCGCGCGGGCGACCCCGCGCCGTTGATCGCGTCTACCCTGGCGACGCTCGGCGTCTTTGCGTTCACCGGCGATCCACGCATTACGTATATGATGCCCGGTGCGCCTCTGTTCGAACCGTTGACGGCGCTGCTTTTCGCAATTGGGGTGGGAATTGCATTGGTGCGGGGAACGAGAAGCCCGGCCTACGGGCTGGCGATCATCTGGCTGCTTGTCGGGATGATACCCAGCGCGATCACCCCGCAGGCGCCCAGCACAATCCGGCTGATCGGCGCCCTGCCCGTCGTTTACCTCTTTCCAGCACTGACAATTAGCGGCGGATTAGAGTTTATCTCCCGTCGAGCGGGCGACCGGCGACGCGCAGTGGCTGTAGTAGCCGGGCTGGTTGTGGCTCTGCTGCTGGCCGGCAATTTGGCGCGCACTCTGCGTGACGGCTTCATCCGCTGGCCGGCTGAGTTGGAGACGCGCATGCGCTATCAAACCGTGCTGCGCGACATTGCGGAGGAATTGGACCGGCCCGGCAGCGGCGCGCCGGTGATTGCGGAATCCTTTTTTGAGCCAATCGATCATGATTCATTGCGCAGGAATATGGGCTTCGACTTGCCGGTGCGCTGGGTTCAGCAGCATGCGCTGGCGCTTCCGGCCGGGGGCAGCGGACGCCTGTATGTGCCGGAATATGCTCCCCTTGACGCGGCGCTCTTTGAGGCGGCGGGCATGTCGCCGGAACCGCTATTTCGCAGTCCCGGCGCGCCTTCCTACGGCGTCTATAATCTGCCGGTCGCCGCAGATTTGCTTCCGCAGGCCGAGCCAACTGTCTTTGGCGGAGCGGTTTCGCTGCTGGACGTGCGCACCCTGCCCCAGCGTGAAAACGGAGAACTGCCCGTCTTGACCATCTGGCGTGTGGAGCAAAAGCTGCCGGAAGACCTGGCGATCTTCGTGCACCTTACCGGGGAGGACGGCCAGCTAATCGCCCAAAGCGACGCTTTAGACGCCGCCCCGGCCACTCTGCAGCCCGGCGATGTTGTATTGCAGCTTCACCTGATCCCATTGCCGCAGTCGCTGCCGGAGGGGCCGCTGAAGCTGGAACTTGGCCTATATCACAGGAGTGATGGTTCGCGGCTGACGCATGCCGGGACGCCGCCGGACCGCATTCTGTTGGATTGGCCGCGCGTTGACGAAGGGTAGGATGGTGATAACATTTCAGTTCTGCCGCCATTTTTGTGCTGAGTTGCAGCTATACCGTCCGGGAGCCGCAGCGATTACACTGTCCAATAGACGTGGAGGGAAATCATGATAGAAAGACGATTGCAAAGGAAGCGGGCCCGGCAGCGCCGCCAACGACTTGGAACCCTGGTTGTAAGTGTTGTGCTGGCATTCATGCTGACCCTCTTCATGGTGCAGGCGCTTGCGGCGCAAGATGAAGGCCAGCCGGCTCCACCACAATTGTCCAGCGATGCGGCCGGCGACGAGATCAAAGACACGATTGGCGCGCCGGCGGATGCCGCATTAGAGCTGGACAAGACGGTTGACGAAGACACGGCGAGCCCCGGCGACACGCTGAATTACACAATCGTCATTGACAATACCGGAGATGAGGCGGCGTTCGATGTCGTACTGACCGACACGTTGCCTATCGAGGTCACCATGGTGCCCGGCAGCCTTTCGGCGACCGGCGGCGTATGGGACGAGGAAGACGGCTTCTTTACCTGGGCCGGCGATATCATGAACCAGAACTCGGTCGAGATTACGTTTCAGGCCGAGGTCAATGGCGATGTAGTCGCTCCGACAATCATCACTAATGTGGCTGAGGCAGTTTGGGACGGCAACTCTTATTCTGACACTGCCGAAACCATGGTGACGGAAGAGGGCGAGCCGCTGATGTTCTTGCCTATCACCCGTTCTGCGCCCCCGGCGCCTCCCGGCCAGCCGGCCCTGTCCGCCACGCGGCCCACATTCGAGAACGAGTGGTTGCTGGCCTGGACCAACCCCGGCGGGGGCGTCAGCAGCTATGAGGTGCAGGAAGCCCTTTCGCCGGATTTTGCCAGTCCGACTACATACACGCCCGGCCTCAACACATCGTTGGAGATACAGCAACCGCTCACATACTACAACGAGTATTATTATCGGGTGCGCGCATCCGGTGTGGGCGGAGCCGGCCCCTGGTCAAACGTGGTAAATGTCACCGCAGCCTATCGCGATGACTTTGATACTTCCATCAACAATTGGGCCATTCGCCGGACGACGCTGATCGAAGAAGTCCAGGTCTTCCATGAGATCAGGGACGGCAACGGCTTGCTCATCCTGCGTGTTGAAGACTCCTGGGATTGGGGTATTGCCAGCCCGTTGGTCAAGGCTCCGGCCCCGCCATACGTGATTGAATATCGCACGCAGGTCGCGAACCTGGGTAATCTGGTCTCTCATGGTCTTGCGTATGGGTCCGATTTTCCTGGGCCGATTTGTCCGGATTGGAGTTCGTTGCCCGGCGTTTACGAACACAATCTGTGCTTCAACCACTTCTATCTGAACAACGTAATCTTCTATGGGCCGCTAAAGATGCAGTTTGAGCGCGTGGACTTCCTCTTCTGGTGTCCCGGCTGCGGCGGAAGTCCGATGAAACGTCTTTCCAACGACTACTCTTCCTGGTTCCTGATCGATCCCCTGGGCAACGCCTCTCCGGAAGGGTGGAATACGTGGAAGGTTGAGGTACGAAACACCGGATTGGTCATGTTCCTCAATGGCCAGCAATTTACAACGACATCTGACACAACCTGGGTGAATGAACCTTACTTTGGCGCATTTGGCTCCACGGATGAGTACAGTAACTCAACCACGCGCTGGGACTATGTGGAGGTCCGGCCACTGGATAACTAACGAGAGCGGCCGGCGGCCCTCTCGAATCGGAATATGAAGACGATGCAGCCTCTTGTAGGTCACGGCGGAAGTCCGATTGACCTGCGAGAGGCTGTTGTCGCAACTGCAAGATGAACGCTTCGCTCTGGCGCTGGCCGGCTGCTCTGCTGCTCTTACTCATGTTCGGTCTTTCATTGACCAGCCTGCGCCATACCTCCCCAACCATGGATGAGCAGGGCTTTCTGGTGCGCGGCCTGGCCTACCTGCGCAATGAAAATCGGTACATGCGCGTCGGACATCCCCTTGGCCTGAATGCGCTCAACGCTGCCTTGCTGGCGGCAGATGACAGCGTGCGCCTGCCGACGGATGACGCCTCCTGGGCGGAGACGAGCTTCCACCGGCCGGCGGAACTCTTCCTGTGGGAAATCGGAAACAACGTCGAGCATATAATGTTCCTGGCCCGGCTTCCGACTATCTGGCTGGGTATGTTGCTGGCGGCCGTTGCCGGGCGGTGGGCGCGGAAAATGAGCGGGCGCGGCGCGGCCGGCCTGCTCGCCTTGGCGTTGGTGGCCCTTGATCCCAATATCATGGCCCATACCCGGCTGACAACGACGGACCTTGGGCTGACCGCCGGCGCGGCGTTGGCCGGCTTTACTCTGTGGCGTTTCCTGCGCCGGCCCGGTTGGTCCGCCGTCCTCTTAGCGGGAGCTTGTTTCGGCCTGATGCAGAATACCAAGTTCACGGCCCTGCTCTTCGTCCCGCTATTTGGGGTGGTTATGCTCATCGCCGTCCTGAGCAGGTGGCGCGCCGGCGGGACGTTTCCGGGCCGGATGTTGGCGATGTTGCTGGTCTATCCGGTTGCTGCTGCCCTGATGCTCTGGGCCATGTATGGATTTCAGATCGGTACGATGAGTGACGCGCTGCCGGTCTTATCTGCCTTAAGCGGACGGACGCTGCCGCTCTCACAATATTTGGAACAGCTCCTCGATATCGGCGGCCGGGTACTGGGAACAACAAATTCGTTCCTCTTAGGAGAGGTCAGCCAGTCCGGCTGGTGGTACTACTTTCCGGTCGCTTTCCTGCTGAAGACGCCGCTGCCGGCGCTCCTGTTGTTGTTATGGGCAATTGTTCGCGTCTTACGGGGGCGGTGGCCGGACGCCGGGGACAGGGCAGATCGGTACGTTGATTGGGCGGTCCTCCTGATCCCACCCACGGGCTATTTCATCATTTCGCTGACCACCGATATCAACATCGGTTATCGCCACCTGTTACCCATATTGCCATTTCTCTACGTCTTTGCTGGAGTCGCCATTGCCGGCCGGCCCTGGCGGGCGAGTTCATCTCATCCGGCCTGGAACAAAGCGCTACTTACGGGACTCATGCTGTGGCTTGGCGCAGTTGCGCTGTGGATTTATCCCCATTATCTGGCCTATTTCAACCTGATTGCCGGTGGGCCGGACAACGGCTGGCGCGCCCTGGTGGATAGCAATCTCGACTGGGGCCAGGACCTGGCCGGGCTGGCGGAATGGCAGCGAGAAGCCGGGATCGGCCCTATTTATCTCAGTTACTTTGGCGAAGGCCGGCCGGAGTACTACGGCCTTGACTACGTGGGCCTGGACAGCTTTCCGCCGCGTCTAATGAACCCGCAGGCGGATCCATTTTACCCGGCCCAGCCGGCCCCGGGAGTGTATGCGATCAGCGCCACCAACCTGCAGGGTGTATTATTTGAGGACCACAACCAATTTGGCTGGTTTCGGGACAAGGAGCCGCTAACCCGAATCGGCCATTCCATTTTCATTTATGAGGTCGAAGAGACCGGGCCGCCGGTGGCGCTCGCCCTCGGCGGGTTGAATCTCCGTGATGTGGCGCTGCCGGATTACCAGGAACTGGGGACAAACGACGTGCAGCCGGGCTGGTTTGATCCGCAAAGCAGCCTGTTACTGCCCGCGCAGCAACCCGCCTGGCTGGCGATTGCTGATGGCCCGGTGTTCTTTGAGGAGCTGCTGGAACGCATTGCGGAGCCGTCAGCAAGTACCTCTGAATACACTCTGTACCGGCTGGTAGACGAGTGGCAATCTCAACTTGAGGTAGATTCCGGCTGGCAGCCAGGGATAGGCAATCGGCTTTTGCGACTCGGCGACGGTGAGGTAGAGCTGCTGGGTGCGCAGCCCGCGACGGTTTCGCAAGCTTCAAACGGCGAGACGAAGGTGAGTCTGGTAACGGCCTGGCGGCAGCTTGGGCCGCCGCGTCCGCTGAAGATCTTCGTGCACCTGAAGGATAACGACGGAGAGATCGTCAGCCAGTGGGACGGTCTGGGCGGCCCCTGGGAAGGATGGCGAGAGGGCGATTGGTGGCTTCACCACCATGAGCTGATCCTTCCGCCGGGCGTGGGCAGCAGCCGCTACGATCTGGTTGTGGGCCTGTACGAGCCGGCGAGCGGCGCACGCTGGCAAGACGCCAACGGAAACGACCAGCTATTGGTGCAAGAGGTGGTCGTTCCATGAACCGCCGGCGCGCACAACAAAGGCGGGAGTCAGCGCGACAGACACGGCTGACTGTCTTCCTGTTAGTTGCCATCATGCTCCTGGCGGCCATTGTGCGCTTCTGGCAACTGGACAGCCTTCCGCCGGGCCTTTACCATGACGAGGCTTACTACGGTCTGGACGCGCTCTCGCTCAATGCCGGTCGCCTTTTTCCCAACTATTATGAAGGGTGGGAGTTGTATGCTGCTGATGCCCATGCGGATCGCCCGGCCGTGGCCACGCGATATCCGATCTTCTTTGAGGGTAACTACGGACGCGAACCGCTGCACGTTTACCTGGTGGCGATGGCGATCCGGCTGCTGGGGGCAGCGCCGGTAGCGATCAGGAGCGTGTCCGCCACGGCCGGCGTGCTCAGTGTGCTGACTACTTTCCTGGCCTGCCGGGCGCTGCTGGGTCGTAAGCGATGGGATTCATGGTCCGGGACGGATACGGTCATACCGTGGCGCAACGCGGTCTCGCTGTTGGCTGCGTTCACCGTAGCGATACTTTATCCGGCTATTACCTTCAGTCGCTTCGGCATCCGGGCCATGCTCTTTGTGCCGTTTGAGACGCTGACCGTGGCCTGCTTCTGGTATGGGCTGACGGCAATAGAGGACCATGTGGCAACTTCCGCCGGAACTGAATCCGGCCGGCGCGGCGGATGGGGATGGCTATTGCTGGCCGGTATTTTCCTTGGCGCCGGCGTCTACACATATGCCGCGGCGCGGTTGCTGCCTCTGCTCTTTGTTTTCTTTGTGCCGGCGTGGCTGTGGCTGCAGCCGGCGACGAGAAGGGCCTGGCCGGGTATGGCCATAATGGCTACTGCGGCCGTCCTGACGGCTGCCCCATTGCTCTATTTCTTCTATCAATACCCCTATTTCCTGGTTTTTCGGACCGGCTATGTTGCCAACAAGGGACTGGGCACCTACGAAGGCCGTGCCTGGCTCACCTGGTTGACCAACATCGGGCGGGTGTTCATGGGATTGTTCTGGCAGGGCGAGACGCACTTACGTCACAACCTGCCGGGGAGAGCTTACCTTGACCCTATTCAGTCACTATTATTTGTGCTGGGTGTTGCTAACTCTTTTGAAGTGTGGAGGAGGCCGCAGAAACTTCGGGGGATTTTCTTGCTGCTCTGGCTGGGAGTCATGCTCTTGCCGACGATCCTCAGCGGTGACGCGCCCCACTTTGGGCGAATGACCGGGGCAGTTGCCCCTGTCTCTATTCTGGTCGCGTTGGGCGCATCCCGGCTCTGGAACCTGATTGCGGTTAGGGTAGAACGAGCCGGCCGAAACGGGCGTAGAGTAGCTACCGCGGTGCTCGCCCTGAGCTTAGTGATTAGTGCAGTGGTGGCGACGGTGGACTACTTCGGGCGCTATGCCAACCATCCCCAGCTGGAACGGGATTTCTATCTGGCGGACTGGCAGCTTGGCCGGCATGCGGCCAGCGCGACAGAAGACACCGTGCTATACCTGAGCCCGACGCAAGAGGAGCTGGCGACTATCTACTTTGCGCTGGAGGGTGACACGCAACGTCTGGCAAACTACACGGGGCTGGCCGGGGCCGTGCCTGCCGGCATACCGGGCCGGCCGGCGCAATACTACTTGCGACCAGGCGAAGAAAGTACCCTACAGCGCCTTCAGGAGTACTTTCCAGGCGGCGAGATCGTGGGCACAGTAGGCGACACTACCGTCTTTCGTGTTCCGGCGGACGCAGCGCGTTTGCCCAATGTCAATCCAACGGATGTTGCCTTTACACAGGGGAGCCAGGATGCCATTTCGTTGCTTGATTGGACGGCAACAATTGAGGAAGGCACGCTGTTTCTCACACTGTACTGGCAAGCTACCGGACCGGTTGACCAACCATTCACGGCCTTTGTCCACCTGCTGAACTCAGATGGCGAGTTGGCGACACAACTCGATCGGCCTCCCGCCGGCTTTCCCACGCAGGATTGGCGCGTGGGAGAGATTGTGGCCGATCAATTTACTATCCCCTTGCAGACGATTCCTGCCGGTGAGTACACGCTGCAAACGGGCTTCTATCACTCAGATACTCACGAACCCCTTGGCGAGCCGGTCCAACTCGGGCGGGTGACGTGGGGCGGCGAACCGTAGTCAATGCGCCTGACTGACCGCGCGTATTTCTATCCGCTACTTCTGATCTTGATCGTGACTGCGGCGTTGCTGTATTACGGCGCGCGCGAACTCTCCTTAAATAGCGGAGTGCTCGGCGTTCCCCTTGATGACGCCTTCATTCATATGCAATTCGCGCGCAACCTGAGCGCCGGCGCCGGCTTTAGCTTCAACGCCGGCCAGCCCACCCCCGGCTCTACCAGCCCCCTGTGGACGATTGCGCTTATTCCGGCGGCGCTGTTGTTCGACAGTCTGTTGATACCGGCTGTTCTGATGAGCGCCATTTTCACGGCGGCGACCGTATTGCTGACTTTTTGCTTTACTCGCTCCTTGAGTAGTCGCGCCTGGGTCGGGTTGCTGGCTGCGGTTGGCGTCGCCCTTACCGGCAGGATGTTGTGGGCCGGGCTAGCCGGGATGGAGACTACCGCCTTTGCTGCCCTCAGCGTGGCCGCGGTTTGGCTCTATCACCGGAGGAGGCTGGACTGGGTCTCTGCGCTGGCCTTCGCGTTGGCCGCCCAGCTCAGACCGGAAGGTCATCTGCTCTTTGCGCTGGTCATCCTGGACACGGGAATACGTTGGCGGCAAGGGAAGCTGGCGGAAGGTGGCCGGCAGATTGCCGTTGGGCTGGTCATATACCTTTTGGTTGCGCTGCCCTACGTCCTGTTCAGCCTGAGCACGACGGGCAGGCCCCTGCCAAACACCTTCTACGCCAAGTCGAGCGCCGCTATTCTCTTCAGTTGGCGGACCCTGAGGGAGACTGCGGCGCTGCATTGGCAGGACAATGTTGTGGGCATGCTCCTGCTTCCCTTCGGCTTGCTGCCCGTCTGGCGACGGGAACGGCTGGCAGTCGCCTGGCTGGTCGCCCTTTGGCTGGTCACGCCGTTCATAGTAGACCAGGTATGGCATCACGGCCGGTACACGATTCCATTGATCCCCTTCCAAATGATCGTGGCGGCGCATGGAGTAGAGTGGATCTACGATCAGTCGCTGCGCCGGACTTCAGCGGCTCGTGCGCGCATCTTAGTACTCTCGTTGGTCGTGCTTCTGATCCTAGCCGCCGGCAGGCGGTTCGACTATTGGGCCGGCATGCTGGGATACAACAGCCGCGAGATCAGAGAAGTGGATCAGGCGATCGGCCTCTGGTTGAAGGAGAACACCTCGCCGGATGCTGTTATCGCAGTAGATGACATTGGCGCGATCGGGTATCTGTCGGAACGCAGGATCCTGGATCTGCAGGGTTTGGTCTCGCCGGAAGTGTGGCCTGCGCTGGCTGAAGATGAAGGGCTGGCCCGCAACCAGGAGCTGGCTCGCGCTTTGTCGGCGTGGCAGCCGGATTACCTGGCCATCTTTCCGAACTGGCATTATGAGTTGGCGGTCAATGAAGAGATCCTAACGCCGGTCGAGCGCTTTTGGGTGGACACACACACTATCCTGTTTGACCAGGAGGCCATGGTCTATCGCCCGCGATGGCCCTACCTGGAAGTAGCTGAGCCGGAGCAGGCTGTCGATCGTTCATTTGGAAATGCGGTGAAGCTGGCCGGCTACGATCTTGAGCCGGCGCGAGGGAGCCTGAAAGTGATCCTTTACTGGCAAAGCCTGAGCACCCTGGATAGAGCCTATGATGTCTTTGTGCATCTTGTTGATCAAGAGGGGCGAATCGTGGCTCAGGTAGATGAGCAGCCACTTGGCGGGCTTGCGCCGACAGATCGCTGGCAGCCCGGCGACATCGTGCGCGACCCGAAGTTGATTGAGCTGCCGGCTGACCTGCCCGCCGGACGTTACGCGTTACAAGTTGGACTCTTCTTCCGCGAGGATGGCAGCCGGCTGGCGCTAGATGGGGATGCCGAGGAAGGAGCCCTCTTGTTGGAGGAGTTGCTGCTCCCGCATGAAACGCCGGACTAATTCTCGCTGGTGGGTTCCGGCATTGGCGTAGTGGTGGCGGTGGCGGTCGGAAGCCCGCTGGCCCATGAGAAGCGACCACCTTCGCTGAGATAACCCCCAAACGAGTATATGAATCCCCCGTCCTGGCGCTGGGCGGTTACCCGCACGATACTCACCCGCCATTCGATCTGCTCCTCTTCGAGCGAAGTGGGTCGCCAACTCTCCGGGACGTGGAATGTATTGTCCCGCGTAAAGCCGTTGTGCACCGGGCTGCCGATCACATTCGGGTAAGCAAACTCCACCATGTACCATTCATCTTCAGCGAGGTCCTTAACAGCGAGCCATTGCAGGACGATGTCTTCGCCAGGCTCGGAGAATACGGCCCCATCCGGCGGATAGAGCACCTGCGGCCCGGGCGGAAAGTTGGTAGGCGCAGGGGTGGGCGAAGGTCCGGCTGTAGGCGGTAGGACGCCGCCGACGATCACCCTGGGAATGCACATTGTGTCGCCGGGACGAAGTAACGACTGTTCCGTCAGACGGTTGACTTGCATGAGCAAGTTGAAGTCAATGTTGTACCTGGCGGCGATCGCGGCGATTGAATCGCCGGACTGTATTTCTACCCTTTCGCAATCAGTCGGGTCGGCAACCACCAGTTCACCGTTTAACTCGAGTTCGATGGGCGTTAGCGGCGGCGTTGCCGTTGGCCAGGGAACTTGTAGCACCCGGCCGGCCTGCAGGGGGGTGTCAATCGTGAAGCCGTTCAGCTGGGCAATGCTCTCCATGCTGACATCGTAGAAGATCGAGAGCCCAAAGAGGGTTTCACCGGCGGCAATGGGGTGCTGACGATCCGGGCGCGGCGTTTCGGTGGGCGTGGGCGGTTGGGTGGGCGAAGGAGTGTGGGTTGGCGGGGGCGTTTCGGACGGTATTGGAGTAGGCGACGGAGTGTACGTCAGGGTTGGCGGAATCGAAGTCAACGTTGGAAAGAGCGACAGCGACGTCACCGGCTCTGCATCTTGCAAAATCACGTACCCGAAGGTCACGGTGAAAAACAGCATGATCGCCGTAAGCCAGGGGACAATCCTGGATTGTTTTTCGATAAGGGTTGATTCAATTACGCCGGCGGAACCGGGCTCGACAACCGCGAATGCATACGCCGGTTCGCCAATGACTTCCGGCATCGGACTCGAGTGTTCGGGCGGGGAAACATCGGGTTGCTCTGCCGGGGTTGCTTCGGGCTGAGTTGAGTCTGTTGTACCTGCCTGTGTCAACGCAGGCGTTGGGCCGGGGGTGGTGGCGGCTTCAGTTCCCATTTCGGGCCCGGCCGCATCATCCATGACCAAACGAGCCGGCGCCGCCCGCTGACCTGGTGGAAGCGGCGACCCGCACATCAGGCACGTTGAGGCGGTGGCCGGCGCTAACGTGTCGCAGACCGGGCAGCGAACTCCCCCGCTATCCGGTTCCATAGGAGATGTTTCTTCAGTTCGCATGACCAAGCGGCAAGCATTATAACAGAGGCAAAGGCCGGCACAAGAACGGGTGCGCTTGTCTGAGCGCGAGGTAAGTTCAGCAGCGCCGGCCCCTAGCGCGTTTTTCTAACGTGATTCAGTTACTTTTCCGGAGTTCGCTTATTGCCATTGCCCCTAAACCAAGTATAATGCAGGCAACCTCGCCTTAGGGCAGAAGAAGAGATTTATGGAAGACACAACGGAAAACTATACTCAATCGGCCGGCGCCGCCGGTCACCCCATGGACTTTTTGTTAGCAGAATCGATCGAAGTGGGCATTCCGGAAGCAGGAGATGTGCGCTCCGGTATTGTGGTGGAGTGCCTGCCCAATGCCGTGCTGGTAGATATCGGCGCCAAGTCGGAAGGGATTATCAACGCCGAAGAGCTCAGTATGCTGAGTTCCTCGACCCTGGCCCGCTTGCAGCCGGGCGTGGAGATCCAGGTCTACGTGGTGGACCCGGAAGATTCAGACGGCAACCTGGTGCTATCATTCGCACGGGCGCAAGAGATGAACGACTGGCAACTGGCCACCCAATTGCAGGAAAGTCGCGATATCTATGAAGGAGAGATTGTCGGCTTCAACAAGGGTGGGCTGCTGGTAGAGTTGGGCACGCTGCGCGGCTTTGTGCCGATATCGCAGTTAGGTCCGGATCGCCGGATTAGCCGCAAAGCGCCGGCGGCAGACCAGTTGCGCTCCTTTGTCGGGCAACCCATGATGGCCCGCGTAATTGAAGTGGATCGCAAGCGCAACCGGCTTATCCTCTCTGAGAGAGCGGCCTCCCGCGAGATTCGTGAAGTGCAGCGGGCGGCGTTCCTGGAGGACTTGCAGGAAGGGGACATTCGCGAGGGAAGGGTGGTGAACCTGACCGACTTTGGGGCCTTTGTTGACATCGGCGGCATTGAGGGTCTGGTGCACCTTTCGGAACTGAGCTGGAAACGGGTCAGCAATCCTTCAGAAGTCGTCGCACTGGGGGATGCCGTCCAGGTTTATGTATTGAATGTGGATGAAGAGCGCCAGCGCGTGGCTTTGAGCATCAAGCGGCTGGAAACAGATCCCTGGAGCATCCTGGATGAGTTGTATACCGTCGGTCAGTTGGCGGAGGCCAGCGTGACCAAGCTGACCAAGTTTGGCGCGTTTGCCCGGCTGCAAGACGATTACGAGTTGGAAGGCTTGATCCATATATCAGAGTTGTCTGAGGCGCACGTGCAGCACCCTCGCGATGTGGTAAGCTACGGCGACTTGGTCGCGGTGCGCATCATTCGTGTTGACGCGGAACAAAGGCAGCTTGGCCTCAGCCTGAAGCAGGTCGCATCTGAGAACTTCATAGCCGCCGATTTGGCTGCAATGAATGACATGGATTACTCAGCTGAAGACGAGGACGATGCCGAGGGGGATGATTGGTAGTTAGTTACGGGGAAGTTCCAAGAGACCTGGGAGGGCAACCTGCGTAGTTGACAATCGAGGTGGTCCTGTGAACTCTAAAAACTGGGAACGATTTACAAAGCGAGCCCGCCAGGTGTTGAGCCTGGCTCAAGAAGAAGCCGAGAGACTTAATCACAGTTACATCGGCGGCGAACACATTCTGGTTGGCCTTCTCCTGGAAGAAGGTGGTGTGGCCGGTCGCGTCTTGCGCGATCTTGGCCTGGAGGCTCCGCGCGTGCAAGCGATGGTTGAGCGCCTTTCAGGGGTTGGAACCCGGACGCCGTTCAGCAAGGTTGAACTGTCGCCCGGCACCAAGCGCATCCTGGAGCTGGCCGTAGATGAGGCCCGTCGCATGGGCCAGCACTACATCAGCACAGAACACCTGCTGCTTGGGTTGGCCCGCTATAACGAGGGCCTGGCCATTGACGTGCTCAAGCGATTTGGCGTTTCGCCGGACCAGATCCGGCGGCAGACGCGCCGGCTGCTGAAAGAAAACCCGGTTGCCACGCAGGAGCGGACCACGAGCACCACCCAAACCCGCAAGCCGAAAGAAAAGAGCAAGACGCCGATGGTGGATCAATTGGCAACGGACCTGACAGCCCTGGCTGAAGAAGGGAAGTTGGATCCCGTAATCGGCCGCAACACCGAAATCGAACGAGTCATTCAGATTTTGGCGCGCCGCACGAAGAACAATCCGGCGTTGATTGGTGAGCCGGGTGTGGGCAAGACCGCCATTGTAGAAGGCCTGGCGCAGCGGATCATACATGGCGACGTGCCTGAAATCCTGCACGGCAAACGAGTGCTGCAATTGGATGTGGGTAGTCTGGTGGCCGGCACCATGTATCGTGGACAGTTTGAAGAGCGGCTGAAGCGGGTCATTGATGAGCTGAAGTCAAGCGACGCCATCCTGTTCATTGATGAGGTGCACATGCTGGTCGGCGCAGGCGCCGCCGGCAGCTCCGTTGACGCGGCCAATATCTTGAAGCCGGCGCTGGCCCGAGGCGAGTTGCAATGCATCGGCGCGACAACGCTGGAGGAGTATCGCAAGTACATCGAGAGCGATGCGGCGCTGGAGCGCCGCTTCCAATCTGTCCGCGTTGAGGAACCCACGCCGGATGAGGCGATCCAGATTCTGCATGGTATCAAGTCAGCCTATGAACAGCATCACAAGCTGACTATTACGGACGAAGCGATTGATGCTGCGGTGCATCTGTCAACGCGCTACGTGACCGAGCGTTACCTGCCGGACAAGGCGATTGACTTGATAGACGAGAGTTCATCCCGGGTGCGCATGTATCGCGTGCCGAAGCCGGCCGACATTCGCGAATCCTATGACAGCCTGCGGGAGCTGCGTGAGGAGCGCGACCTGGCTTACCAGGAGGGGCGCTATGACGAAGCCGACGAGTTTCGGGCGCGCGAAGATGAATTGCAGCGGCAGTTGGATCAGATGCGCGCCAGTCAAGAAGGCGAAACTTCAGCGCATGTGACCGCCGATGACATTGCCGAGGTTCTTGCCATGTGGACCGGCATCCCGGTCTACCAGTTCAGCGAGGAAGAATCTGCTCGCTTGCTGCGCATGGAAGAAGAACTGGTGAAGCGCATCGTGGGCCAGGACGAGGCGATTGCCTCAATATCCAAGGCCGTGCGTCGCGCGCGCGCCGGGCTGAAGGATCCTCGACGGCCTATCGGGTCGTTCATCTTCCTCGGGCCAACCGGCGTGGGCAAGACGGAGCTGACCAAGGCTCTGGCCGAGTTTCTATTCGGCAGCGAAGACGCGCTTGTGCAGTTAGATATGTCGGAGTTCATGGAGCGGCACAATGTAGCGCGGCTGGTCGGTTCGCCGCCGGGTTATGTCGGTTATGACGATGCCGGGCAGCTCACCGAAGCCATCCGCCGCCGGCCGTACTCAATCGTGGTCTTTGACGAGATTGAGAAGGCTCACCCTGAAACGTTCAATATCCTGCTGCAGATTATGGAAGAAGGACACCTGTCCGATGCCAAGGGGCAGAAGGTGAACTTCCGCAATGCCATTATCATCATGACCTCCAACATCGGAGCGGACACGATTAAGAAGGGCCCCAACCTGGGCTTCGCCTTTGGTCAGAACGCTTCGTTGGAGCCGGACGCAGCCTATAAGGATATGCACAAGACGCTCACCGACCAGTTGAAGCGCGCTTTCCGACCGGAGTTCATGAATCGGGTGGACAGCATCATCGTCTTCCGCCAGCTCTCGGAAGAGAACATCGTGCGCATCGTGGATATCATCATGCGCCAGGTGAATGAACGGCTGGAAGAGCACGACCTGCGGTTGGAGACCACGCCGGAGGCCAGCGCCTGGCTCGGAAAGACCGGCTACGACGCGGAGTTCGGCGCCCGGCCGTTGCGCCGCCTGGTGCAGCGCGAGGTCGAAGATCGGCTCTCTGACGCTGTGCTTTCCGGCAGATTCACCGAAGGCGACACGATAATCGTTGACGTAGAGGATGACGAAATCGTGCTCCGTCGCGCTGAAGTGGTGAACCCTTTCGGCCAGGAAGACATCGAGGCGCTGCCGGCAATATAGGCAGTTAACCCGCCTGTTGATCATGCAAAAGCGCCCGCTCCAAAAGCGGGCGCTTTTTGTTACGATGTGACGGGAGCTTAGCCGGCCGGCTCCAGCTTGAGCTGGCTTCCCAGGCGGGTGGACGCGGTGGCCAGCGCAATCAAGAGCCAGAAAAGTGTAACTGAGGGGTGAAAGTCAATATTGAAAAGATAGTGGTCAAGGATGCCGGCCACGAGGCCGCCGATCAGAGCCGCGTGCAGGCCCAGCCAAACGGGATCGAGCCGGGGATTGTCGCGGAAGATGCTTCGATGCGAGTAGGCATAGCCGAAAACCGTTCCCACGACTGCCACGAAGGCCAGCAAGCCCAGAACCCCCATCTGTTGGGCGATGGTCAGGTACAGGCTGGCGACGCCCAGATAAATGTCAATGTCCGGCGAACCGGCAAAGCCGACCCCAAAGAGCGGATACCGGCCAATCAGGATAAGCGCATCCTTGTACTCGCCAAAGCGCATCTGGGTAGCGAGGTCCTGGCCCAGCAAGCCCTCGATGAGCCGGCTGACGTAGCCCTGGGTGGCCGGCACGACCAGGAAGAGCATCCCGATGACCAGCAAGTAAGGAATCAGCCGTCTATATCGGGCCAGCGCCACGAAGCCCAGGCCGGTAGCCAGACCAAGCATCGCCGCCCGCGAATAGGTCAGCACCAGGCAAATGAAGAGCAGGGCGACAATGGCAATGGTCAGCCGGCGGCTGAACAGCCGGTGGCGGGCGACTACCTGTGGTCCGGCCAGGGCGCCAATCATCAGCAGCAGCCCGCCAAACGAATTGGGGTCCACACTGGTGGAGATGGCGCGCTCGGCAAGAGCCGGGTTGTCTTCAATGTAGCGGATGACGAAGCCGCCAGGGTAACCAAGCCTTTGAAGCATAATCAACAGCGCGTTGGCAGTGTCATCGGGTAGCAACCAGAGCACGATCCCCAGGCCGGCAGCGCCCGCCCCCGCCAGCAGTAGTATTTTGACCAGCCGCTCAAGTTTTTCCCACGACTGGCAGTAGTCTATAGTGACCAGCACAAAAGCCAGGCTAAGCAACAATTCGGCAAAGCGACGAATGAGGTTGCTGGTCAACGGGCCGTTGCTTAAGCCGAACGTGAAGGCGAAGAGGGCCACGATCATGAAGGTGACCAGCGGCACGGTAATGGGCGCGGTCACGATGGTGCGCTTCTTGCCGGTGACAATCTCCACCAACCAGATGCCCACCGTGGCCGCCAGGGCTGCGTCCAGGAAAGTCGGCGTCAGGCCGATATCTACCGGCAACGTGGCGAACGGCAGCAGGCAAATCACGCCGATCACCGCAAAGAAGCCGATTTCAATGTCGCGTAGTATGACGACCGCGCCGGCGCCGGCAGCAATCAGGGCGGCTGCCGCCAGCGGGCCGCCAAAAGCCAGCACGACGCCGCCGGCAACCGCGAAGGCAGCTACCAGCAGGCCAACCAGTAGCGGAGAGTTGCTCTTCAGCTCAATTGTGGATGCCTGGCGTCGGATGGAGTTGGTCAGTCTGGCCATCATGGGGCCAATTCTCCCGCTATTCGCACCCTGGTCAACTCTACAAAGTCGGCCATTGTGATTCGCCCATCCTCTATGACTTGCAGGCGGATGAAGTTGCCGGCCTCATCTCGCTGGTACAGCCCGACGATGAGCGGGTAAACGTCTGCCGGCGCGTCGGGGTTGAGGGCCAGCGACAGTTGCAAGGTATGCACTTCATCTTCCGCCGCACCGCTGGTCCCTTCCGGCGGGGCTACATCCGCGCCGGCCCAGCGGGTGGTGTCCTCGTCCAGAATCTGCGCGAAGAAGGTGTAATCTTCATCAAGGCCGGGGAGCGGTCGCCAATAAAGGGTCAGTAACAGGGTTTCGCCGGGCAAAGCGCGCCGGTTCGATAATTCGTAACCGAGCAATTCGATGGCATCACCGAAGTTGACGGACATTGAGTTGGGCAGCTCACCGGCGGCCGGCTCTACGTCAAGCGAGGTGAGTCGAAGGGCGTCCGACTCCTCGCCGACCGGCATTCGCTCCCCGCTCTCGAAGTCGTACAGGCCCACCAGCAAGTCCAGTTGCGCCGGCGCGACGGTTGTTTCCGGCAGTACCAAGTGATAGTACGTCGTAAGCCGTTCTCCCGCCTTCAGCAGACTAGTCGGACGTAAGCCCTGCCCATGGTACATGTCGCGCTGGGCCAGCGGAGCGTCCAGCAGCGGGTCATTCAGATGTACGAAGACGCTCCAGTCGTTGTCCATGGGCTGCAACACTTCCCAACTGAGTACAACGTCTACGGCAGCTCCAGGCTGGACGGCATTTGCAGCAGAGTCAGGCGTTTGCACACTGTAGCCGGTCAGCCGCATGCTGTCCCCGAAGATGGCCTGGATCGGCAGCAATTCGGTGGAATAGGAGCCGGCATAGTGTTCAGGATTGTACGCCGGCGCAATCCAGAGAAATGGGGCGAGGGCGGCCACCGTAAACATGAATAGTGAGAGGCCGCCAGCTACCATGCGCGCCCAATGCGGCGGCAGCCAACCAACCAGGCCTACGACCAGCAAGACGCTTAACGACGACAGCGCGGTGAACACCAGCCGGCCCTGAGATGACCAGGTGATGCTCGCCCAGTTAATCAGGCCATAGATGACTGCCGCCGAGAACAGCAGACAAACCAGCAAAGCAAAGTAGCGCACCACCAGGTCCAGCAGCCGTCCGGCAAGGAATTCAAGCGGACGAAATGGCCTTAATTGCCAGGTCAGCGCCTGCTGCACGACATATATTGTAAAGCCGGCGAGGGAGGCCAGCAGCGCCACATTGAGCAGCTGGTAAATCCAGTTCCACATGGGCACGTTGACGCCGCCAAACAGCCCCCAATAGGACATCATGAAACCGGCTCGTTCGTCCCATAATTGCGCGAGTGATGCCAGCTGAGGGCGTTGGCCCAATACGGCGATAAAGGCGTTCCACCCTAACCAATCTCCGTACAGGAGCAGGTTACGATAATACCACCAGCCGGCGATGAGCAGGACCGGCAACATCATGATCAGGAACAACCCCAGTGAGGACAACAGTAACCTAAACAGCAGCCGGAACGAAAGTGCGCGACTGCCTGCGGAGCCGGCCCACAACACCCACCCGCGCACAAAGAACGCGCCCCCTGCCAGCGGGAGTAAGGCGAAGGTCCCTTCTTTCGTGAGCAGCGCCAATCCAATCACCAGGCCGATCAGCAGCGTGCGAGCGATTTCGGCGCGTCGTGAAGCCGGCGGGCTCTGGACGAGGGCTACAAGCAACACCAAGGCGATTGAGGCCAGCATGATCGCTAAATTGTCGTTGTTGACTGCGCCGCTGATGAATAGAAACATGGGCGTGAAGGCGACAACGGCTGCCGATCCGAGGGCAATCTCAGGCCTTTGGGGCGCCGCTTGCTTCCCCAGCAGATAGGTCATGTACACCGTAACCGCACCCATAACCAGCGAGGCCAGGCGGATGATGCGCACGGCAAGTATGGTTCCCCGGCTGTCAGCGTCCGGGTCGTGCACGACCAGATTAGTATTACCGTCCGGCGTGATAACGCCGTTGTCCACGTGTGGGTTCAGCCGGCGAATCACATCCATGTCGCTGGTATCTATCCAGAAGGTGAGCGCCGCTGCCAGCCAGTAATAGAGCGGCGGTTGGCTGGCTTCCTGCTTCCAGGGTCCGGCGCGCCGGGGGTCGAAGGTTTGCACCGGCAAGGGGTTGCCGTCCGCCAGATGGCGCACCATGGGGTAATGCCATAGCTCGTCGGACGCCTCAAAGACGGGCGTTACCAGAGCGTAGCACGTCCCCACGATGAGGAAGAGGGCCAGGATCAGCGCAAGCAGGCGTTTCTCTACCATTGCGGGGTAATTCTACCGCCTCGCTGGGGAGTGGTCAGTGACGTTTAGGCTGCGCTTATTGCCCGGCAACCCTTCCACCCATGCTCACCAACTCCTGGAAGTAAGCCAGCGTCTCCTGCGCAATGCCGGCCCAGGAGAAACGAGTGGACAGAATTGCCGCCTGCTCCGCCAATTGCGCCCTTCGGCCCGGTTCGGCCGCCAACTCCCTGATGGCCAGGGCCAGCGCGGCCGGGTGCTTTGGCGGCACGAGCCAGATATTCTCCCCGTGTTTCAGCTCCGGCACGGGGGATGCGGGTGTGGTGGAAATGATTGGCCGGCCGTGCGCCAGCGCCGCCATCAACGTTCCACGGCGCAGCGAAGCGCCGTCTTGATAGGGCAGAATTACCAGGTCGGCGGCCTGAAAGTATGCGGAGACGTCCTCGTCAGGCAGGAAGCCGGTCCAATGTACCCGTTCCTGTAGCCCGAGGCGCTCAATCAGGCCACGAACAAATTCATAGTAACGTTCGTTTGTCGGATCGCTGGCGCCGGTCTGACCACCGATAAAGACCAGTTGTAAGCCCTCCGGATTCACCGCCAGGGCGTGGAGCAGCGTTTCGGCCCCCTTGCTCTCGTTCAAAAAGCCGAAATAGGCCAGCAGGCACTCTCCCGAGCCCAATCCGAGCCCGACGCGCACCTCGGCGACCTGCTCGGGAGTGACCGGCTGGACGGAAACATTGCTGCCGATGGGAATATTGCGGGAGGCGATGCCGGCCGCCTGCAATTGCCTCTGATCTTCTTCGTTGGTAACGACAACACCACTTGAAATACGCGCCATGCGATACACAACCCACCGGCGCAGCGGGCCGGCTTTCGGGAAAAGGTAAGGGACGCGCAGATCATGGAAGGTGACTACCACCGGCAAGATGCCGCGCAAGCGCCAGGGGGCGAAATTAATCGCCGGCGTACGCATGTTGTAAGCCGCCGGTTGGTACTGGATGTTGATCAGATCAAGATCAAAGCGCAGACAGATGTCGGCTATCTGGCCCACGTCCCACCATTTCCAACTCCTGCCTCGCGGGTGTAATTGGGCATAGCCCAGGTCAACTGGATCGCCCACGGCAGACATCCGTAACCGCCGGCCAGTCTCGTGCTCAGGGCGCGAAAGGCGACTGGCGACCACATGTATCTCCTGACCCTGCCGGTGCATCTCACGGGCCAACTCTACCGTGAATGCACCGACGCCCCCTTGCATAGGCGGGAATTCGCCGGATACGAGGCCGATCTTCATGTGAGCCGCTCGGAAGGAGCTGGATCAGGTGAGGCGAATCTTTCGTTGCCCATCAATAGCCGGCCGGGCGCAACCCGGAACGCAGCACCTGCCAATAGGAGCCGGCTCGCTGCCAGCGCAAAGAACGCTTGTGACCGGCAATTCCCTTCAGCAGCTCCAGGACAAGCTGCCAGAAATAGCTTAGCAGCAGGAAGATCCTTAACGACCAGCAGGCGACACGGCCATGATACTTCCGATAATAGCGCAACTTGGCGCGCTGGAAATTGATGTGCCGGGCGGTGACCGCCTGCTCGCTGCTCTTGCCTTCGTGGTGGATTACCTGGGCTTCAGGATTATAGACGACGCGCCAGCCGGCTTCCTTGATGCGGCGGCACCAGTCGAGTTCCTCTGAGTACATGAAGTAGCCCTCATCAAGCAGGCCGACCTGCCGCACAATCTCCATTCTGGTCATCAGGCAGGCTCCGACTACCCAGTCAACATCGCCGGTCTCATTGTCATCGAGGTCGCGGGCGAAGTAGTTGTCAAGTAATGGAGCCGGCGCCCAGGGCTGCAACCAGGTGCTCTCAAAAAAGCCGGTGGCAAGGGTGGGGAAGCGCCGCCGGGAGCTTTGCACAGCGCCGTCAGGAAAGCGCAACTGGCAACCCACTACGCCCACATCAGGGTGCAATTCGAGGAAGGCAACCATTTTCTCCAGGGCGCTGTCAAGCGGTTCGGTGTCCGGATTGAGTAGTAGCGTGTATTTCCCGGCAGCGCGCTCCAGGCCGATGTTGTTCCCGCGCGGGAAGCCGAGATTTTCCGCGTAGGCCAGGAGGATGACCCAGGGAAACTCCACGCTCACCATCCCCGCGCTGTCGTCCGATGAGCCGGCATCTACAACAATCACTTCCAGGCTCAGAATGTCTCGCTGCCGGTCGATCGCCTGGAGACAGCGGCGGAGCAGTGGGGCCACATTCCAACTGACAATAATGATGGATAGCTCAGGCGGTTGCATCAGGCTGAGGAATGGCCAGGCGAGCGCCAAACAGCCGCACTGCGTTCCCGGTTGTAATGCGGGCGATCTCTGACGTTGGCAGGTCGCGCAGAGCAGCCAGGCCCGCAGCGACAAAGGTCACATAAGCCGGCTCATTGCGGTGTCCACGCCGAGGCTGAGGGGCGAGAAAAGGGGCGTCTGTCTCGACCAGCAGGCGATCCAGGGGAACGCGCGCTGCCACTTCGCGTAGTGACTCGGCCTTTGGAAAGGTAAGCGGCCCCGTAAAACCGATGTAGAAGCCCATCGCCAGCGCCTGCCGCGCCATCTCCCAATCGGAGGAAAATGAATGTAAAACGCCGGACGCTAGGCGCTTGCCGGCCGGCGAGGCAGCCAACAGCTCCAACATGTCGTGGTCGGACTCGCGATTGTGCAAAATGACGGGCAGATTCAGGTCGGTCGCCAGCTCCAATTGCAGCCGGAGGGCGCGGAGCTGTACCTCCGGCGGACAATGATCGCGATAGTAGTCCAGCCCGATCTCGCCGATGGCGACTACTTTGGGGTGGGCGGCCAGTCCTCGCAAAGCCGGCAGCCAGCTATCCTGCCAATTGGCGGCGGAGTTGGGGTGTACGCCAACCGCCGCGAACACATCTGCATACACTTCGGCCAAAGCCAGGACTTCCCTGGCATTAGCCAGGTCGAGGGCGGGGACGATGATCCGGCCAACACCCGCCTCTCTCGCTCGAGCCACCACAGCATCTCTGTCTTCGTCAAAGCGGTCGAAGTCGAGGTGACAATGGGTGTCAATCAGCATCAGGATCAATCAGGCCGGAGGTTCAGGGCATCCAATGCTCGGGCATGCGTACGCCGATTACGTCGCCCCGCACCGTCTCTTCCCCGTTCGCATATATTGAGCAGACCACCTGCACTTTTCTGGGCTTTACCTCGACCGCGCGCGCCCGCAAGGTGAGCGTCACGCCCAATGGGGTCGGGCGCAGATAAGTCACCGACAGCGAGCCGGTGACAAAGCGCAGCAAGGGTGAACTGCCAACAGGCCGGTCCTCCGCCCTGTAGGTCGCCGCGGCCGCGGTGGCCATGCTATGGCAATCAATCAGCGAGGCCAGCAGGCCGCCGTAGGTGTAGCCGACAATGGAGATGTGATACTCCTTTGGCTGGAAATGACTCACGCACTCTGCTCCATCCCAATAGCTTTCAATGTGCAGGCCGTGGTCATTCCTCGTCCCACAACCGTAGCAATAGCTGGCTGCTTCGTCGTATGAATATTGAATCGCTTGTTCGCTCATAACCCTTGCTGAAACACCGTTACCCTAGTGGAATACCTTAGTCCAACCCCGCGAGGCGCACGCCATCATTCAGGATGGCCTGAATGCGATCGCCGTGGGTAGTTTCACAATAGACGCGGATGATCGGCTCGGTGCCGCTGAAGCGGATAAGCAGCCAGCCGCCATCCTCCATGATGAATTGGAAGCCGTCAATGGTGACCAGGTCTGTCACCGCCAGGCCGCCAATAGTCGCCGGGCGGGCGGTGCTGACCCGGTGCAATATCTCGTCCCGGCGCGCCTGATCGAAGGTGGAATCAATTCGGCCATAGTAGTGCGCCCCAATCAGGCCAAAGAGGGTGTCGAGCAACTCGGATGGTCGCTTGCCGGTGCGGACCATCATATCCAGGAGGTACAGGCCGGCCAGGATACCGTCGCGCTCCGGCACGTGATCCCGGAAGGCATAACCGCCGCTTTCCTCGCCGCCAATCAGTGCGTCAACCTCTACCATCTTGGGGGCGATGTACTTGAAGCCGACGCCGGTTTCATAGACGGGTACGCCATATAGCCGGCCCAGCTTGTTCAGCATCTTCGTGGTAGAGATGGTCTTAACAATCGGGCCGCGCTCTCCCCGCAGTTCCAGAAAGTAGTAGCCGAGCAACCCGAAGACGCGCAGCTGGTCAATGAAGCGGCCATTCTCGTCGCCGACGCCCAGGCGGTCAGCGTCGCCGTCATTGATCAGCGTAACGTCCGCGCCCAACTCCACCGCGGTCGCCAGGCCGTGGTCTATATTGGGCGGGATAGGTTCCGGCCGAGACATGTGCGGGAAGATCGGGTTGCGTTCGTTGTGCACCTCAGTGATCCGGGTGGCGCCGTCAGCCAGCAGATACGGGAACCAGCCGGCGCCGTTCCCCCACATGCAGTCAACCAGCACATTGAAGCCGGCGCGCTTGATCGGCTGAAGATCTACCAGTCGCTCAAGTTGAGCCGTGTAAGCCGGTCGTGGGTTGAAATATTCGACCAGACCGTCGCTCAGCGCGTCGGCTAGTTTCATCGTGCGAACGCCTTCCGGTGAGTCCGGGATGCGCTGCTCAATCTGGCGCAAGCCGGCCGGATCTATTGCGCCGCCGCGCGGATCGCGCACCTTGAAACCGCAATCCCAGGGCGGGTTGTGGCTGGCGGTAATGTTGATCGCTCCGGCTGATTGACGCGCCACTGCCGAATAGGAGATGGTGGGAGTAGGAGTCGCCCCCTCAGTCAACCAGACCTTGATGCCGTTTGCGGCCATCACCTCAGCGGCGGCGGCGGCAAAGTGCTCCGCGGCAAAGCGTTTGTCGTGCCCAATAACGATCCCTTTGCCGGCAAGGCCGTGATGATGCAAATAGCCGGCAAAGCCCTGGGCGCAGCGCCGGACATTCTCGAAAGTGTAATCCTCGGCAATCCGGCCGCGCCATCCATCTGTTCCAAATCTAATCTGATCCACTGGCTACCTTTGTCTATGTCCGGCCAAACGCAACTCATGCGCGCCGGTTTGGCTCATTGCGCGGTATGGCCGTCCTGAAGCATCTTCAGATCGGCATCCACCATCATCCGCACCAGCTCGGGAAAGGTGACGGTTGGTTCCCAGCCTAGTTCCCTGCCCGCCTTGCTGGGATCGCCGACCAGCAAGTCTACCTCCGCCGGCCTCATGTAGCGGTCGTCCTGCACAACGTAGTCGCGCCAATCCAGATCCACGCAGCCGAAGGCGGCGGTCAGGAAATCGCTCACGGCGTGCGTTTCGCCGGTGGCGACAACATAATCAGCCGGCGTATCCTGTTGCAGCATGAGCCACATCGCCTTTACATAATCGCCGGCAAAGCCCCAATCCCGCCGCGAATCCAGGTTCCCAAGCCGCAACTCGCTCGCCTGACCGAGCTTAATCTGGGCCACGGCATGGGTTATCTTCCGGGTGACGAACTCCAGGCCGCGTCGCGGCGACTCGTGGTTGAAGAGGATGCCGGAAGTGCTGTGCATGTTATAGCTTTCCCGGTAGTTGACGGTGATCCAGTGGCCGTAGACCTTGGCGACGCCGTAGGGACTGCGCGGGTAAAACGGGGTCGTTTCACTCTGCGGCGTCTCGCGCACCTTGCCGAACATCTCGCTTGAGCTGGCCTGGTAGTAACGAATGGACGGGTCCACGATGCGGATAGCGTCCAGCAGTCGGGTAACCCCCAGGGCGGTCACCTGGCCGGTGAAGACCGGCTGCGACCATGATGTCTGCACAAAGGACTGCGCGGCCAGATTGTACACCTCGCCCGGCCGGTGCTCCTCGAGGATGTTTATTAACGAGACCTGATCCAACATATCGCCGGAGACCAGCTCGATGCGATCCTGGAAGTGTGCGATTCGATGGAAGTTTACGGTGCTCGTGCGCCGGACCATGCCGACGACGTCATATCCCCGTTGCAGCAGGAACTCTGCCAGATATGAGCCATCCTGTCCGGTGATACCTGTGATCAATGCTTTGGGCAAATTGCTTCTCCTGTATCTCGAATTGCGATATGGATGTCTGACACGCAATTTTGCGGCAGTCGAACTATCGCAATGAATATCCTTCAGTCCGTGGCAACAAATCAGAAGATGCTCGATTCTGTGACCAGCGTGGATTATAGCCCAGCCACCTGCCGGCGTAAACCGGGCAGCGACGAACGTCACCGAGACGTAGAGCAGACGTCTGCCGGCCGTGCGCGAACCTCACTTCCGGGTCCGGAAAAGGCCGTAGACAATGTGAGCGCGAGCGCGTTGCCAGCGGGTGGGCAACGCCCCTTCCAGGCGCAGATATTGCCCCAAGCCCCACATCGCCGCTGCCTCCATCCAGCCCTGTTCTGCCTGTGCGCGTTGCTCGCTGCTGCGGCTGACGCCCGGCGGGAAGGGGGGCATATCACAATAACCCATCCGGACATCGGTCCCACCGGCAGCAGTCATCAGTTGTTGCATTTGGGCGAGATGCAGGGCGGACAAGCCGCTAACGCTGGTGTGGGACATATTGTCGGCGTTGGGGGCGAAGAGGGTGACTATCCTTGCCGATTGGGCCAGCCGGCTAACGTACCTTGAACGACCCTCTGCGTCGAATCGCTGCAGCACCTCGTTGCAAATTGCCCAGGCAAAGTCCCGTCCCGGCGGGACCGGATCCGTCAAGTCCGCAACTAGTTGGAACTCCACCTGCACGTCGCCAAGGAATCCGGCAACTCTGGCCGCCGACAGGGCTGCTTTTGCGCGGCCCAGAAGTTCAGGATTGCTGTCAACTGCCAGCGCGGGCATCCCCAACTCCTCCGCGATCAGCAGATAGTCCATGCTGGAGCCGTAGATCTCCGGCAACCCGGCGATCAATAACCCGCCTGACGGACGCTCTCCCAGCCAGCGCCGGAGTACCTGTCGTTTGGCCACGTATTCGTAGGCGGTACCTACTCCTTCGCCCTCTGCCAGGGCCAGCGGGTAAAGTGATTTGATTGAACGGCTAAGAAGCATATGTTCCTGGGCAGCAGCAAGCCAGTCGAGTGAACTGGGCTGCGCTCCTGCTGCGCTGACGCTGCAATTTGCGATCCATTGTCCCGGCTATTGCAACGCACGGCAAGC
>CAYVQP010000001.1:63095-111831 GCA_964452775.1 uncultured Ardenticatenaceae bacterium | reverse complement strand
CGGCGCAGCACCATGGACGGGTACGCGTTGCGAGCGGTTGACACGTACGGCGCGTCGCTCGCACTGCCGGCCCTGCTACAGGTGATCGGCGAAGCGCCCATGGGCATGGCCGTCACTACCCATGTTGGCCCCGGCGAGGCGATGGTGGTGCACACGGGCAGCATGATCCCGCCGGGCGCGGACGCGGTGGTCCAGGTGGAGCTGACGCAGCAAGTTGGAACGGCCGGGCGCGAAATCGAGGTGCTCAAAGCGGCGGCGGAAGGGGAGAATGTGTTGCAGGTTGGCGATGATGTCCGGTTGGGGGACGAAATCTTGCCGGCCGGCCACCTGCTTCGTCCGCAGGACATCGGCGCATTGCTGGCCCTGGGCTTGACCGAAGTTAACGTCGCCTCCCGGCCCGTGGTAGCCATCATCTCGACCGGCGACGAGGTGGTGTCGCCGGATTCCCGGCCCGCTCCCGGCCAGATTCGAGACATTAACAGTTACACGATAGCGGCGCAATGCGAAAAGACCGGCGCTGTCCCATTGCTCTGTGGCATCGTGCCGGACAACTTTGACGCGCTCATGGCCGCGGCGGGAGTAGCGCTGAACCAATGCGACCTGCTGGTGATTAGCGCCGGCTCATCGGTCAGCGCCCGCGATATGACTGCTCAGGTGATTGATGGTCTGGGCGAGCCGGGTGTGCTGTTTCACGGCGTGGCCACTCGCCCCGGCAAACCGACGATTGCCGGCGCGGTGGGTGGTAAGCCGGTGCTGGGATTACCCGGCAACCCGGTGTCGGCAATGGTGCAATTTGATATGTTCGGGGCGCCGGCAATTTACCACCTGCAAGGCGCGTTGGAGACGCCGGCGACCGGCGTAGTGTGGGCTCGATTAAGCCAGAATCTGCCAAGTGAGAGCGGGCGGGAGGATTATGTGCCGGCGAAAGTGATCCAGACGTCAGACGGCCTGATCGCGCAGCCGGTGTTTGGGAAGAGCAACTTGATCTTCACCCTGGTCTACGCGGACGGGCTGATTAAGGTTCCGCTGAATCAGGCTGGTCTGCCGGCGGGGGAATGGGTTGAGGTGCGGCTGTTCTGAGGTCAGTCCCCGGCTCCTCTTCCAGAACAACAATCTGGCCCGATGATCCATCGAGGCGAATACGTTGTCCGCTGGCTAGACGTGTGGTGGCTTCGCGGACGCCGACCACCGCGGGGATGCCATACTCTCGGGCCACAACTGAACCGTGCGTCATCAGCCCGCCCACCTCAGTAACTAGGCCGCCGGCTGCCAGGAAAAGCGGCGTCCAGGCCGGATCGGTGCCGGCGCAGACGAGGATCTCTCCCGGCTTGAGATGCGCGCCCCGCGGCTGAAGAACCACGCGCACTACACCTTCGACGACGCCGGGCGAGACCGGCGTGCCGGTCAGATCAGCGCCCGACGAACCGCTACCTTCGTAGTAAGCTGTGCCGTCGCCAAGCAGGAGTGTGGGAATTCGACGGCGAAGCATCTCCTCCGCTCTTGCTTTTCGACGTCCGGCAATTAGCTCGCTCCACTTCCGTTCCTGACCCTGCTGCAAATCGTGCAACTCACTAAGGCGCAAGAGGAAGATGTCCGAAGTCGCCGGCCATTGGCCGGCGGCGACGTAGCTGTCGCTGACGGCTAACAACCGTTCGCGTATATGTCCCATCATGCGGATGATCAGGAATTTGGGGCTTTCCCGGTAGCCGGCGAGTTCGCGCATGCGCTCCCCGGCCCTCCGGACTAGCCACGCTTTCAGCCGGCCAAGGCGTGTCTTTCGTAAGCCGGCGGCAAGGGCAGCCAGGGCAGCTTCGGCTTCCACCTTTCCGCGGGCAAAGACGGCGTCGGGTGTGCGCTCCGGGTTGTCAATCAGCAGGTAACTCTGCAGCGACCGGAAGATTTGCTCGGGCATCTCCCGCCACCTGGAATTGCCCAAATCGATCTCGCCAATGCCGCGCATGCCGTAGCGCTCGAAGAACTCCTCCAGCGCTTGCTGGGTTGCCGGCGGTAATGTTGTCTGCTTGTAGCGGATCACCAGTTCATCGATGTCGCCGGATGTAAAAAGCTCGGCCGCATCTGCTTCCGACTGGATAACCGTGGCGACATGCCAGAGCGCAAGGTCCATTTCAGTAGTGACATTGTGCGGCAGCCCACGAGTCGCAGAGAGAGCAAGCGACTCCCCGCCGGGAAGTACCTGCCCTAACCTGTGCAGTAAAGCGAGGCAGGCGTTGCCGGTCAAAAACAACGGCACGTATTGCCGGAAGGCGGTCAAGAGTGCAATGTCAGACATGGATTGATGCAGGGCGAGCACCTCCGAGAGCGATTTCGCCTTCTTCGCCTGTTCGACAAAACGGGAGTAAACCGCCTCTACTCGCTGCAAATGGATCTCCCTTCGCTTAGCGGGCGAGATCAGCACTCTCAGCACGGCGACGAGCGTAGGAGCGAGGAAACGAACGAGCCTGTAAATCGTGCGAGGGCGAGGAATACCATCGCGCAATTCGGGTCGCGTGAATAGTTCGGTCAATGCGACCCTCGTGCCGGCCTCAGTCATTATCGTGAACCGATATAGGACATGGCGGCCAATGCGGTTGTTGACCACCGGAGTCAAGTTGAGCCATAGCCGTTCCGCGGCGTCAACAAACACCGTCTGCGTGTCCAGAGTTCCTTGAAATCCCATCCCGCGTCGCCCCGCGCCGGCCGCCGCCGCCTTGATCGTATCTCGTCCTAGGGGAGTGATCGGCTCCGTTACACCTTGCACGGCGGCAAACGAGAAGAATAGTTGCAACGGATCGGCAGACAATGTAGCCGGCAGCGGAAACAGCGATGTGATGGACCGCGATTGCAGCAAAAAAAGCGCGTTGCCGGCCCACGCCCATTCGATATCCTGTGGGCCCTCGAACAGCTCTGCGATTGTCCGTCCCAATTCGGTCAACTCGAGTATCGTTGAGTCCGGCAAGACCTGTTTGGTCCCGGCGTCAAGTCCCACTCTCCTGACGCCCCCTTCGCCGGCGGGAACCAGCGCCATTGCCTTCGCGCCGAGTTGTCTGTGCCGGATCTCTCCTGTGGTGGTATCAACCACGTATTGGTCCGGCTCCGTCTGACCCGATACCAGCGCCTCACCCAGCCCAAAAACGGCGTCAATAACTGTTTCATTCCGCCGGCCGGTCAATGGGTTCGCCGTGAATAGGACGCCGGCGGCCTCACTCGCAACCATCTCCTGTACAACGACGGCCATCAGCACACTCTCTTGCTCAATAGCGTTACGGAGGCGATAACCAATTGCCCGCGCCGTCCACAAGCTGGAGAAACAATCTATGATTGCGCTAAATAGGGCCGCTTCACCGCGGACGTTCAGGTAGGTATCTTGTTGGCCGGCAAAGGAGAGGGAAGGCAGATCTTCGGCGGTCGCGGAGGAGCGCACGGCAACCGGCGCTGAGTCCAGCGGTGCATAACTTCGTTTGACTTCTACTGCCAGCTGCGGAGGGATTCGACCTTGTTGAAAGCGCTCCCGAATAGCGCTAGATGCTGCCTGCCATCCGTCCTGGTCGTCTATATTGAGCGAACTGACGGCCTGTGCAATGCCCGCCTGAAGATGATTTTCCTCGACGAACAGGCGGTAGCCGGCTGTAGTGACGATGAAGCCGGGTGGGACGTTGAAGCTGGCAGCAGCCAGCCGGGCCAGATTCGCTCCCTTGCCGCCGCAAGTCCCGAGAACGGCTTGCGGCGAATCCAACGGCAGAATCAGCTCCATTCGGGTGGTCACTGTCTGCCGGCGGGCATCAATCGAGCCCGTAGATGGTTGCCGCCTGCGCCAATGCCCTGTTCGTGGCGTTCTGTCGCCGCGCCCCTCGAATCAATTGAGCTGTTCTATCGTGGCTCTCAGCCCAACGTAGTAGTTCGAAGACAATTTGCTGCAGGTTGCCGTCGCTGGCAATGGCATTGAGATTCTCGCCCAACTCCAGGGCAACCATGCGGTCCAATTCTCTCCGGGTCGGGAAGGCGTCAAGCAAGGCGTTCTGCAGCATCTTTGGGTTCTCCAGCCGCCGGTTGTCCCGCTCACGCACCGCTCTCGGAGCCGGCTCCAGGTGCGGTTCGCCGAAGTGTTCCGCCAACTGTGAACTGATCCGGTTCAACTCACGGCCGCAGCCCGGCTCCAGGCTGCGATCGGCCAGGATGCGCACAAACCGCAAAAGGGGATTCGGCTTGTCAAAGGGTTTGTTGTAAAGAAAGGTGATCAGGGCCTCGACGCGCGTCAGGGCGTTTCGGCCTTCCGGGATCATGTAACGCCAGGGTCGCAACTGATGATCATCGAAGAGCGCTTCCAGTCGCTCTCGATCCCGGTCGCCAAACGGCCCGCACTCGAGCAAAACAGCGCGCAAATCCTTGTATAACAGGCTGGGAATCCCTCCCATACTCATCTCCTTAATGACCCGGGGGACTCTGCCTTAAACGGGTGGGCAGAGCAATTGCCTACACTGCGCGATTATACATCAGCCGGGAGCACATCTCTAGCGGTCAGAGCAGACTAACTTTCAGTGGAAGCCTTGCCGCCCCGTAAACGCCCGGCGCGGAGTGTTGACCGCAAGTACCACACCCCGCCGAGCAGACCTGAAAGGCGCTGCACCAGGAACACCAACAGTGAAAGGGTATAGGCATTGGCAGCAGCCACGCCGGCCCCGGCAAAGACTACCGGCGCAATCACCTCGCTGGGGCCTAACCCTCCAATCGAAGGGATCAATAGCACGACGGAGAGGATGGGTATGACCAGCAGCAGATAGGTATACGGGATATCCTGACCCAGGCTACGCGCGGCCGTCCACCACCAGCCGGCAAGCATGAGATTGAAGGCGATGGACACCAGCAGCGCCATGCCGACCGACTTCCAGCCGCAGGCGTTGACGGTGCGTAAGACGCGGCCTACCATGCCTTCGCCATCGGGAGATAGCGCCTTCCAGCGCCGGCCGATGCGGCGGAAAATGCTTCCTTCGAGGAGCAGCACGCCGCCGGTAAGCCCCACAACCGCCAGCAGCACAGTGACCACAAGAACGTTGTTGGGAAAGCTCGGCGGCCGGAAGGGAAGGACGACTAACGCCATCAGGAACAGCGCCATCAGGCCGGTAAGCCGGTCCACGATGACGGTGCCTGCCGATACAGCCGGCGAGACATCCGCCGTTGCTTCCCAGGCGCGCACGACATCGCCGCCGAAACTGGTCGGCAGAAAGGTGTTGAAGAAATTACCGGCAAAGTAGAGCGCGATCAGTCGCGAAAATCGCACGGCAGCGCCCAGGCCGCGCAGGAGAATTCGCCAGCGGAATGCGCGCACCACCAGGCTGGCGTTAAAGATCACGAACGTCATCAGCAGCCAAACGGGATCAGCGTTTAGCAGGCCCTGTAATATGGCCCCCGGCTCTACCTGGAACAAGATGATCACCAGGCCGACCAGGGTCACAGCAACCTTCAGCAGGGTAGCGGCATGATTACGCATTCTTGCCGGCTGGAATCAGCATGGGATTAGGCTCAGATGGCCGCGCGGATTAGCAACTGTCATTAGGGCGGTATTGTAACCCGGCGCAGCGATTTATCATGTTGACAAGCCGGATGCCATTCAGTATCTTCGCGGGCCATGCCGGCAAGTAGGTTCGCACTTATCCTGATCGTCCTGGGGGCGTTGCTTGTCGTTCTGCTGGTCTTTTCGGATGTCGTGCCTTATCTACGCGGGCCGGCCCCGGAAACCAGCGAATGGTATTGGCCGTACCTGTTGCGACCGGCGTCGCGCTGGTTGCCGGCCTTATTGGTGGCCGGAGGGATGCTGCTTCTCGCTTTTCGCTGGCTCAGGCGTGAACCGGACAATCGCCGGGCGAACCGGCTGGCGCTTACCGGCCTGGTTGTGGGCTGCTTCCTGCTACAGCTTGCTCTGGTCTACGCTGACCGGCCACAGGTGGAGGCGGAACTCCTTGATCGCGTGCTTTCCGTCCGCACCAGCGGCCACTTCTGGACTTCGGCCGGCATATCGGATCTAGGCGCCGTCTTGCGTAACTTCCCGGCGGAGATGGCCGGGTTTGAATCGGAACATTCGCGCACCCACCCGCCCGGCCTGCTGATGGCAAACTGGGCCACCATCGCTCTACTGGCCAAGGTTCCCAGGTTGGCGCAGCCAATCGCAGAACAGGTGTGGCCCAATCGCTGCATGGACCTGTGGCTGCTCAATCAGCCGGCCAATGTGGCGGCCGCGCTTGCCTTCTGGTCGGTCCTCCCTCTGCTGGCAGCGGCTTTGGCGGTACTGCCCGCCTATCTACTTGCCCGGGAGCTGTTTGGCAGCGATGCGGCCCGTTTATCTGCGCTGGCTGTCGCCACCATGCCGGCGGTCGTGCTCTTCGCCACCCAGTCCGACCAGCTATTTGTCTTCCTTTCGCTATTGCTGGTCTACGTCTTTCACCTTGGCCTGAGCCGCGACCGGCTGCTCTTGTTGTTTCTCGCGGGCCTACTGCTCTCGGTAAGCAGCTTCCTGACCATGGCCAACGCGACCCTGTTGCTGCCGTTGGCGTTGTACGTAGTGCTTTGGCAGTGGCAAGGGACCGGGGCCAGGCCGCAGCCACGGCGATGGCTATTCTGGGGGCTGGCATTTGTCGGCGGCTGCGCGGCGCTATGGCTCATCTTCTGGATCGGGTGGGGTGTGGCTCCCTGGGAGATCGCACGCGCGGGAATTGGACAACACTATGAATTGGTCTCCAGCCGGCGGAACTACGCCTGGTGGCTGCTGTTCAATCTGGTTGACCTGCTGACTTTTGTGGGCGTTGTCTGGCTGGCCGGATTCCTCTGGCTGACCGGACGCTCCATCCGGCAGAAACGACCACAGGCTGCCGGCTGGCTGGCGATTTCGCTGGCGGTCTTCATCTTATTGCTCGACCTTTCCGGCTCAACACGCGGCGAGACCGGCCGGTTGTGGCTCTTCTTCACGCCGCTGATGGCACTGCTCGGAGCAGGCTTTCTGGCGCTGGAGTACGTAGAGCATTCGACGAGGATACTGCTGGTCGCCCTACAACTGCTGCTGGTTACGGCATTGGGATTTGCCTGGCGACCAATAGAGGCTGTGATTGTGGTCGCCCAGGAGCCTGAGATGCCGGCGATGCCGGAAGAGCTGCAACCGGCAGGCGTGCGCTTTGGAGATCACATCGTCCTGAAAGGGGCGGATGTTGTCGCCACACCCGACGAGGGTCAGCTGGAGGTCACATTTGTCTGGTCAGCGCTAGCCAGCGTGGATAGGCCGTATACGGTTTTCACGCATTTGCTGGATAGCGCCGGGACGATCGTCGCGCAACACGACGGCTGGCCGGTGGGCAATCAATGGCCGCCTACTTGCTGGGGTGTGAATGAAGCCATTGTGGACCGGCACATGATCACGCTGCCCGAAGATCTCGCGCCGGGCGTATACCGGCTGGTGACCGGACTTTATGACCCGGTTTCAGGAGAAAGGCTGCGTACCGGATCAGGCGATGACTTTTATCTGGTTGGCGAGCTGCCCATAAGCGACGAGTGATGACCGAGTCTACTACGGTCATTTAGCCGGGATAGACCTGGCCGTCACTTGTGCGCCCGGCAAGCAAGGGACAAGATAGTCGCGATTAGCGCTGATAGCGCTGCCGGATGTTGGGAATCAGGTACTCGTCAAAGGCGCGCCGGGCATTATAGGCCGGCTGCCATCCCCAGTCATGTCGCGCCGCCTGGTCATTGAGATCGGCGGGCCAGGAATCCACAATTGCCTGGCGTTTTAGGTGCGGTTCAAAGGTGATCTCAGCGCCGGGAAAGGCGGCGCAGACCAGATCGCGGAACTCAGCGGCCGAGAGGCTGAAGCCGGTCACATTGTACACCTGCCGGCTTAACGAATCACCCGGCGCATCGGCCAATTTGAGCAGCGCAGTCACCGCGTCCGGCATGGCCATGAACGGGATGCGCGTGTCCGGACGTACGAAGCAAGCGTAGGGCTGACCCTGGGCAGCGGCATGGATCATCTCCGGCCCATAGTCGCTGGTCCCGCCGCTCGGCACCGTCAGCGCGCTGATCAGGCCGGGAAACCTGAGCGAGCGAAAGTCCAGCATCGTCGGCCGGCCCGAGGCCAACTGCTTGTAATTGCGGCTGTAGTAGCTACCCAATAGTTCGCAGTAGAGCTTGTTGCACCCGTACATCGTCGCCGGGTTGTTCCACTCCCACTCCTTTAAGCAAGAGTCGCGTTCCTTAACTTCCAAAGAAGGGAGGCCATAGGCGGCGATTGAGCTGGGAAAGATAAAGCGGACCTGCTCGCCCTGCCACTGCGACTGATCGGCCGCCAGCCGGAGCAGGTTCAACGTGCCGTTCACATTGACGCGGTGGGCCAACTCCGGCGTGAACTCAGATCTCGTAGACAACAGGGCTGCCAGGTGAAAGATGGCATCGATGGCGTACTCGGTGGTCAGCCGGGAGAGCGTGTTTTCATCGAGGATATCGCCGACCATGTGCACGGAAAGTCCTTGCAACTCCTCCGGCAGCGGCCTGAGATCCATCGTAATCAGCAGATGTTCATCTCGAGCTGCCAGCTCCCTGATAATCGCCTGGCCGATCTCGCCGGCAGCGCCGGTGAGCAGTATCGCCTTCTTCCGCATTTCACCCTCCGTATCCTCGATGTCCCACAAGTCAGATGAACGCTGCCCGCCGGGCGGCGCCCACTTCGATATGAGTATCTGAGTATACCCCAAATTGTGGGGCCGCAGTCTTGCCTTTCCATTTAGACCACCTGGCAACGAACCGGCCCGCCATAGGTGGGCAGTCCGGCCTTGTTTCGCGCTGTACTGCCCGCTAGAATCTGCCCTACAACGAAACCAGGAAGGCTGCAATGATACAAGTCGTGATGATGGCGCTCGGCCCCTTGAGCACAAACAGCTATATAGTGGGCTGTGATGAGACGCGAATGGCGGCAGTGATTGATCCGGCGTGGTCCGGCAATGCAATCGCCGCCACCCTTGATGAACAGGGGTGGAAGATTTCGCACATCCTGATCACGCACAGCCATTTCGATCATGTGGGCGGGCTGGCGGATCTCAAGCAGGCCACCGGCGCGCCCATTTACATGCATCGCGATGCATTGGAAATGTTGCAGGGGGCCAGCATGATTGCCTCCATGACTGCCGGCCTGAGCATGCCCCAACAGCCGCTGCCGGATCACTATTTACAGGAAGGGGACCTAATCAGCGTGGGCAACGTTGTGCTGGAGGTATTGGACACGCCAGGACATGCGCCGGGACATGTGAGCTTTCTGGAACGCGAGAATCGTCTGGTCTTTTGCGGTGACGTGCTATTCGAGATGGGAATTGGGCGCACAGATTTTCCCGGCTGTGACCACAACGCGCTGATGAAATCACTCCGTGAAAAACTGCTGACTCTGCCGGATGATACGCGCGTATTTCCTGGGCATGGCCGGCCAACTACTATCGGCAGCGAGCGACGGTACAACCCATTCCTGGTTGAATGAGGCCCAAGACAGCGCGACGATTCAGCCTGTATGCTACTTGTTGGCTTGAGCAGCGCGCTATTCAGTTACCGGAAGGTGTAGGAAGTCGCCCGGACGCCGGGGCCGAATCAGGCAGAGTTACCCGCGAGTAGTTCCTCGTCACAAAGCAGACAGTTCAACTTGAAGCCCAGGAAACGATTCCGGCCGGCTTCGGTCTCAACCCAGGGCCGGCTGACCAGGGGCGGTTTGTGGCGCACATGCTGGCGGTGACCGCAGGCGAGGATCGCCCGCCAGTCGCCGATTTCGTCTTGATCAAAACCGATAATGGGCTGTTCCATGGCCGCGCTAACTCCGGCTGGCGGCCGTCCGGGGGAAACCGGCCATTTGCGCCAGCAGACCGATGAATGTGCCCACCCAGGCAACCAGCGCGACATAGACAAATCCCTGGGGGATGACCATCAGCTCGGGCAAATCCAACGCATGCGAGAGGCGAATGGTGCATACCGTGTACATACCCAGCGGAAAGACCATGCCCCAAAACTGCGGGTCGTAGGTCAGGGGATAGCGCTTGTATAGGTGGCGCCAGGCGCCAAGAATGAACAGTAGAGGTATCCACCAGGTCCCGGCTGACCAAAAGAAGAGCGTGAAGCCTTTCAGAAAGGGCAGGAGTTCGGTAAGCAGCGACCATTCAGCGGCATTGAGGATGAGCATAGAGCCGGCCAGGGTGGTGATGGCTACGGCTCCCATATTGATGAAGTAGGGTGGCGTGAGCGCAGCTGTGGTCAGCTTCACGAAGGTCAGGCGGTAGAATATGAGCGTGATGATGCTCAGATAGAGCATGCAACCCAGCAGAAACATGCAGAGGGTGAAGAAGAAGCCGGCCTCAGGAGGGTTCTCCATGCCGGCCAACAGCAGCGTGCCCAGGACGGCAATAGACTGCGTGCCGACTACGGCAATTAGCCATGCACCGTTGATCCCGCTTTCCAGGGGCGGCTTGTCGCTCCTGATGGTGACGGCTGCGAAAAACGTGTACATCACCAGCAGCCACAAGCCAATCCCAAGTCCCCACAGCCACCAGGCAATTGTTTCCCGCCCGGCAATCAGCAGGAGTTGAACGCCCATGATACAGCTCCCGGCTATCAGGGTGAAGAAGCCGGGGCCGCGAGCGTGGCTGCGCAAGTCTGCAAAAACGCGCGCGGGGTAAACGACTAATCGCCATAGGGTCAAGAGCCACAGCACAACGTAGGCGACGATGTTGATTGCCAACAGCGCGTCGGCTATCAGCGGCATGTCAAGCAGAAAGGCGGCAATCGAGACGATGCCCGTCGCCATCACCAGGGCAAAGTAGCCGGGTGAGAGGTCGGCGACCTGAGCGGATAGCCGGCGCCGGCTGGACTGATTACTTCTCAAGACCATATAGATACCAGAGCAGTCCCGTATTCAGTCCCAGACAGATCAGGCTGGCGATTGCGGCCGGCCAGAGTATGCCCGTGTCGCCGCCCAGAAAGGCGTTCATCGTGGCCGTAAACAGCCAGAGTTGCAGGATTATGATGATAAATACGGTAAAGAGGATGCCGGTTGCGATAGTCATGCGTTGCGAACGGGCGAAACGGGAGCGCCTTTTCATACGGTTCTCCTCTCGATGCCGGTGGCTACGACGTAACCGTCGCGGATATCCAGGGTGATCCGGGCCAGCGGCCGCTGTGGCGGCCCGGACAAGGGTCTGCCGGTCAGCAACTCAAAGACCCCATCGTGGCAGGGGCAATGTAGCTCGCCTACCTCTACCTGCGGAATGACCGGGCAGGTAAGATGGGTGCATTGCTGCTCATAGGCAACAAACGTCTCCTCATCAATACGCACCAGCAGGCGAGCCGGGCTTCCCTCGGGGTAGTAAAAGATGAGCGAGCCGCCTACCGGCACATCGTCCACGCGAGCAATCACCAGTTCGGCCGGATCCGGCTGCATTGCCCGAAAGTAACTTGCACCCAGGAACCACACTTGCCCGGCGCTGAAGGCGGCGCTGGTGAGCAACAGGAACTTGATGAACTCACGCCGGGAGAGATATTCATCCTGCGGCCAATCAATTGGAAAGTCCTGTCGCCAGCGCGGTTGTTCCTCCAGCGAACGGCCGTCGGGCGGGGACGTTAACTGTTCAGGCTCTTCGGTCGTCATCGCTCACTTCCTTCGCAAGTCGAAGTTACACTCGCCGCCCCGATTTGAAGAATCGGGTTGCGTTCGTCAGGCTTCCATAAAGAGGTTGGCCAGCAACAGATCTTCCAGGGGAACCGCCTCCGGGGCAGGTTGGCGGTGCAGCGACGCGGCCACATCCACCAGGTTGAGAGGAGCTTCGCGAGGAACCATCATGCTCACCTTCGTGGTAACGAGCTGGTTGCCGAACTGGAAAGCGTTCATTGGCCGGGAACGGGGCCGTAGACGTTCGATCTCCTCCCGCGTGCCGTAAAATAGCGCTTGGCTGGGACAGACGGATGCGCACATCGGCTTCAGCCCAACGGAGGTGCGGTCATAACACATGTCGCACTTCATCATCAGATTCATGCGATTGTTCATTTTGGGCACGCCGAATGGACAGGCCAGCACACAGTTGTTGCAGGCGATACAGCGCGGCTTGCGCGCTGTTTGCACTACGCCGTCTGCTGTACGCTTGATGGCGTCTGCCGGGCATACCTCGGCGCAGGTAGGCGAGTCGCAGTGCATGCAGATCACGGGCACGGTCTGCGGCGAGGCGCTACGATCGACATAGTCCAACTGAATCATGGACTGTCCCCTATGCGAGTCGCACTCGGTGCACGCCTGGACGCACGCCTGGCAGCCAATGCAGCGCCCAGGGTCCACGAAGAACTCCATTCCGGCCGGCTTAGCCAACTTCCCATTCCTCGCGGAGAATCTCGCGAATCTGCTCTGCCGTCAGCGAACGGACAGCGCCCCGCGCGCATTCCAGGGCGCCCTCATGGCACAATCCGCTCATTGCCGCATCTACATATGCTTGCCGAAAGGCCTGCAGGTCCTCCTCAGCAGGTTCATCCGGCAAATGATCAGGGGGAGAGCTATGGGATGCTATGCTCATTGATTGGCCGCCTTTCTCACCCGAACGGCGCAGACCTTGTATTCCGGAATCTTTGAGATGGGGTCCTGGGCCGAAATAGTGAGCTGATTGGCCGACTGCTTATCCGGCCAATGATAGGGAATGAAAATCGTGTCCGGCCGGATGCTCTTGACTACCAGGGCGCGCAGGGTGGCGCTCCCTCGCCGCGATTCGGCGGTGACCCACTCGCCATCGGCCACGCCGAGCTTTGCCGCCAGGGTTGGGTGCATCTCAATGCGCGGTTCCGGGTAGTTGTCCACCAGCGGGCCGATGCGCCGCGTCTGCGTGCCGGAGAGGAATTGGCTGACCACCCGGCCAGTGGTGAGCATGAGCGGAAATTCATCGTCAACACCCTCGGCCGGCGGAGAATATGGAGCGACATTGAAGCGCGCCTTGCCGTCGGGGAAGTAAAACGGGCCGGCGCCGCGTGCAATCGGATTCCACGAACCCGGCTCAAAGAGGCGGGGCGTGCCGGGATGCTCCGCGTCCGGGCAGGGCCAGAAGACGCCGTTTTGCGCCTCAATCTTGTCGTAGGTAATGCCGGAATAATCGGCGATGCCGCCCTTCGAGGCCCTGCCCAGCTCGGCAAAAATCTCCGCCGGGCCGGAGAAGGTCAATCCCTGCTCCCGGCCCAGCGCCGCGGCAATGTCCTGGATGATGCGCCAATCCTGGCGAGCATCGCCGGGACAGTCAATGGCCTTGTTAATCCGGATCACCCGCCCTTCGACCGTGGTGACTGTTCCTTCGTCCTCCTCATGGAGTGAGCCGGGCAACACGACATGCGCGTAGCGGGCGGTGTCACTCAGGAAGAAATCAATCGCCACGAAAAACTCCAGCTTCTCCAGTTGGGCGCGGACGTAGTTATTGTCCGGCAAGGAGACCAGGGGATTGAAGCAAATGGAAAGCAGCCCCCTGATCTCGCCCCGGTCAATCTGACGAAAGATCTCGTAGGCATCTACGCCGGGTTGCGGTAGCTCCTCAGCGTCCATTCCCCAGATGCCGGCCACGAAGGCGCGATGATCGGGATTGCTCAAGTCGCGTGCTCCGGGTAGCTGGTCACATTTCTGCCCATGCTCGCGCCCGCCCTGGCCGTTACCCTGGCCGGTGATGGTGGCGTAGCCGCAGTTTTCTCGTCCGATGCGCCCGGAGGCCAGCACCATGTTGATCGCGCCGAGCACGTTCTGCACGCCGTGACTGTGATGTTCGATGCCGCGGGCGTGCATCAGGAAGCTGGTGCGGGCAGTGCCCCACCATTCGGCAGCCTGCCGGATAGCGCTCTCGGCGATACCGGTGACCTGCGCCGTCCTGGCCGGAGTCCACTGCTGTACATGCTCCGCCGCGGCCTCAAAGCCGGTGGTGTGGGCGTTGATGAAGGCGTGATCCAGCCAGTCGTGCTCGATCATGAGGTGCAGGATGCCGTTGAAGAGGGCGATGTCCCGGCCCGGCTTGATGGGTAAGTAGAGGTCGCAAGTGCGGGCGATGGGAGTGATGCGCGGGTCAACGACGATGATTCTGGCTCCGTTTTCTCGCGCCTGCCAGACGTAGTCGGTGGTAATAGGGGCGCATTCGGCCACGTTCGCCCCGCTAATCCAGACCAGCTCCGCCCCTAGTATGTCACTCCAGGGGTTGGCGGCGCGGTCCACGCCAAATGCTTTCTTGTTGCCGGCGCCGGCGCTGACCATGCAGAGGCGGCCGTTGTAATCAATGTTCGCGGTGCGCAAGCACATGTGGGCGAACTTGCCCATCAAATAGGCTTTTTCAGTGGTCAGGCTGGCCCCGCTGAGGACGGCAAAGGAGTCCCGGCCGTAACTGCCCTGAATGCGATTGATCTCAGCGGCGACGCGCCGGATGGCCTGTTCATAGGTCGTTTCCTTGAAGCCGCCGGGGGCAAGCGCGTCTCGCTCAAAGGCGTGCAGCAGCCGGTCGGGGTGCGCCCCCTGCAAGTAGCGCTTAACCCCTTTCGGGCAGAGCTTACCCCGGTTGAAGGGGAAGTCGTACCAGGGTTCAAAACCTATCACCTGATTGTCCTTGACCTTTAGCTGGATGCCGCACTGTTGGCCGCAGAAACAGCAATGGGTCTTGACGACCTTGTCCGGCTCAACGCCCGTGTCCAGGCGCAGGCCATGTGAATAGGCCAGGGTGGGGCCGAATGGGTCTTTCACATGGATGGCGGCAGGGGAGATCATTGTCATCGGTCTTCCTTATTCACGCGTGGAAGTTGCGCGCGTCTTCGTCGCCGAGCGGGCCTTCGCCCAGGCCGGGGTTGACGTAAACCGGCATGGTGGCCGGAGAGTGGACAGAAGTGACCTGCGCCCCTCGCGCCGTTTGCCACAATTGACCTTGCGCTTGAGCCACTGTCGCCCGGCGGCACGGCGGGCATATCCACTGGTAGTGGCCGATTTCACCATCCTTCATCCGGTAATCGTACCCCAGTTTTTCTTCTACCTGCATCAGGTCGGTGATGTGCATGAGCGAGGAGAAAGGTTGGCCGCAGCGCCGGCAATGGGCGGCTTCCTCGTGCTGGCCGATCTCCTTGTAGAAGCGGACGCCGGTCTGCGCCGGTCGCTGGAAAATATGAAAGAATTTGCCGAACGGCAGCCACAGAAAGGTAGCGATCACGGTGATGGCATGAAAAATGGCGATGAATTCGTAGGCATAGCCGCGCATCCAGGTGTAGCTGGCGGTGAGCATCAGACCACTCAGGCTGACAGCGAATAGGAGGACCAGCGGCAAGAAGTCCTCAGCAAACCTTTGTACGGCCGCCGCACCCTCTTCTCGCATCCGGCGGCGCATGGCCAGCATCACGCCGGCGATGACCAGAAACGAGGACCAGACCAGGCCGTGAAAGGCGAAGAAGGCGAATATGGAGTCAACAGGAAAGATGAAGGTCGGGATGCCGAATACGTACGCCTGATAGAGCGATAGGTCCTCAGGGATGGACTCAAAGCTCAGCCAGCCGAACACAAGCGGGAAGGTAATCACAATGGCCAGGATGCAGCCCCACATGATTAGCAAATGGGTGATGCCGCGCACTCTGTCTCGGGCGATTATGAACCGGTTGATGATGATGTCGTTGAAAATGTGGCCGGCGGAGGAGCGCAAGTTTCTGGCCCGGTAGCCGCCCTTGAAGAAGGTCTGCCAGCCACGCCTCCAATACATGGATGTCGGCGGTCGTTGCAGCCACATGGCGTAACGATATGTCAGGCCAAACGTGGCGAAGAGCACAGCAGCTGTATACGCGGCGAGGGCCGCGTCAAAGTGGGCCAGCCTGCGGGAACCGATGAGGATCATCAAGCCCAACGACAGCGTCGTTCCCGCGCCCCAGCCGGCAGACACGATGACTTCTCGACGCATAAGGACCTCCAATGCCGCAAGGGTTGTGCCCTGCAAGGCGTTGCCGGCGTCCTGCAAGGCAGGTGTTCTCTCGCCAGGCCTCCCAGAAACCCCGTAGGTCTCCCTCAAGGAAAGCCAGTTAGCATATCATAGTGGTCGAACGGGGAACCTGCAAGTAGAGTTGCCCTGTCGCTTTTTCAGGGTGGCCGGCAAGGGGACTCGGATGAGCTGACTTAGTGACCCTCACTCTGCATCATGCCCAGTAGCTTGGAAACTGTACCCCACCTGCGAATAGTCATGTTCTTGTATACCGGCGTCGAGATGATTCGACTCATATGGCTCCGGGATGCCTTGCTGACCAGCTTGGAGAAGTAAATCACTCCGGATCCCGCCTGCACCTGGTCAACGCCGTCTCTGACGCTGACCCACTGCATTGCCTCAGCCGAGGTAAGGGAGTCCTTCAGGAATATGATGTCGCAGCTATAGATAGCCGGCTCGCTTCCGAATCCGTCCGGCGCGTCGGAGACGATTGATTTCAATTCGCCGGCGGATCGGATCACCACAGGAATTTGAGCGCCAAAAGTTGCATCCAGGGTTGCTTCAATCATGCTGGTCAACGCGGACTGATCCGGTTCTGTAGTGCTGAAGATTACGTTGCCACTCTGAATATAGGTGCGCACATTGGAAAAGCCCAACGTTTCAAAGCAAGCTGCCAGGTCAGGCATCTTGATCAAGTTGTTTCCGCCGACATTGATGCCGCGAAGCAAGGCCAGGTAGATCGTCATCGCGCAGTTGCCAGGAGGGTGCCGGGAAAACCCTCCCAGCCTACAGTTTGACCATGATGATACGGTAGTTGCCGCCGGCGTTGACGAAGCCGCGTACGCGCACGGTGTATGCGCCACCCTCCGGCGACTGTAGGAGTATTGTCTCGGGTTCGCTAGCCACACCGATATCTGAAGTAGCGACCGGCTGGCCCGACTGATCCAACACCTCCAAGACAGCGTCAAACCCTTCCTCCGGAAATAGCATGACCGTCCAACGCTCACCGCCGGTTACCGATAAATCATACCGGTCGGCGGTATCGTTTCCGATGCTGCCGGTGGCTGAGGTGTAGCTTCCCCCAGGCCCCAGGACCCCAATGACATAGGGGCCTTCGGTCGCAATGAAGTTGTGAACTTCCAGGTGGTAGTCGCCGCTTTGTTCCGCAATGAAGGTCAGGGTTTCGGGTTCCTGAACAAAGCCGCTATCCACGTTAAGGATGACGGTGCCGGCGGCATTGAGGATATCCACCACGGGGTCCGTTGCGCCGGTAGGAATGACAAAGATCGTGTTTTCCTCACCGGCGCGAGCGAAGAAGGTGAAAGTGTCCGTAGTCGCCGGCTCCATCATGGAATCAACAGCAACGCCCGGCAAGAGCTCGACTGGGTCGCCGGATTGCTGGCCGGCTTCCAGGTCCGACGCGCCGCCGCTGGCGCTCAGGCTGGCGACAATTTGGAATGAGCCAGGGGTTGACGACGCGTTCGTCACTTGTAGTTGATATTCTCCTGCGGGTAACGGCGCGCTGGCGAGTATTTCCGCGGCTCCGGCGAAGCCGGTGTCAACTTCGAGGAGTGGTTGCTCACTCGAATCTACCAGGGCTAACGCGACATCCTGGTCAGTCGCCGGAGTCACCACCGCAACCACCATTTGCCCGTCAGCAACTGAAAGCGGGAAAATTGCCTCTTCCTCGCCGTTAAGCTCGCCGTTCTCGTGGATGAGCGCAGTTTCAGCATTGACAATGCTAAGCGTATAAGGGCCGTTTCCTGTACCGGAGAATTCGCTGAGTTGCAAGAGGTATTGGCCGGTAACTTCGGGCGCGAAGCTCGCCAGCTCGCCCTCGCCTTCAAAGCCGACATCTCGTTTGACGATTTCCTCGCCGCTCAACTCCTTCACCGCGAGAACAAGGTCCAGATCCGGTCCAGGTGCGGCCACGATTGTCATGGTGACGCCCTCGGAGGCGGTAAAGGTGAAGGTATCGTCTCCGCCTGCTTCCAAAGAGCCGGTGATTACGGCGCCTGGTGATACGTCGCCAAATGCCGCTGTAGCCTCAGCCACGGTCAACTCATAAGTGCCAGCCGATCCCAGAAAGCCTCCCAGCACCACACGAAATTCTCCGTCCTCCGGCAACACCAGCCCTCCAATCACTTCGTCGCCCACCGAATTGTCCACCTCGCCGGTGGGAAGGATGGTGCTTCCCGTGCCGTCAACCACGTCCACGGTCAGGTCGAGGCTGGCGGTGGTTGGTGCGGCGCTGATGTTGAGCACGTCACCCATCTGCCCCTGAAAAGCCCAGACGACCAGTTCGTCTGCGGCGAAGGTCCCCGTAATTGTCTGCCCGTAAGAGAGTTCTCCAGTAGCAGCCGGTAGTTCGCGCTGCCCGCGCTCAACCTCCGCCGGCAGGACAATGGATGAGGCTACGGCATCAAATTGGGGCTCAAACAGGAGATCGTTGGCAGCCAGTGTTGTGCCGGTGACTAAGGCAACCATATTACCGCTTCGGACGAGCGTAATATAGACGACCACGTCTTCCCCTGTGCCATCGTCGGTGCCTGCCACCACTACGCGACCGGCCTCATAACCGTTGATGTTGAAGCGAGTGGGTCCGGACTGAATTTCCGCGTTCGCCGGCGCGGTCAAGTCCTCGACTGACCTCGTTAGGGCTCCTTCGAGCGAGCCGGCGAAGTTGTCCTCAATTGGTCCGACAGCCACGACAATCATTGCACCTTCAGCCGTGTAGCCGGCGTCAGCCTGCAGCAGACCCTCCTCAGTCGCTATCGTAACTAGGTCGCCTGATTCCTGTAGCGCCCAGCCGCTGGGATAGTCAAAGGCAAATCCCATATCTGGATTAACGTAATGCGAGTAAGCGCGTCCGGCCGGACCTGGGCTGGCAACCGGCGTGGCATCGTCACTCTCGACACTGGAGGCTGTCGTCGGCAGCGCTGTTGGCGGCGCGCTTGTCGCCGGCGGAAAGAGATCGCATGCGGTGGTCGCCAGCGCCAGCAATAGAACGAGCAAGAGAGCAAATCCATGCCCCATCCTGTTTATAAGCTGTGCTCGCGGCATATTTTCTGCCGGATTGGTGCTGTGTTCACCGGATCGGCCGGGAATCTTGCGGCATATACTCATAGCACTTCCTTGCATTTATATGATCGGGGGCCGGTCGCGTCAGCCGGCATCCGGCGAGGAGTCTCGCTGCATGACTTGCGCCGCGAGCAGCAGACCGACCATTCCCCCGCCGGCAGTTGCAACCAGGGCAGCCCAGTTCCCCAAAGAGGACAACCAGCTGCTTCCCGGCAACTGCAGCAGATAGTAATTATATAGCGCGAGGCTTCCCAACAGGCCCCAAAGCAGCAGTCGCAGCAATGCGCTGGGTCCTGACAGGCGCAATCGTTGGCCGAGCACAATGCCCAGTATGCTGGTCAGGGTCAGGCCGGTGACAAAGCCGAGTAAATTGCTGAAGGTAGACAGCGAAATGCTCAGGCCCGGCTCTGGAGGAGGCGGAACGGGGGTAGGGGTAGCAGTCGCTGTCGGCACGGGGGTCGGCTCAAGCGTCTCCGTTGGAGCGACGGTAGGTGTGTCCATTGGAGTGGGAGCCGGGGTGAGGGTGACCACCACGATGCGCACATTCTCGCCGATAATGATATCTACTTGTTGGGAGTTGGTCGCACCGCCGGAGACCGCCGTAATGCGAAACAGGCCGGTTTGCGCCTCCAGAACGTAGTCCAATCTGGCTACGCCCCCTTGTGTTGGCTGTTGTGACACTATACTCGTGAAACCCTGCAGGCGATCGGTCTGTAGAAATTGCACCGGCGTGCCGTCCGGCACGGGATTGCCGTTGTGATCGACGATTTCGCCGGTAACCAGGTGCAATGTCTCACCCACGACCACCTCCAGCGGTAGTTCACGCGCGGGAGCCTGCAAGTTTCCGTCCTGCTCAATGTACAGGTCAATGATCTGGTCCGGATCCGGCTGGGTGATGACGTTCAAGTCGTAATTGATGCTGGGCAAACTGATTGGCGGGGCGCCGGCGACGGGAGATTCCTGAAAGAGCGCCTGAACTGCCGCTTCGACGGCCACTTCAATCTTGCTGTACACCGCAAACGATGCAGAAAGCTTACTCAGCTCAGTCGTGTCCAGATGGTATGGCGTGCTAAAGTTCAGCACGACGATGTTGCTGTCACTGACGATGTCCGGCCGCTGAGCCAAAAAGAGATTCAACGCATCCGAGGCCGGCTCCGCGGGGTTGACATCAAGGGCCGCAAAAATTATCCAATTGGCGGCCTCCAGCGCCTGGCCAACGCTTTCCGCAACTGACGGCGTGGGGGACGGCAAAGTGGTAGGTGTGGCTCCCGATGCCGGCTCGCCCGGGGTTGCAGGTGGGGCCGTGGTGGGTGTGGGTGTGGCCGGCGATGGGGTCGCTTCGGGCGCGGTGGTCAAGAAGTCTTTCAGATCGGCATACGTGAAACTGCGGATCCGGTTGAGCTGGATCTGGTCGCTACCCTCCGGCCCATAGAAGGCAAGAATCATTTCTTCCAACGCGGTGGGAGAGATGTAAGGCTGCGGCGCACAATTGGAACACTGTCTCGCCTCTCGCAAATCGGTAAATATGACCACGCGATCGTCCGGCCGAAGTGAACGTGGCAGCGGCGCTTGCGAAGAGACTAGCAAGCTAATCGCATTTTTGGCTACCCTGAAGATTGTGGCGGCATCGTCCGGCTGATTCAGGCGTTCAGCGAGATCTCCGGTCTGAACCAGTACATTTTCGACCTGGAAATCGCCGGCGTATAGCTCCAGCTTTTGTTGTAGTATGCGTAACACCGCATCATCAACGCGCACCTGAAATGTGGGATCAACCGCATATCGCTCTTGAAACCAGTTGATTGTGTCGCGCACGTTTGCCATCTGCGCGGCGAAATCATCCGGCTCCAGTGCAAAGTCATCAATGTACAAGAGATCCTGTCCTGCCAGGAGTGCATCTCGCGCCACCCGCCGGTGTGGAAACTCCGCGCCCGTTTCATCATAAAACAGGTGAACCGCCTGACTACCCAACGAGTCGGAGACGACCAGTCCGCCGCCGGTACGCCAGGGGGCAAACTCCGGCAGCGCGAGCAACTGCTGTAGCGCCTGCCCATCGAAGGTGATTGGGCCGGTCGCTGCTTGCGCCGTCCCAGAAAAGCCCTGATAGCGAACGTGTGTAGTCATCACACCGTTCGTAATGGCGGCCGGGTCGTTGTTTAGGTCGGTTACTTCCGCAAATGGGATCAATTCGAATGCGCGTAATTCCTCGATTGAACGACCCACCGTGGCGACCTCTGAACCCAGTGGCCGATCACTGCTGCCGACGCCGGGAAAGTGCCGGACAAAGACCACCATTCGCCCCTGGCTGCCAATGTGAATACCTTCGACATATGCCCGCCCCATCTGACCCACCCAATAAGGGCTTCCACCAAAGGTATTCACGCCCAGGCCGTTGCCGCCGACCGCCGGAGACGAAGTCACAATGTCCAGTGAGGGGCCCAATAGCATGTTGACGCCAAGGGCGCCCAGCTCGCGCCCACTGATCTCGCCTACCTGCCCGGCGACCGACGGTTGCCATGTGGCCCCAATCGCCATCGGGCTGGGTAGGCCGGAAATGCCGGTCAACAATTGGTCAATGGGAGGACCGTCGCCGTCCTGTTGGATGGCGATAAGGAGCGGCAATGCGCTCCCTGAAGGTAGCGGCGTCGCCGTGGGTGGCACCGCATCACTTACCTCGGTATCAGTCATCAAGGTAGAGGCGCCGATGAGGGCTACTTGCTGTAAGTCGTTGATCAGACCGGCTGTCTCGGCTGCAATGTTGCTCCCGCCGGCAAAATTGTCGGAATCGGATCTGAGCACCACTCCGCCAATGTGGTACTCCGTAATCAGCTCGACGATGTCATCTTCCAGGGCAACATCGTTGCCGGGAAATGTCACCAGAAACAACTGGCCAACCCGTTCAGTCACGCTCATCGCGGAGAGCTTTTCAGCGGCCATAGCTGAGTAGTCGCTTTGCGCATAGAGCTCCCGAATCGGAGGGTGAAATGACAGGGCCAACAGGAGCAACGGAAGGGCAATTCTCCAGAGTGGTGCGCTAAGTATTCGATTAGAGACAGACCGGCCAACCCCGGATAGCGGCAACATCAATGCTCTTCTTCTCCGAGGTGGAGTATACTGACTTGCCAAGGGCCGGACAAACGATCTCATCATGGTTACATCTTGTCGCTATCAAACGGGGTAGCAATAATCCCCACTCGGTGACAACTGCCTGGATGACAAGCGTCAATGGCCGCGAGAAACCATGTCAAATAATCTACGAAACATCGTTGCAGGGTTGGTGATCTTGCTATTGCTGCTGGCGGCCTTCGCTGCCGGCGTCGTCTTTAACGAGTACGGTGGAGTCGAAGCTGCCTGGGAAAACAGTTCCTCCAGCTCCGATGACAGCTTTGATTTGCTGGATGAGGCCTGGGCGCTGATCGAGGGCAACTACCTCGGCGATTTACCCGGCCTGACAGAAGTCACCTACGGTGCAGTGCGCGGCGCATTGGCAACCGTGAATGACCCATACACGGTGTTCATTGAGCCGCCGGCCCGCGATGAGGAACGAGAACGCCTCTCCGGCAACTTCGGTGGAATTGGCGCTTATCTGAGCCGCAACGAAGCGAACGAGTTATTGTTGGATCCGATCCCCGATAACCCGGCTGAGAAGGCCGGCATTCTCTCCGGCGACGTTCTGTTGGCCGTAGATGGCGTCACTATCACGCCGCAGATGGCCGTGTCGGAAGTGGCTGAGCTGATCAAGGGGGAAAAAGGCACAATGGTCACCTTGACTATCAGCCGGGCAGGAGAAGCCGAACCATTTGACGTGGCGATTGAGCGGGCCGAGATTCTGCTTCCTTCCGTGACCTTCAAGATTCTTGAAACGAACCCAGATATTGGTTACATTCAGTTAACCCGTTTCAGCGGCGAGAGCGGTGAGGAGATCGAGCGGGCCATCTCGGAGTTGCAACGCCAGGGCGCGGAAAAGCTTGTCCTGGATCTGCGCAACAATCCGGGCGGGTTGCTAACCGCGGCGGTGGATGTCGCCGATCATTTTCTGGACGATGTGCCGGTGCTTTACCAACAGAGCCAGGGACAGGTCGAGGAAGAGTATCGGGCTGAGCCGGGAGCTGTCGCGGGTGATATGCCCCTGGTTGTCCTGGTAGATGGCGGCACGGCCAGCTCTGCGGAGATTTTGGCGGGAGCGCTGCAGGATCATGAACGGGCCTACCTCGTCGGCGCGCCCACGTTTGGCAAGGGGTCGGTTCAGCTTGTCTTTGATTTGAGCGATGGCTCCTCTATCCATGTCACAGCCTCGCGCTGGTTTACGCCGGACCGCCATCAGATTGATCAGCAGGGATTGCAGCCGGACCTGGTCGTGGAAGTAACTCAGGAAGCTATTGATGCCGGCAGGGATGAGCCGCTCCTGCAAGCGATTGAATACTTACAGCGTGAGAACTGATGATGTCGAAAGATTATGTGCGACCCGTTACAGTGCTGCTTGTTGGGCTGGCTGTGCTCGTTGGATGCGGGGTAGCGCTTGCCGCCGGGTACACCCTGGGCATGCGCGCTGCTGCATCTGGTGAACAACCGTCTGAATTGCCGGTAACCGTAGAGTCAATCGCGACGGCCGACGTCAATGGAGCCGGCGAAATCGCGGAAGCGCCGGCAGACATCACTTCAGCTCCGGCCGGGGCCGCCGCGCCCAGTGAAGTTCCTGCTACCAGTGAGGCTCCGGCTACCAGTGAAGTCACAGCGACGAGTACTGTCCCGGCTTCACCAACCGAGGCGCTACCCACGCCTACTGAGGAAAGCGAGGATGCAGCGCAACAGCCCGAACCCACACAAACACCCGGCTCCGCAGGTGACCCACCGGCAGCAACCGAGCCGGCCGGTGAGTTTGAGGCGGATGACCTGGCCATCCTGTGGGAGGCCTGGGAAATCATCAAGGGCGAGTATGACGGCGAGATTCCCGCTGATACAGACCTGGCATATGCCGCTCTGCGCGGCGTGCTCGAAGAACTTGGCGACCCGTATACACGCTTTTCGGATCCCGAAGCGGCGCAACAAATCCGCGAGTCATTGCAAGGTTCCTATGAGGGCATCGGCGCGCTCGTGGATGAGAATGAAGAAGGGTTCACTGTGATAGTCCGGCCCTTTGACGGTCAGCCGGCAGATCTGGCCGGGGTGAAAGCAGGGGACATCTTCCTGGAAGTGAACGGCGAGTCGCTGGCCGGCAAGTCAATTGATGAAGTGATCTCACTGGTCAGGGGACCTGAAGGTACCGATGTCACCATCACATTCGGGCGACCGGGTGTGGATGATCCCTTCGAAGTAACCATCACTCGACAGAGGATTGAAATCCCCCTCATTGAATCATCCATGTTGGAAGAGGGCATCGGATATGTGCATCTGACCAGCTTCGGGCGCAATGCGGAATCGCAGTTAACTCTGGCGCTGAACGAACTGTTGTCACAGAACCCGCGCGGCTTGATTCTCGACTTGCGGGACAATCCGGGCGGATTCCTCGATCAATCGGTGGCCGTAGCTGACCTATTCCTGCCCGGCGGGATCGTATTGTTTGAGCGCAGTGACTTCTATGACATTGATCAGACATATGAAGCGGACAGCGGCGATCTGGCGGAGGCCATCCCACTGGTCGTCCTGGTGAACGCCGGCAGCGCCAGTGCATCCGAGATCGTAGCCGGGGCGTTGCAAGATAATGGCCGGGCGATCCTGATCGGAGAAGTGACCTTTGGCAAGGGATCGGTACAATTGCCACATGATCTAACGGATGGTTCCGAGCTGCGTGTGACCATCGCCCGCTGGTACACGCCTGAAAATCAAAGCATTGACGGCGTGGGCATAACGCCGGATATTGAGATCGAGACGCCGGAAAGCCTGGGGGGAGAGGAAGACACCCAGCTGCAGCGAGCAATCGAGTACTTATTGAACGGCCAATAGCATCAGTCGCCGGAAGCGCCGGCCCAATACACCTGCGAAGGCGCCCGGCTCCATGTAACGATGAGCGGAAAAGACGAGATTAAGGTAATCAGTGTAAATCGGCGGGCCGGCCATGACTATCTCTTGCTGGAGCGCTTTGAAGCGGGGCTGGCGCTGACCGGGACGGAGATCAAATCCATTCGCGCCCATCGGGTCAGCTTGCAGCGCGCCTACGTGCAGCCGCGAGACGGCGAGCTGTGGCTGATGGAGGCGCACATTGCTGAGTACGAACAGGGAAACCGGCAAAACCACGAGCCGACCCGGCCGCGAAAGCTGTTGCTGCACCGCCGCGAGATTAACAAGATCATGGAAGCGTTAGCCTCCAAGGGTGTTACGATGGTACCGACGCGCCTATTTCTCAAGGCGGGACGCGCGAAGGTTGAGGTAGCCCTGGCGCGCGGCAAGAAGCTCTATGACAAGCGCGCATCCATGCGCGAAGAAGAATCCAAACGCCAGATCGAGCGGGCGTTGAAAGAAAAGTACGGTGTGTAGATGCTCGAACTACAGCCGCCTGATCAATAGGATTAATAGCAAGATCAGGATCGCGGCGGCAAGCAACAAGGCGCCCGCCACAAGCGGCTCGCGGGGGATACTCTCTACGCCAGGTATAAGCTGGTTATCGGCGGTGGCTGTTATGACCGGCGTCCCTTCGGCGGTCACTTCTTCACCTCCTCCGCCAATTGTGCTCTCGGTTGCCTCTGCGGTGGGCGTCGAGCCGCCGTCTATGGGCGGCTGATAGTTCAGCGCCATTAGGTAGGAAACGACCATCGAGATCTGTTCATCCGTAAGACGCGTTGCGTAATCCCTGGGCATCACGTTTGCCAGGCAAGCGCCATTGGGGCAAAGCGGGGCCAAATAGGCGTTGGGGTCAACAATGGACTGGCGGATATAGTTTTCCGCTGACATTCCGGCAACACGCCCGCCGGCAATCAGGCCGATATAGCTCAGGTCAGGCCCGACTCTTCCGGCCTGGCCGAGGTCGCCGATCTTGTGGCAGGCCACGCAGCCGGAGGCGGCGATGATTTCCTCAGCCGTGAAACCCTCGATTGGTGCGGGAGTGCCAGTGGCCGTGCCTGCCGGAGTCGGCTGCAGGGTGGTGGTGGGCGGCGGACTCGGCGTAGCCAACTCCTCGGCCGGCGGCTGCTCCAGTTCGCCGGCCGGTTCCATGTGTAGTATGGCGTCACAGGGTGAGAAATCCGGGGCAGGGTCCGGGGTACACCACATCGGGTCATCATGCCGGGTCTTTAGGTTGGGGATGAACCAGAGCACAATCTCTTTGCCATCTAGCGGCTCCTCATTCAACCATTGACGGGGCGGTTGGAAAGTGTTCGCCGGGCCGGTGGAAATCGGGCCTTCCCCTTCTCCTTCATTGGCGGCCAGCACAAACAGCTTGCCCTCATCCAGCCCAACAGGATCGGTCTTAACCGGCGACCAGCGCTGACTGGCATCGCCATTGACGGTCGCCAGCGCTTGCCCATCTGGGCCCGGCTGAACGAATAGTTCCATTTCCGTTTCTTTTTCAAGCTGTACCCAGCCGGTTTCATCCCAGGCCCAAACCTGGTCGCCAGGAGCGGAGCCGTGATCGAGTTCTATACGCCAGAAGGGACGGTAATTGGAAAGGTCCTCGCAACCGGGGCCGTGGGAGATAAAAATGAAGTCGATTGAGCCGTCGTCAAAGAACTTCAGTACCTGTTCATAGCGATAGCAGCAGATGCAATTAGGCCAACGCAGGAACTCTGTGTACAGTTGCCGGACCTCAAAGCCGCCGGGTATCTCGTTGACTTCTGTTCCGTAGTGCGGGGGAACGCTGGCTCGGAAGCCGATTTCGTCCCGATAGCCGCCCGGCCAGGCGGGATACCACACCTCCGCCTGGCCGACCTTGGCGCTCTTGAACACGCGCTCACCCTCAAATGTGGCATCGTAGAAATTCATCCCATCTTGGCCTGTCATCTCCCAGCAGACACTCCAGCCGGCCTGCTCGTGACAGCCATCCTCAAACGGTAGATCCTGTGCCTGGCTCTTGAACTGTCGATCTGGGCGTGACCGGCTATAAAACGTACGCACGACTTCGGCGGCCTCCATATCAACTACTACGTGGTAGATGCGGCCGGTGCCGGCCGGATCCTCAAAGGTGAGATCCACACACCAGGATTCGCTACAGGGGCCGCCGAGCAGCCAGATGAACATAGGCACCATCAATGGCTCTACAGCGCGGATATCGCCAAGCACGTCAACCACCACCGGATTGGCGGCAGCAATTTCCACAGCGCGGGGCCGGACGTTCTCAGTGGGGTTCGGCATGGCGACGGGGTCATACCAGCGACTGAGTACCTGCCCGCTTTCGACGTTCACGATCGCCTCAATGGTGCCGCTGCTGTCATAATCATAGAAGGTCACATGGGCACAATTTCGATCGCTGCACCCTTGCTCGCTCCAAGGGCGCGCTTCCGCTTTGCCCAGGCGCACTGCATCAACCAGGTCATAGTTAGCGCCTGCCAACAACGCCCCAACCTGTGGATCGGAAAGCGCCCACGACTGAACCACATTGATATCGAGGGCCAAATTGCCGAGTCTGCTCAGGTCCAGCGGCGTGCCGCCCTTTGCCGGAGCTGCCCGCAATGCTGGGACTTTCTCAGCTCCCGGCCAAATCAGGACGAGTGAGATTAAGATCAATAGGGCGAGCAACAGCCATTTGACCCTCCTGAAACGAACTTCCTTCTCCTCCACCAACTCTCTCCTTCGATGTGTGCTTCGGCGTGCGGTCGCCTGCCTGATTAAGTCACTTTGTGTTCTCGAACTACCGCAGCAATCTGCTCGAAATCACGGCCGGTCATGAAATGGTGTGTGGGCAGGGTCAGCAGGCGTGACGCTAATTCGGTTGCGCCTGGAGTGGAAAGATGGGCGAGTTCGGGGAAGATCTCCCCCAGGGCACGGCCGTACATCTTGCCGGCCCCGATTCCGGCTCGCCAGAAGGCGGCGTGCAGGCTGTCTCGCCGGCTTCTGTCCGGGGCGAGCAAGGGCAGGCGCAGATAAGCCGGATCGGAACCCAATGGCAGCGTCGTAGGCTGAAGTAGCGGCGTCTTGCTGAGTATTTCCAGGAGCATGATGGCATTATTCTTGCGGAGATTGTTGAATTGGTCCAGTTGATCCAGCAAGGTCCGGCCAACGCTGGCCTGAGCCGCGGTCAGCCGGCTTTCGCGATATCCCCAACTCTCTTCCTGGTCCCCAAAGCTGTGTGCTCCCAGCTTGGTTGCCAGCCACCAGAAAGGTGGCCGGAAGGCGGCGTTGAACATGGCCAGGCGAAGCTGAGCAAGGATTGATTGCCCACGGGAAGCCGGCGACAACTGCTCCCAGCTTATTCTCAATTGATCGACGTGCTCCGGCTGGTTGACGGACACCACACCACCACCGCCGGTGGACAATCCCTTGCCGGGACCGAGGCTATAGATGCCGTAGTCGCCCCAAGCGCCGGCCGGCCTGCCCCGGTAGCGCGCACCAAGCGCTTGCGCGGCGTCTTCGATGACTACTGTTCCGGTCTCGCGGCAATGAGCGATGAGCTGCGTGACGGGCATGGCGATGCCAAACGGGTGCACATAGATTACAGCCAGCACTCGCTCGCTGAGTGCAGCGTGAAGTTGGTCTACCGCAAAGTCGAGCGTTTCAGGGAGAACGTCAATGGGGCAGGGATTGAGTGAGAGATCCTGGATAACCTTTACCAATGCAGGGCAGGTATAGGCCGGCAACAGAATGTCGTTTCGCTGTTCACTATCCCTGGTTGCTTTGAGGTGACGCAGCAGGGCGAAGAGCGCCGTACGACCCGAAGAGGCCAGGAGACAGGCCGGTACACCTAAGTAACGGGCGAGGGAGGCAGCAAAGTCATTTGCTTCATCATTCTCTCGCCTCCAGCCCTGCCGCCATTGCTGCCAGCTCAGCGGGGTTGCCGCCGGAGGAAGACGCCGCGGCAGTATACCCACTCGATCAGTCCAATCGGCGCACTACCGGCATGAACAGCCAGACGACGGCGCTATAACAGAGGGCCAGAGCAGCTCCAATTGTCAGCGCCATCGGCAGCCCAACGACGGTGGCCAGGCTACCGACAACGACATTGCCGCCCGTATCGGCCCCGGCATGCAACATGCTATAGATGGTCATCACCCGACCCCTGACATTGTCCGGGATGTGCACCTGCACAATTGTGATTGCCAGACTTTGAAGCACCAACAAGACAAGCCCCGCGGCAACGAGAAAGGGAATCGCCATCCACATCGTCTGCGAAAAGGCGACGCCGACCACGAGAAATGGTAACAGGAACCCGCAGGCGGTCAAGGTTCGCCCACGCCGGTGCATTCCCAGCCTGGCGGCAACTATCGTGCCCATCAACGAACCAAGCGCCCCCGCGGCGAGTAGGATACCCAGTCCAACTGCGTCGACGCCCATGATCTCTTCAGCATAGGCCGGCATCAGCCCGAAGATCGGCCATGTCAGCCCACCGATCACCGCCATCAGACTGATCACGCCCAGCAGCGCCGGCTGCTGCCATAACGTTCGCAGGCCGGCGGATAGCGCCTGCTTCATCGGCTGTACCGCCGTCTCGTAGCGTCTGTCGACCACCTGAATAGCGGCCAGGGCCAGGATGGGTGCGGTGTAGCTGATAGCGTTGATCAACATGGCGCCGCCGGGGCCAATGGCGGCTATGACAAAGCCGGCAAATGCGTACCCCACAAGGCTGGACAAGTTAAAGATCGTGGCGTTTAGCGCAACCGCATTGGCTAGTTCGCTCTGCGGAACAAGTTCGACGAGAAAGGCACGCCGGGCGGGGTGATCGACGGCCAGCAGACAGCCGAATATGAAGTAAAGTACGATAATCTGCCAGAGCTGGATTTGGCCGGAAATGATCAGAAAGCCGAAGAGAGCAGCCTGCACCATCAGGCCGGCCTGGGTGAGGATGATGACTTTGCGGCGAGGAAACCTATCGATTAGAAGGCCGCCCACCAATGCGAGCGGAATGACCGGCAACAGGCCGATGAAGTTCACCATGCCCAGCCAGAAGGTTGACTCCGTTAGCTGGTAAACCAGGTAACCCTCAGCGGTTACCTGCAATGAGGTGCCGACCGTGGAGACGATTTGGGCGAACCAGAACAGGCGGAAGTTGCGCGAACGAAGAGCCGGCGCCAGCGTGGCCCAGCCGGAAGATCTCGAGGGGGAGGCGGACATCACTTGTGGCTGTAGTAGTAGCTCGTTATGGCTGCACCGCCGATGGCTCCGGCGATTACGGAGATGATCGCCACTAATATGGTTGCCATTCCGGTGGGAATCGCCTCCTCCGCGGCAGGTAGCTCCGGATCCTCCTTCGCCGCCGTCTTCAGCGCTGCCGGCGCAGGAACGGTGGCTTCGTTGGGCCGGCCTAAATCGCGTGTGTCCAATTCTGCGACCAGGGCCTCAGCGATATCCACGGTGTCCAGGCTGGTGAGCACCGACAGCCCATCCAGATAGGGACGTAATTCGGCTGTCAGGTCTCCAAGCGCTTCCACATCCCCTTCAGTCCTGACTTGCATGCTGATCTGAAGTGCAGGATTTGCCCGTCGCAAGACAGGCGTCGTGGAGGCGATGAAGTCCACGACTGTCTCCGGCTGGGTCTGCACCTTCTGAACCTGCAAGACGAAGAGATCGACGTATGGCGCAATGGCCGCGCCGTGGCTGAGTGCGAAGCTCCTGTCCGGCCCAACGGCGAGTTCTAGCCCATATTTATCGGCCAGCAAGCGCAACTGCTTGACCGCCGCCACTGGGTTTTCCTGTTCCTCCTGGGGATTGGCCGGGCCATGTTCCAGATTGTAGCCGATGATGTCCAGCCGGTCGCTGATCTGGGGGACCATCTCTTCGGCTTCGGCGGCTGACTTGAAGACCACCAGGCGTCGGCCGGTGGTGATCTCATCCAGCATCGCCAACTGAGAGATGTTTTCCACACGGGCAATGTCGTAGGGCCGCGCGTTTTGATTGAACCAGTCTACAAGTGGCGCGCCGAGGCTAATGTCGTACCAGAAGGGTTCGTCCTCCATGTCGCTCTGTGCGGCGAGCGCCGGCATGCTGATCAGGAACAAGCGCAAGAGGATCACGCCCACAAGCAGGTATTTCACAATTCTCGGGCCAACAAGGCGCCCGGCTTTCAAGCCAATGGGGAGTATCATTGCGCCACGTCATCCTCACCGGCCTGCAGGGCCGGCTCCACAGCTGCGGCTGCTTCGGCGTAAAGCTGAGCGCCTTCCAGATTGCCCTGCCGGCTGGCGAGATCTCCTAATCTCAGATAGCCGATCGGCAAGTGAGGGGCCAGGTCAACAACGCCGGAATAATACCGCTCTGCTTCAATGTACTGTTCCGCATCTCGGTGCAGGTCGCCCAGCGCAATCAGTACGTCGAGTGAACCAGGTTGTAACGACCGCGCCTGCTCAAGGTCACGCAAGGCTTCGTCCCGTCTGCCCAGGTCGGCCAGCAGATCCGCCCGCGCCATCAGCATGGCGGCCGAAGGCGCCATTTGCACCGCTCTGTCCAGGATAGTCAGCGCGGCGTCGGTCTCGCCTTGCTGCGCCAGAAACGACGCGTAGCGCATGTAAAGGCGCGACGAGGCCGGCACAAGGCGCAGGCCCCGCTCGAAGGTATCGCGGGCATCGGCCAGCCGCTCCCGGGCCAAATAATGGTCGCTGAGATGCAAGTAGGCATTCTCAAAGGTCGGTAAGAGGGTCAATGCCTGCCGATAAGCGGCTTCCGCGCTGAGCGGCTGATCATTCGCCGCGTATGCGTCCGCCAGGGAAACCAGGTAGCTTGGATTGGACGGTTCCAGCCCAACGGCCTGGTTGTACATTTTGACGGCCGTTTCGGGGTCGCCGCGGCGCAGATTGAGGTCGCCCAACGCTATCAGGCCGGCGGCGGCGCTGTCAGCATTGTTTTGGGCAATTATGCGCCCAAACAGCTCCTCGGCCAGAGCGTATTCGCCGCTGGCGAGATAATGCCGGCCTAACGCCAGGACGAGCGTGGTTGTTTCACCGAGATCGCTCATTCCTTGTTGCAGCGTGCTCTCCGCCAACTCAACTTCACCCTGCTGCGCGTAGAAGGTGGACAGAGCGGAGTAGATCTCCGCCGGGCTTGATGTCTTCTCCAGTCCGGTCTTCAAAGTTACCAGGGCCTCATCGTAGCGACCCTGCTGGGCAAGCAACTGGCTCAGGTTGACGTAGAAGCTACTCTCCGCCGGCATGATCTCCAGCGCTTGCTGATAGGTGGCAATGGCGGACAGGGGAGCGCCCTTCGCGGTGTACAGCGCTGCCAATTCGTTAAAAATGCGGATATTGGTCGGGTCAAGCCGGCGGGCCTTGAGTAGCGTAGTTTCGGCTTCGGGGTACGCCCCCATTGCCATTTCTATCTGCCCCAGGCGAAATACCAGGTCTTGATCGGTTGGCCGGACCTTTAGCAGCGCCTGCACATACAGGTTCGCTGTTTCATAGTCTCCATAACGCACCAGGGAGTCAATTAGAGGGGTGTTAACTGAGCGGTTTTCAGTGGCAATCGCCGCTGCCTCATGCAGCCAGACAAGCCCCTGGTCATAATTGCCTCGACGTTGCTCGAGTTCGGCCAGGCGCAAATAGGGGTCGGAAGTATTGTCGTTGATCGTAATCGCCGTCTGCAAAAGTTCGGCCGCTTCATCGTATTTCTCGTCGTCAATATACAGCTCCGCGAGTCCGACATAGGCGTCCAGATAATCCGGATCACTGTTGATTGCCAGCAGATATTCCTCTTGCGCAACCGCCAGATCGTTGCTCCGGCGCAGCGCATCGCCCAGGAGAACATGGGTCCAAGGCGACTCCGGCGCGGCCGCTACTGCTGCGCGATAGTAGTTGAGGGCGGTGTCTGTATCGAGCAGGTTCTCGTAAGACCTGGCGAGTCGCGAGTAGATGAAAGCACGGCTATCCGTTGTAGAGCGTACCGGACGCTGACTGTCAAGTTGCGCGTAAAGGTCCAGCCGGTCGAGCGCGTCCTGATAAGCTTCGATGGCCTGGGCGTCCTCGCCGCCGGTTTGCAGTAAGTCGCCCAGTGACAGGAATAGAATTGCTTCGTCAGGATTGGCCTCAATGGTCTCCCGCAGCAGGTCAGTAATACCTTCCGGCTGGCCTCCATGCAATTGCAGCTGGTTGCTCAGAGCCAGGTAATTTTCGATCTGCGTGGGATCGAGCTGATAGGCGCGCTCATACGCTCGCAGGGCCTGCTCATGTAGTTCTTGCCGGCGATAGAGATCTCCTTGAAGCCGGTGTGCGGTCGCATTGTAAGGCTGTTCGGCAAGGGCTGTATCCAACTCTGCTCGGGCTTCATCCAGACGGTTGGCAGACAGCAACAATTGGGCCAGGGCTAGCGAAGTTTCTGCACTTTCCTGGGTGAGCAACTTTTGCATAAAGATCGCCTGGCGGTAAAGCTCCACAGCAGCAGCTATGTCATCCTGGGCCGCTTTCAACGTTGCCTGAGAGGTTATGACTTCGGACGAAAGCGGGAAGCGTTGTTGCAGGTCTGCTAACAGCGCCTCCGATTCAGAGAACATACCCAGTTCTCGATAAGCGCTCTCAAGAATGAACATATTAAACTCGGTAGGCAAGAGTTCGACCGCGCGTTCATAGTAGGGCAGCGCCCGATCTGTGTGGCCTTGCTGGCGCCAGAGATTTCCCTGGGCCACCAGCCGGTAACTCTCATTTGGCGCTGTCTGATTCGCCACGGCCGCACTATATTGCTCCTCGGCGCAATCGAAGCGGCCGGCAGCAAGGCAAGCATCTCCGTAGGCGCTGTGGAAGCGCGGGATTTGCGGGGCCGCACGCTGCGCCTCATCCAGCGCAGCCAGCCCGGCCTCCAGCTGACCGCTCTCAACCAGGATCAGGCCGGCCTGATGTTGCAGGATAGGCAGGTCCAGCTGCGCTCGCGCCTCTTCCAGCCAGTTCAGGGCCTCGTCAAATTGCCCGCGGACGTGTGCAATCTCAGCCATCCCGGCCAGGGCGAGCAGGTCGTCTGGATTTGCGGCCAGCGCGTTGCGGAAGGACGCTTCGGCATCGCTCCATTTACGTTCGGCCATTGCCGAGTTCCCCAGGAGCGTCTCAGCTATTGGTGGGATGGCCTGGACAGCGTAAAGGCTATAGGACTGGTCGTCCAATAACCAGGTGAACCACTCCGGCGCCAGCTGCAATTGCATGTCCAGATTGCTTCCGCTGGGGACAATTACGTAGCGGGTGTCATATCGATCCAGTATCTTGACCGACTCTTCGGTCAGGTAAGGCGAACCAAAGAATTCCGCCTGGTCAATCAGTCTTTGTAACGCTTCCACCTGCCGGTCCGCGGGAAATACTTCGCTGGTCGTCGGGGCGCGATGGGCGATGATGTTGGCCCCTGCCACGTAGGCGGGCAGGGTAACGCTGAGATCGGCATCGGCCAGTACGGTCACGTTCTCGCCGGCAGCGGTGGCTCTGTTCAGTTCGTCCAGGATCCGTTGAGGGGTTGGGTAGTAATATGGCGACGCCGCCCGGTCGTTTAGATTTTGCAGGTTCTGAGTGATGTTGCCGGAGAGCAGCAGCGTGGCGGCCACCAGTGAGGTGGCCATCGCGTAGCGGGCGACACCTTCGGGGCCGCCGGAAAACAGTCGTTGGCCGCTCAGCCAGCGCAAAAATGCCGGGACCCATTCGACCGCAATTCGCTTCACAGCAAGCGCAATGACCAGCGAATATGGCAACAGCCACACAAAGCGCCACAATATCCAGGGCATCACCAGCGCCCCGATTATCGGCGTCAGTATTGGGTTGTACATCACGAACAGGACTGCCAGCGAGACGCTGACCGCGAATTGTGCGGCCACATCCTTGCGACGTCGCCAGATAACCAGCGGGATGAGTAATAACGCCAGCAGGTAAGGCGGCTCCAGCATGATGCTGGGATCGGAAATGTAATGTTGCAAGTCGAAGAGGATGATGCGCCGACGTTCCATGTTGACCGCGAATCGCCATATTAAGAAGGGATCGGCGGTCGTCCCGGCAGCTGAAGCGTCAATTTGACCTATCTCGGGTGAGGGGCCGTACAGGTCAACCGTCTCGATTTCCAGAAACGGCAGGATTGGAATCTTCTTTGTGCCCAGTGACCAGCCGTCGAAGCTGCTGGGATAAGAATCAGCCAACGGGGCTTCGCCGCGAGAAAGGACCAGTTGCGCGGCGGGCAGCAGCATGACCACAATGACCAGACCGGCTAACGCGCCGACCCGCAGCCATGAGGTGCGTTGGCGCAAGTTCATTAACAGATGAAACACGCCAAAGGCCGCGACTGCCAGGGCCAGCATGGCTGCAATTAGCGGATGAATGGTCGAAACGGCGAAAGTGGCTACAGCCGCCGCAATCCAATTTGCTCGCTTGCCGTTGCGCACGTAGTGAATGGCAAAAGCGAAGACAACCGGCAACATGGTGATGGGCACCATGAACTTGTCGGCATTGGTGCGCTCAAAGTAGAAGAGGCTGACGTTATCCCCGCGGACAAAGGGAGCCGCGAGATATATCAACATCTGGATGCCGGCCAAAAAAAGCCCGAAGCGGCGGCTCTGTCCGGCCGCCTTGCCCATTGTATAGGCTGCAAAGAGCGCCCACAGAGCCAGCATTGAACGTGAAGCGACCGCTGTCAACGTAATCGGATCGACGCCGGAAAGGTCGGACCAAAGGTACGACATGGCCAGAAACTGATTGAAAACCATGCGTACGCCGGGCCCGAGATCTGTGCCGAAGATCGGCTCCACCTCATTTAGCGGTAACCCGGCCAGCGCGTCAGCCGAGAAGGTGGCAACCGCGTAGGCGTCGCCGTCTATTTTGTCCAACGAGAGCGTGGGCAGGACCAAAACGAAGGCAGCAGCCAGCAGCACGAAGAGCAAGATTTCATCGAACGCCCAGGGGGTCTGCGCAGGAAAGCGCGATCCATCGAAGCGATGGAAGAGCGAGCGCACAAGGACGCGATGCACGGCCCAGACGACTATCACGATGGCGCCGGCTGCCACCCACAGCAAGCGCAGCTCATCCAGGGTCCAATGTTGGGCAAATGAGATGATGCCGGGGACGGCAAGGATTGCGATTCCCAGGGGCATGGCCGCAGCCAGCCGCTCAATCCAGTCCAGCTTCAGCCGCCAGGTGATCAGGTCTGCCAGGAAGTAGCCGGGAGTGATCAGCAACCCGACAAATGCAAGCCAACTGGCGGGCTGCGTGCCAAACCTGGGCGCGAGCCGGGCCACGACCACCAGCCAGACCAACAAGAGGCCCAGGGCAAGTAGCCTATTCAACCAGACGTTTACTTTTACTTTCCGCATAGGATGCCTTTGCTCACTACTAGGCAAATGGTAAGTGGCGCCGCAAATGCGGGCCAATGTACTGCGTCACCGATAAGGGTAACCTGGGCCACACGCGCATGAAAAGCCGAAATGACTCATCCTGATCCACGCCGTTGGCGACGGCGTCCGCCTTGTATCTATGGTTCAATTGTTGCACTTGCTGAAAGACGGGCGCTCGCACGCCGCCCCATTGCCCCTTAAACTGAGAAGCGTTGGAATTGGCCGGGCTGCGACCCATGTCCAGGCAGGTGAACCCGCGCCCAGCCAGATCGGCCATCAGCTCCCACATCGCCAGGTGAACAGGGCGCAGATTCAGATAATCTCGCAACGTTGCTCCCCACACTCCGTAGACGGTATGTCCCATTTCCAACTGAAAATACCCGCCAATCGGGGTGTCCTTGTGCCATACCACGACAATGTTGAAGCTGCCGGCAAACTCAGCCGCCACGTTCTGCAGAAAATCCCGGCCAAAGACGGGCGTGCCGGCCTCACGCGTGAAGCGGCAGAAGACAGTATAAAAAGGCTCCAGCAAGTCTCCGGTCCGATCGATCTCCACTCGCACTTCGTTCTTGCGCGCCTTGCGCACCTGTCGGCGAAGGTTTGGGTCCAATTCGTTCCAGAGCGCATCCGCGCCCATAGACAGGTCTCGAAGCCAATGCTCATGCAAGACGCTGGAGCGCAGGTTCCCGGGCCATTCCCGGCGTGCATCATGCAATCGTAAGCGCACGGCGCCCCATTGACCGGCGAGTGAGAGGGCGTGGTTGATCAACGCCGTCCCGGCCTCGTCATCGGCGGCGCACATCGCCCCCGGCATCGAGGTAAGCGTATTGCCAAGCAGTCGGCTTCGCACGAGGAAGAGGGGCAACACGCCCACGATATCGTTCGCTTCTCGCCCGACGAGAAATGCGGTTCGATATCCGTAGGTCTTTTGCAAAACTTTCTGCCAGCCGGACAGGTGCATGGGCAGGCCGCCGGGCATGCGCCGGATGAAGTCGTCCCACTCCTGTCTGCCGTCTGCCGGCAGTTCTGTTACCACTACCAATTGATGTCCTGCTACTACTCGACTCTACCCGACAATTCGACCTGCATTCTTTTTCCCGGTGAGATAGTGGGCTGCGCCGGATGCAGGTCGCCGACAGGTGCGACGGCCTTCAGTTCCCCTAAGGGAACAAACTCGAATTCCGAGAAGAGACGCTCTAGTTTCCCGGCGAGCGAGGCGCGCCCATGGTAATGAGTGACCCGTTCCCTGGCTGTCACCTGCCTATAGTTCTGCTCCAGGTCAAGCTCCCATGGATGCACGTACATGATTGCCGGCTGATTCTGCGCCTGCAAGGCGTAGATGGCGCGCCGGATAAGCGAATAGGGAAGGGCGCGCACATAAAAGCCGCCGGCAATCGGCCAGTTGCGCCCCAGGAAACGGGCGGTGCTGGCGGGAAACTCTGCCATGCCGTTGGCCAGCCGGAACGGAAAGCGGGGCGCGCCGGGAAAACCGTATAGCGGGTTCCGAATGGGGAAGATGCTGCTGTCGTACTCTAGTCCGTGATCCAACAGAACATCAGCGAACCACGGCGTCTCCCGGTTGACGGAGAAGTATGGGGCCCGATGGCCGCGAGGCGTGGTCAAGGTAATGCGGCTAACGGCATGGATGCTGCGCTCAATCTCGGCCGCGAATTCCGCCTGCGTCATCCGGCTGACAAAGCGATGGTAGTAGCCATGAATCGCAATCTCGTGGCCTTCGTTCTGAACCTCAGCCACCAGATGAGGGTGATTGTCGGCGACGTGTCCCAGAACGAAGAAGGTTGCTCGTACCTTGTATCTTCTGAGCAATTCGAGCAGTCGTCGCGTCGCCGGCACAACCCGGCTCTCGAACTCGGGCCAGCGCTCGATCAGCGGATTGGTGCTGGTCAGACCCTGGAACCAATCCTCGAGGTCGATGGTGAACGCGTGGGCCGGCCATGTCTGTGCTGTCCGGCCGCCGGCCAACGCCGCCTGCGCCTGGTCATCAGCCCACATAGCCCAGGTCCCTTAATCGCTCGGTCAGGATTTGACGCTCTTCGGCGGTGAGTAGCTCGTCGCCGGCGCTTTCGGCGATAGGTTGCCTGCCATCATAGTCACTAATTTCCACCGGCCGGTAAGTCTCCGGCAGGATCTCAGTCAGCACCCGGCCATCCATGTGGCTCGGCACTGGCTCGCCCATCAGGTGGAGGATAGTTGGAGCCAGATCGATGATCTGCGCGCCGTCAACCTGCAGGCCGGGCCGGATGTCCGGCCCGTAGGCCAGGAATATGCCGTTCATGCGGTGCGTGCCGGAGATCCCGCGGCGCATCGCTTCCACTATCTTGTGACTGCCGAACTCGTACTCGCCAAAGCCGAAGTATTCCAGCCGGGTGGGGATGAACACGATGTCCGGCGCCTTGTCCAGCTCCGGGCCTGAATAAATCTCTTCGCGACGAAAGACTTTCTCCACAACCTGTTCGCCGGTGGCCGGGTCTCGAAGCTGCCAGAGGCGATCAATGACCGTGTCGCGCACTCGCTCGTACTCGTCGCCGGGCTGGACGCAGCCGGCCGGCTCGCGCCCGGCGACGTTCACGTATATTTGGCCCACGTTGCCCAGCGAATAGCACTGCGTGCGACTCCAATCTACGTCCGCAAAGGAGAGGAACAGCGTTTTTAGCAGACCCTGCCCCTGTCCGCGGACGACTTCGCGCTTAAGCGCGCCAAAGCCGAAGCGCATCAGCATGTCATACACGTTCATCGGCGAGAAGCCGGCATGGAAGAGCGCCTTCTTTGTCTGGCTGGCCGGTCCCTTGCGAACGGCCATGAAGCCTTCGCGGATCAACCAGTTGTTTACGTGGATGAACTTGTGGAATGGGCCGAATCCATGATCGGACATGATGATCACCGTAGTCTGATCATCTACCTCGTCCAGCAGCTGGCCAACATGAGCGTCAACCGTCTGATAGTAATCGTGAATCGCCTGGCCGTACTTCTCGTAGCGGGTCGGGTCGTGGAGCGGATGGCTGCGATCCATGAACTTCCACATGGCGTGGCTGATGGTGTCCGTGCCGTTGAAGACCACCATGGTGAAATCCCACGGCTCCAATTGGCGCAGATATTGCAGCGTTGACACGCGCAATTCCGTACAGCGATAGAGGCGTTGCAAAAATTGATCGATGCCGGAATCGGAGTATGCCTGTCCGGGGTCGGGATATAGGATGTAATCGCCGACATTTTCCAGGATTGCCTCCAGCAGCGACTCCGGGTAGACCACGGAGGCTTTCAGGCTTGGGGCGGGCATGCCGGAGACCATTACCCCGTTTACGGGCGTGGCCGGGTAAGTCATCGGCACGTTGAGCGAACAGACGCGCCGGCCGCACTCGCTCAGCAGCTGATAGATTGCCGGCGACCGGGCATCGAGGGCGGTGGTTGGGGTGAAGCGATAGCTGCCGGGTTCGCGCGCAATCCAGTCGTATAGCCGGTGTTGCCCGGGATTGACGCCGGTAGCGAAGGAGGTCCAGGCCGGGGCGGTCATGGGTGGGGTAGTGCTACGCAGTTCGCCGTATGCGCCTTGTTCCATGACGCGAGCCAGCGCGGGCAAATCTCCATTCGCCGCCCAGGGCCGGATCAGGTCGAAGGTGGCTCCATCCAGGCCGATGACCAGCACCTTGTTTGCAGCAGGGGCAGCCGGCCGGTGATTGTGGTGATTGTTACCGGACATCAGGCTCAGTTTTCCTGTGACGCAGTTGCCGGCTGCGATACGCTCGCCACAGGTGCGGAGGAAGGCGTCATTCTGTGAAACGGTTCGCTGCTTTCTACCTGCCGTAAGCGCCATTCAATCAAGGCCACACTCTGCGCCAGGTCGCGCATCTGATCCGCTTGAGAGGAGATGATCACGCTCTGAGAGAGCAACAAGATCAATGCAAAGAGCAGGCCCGCTACCAGCACCAGCGTCGGGGAGTATGAGACGGAGAAGATCGCCGCCAGCCGGCTGACAATGTTGCCAAACAGCGACAGAAAAAAGATCACTAGACTGGCGCCCAGCCAGAGGAGGGCATACTCCTCCCGTAAGCGATTCTTACGGATCAGCTGGATGGTCACGATTACTAAAGTGAGGCTGAATAGAACCGCGATAAGGCGCTGTTCTAACGGAATCGCCATGATATGTGTCCTCCCAGGTGTGCGGAATCTCCTTTAGCGCGCACACCAGCGCAGCAACCGTCACCTTGAGCGCATAGTAGACGGAGCGCCAGGCATTGATGGAACTTACACCTGTTACCCGGCTGCGCATGCGGGTCGGTATTTCAATCGTCCGGAGCCTGGCCTTATGAAGGATGACGCGCCCTTCCACCTCAGGGTAATCTTGGGGCAGAAAGTCGGCCAGGGTGGTGATCGCCCGGCTATTGAGCCCGAAAAATCCCGAGGTGGTGTCTGTCGCCTTCTCTCTGGTCAGCAGGGAGACGGTGCGGGCAAAGACCATGATGCCGATGCGGCGAGAAAACGGGATGTGCATCGTCTGACCAGGGTTGAGGAAGCGAGAGCCGACGACCACGTCAGCCCGGCCTTCCTGCAGCACGCCCAAGAGTGTGGGGATCTGCTCCGGATCGTGCTGACCGTCGCCATCCAGACGAATGACGTAGTCGTAATGGTGCTGCCGGGCAAACTTCAAGCCGGTCTGCACCGTGCCGCCGATGCCGAGGTTGTAGGGGTGACGCACGACCTGCGCGCCGGCAGCTTCTGCTCGCAGCCGGGTCTGATCGGCGGAGCCATCATCTACTACTAGAATGTCGGCCTCGGGTACGACCCGGGCGATGCTGCCTACTACCTGCCCAATGGCTCCTTCTTCATTGAAGGCAGGGACGAGGATGAGCAAGCGAGGTGACAGTTGTTCTGTTATTGTCATCTTCAGACTCTCCTCCGGTTGTGGCTTCACTCCCGGATGGCGGGTGGACAGTTCATCAGATTACCACAGTCAAGAAACGCCGGCTATATGGCGATTGTTACCTGTATCAGTCCAACAACTACCCTCCTGGGATTTGGTCCTGAGAAGCGCCAGGCTTCTTAACATAAACGACGCTGGAAATATAGCACAGCTTTGGGGTAAATGGCAAGAAATGAACGCTGGAATTCGGTCCTGATTTCCATTTTTCTTGCCCTGGGCTATACTTCGCGCCGATGGATCGACTGTTCGTTTTGGCCGGATCGCTGTTCATGTTGCTGGCTGTGGCCGCCGGCGCATTTGGGGCACACGGCCTGGCCGGCTACTTCACGCGCTATCCCGATCTGGAAGACACCTTTGAGATTGCCGTGCGGTACCAGGCATACCATGCGTTGGGCCTATTCGCGGTGGCCTGGGCAAGCAGCCGCTGGCCGGGCGCACTGACCAGTTGGGCCGGCTACCTGTTCATTATCGGGATGGTCATTTTTTCCGGCAGCCTCTTCCTGCTGGTGTTTACGCGCTTGCGTTGGCTGGGCGCCATCACCCCATTAGGCGGGGTAGCGTTTCTGGCAGGCTGGCTTTGCCTGTTGCTGGCTGCCTGGCGGAACTGAGGGATGGGAAGATGAGCAATCCATTTGGTGTTCCTGAGATGAGCGTACAGGAGCTGGCTCGCAAGCGAGAGGCCGGTGAGCAGTTCCTGTTGATTGACGTTCGTGAACCACACGAGTTGCACCTGGCGAATCTTGGGGAGGGAGTCATCCACGTGCCACTCAGCCAACTGGCGCGGATCCGGCTGGATGCGTTGCCGGCTGAGGCTCTGGACCAGGACGCGGAAATCGTCATCATGTGCCACCACGGCAATCGCAGCGCTCAGGTCGCCGCCTGGCTAATGGGTCAGGGCTGGACGAATGTGTGGAATATGACCGGCGGCATTGATGCCTATGCGCGGGAGATCTCTCCCTCGGTCGGCTTTTATTAGCTTGCCCGGCCCCTCAGTCGGTCGGCGCTGTGACCGTTAAGCCGGTAAAGCCGAGTGGAACCACCTGAATGAAGGTGTTGCCCGGCGCGAGGGGTAGTATGTTCCCCTGCAGGTCATAGTAAGTCAGCATGTCCTCCGGCTTTTCCCGCCGCCAGATTCCCTCATAGCGTTGCCCGTCGCGAAAAATTGAGACCGGCCCTTCGCCCCAAATCTGAATTTGAATTGAATAGTATCCGCCGTCGTGCAGGTCTTCGACGATGTCTGTGTCCTCGTGGTGCGCTCCCAGGACGATAACGTTGCGGAAGCTCAATTGAGCGCCGGTGTTGGCGTCCACGTGGGCGATCCCATCGGTCCAGCGCGAGTAACGTTGCGTGCCGGGTGAGTACTGCCAATAAGCGGTGGTGGTCCGGTACCCCACCTGTATGGTGGAAGCCGGGGTCCCCCCGGCCGGCGGGTCCGGGTGAAAGGACATGCCAAAGTCGTACGTCGGGCGAACATCCACGCCGCGCTCATTGAGGATGTAGCGCAAATCGTAGGTGCTGGTGAACATGGTGTGCTCAATCGCGCCGTCCGGATTGTCCACACGATAGTAGCCCCCGTGGGCGAAATCCGGCGAGACGATGCGGTCAAAGAAGGAGCTGTCGTGGAGCATCTGGCGCACCGGGCCGCTGGAGCCGGAATAACCGAAGGCCGCCTGGAACATGACCGGAATCTCCAGGTCGATGAGCCTGGCGCTGCGCACTGAGCCGACCGGCTCCGCGTCTTTGCTGTAGAAGATGGCGGTGAAGCGGGTCACGGTTTCCGCGTAATGCTCGAAGACGATATCCGCGTTACCCAGGCCGGCCTGAGGTCTGACCTCCGGCGGATAATTGGAAATCTTGATCGCCAGCGGCCGGCGATCCAGAACAGCCGGGTCGGCGACCTGCTCGCCGGTCAAGGGATTGACGTCCTGCGGGTAATTTGTGGGACCAATCAGTCCGGGAATTGTTGCTGTCGGCGTCAGCGTTGCCAGAGTAGCGCTGACAACCTCGCCGGGCGGGTTTGTCGTTGGTTGTGTGGTCGGTGTGGCCGGAGGTTGTACTCCAGTTGCAGTTGGGGAAGCAGACGCGGTGGGTGGCCCTGGATCGGTGGTTGGGGCTGACTGTGTTTCGGTCTCGGTCAAGGCGGGAACTGCAGTTGCAGGAGCGAGCACTCCTGATGTCGGGGCGAGCTGTGCGGAATCACTTCCGCACCCTGCAAGTAGCCAGATGATGACAAGAAATGCGGCCAGTCGCAACGGTGCGCGCCGGACGAAGTGATGTAGTGTTTTCATATGTACTCAAGGTTCCAGGAGGATCATGGCCGCCGCATTCGTCTGAATGAATGCGATCAGCGACGACAGCGCAGTATCTCAAAGTTGCCCTCGTCGCGCCAGCCCTCAGAATTGTTCCTGAACAAGTTATGATCTCAGTGGGTACGGCGCCGCCAATGCTCCTTGACGGCGAGGGTGTTCAGTTCCTGCCCCTCGATCTGAGCAAACTCAAGCAGCAACCTGTTGAATTGCTCCGGAGATTCAAGCATTGGAAAGTGGCCGGCATCGTCGAACGTAATGGCGACGCGATTGGCGGCGGCATCACCCAGGCGATGGAAGCGCGCACCCGGATACCTTACTACGCTATCCTGAACGCCATGGGTAAGCAGCAGTGGACATGAGAGTATGTCCAGGACACTGCTCAGATCAATGGTCGCCGCTTCACCGGCCAGCCGGGCCAGGGCGGTGCGGTCCATCTTGTGCGCTTCTGCCTGGACCTCAGCGTGGATGCAAGCTTTCTCTAGGAGACGAGTCACATTTGCTTCGGAGTATGCGCTCGCCAGCCTGGAGTTGATATCGCTGCCGTGCAAGGGCGCTGCCACGGTGAGTAGCCTGCCAACCTCGGCCGGGTTCTCGCATGCGTAGCAGAGAGCGACGATTGCTCCCAGGCCATGGCCGACCAGGATCATTGGTTGCGAGATACCCAGGGCTGCCCTGAACTCCCCGACAAGCCGGGTGTATGCAGAGAGCTGATACAGCTCGGCGGCCTTCATGGAATCTCCGAAGCCCCACAAATCTATGGCGAAGACGCGGTGACCGGCGGCCATTTGCTGCATCGAGGGCCACCAATAACGCCAGGAGCCAAACCAACCGTGAATGAAAAGCACCGGCTCTCCCCGGCCGACTACTTCATAATGGAGTGGTCTGGCGCCAATTGAGGTGATACTCATGTCGGTCTGGCTGCGCTGTTCGATTCTGCGCCCGGCAGCTACTCGGCTCGACTCAGGTGATGATTGATCTTGGTGACGAGAGTTGCCGGCGTAAACGGTTTCAACACATATTCATCCGCGCCGGCTGCCATCCCTTCCGCCCTCTCTGATTCTTGACCGAGGGCGGAGAGCATGATGATTGGAATGTCTTGGGTGGATTCCATTTTCCTTAGCCGGCGACATGCTTCGTAGCCGTCCAAGCGGGGCATACGCACATCCAGCAATATCAGGTCAAAATGCTGCTCCGTCGCCAGGGTAACTGCATCAAGGCCGTCGGAGGCGCTAACCACATCGAAGCCGTGATGGCGCAGGATAATTTCAATCAGCTCACGGACGTCTTTCTCGTCCTCTGCGACCAGTATCTTCATCGAAGTGTGCCGATATCGTCAGCCGGTGCTCGTCTATTGAGGTTCATTCACTTCCTCGTTTCGCTTGAAATCCAGTTGTCGAGCGGCGATGGGCAGGGAAAACATGAAAGTACTGCCTTCATCCGGCCGGCTTGTGACCCGGATCTCGCCTCCGTGCAGTTCGACCAGGCTCTGAACAATCGAAAGCCCAAGTCCTGTGCCGGCGACTCCCTGAACTGCCGAGTGTCCCGCTCGATAGAAGCGGTCGAAGATTCTCGATAACTGCTCCCTTGTCATGCCGATTCCGGTATCCTGCACACTGGTCCATACCAGGCTCTGATTCAGCTGGCAGGAAACGCAGATCGCGCCGCCCGAGGGCGTGTAGCTGATGGCATTGTCCAAGAGATTCGCCAGAATTTGTGCCACTTTCTCCGCATCTCCGACGACCGCCGGCAGATCAGCGGGCATGTCCGCCTGAACATTTAACACCTTGTTCTTGCTGCGCAACTTTATCGGTACCTGCTCATCGAGCATGTGTGCGACAATGTCCGAGAGCCGGATAGCCCGGAGCTGTAGCTCCACCTTGCCGGTCTCGATGCGCGAAATGTCGAGCAGGTCGTCTACCAGGCGACCCAGGCGGTCAGCGTTGGACTTGATGACTTGCAGATAGCTCTCTTGTGTGGCATTGAGCTCACCGGCAATGCCCATGAGCAACAGATCTGAGTAGCCCTTGACCGAGGTCATCGGCGTTCGTAACTCATGAGACACGGTAGACACAAACTCACTTTTCAGGCGGTCTACCTCAACTTCCCGGGTAATATCGTGAAGTACGGACACGGATCCGACCAGCCGTTGTCCGGCTCGCACGGCTGACAGCGTTACCTTGTAGGTCCTGTTGCCAAGCGTCACCCGGCTGGTCTGTATCGCCGCTTGCCCCGGCCCGCTTCGCTTGGACAGAAGCTCCTGCAATGTGTCCAACCAGGAATCCCCATCCGGCTCGATCCGCTCGCGCAGTGCTGAAAGTGGCGCAAATAGCAGCTCGTCGCGCCCGATATTCAGTATCGAGCACGCGCTGTCGTTAACCAGGATTATGCTGCCGTCCGCTTGCGCCACCAGGACGCCGTCGCCGATACTCTCAAGAATCGAATGTGTCTTGGCAACCTCATCTTGAGCATCGCGCATCATCACGCCCAGGCTCTCCGCCTGCCCGCGAATAAGGTCATACAGCTCCGCGTTGTGCATGGCCTGGGCTACCTGGGTAGCGGCCGCAGTAGCCAGCTCCAGATGCGAACTGGCAAAATGCCCCGGCCGGTCATGCAGCAACATCAGTAAGCCGGCGCCCTCCTCGCCAATAGTCAGCGGGGCGACCAGGAGGGAGCCCACACTGCCGAGGGGCATATCGTTCACAATTGCCGGCTTACGAAAGCCCATTAGAGTTCGTGCTATCGCCTCAAGCCGGCCAATACTGCCGTCCTCTGCAGCGCCAGGAGGTATTTCGCCGAGAGAAGCCTGCTTCTTGAGTAGGCCGGTCTCTCCTTCGACGAGCAGGATATAACCTTCCGTCGCGCCAATGCTTTCATTGATTAGCGAAAGGGCTCGAGCCAGCACGCGATCTCTATCGAGACTGGCGGTCAGCTCCGAGCTTATGCGCAGCAACGTCTTGACCCGTTCACTTTCATCCGCCAGTTGGCGGGTGCGTTCCTCGACGCGGGAATCGAGCTCCTGATTCAGTCGTTGCAGGTCCTGCACCAGCGTCATGTTCTCCAGAATCGCGGCGGTGAAGCGGGTAAACAGGTCAACGTGTCGCAAAGCGCGCAGGGTGAGACGCCTGCCGTCTATGGGTTGGTCGAGCTGAATTACAGCGGTCAGTCGCCCGTTCCGGTCCTCGATTGGCAGCCAGAGTAGCTCTCCCTCCATCCGGTCGCCGGCTCTGCGGTGGTCCGTTGGCTTGGGCAAGCGCGAGGCCGGGGCGTAGCTGCCGGAAACCGGCCGGCTTTCCTGGAGACCGGCGTCTGCCAATCGCTTACGCCATTCCGCTGCGTCAACCGGCTCAGCCGCCAAAACCGCCAGTTCATCATCGGAGTAGCCGGCAGCCATGACCCGCGATTCGTCTATTCGTCTATCATCAAATTGGAACAAGAGCACGCGCTGCCAGCCGGTAGCCTGCAGGCCGCGCACAAGTAACTGTAGTCGCTTCGCCGGATCGTGCTCGCTTAGCACGTTTTGGGAGACCTCCTGCAGGTGAGCGAGTTGCTGCGCGAAGGTGCGCGTATCGTGATAAAGGCGGACGTTTTCGATGGACGCGGCGGCCTGGTTAGCAAATATCTCCAGGATTCTCACCGTGTCGAGGTCGGGCCGCCGGCGGTCAAGCGGCGCTGCCAGGCAGATCAGGCCCAACGGCTGTGCGCCGGAGTCTTGCAGTGGGAGGCAGAGCACGTCAAACGCCGCCCGCTCGCCGGCCGGGGCGTCTGACGGTCCAAGGTAGAGTTCTGCGCCAAGCGAACGCACAAATCGGCGCTGAAAGTCGCTCCCTCCATCCGGGATCAGGAAGGCGTTTCCAATGGCCGCCGGCGGGGTCATCAATTGGACCAGCTCTGCCCACGGAACTGATTCCGCCTCCAGGAGCCGTAACCGATCCAGGGGTAATCCAGCTCCGGCCACAACCGTGGTGCGCAATTCATCGTTGTGATCCTCCACGAGACTCAGGACAACAATGTTGTATCCGACGCTTTCCTGGATAGCATAAACGAGGTCCTCGTAAACAGCGGGCAATTCACTCCCCGCGTGAAACACTTTTCCGGCTTCTACCACCCGTTCGATCTGTTGGGCATAGCGATGCAGGGTCTGATTGCGGGCAGAAAGCTCCTCATAGCGGGTGATATTGCCGATAGCGGTAGCCACCAGATTCGCCGCCGCACTGGCAAACGTGATTAGATGATCTGTGATGAGTGCGCGATCGGAAAACAGCAGGATCAGTTGTCCGGCGCTTACAGACTGATGATGGATCGGGACGAGCATGCCGGCCAAGTTAGCTCCCTCACTTGTACCGCTGCTCCCGTCAACATGAAGCCCCGCCACCACGACCGGCCGGCCGGTTGTGCTGGCCTGATCTTCGAATGGGGGCACATCCGCTTGGATTCCCGCCTGCCGGACAATGGCCCCTCGGCCGGGCACAGTCTCATGAAGGGTTACGCTGGCTCCTACGGCTCCCCCACTGTGAATACACTGGTCCACCACGGCCTGAGTTATTTGTTCCAGGCTTAGCGTAAGGTTCAGCGTCTCAGTGATTCGAGCGATCGCCGCGAGTAGCTGCTGTTCTGAGCTCATGTGGGCTGCGGGCTAAGCCGGCGCGCTGCGCCGCGATTCCGCAGCCGCTTCCGTAATCTCTCTGATGTCCGAGAAGTGATAAAAGCGATCGGAGACGATGCCTAGCGAAAGCTTCATCAAGGGCGCTCTGCTCCCATTTGCCAGCTCAATGCCACCCTGCTCGGCGTGAGAAAAACTGTAATGAGCCCGAATGCCGTCCTCGAACAGCTCGTGGATTCTCTTGACCATGGCTGATGGGTCCGGCACGCGGGTGATGATCACAAATGAGTCATTGCCGGCATGCCCCAGGAAGTCATCCGGACTGCCGGCTTCATCCACAGCCGTGTTGAGCAGTGTGGACACAAAGCGCAGCACTTCCGCGGCGGCTACGAAGCCATAGTGATCAACAAATGGGGCGTGGTGGTCAATGCCGACCAGAATGAGCCACCAGCCGGAACTGTTGACCAGCCGGCGAAGCTGCTCCTCGATCAGGCG
>CAYVQP010000001.1:0-62995 GCA_964452775.1 uncultured Ardenticatenaceae bacterium | reverse complement strand
TGAGCCACCAGCCGGAACTGTTGACCAGCCGGCGAAGCTGCTCCTCGATCAGGCGGACGCCGGGCAGGCCGGTGCTGGGATCGGTGAGATTCTGGCGCTGGTGGGCGCTGATGGCATTCCGCACCCGCCACTTCAGTTCTTCAATATCGAACGGCTTGGTCACGTAGTCATCGGCGCCCAGTTCCAATCCGGCGATCTTGTCGCGCCGTTCATCTTTCCTGGTGAGGAAGATGATTGGGATGTGGGCAGTGCGGGAGTGGGTCCGCAGCTCCCGGCACACGGCGTAACCATCCATGTCCGGCAACACAATGTCCAGCACTACTAGATCAGGCAACTTGCTGCGGCAGGCGGCCAGTGCTTCATCCCCACGCGCTACGCTGTCCACTTCGTAGCCCTGACCCGCAAAGAAGATCCGCAGCATATTCGAGATGTCGTAATCATCTTCGACCACCAGTATGCGCCCACTGTTCATCATGCCGCTCATCCTGTCTGGTTCAACAATGCCCCTTCAGCGTAATTCTACCAATCGCCCAGGTCGCCGCCACCGCAAGCGAGCTTTGCTCCGTCCGTGGTTCAGTATTCGCGCGCCCTCAACTGTCCCGGCCCAAGGAGTCCAAGGCTGCACTTTCCTCATTGCGCGGATAGTGCCTGGTGTGCGTCCGGCCGGCCTGAAAACGAAAGTGATCGCTATCCTCGTAACGGACATCGCTGGTAAACACGCGCCGGCCGCCGGAAGCGACCAACACAACGTCGGACTCGATAGTGCGCCCAGGATAAATGACCAGGCCGGAACCAAGCCGGCAATGATGCCCCACGCAACCGCCGAGTACCATGAAATTGGTGGCGCTTAGCCCGTCGCGCAGGATCGCTCTCAACGGGGCCGGCAGTAGATTGAAGTCGGTGAAAGTCGTGCCCGCGCCGACAAATGTATCTCTACCGATGACGCAGAGCTGGATGCACGTATTTTGGGCCACCATACTGTTTTCCATCATTGTGGACATGAATAGAGCGGCGCGAAATGGCAGGAAACAACCATCGCCGACCACGCTGAGCATGAGCTGGCAGCCCTGCGAGATGGTGACATTGTCGCCAATGAGGCAGTTATCAATCACTACGCCGGCGCCAATGGTAACGTTGTTTCCGATAGTTGTCGGGCCATGAATTCTGGCAGTTGGGTCAATATGACAGTTGCGTCCGCACCAGACGAGGTGACTGTTCGATAGCGCGGTGCGCTGTTCTACCACGGACCGCCATAGAAGCCGCAGCTTGTGTGGCCAGTTGAGGTTAATGCGATCCTCGGCGACGGTTCCCCTGGAGAAGACGCCGAACAATATGTCCGCCACGAACAGGTGCGCCCAGCTTTCAATAGCCAGCAGCGATTTCTGCGGCAATTGGTAGGTCAGGTCGCCCAGTTCGCCGGCCATGAACCCGGGTACGTGATAGTAACCTCTCTCCCTGGAGCCGGAATCAACCACCAACGGTTCAGCTGCCGGATGCTGGGCAAACCCGCCCGGCAAATACCAGAAATCAAACAACAACAACTCGTGCTGCTGTTCGATTGATTGGGTGATCGGGAGCACGTGGGCGGCGACGGTTGGGTCGTCCCGGCGCAAGGCAAGTCGGGCCGGCGCGCCTCTGTTCCGCGCGCGTTGGAGGAAGTCTTCGAGCAACGCCTGGTTGAAGAACAGATTATCGCCATGGAGCAGGACTTCCATAGCGGCGTTGCCTTCAGCCCGCTCCGCCTCATCCCAACCCGCGTATTCGCGCTCATCCGTACAGTGCGGGGCGAGCAAGTCGCGCTGAAGCAACCAGAGCGGCTTATTCTGCAGGCGCAGATCCCGAGCCGGCTCATTGAACGGGTAGATATGGCGTCTTTCTTGCATGATAATCCGGCGCATCTTACCCGTCTTCTCCGTTGCGACTACGGTCGCGCAAAGACGCGCTCTGCTCCCACATTGTGCCCTTTGAGCCCATTGTCAGCCGCGCGCGGGTCGGGCAGCAATTCCGGAATCCTGACGGTCCAGTTCCTCCATGACCGAGTAGAGCAGCTCCAGGAGCACGTTCTTGACGCTTTCCTTATCTCTGGCCACACAAGGCAACACCTTCACGCCTGGCCGGGTGCGCAGGATGATGGCCAGGTCTTCCGGAGCCCAGGCATCTTCCAGGTCCTGCTTATTGGCGGCGACGACATAAGGCGTATGGGCATAACTCTCAAACGTCTCCAGGATACGCCTTGCCTCCCGGAAGCTCTCCGGCCTGGTGCTGTCCACCAGAACCACGAAGCCCAACATCCCCTCGGACAGTATCTCCCACATGAAGTCAAAGCGGCGTTGTCCGGGCGTGCCGAAGAGATACAACACAAGGTCCGGCCCAACAGTGATCCGGCCAAAATCCATGGCAACAGTAGTCTCTTCCTTCACGCGTTCAGCATCTGAGGTGATTTTGCGCTCGGTCGAAACCACGTCAATTTCACTGACCGCGCCGATGAACTCCGTTTTGCCGGCAGCGAATGGGCCGGTGATCACCATTTTTACGGCTTGCATAGTGACCCTGTTTCGGTCGATCTGAGGGCAAACTCTGCTGACAAATGGGGCTGCTACAGCCGCTTAATGCGTTCAATCAGCCGGGCCACGATGGAACGTTTCACTGTAGGCGAAGCCTGGCCAATGTCCGACTGGATGTTTGGCCCGCCGGCCTGCGCCTGTGGGGATGGAGCCGGTTCAGGCTTGGGTCGAGCCACTTCCTGCACGATGCCGGCCTGCAGCAGACCAAAAACGATCCGCCGGATCTCAAAGTCGCTGAGATTGATCGCCCGCGCGATCCTCCGGAGTGAGTTTTGTGGACTTACGAAGGCAACCACTCTCCACTCCTCTACTGTCAGGTGCACGTTGCGCAGCCGGGCATCCGGCTGGTCTGCGAAGCGCAGTGAAATATCCAGGTCGGGAATCTCCTCCAGCAGCCGCTCCCACTCCTGTATGCGCCGGCTTCCTTCCATGATGACGTTCTCCAGGTCAATTGGGATCGTCAACCGGGTGGCGGCCGGCTGGGCATTCGCATCAAAACGGAATGCGCCTTCCGTCCGGGAGAATTGGCTATAGGCAGTATCGAGGATGTTTTGCCGGACGCTTTGCAGGATATCGGTTTGATTCACGAAACCTGCCTGAATCAGCAGCCGCCCCAATTGCTTGTCATTCATCGCTGCCGCGCGGGGGGCAATTGCGTCATAGTGCTCCTGCGACAGCTTCCCGCGCTGGAAGAGTAGATACGCCAGATTGGTCACCTCCGACGCGCTGTCGCAGGCGTCAATCAACTTCCCTTCCCGAAAGGAAAGGGTCACTTCTCCCGGATCACTCAGTGTGAGGATGCCGCTCTTTCTTGCCAGGTTGATCAGATTCAACAACTGGGAGAAGGAGAAGTCGCGTAAATTGCCTTTAAGGGCCATATCTCTTTTCTGAGGCAGGGTGTTGTGAGAAGGATCTCGCCAGCTTTGCTGACACGGACTCTGCGCCGGAGTGATACAGGCATTTCAAAAGCGTGGCAACAATCCTGAGCAGTTAGAAATGCTTCATCGCCGGGCCGCTGTTCCTCACCTTGGGCGGCATTATACCGGCAGCAAATTGCAACGTCAACGTGACATTATGTCATCTTGAACAGACGAACAGGCCCAACGAATGTTTTCGTGATTACGCCGGTGCACATGGCAACGAAGATTGTCTGCCGGGCGCAATGCGCCAATTTACGTTGGAAGGGGCTGTTACCTGTGCTAAAATCTCATAGCGATCGAAGCGGCTATCCGGGGCGGTGGCGAAATGGCAGACGCAGCGGACTTAAAATCCGCCGGGGGTGACTCCATGTGGGTTCGAGTCCCACCCGCCCTACCTACAACGCTCAGATGAAGCCAGGCTTTCCTCAGTTCAATTGCTATGAGTAGGTCACTTCGCCGCGCCGTCCAGGAGTGCATTTCATCCTGCCGGGCGCTTGATGACGACTTCCGCCTTGTACTGGGGTTGTCCGGCGGGCCGGACTCGCTTGCCCTGCTACATCTCTTGCTGGATGGACTGATGCCGGCGTCAGCCATCATCGCCGCTCACCTCAACCATCGCCTGCGACCGGAGGCTGACAGCGACGCCGGGCGCGCGGCGCAGATCTGCCGCGACTGGGGCGTTGAGTGTCGCATCGGCGTCGCCGATGTCCGGACGATGATGGCGGAAGAACATCTTTCGCTGGAAGACGCTGCCCGCCGCGCCCGGTACCGCTTTTTGGCGCAGTCGGCGCAGGAGGCGGGGATGCGGGTGGTCGCCGTGGGACATCAGGCGGATGATCAGGTTGAGACCGTTCTACTGCATTTGCTCCGCGGCAGCGGACCCGGCGGTTTACGGGGAATGTCCCCGATCGGCAAACTGCCCCTGGCTCCCCATATCACCCTAATGCGACCATTGCTCCAGGTGGATCGTGAGGAGGTGATGGCCTATTGCCACGCGCACAACCTGCAGCCACTGACGGACGAGTCGAACTTTGATGTGACGCTGCTGCGAAACCGGGTGCGGCACGAATTACTGCCCCTGTTAGAGAGCTATAATCCAGGGATTCGCAAGGTTTTGCGGAATCAGGCCACGATCCTGGGCGCCGACTTTGAGCTGTTGGAAGCGATGTTGCAGGAGGTATGGCAGCAGCTGGTCCTTGCGGAAGGCGCCGGCTGGCTGCGGCTGGACCTGACGGCGTGGAGCGCGCTGCCGCTTAGCCTTCGTCGTGCGGCGCTGCGGCAGGCTCTCGCCCAGGTGCGGGGTAGGCTTGACGATGCCGGCTTCCAGACGGTAGAAAGCGCTCGACTTGTCCTGGAACAGGGTACAGTTGGCGCACAGGCTTCACTGCCGGGGGCGCTCATCCTGACGCTTGGATATGACGATTGGGTAGTTGCTGCGCCGGACGTGGACGCGCCCCTCCCGCTATTGCCGCAGGTGGAAAAGGAAGGAGTCTTGCAGGCACCAGGCTGTATTTCGCTGGCGAATGGCTGGGAAATAACTGCGGAATATGTTGACGGCCTTAGCTCCGAGGAACTGCTTAGTAATCCTGACCGCTGGGTGGCGTTCGTACCCGCACGCGCTTCGGACGACTTGCGAATTCGCGGTCGCATCTCGGGCGAGTTATTTCAACCGCTGGGGATGGGTGGGCGCGCCGTATCTGTGAAGAAGTACATGATCAATGCGAAGATGCCGGCGTCCCTCCGCGCTCGCTGGCCAATCGTCGCCGGTGAACATCATCCGGTCTGGCTGGTGGGACATCGCACTGATGAGCGCGCGCGTTGCCGGGCGGGTGAGAGGGTTGTTAGACTGGCCTGCCGGCGCGAGGCGGCGTCTTAATACTGGCGAAAGAACGAAATCATGCGCTCAATGAACAGCGAGTCGGCGTAGCCGTTGAACGTGTGGGGCGTGTTCTCGTAGTAAAAGCATTCCGTTGGGTGCTGCATCGCCTGCAAGAGGCCGCACAATTCCTCAGACCAGGCGACCGGCACCGTATCGTCATCCCGGCTATGATGAATACTAATCGCCGCCTGCAGCCGGTCCAGGTGATCAATCGGTGAAATAGCCGCCAACTCCTCCGGCGACGCAGTCAATTCGGGCCACTCCTGACTGCCGCCGGACCATTGTTCGATGCGCTCAAAGTTCTTGGCCTCGTCGCCGCTCATTGAGCCATAGAGCACCACTGCCTTCACCGCTTCCGGCCAGACTGTCGCCACGCGCAGCGCCACCCCGCCGCCCATGCTGTGACCCATCAGGTGAATGTTCGCGCCATCTGCCCGCCGCAAATAGCCGTGCGGGTCCTGGCTTTGCTCCTGGATGATGGCAATCAGATTCAGTACGTCAATTGCGTATCCCGTGCGAAAGAGATTGTCCCCTTCATCGCTCGGCGGATAGTTGCGAAAGTTAGGGTGAATGACGAGAAAGCCGGCCTCGGTCAGCGCATCCGCATAGCGAGTGGTATATGCCTCAACTTCATACTCCGGCGGGGGAATATAGCCATGGGCGATAATAGCCACCGGAAACTTGCTGCCTTCCTTCGGGACGCTCAAGAAGCCGTAAATTGTCAGCCCATCGCTTGGGTAGGTAATCAGGTAGCGTGTGAAGGTGTCGGTCTCCTCAAGCGTGTCAATGATTTCGAGTTCACCGCCGCCATAGCCGCGCTCCGCCAGTTCGGTTATGGCCAGGCCGGCAAATGGGTCGGGCGTGGCTGAGGGGGGAATCGTGGGAGATGGAGCCGGCGCAGTCGCGGCGGGCGTTCGCGTCTCCGCCGGCGATGTGGGCGCGGCGGTCACGACTGTTAGTGTGAGGGAAGCAGGCGCCGGTTCCAGCGTGGAGCCGGGCGAAACAATGAGCGCCGGCTGTAGAGAGGAAGTTGCGCTCGAAGGGGTTGTCGCTCCGAACTGCGTGGACTCAATGCAGGCGCTCAACATCATGATCACCCCCAGGAGCGCCGCCGCCAGCGCAACTTGAAGAATCCTAGGCTGGTTCAGTGACCTCATGGCGCGCATTAGTATATGCAAAAGCATTGGCGCCGGCGAACTCCAGGAAGTGCTACCGCTCAGTCTGGAAGGCAAAGGTCGTGATGATTGGCGCCCCGCGCCAATGAGCTTTGACACTGTGCCCACACCCAATAGTATATGAGAATGGCGGAGAGGCTGGATCCAGCCTTGCTTGGCTGGAGGATGGGAATAGTATGACGAATCTGGAAGAGCTTGGTGAGCGGGTCCCGGAATTGGCAGCGGACGAGAGTTGCGCCGATCTGTTGAATGCTGCCCTGGAAAGCGAGCCGGGGATCGTTGAGCTTTCAATGGATGCGGATCGAGACCTGGTTTCCATCACCTATGACCCGGCCACCCTGGACCAGGCTGAAATGACCCAGGTCGCCGAAAGACTCATGCCAGACCTGCGCCGGCGTTGGGAGACATGCACCATGCGCCTGGATCGCCGCGGTGGGCGAGCGTGTGAGGCTTGCGCGTTGAATCTGGAAAGACAGGTACTGGGGCTTCAAGGGGTTCGCAGGGCAAGCGCCAGTTATCTGGGCGGTGTCTTAGCCGTGACCTATGACACGGCGCAACTGTCACAATCGGAGGTGGCCCAACACGTCCAACGGCTGGGCGCTCAGGTCGAGCGGGGAAAGAAGCCGGCGCCGGCCGGCCGGCGGGGCCGGCTGGCCGCATCTTTATCCGCGGAACGCCTACAACTTATATTCACCGTGATCACCTTTGTGTCCATGTTTGCCGGTCTCTTTGCAGAGATTATGGGAGCAACGGCAGCTGTGACAACGTTTTACGTTATCGCCTATGCGGCCGGGGGCGCTTTCGGTCTGAAGGCCGGCCTGGAGTCGCTACGGCAATTCACCATTGACGTTGATCTATTGATGATTTTGGCGGCGATTGGTGCTGCGCTGGTAGGCGCTCCCTTTGAAGGGGCTATGTTGCTCTTCCTCTTTTCGTTGTCCAATGTGCTGCAGAATTACGCGCTGGATCGCACCAGAAGCGCCATCCGCTCTCTGATGGCGCTCAGGCCGGATGAGGCCCTGATTCAGCGCGGCGAAACCTTCGTGACATTACCTTTGGAGAGTGTGCGCATCGGCGACCGTATGGTCGTCCGCCCGGGGGAGCGAATTGCGCTTGATGGGCGGGTACTGGAGGGCAGCAGTAGTGTTGACCAGGCTGCAATCACCGGCGAGAGCATCCCGGTCTACAAGGGCGTAGGCGATAATGTGTTGGCCGGGTCAATCAACGGTAAGGGTGGTCTGGAGATCGGCGTCACCCGGCTGGCCAGGGACTCCTCGCTGGCAAAACTGATCCAGTTGGTGGAACAGGCGCAGAGCGAGAAAGCTCCGACGCAACGGTTTATCGACAAGGCGGAGCAGTACTATGCGGCGGGAGTCATCCTTTTTACTGCCGCGGCGATTGTGATTCCCATCATCCTGCTTGGCGAGTCGTTTGACGCAGCATTCTACCGGGCGATGACGCTGATGGTCGCGGCTTCTCCTTGCGCGATCGTGATCAGCACGCCGGCTACGGTCCTCTCGGCGATCGCCAACGGCGCGCGAAAGGGCATTCTGTTTAAGGGCGGCGTCTATGTCGAGAATGCCGCCGAGATTAAGGTGGTGGCGTTAGACAAGACCGGCACGCTAACGGAGGGTGAACCGCGAGTGACGGACGTTATCCCGTGTGGCGCAGCCGGGGTGGATGAGGCGGCGTTGCTGGCGCTTGCCGGGGCGGTGGAGTTGAAGTCAGAACACCCGCTGGCGCAAGCAATTGTCGCAGCCGCCCGCGAGCGACAGCTGGAATTGCCGCCCGCGGTAAACTTCCTATCGGAAACCGGGCAGGGTGTGCGGGCAGAGATTGGCGGCCGGGTGATCGCAGCCGGTAATCAGCGGTACATTACAAGCTTCGTTGTTGAGCCGGACGAACGCCGGCAAGAGCAAATTCAGCGCCTCCACCGTGAAGGCAAAACGTGTGTCACGGTCGCTGAGATCTTTCCTGACCGGCGCGCCGAGATTCTGGGATTGTTGGGCGTCGCCGATGTGCTCCGGCCGGACGTCGCGGCTGTGGTGGCGCGGCTGAAGCGTGACGGCGTGCAACGGGTGGTGATGCTAACCGGAGACAATAGGGGGGTGGCTGAGGCAATAGCGAGAGAAGCCGGCGTAGATACCGTATTTGCCGAGCTGCTGCCGGGCGACAAGCTGGCGATCTTGCGCGATCTGGCCCGCCAATATGGGCCGGTGGCCATGGTTGGCGATGGGATCAATGATGCACCGGCATTGGCTGCCGCTGACATCGGCATCGCTATGGGCGCAGCCGGCACGGATGTGGCCATGGAAACGGCGGACATAGTGCTGATGGCTGATGACCTGAGCCGGATCCCCTACATGATCGCCCTTAGCCGCAAGACGCGCCGAGTTTTGATTCAGAATCTCGTCTTCGCCATTGGCATGATCGTGATCCTGGTCTCTGCCGTGCTGGGTGCGAGCCTTACCCTACCGCTAAGTGTCCTGGGTCACGAGGGCAGCACGGTCATCGTATCGCTGAATGGGCTGCGACTTCTCCGTTTTCAGGACCAGCCGATCTAGTCCACTTTCGCCCGCCGCCGGCCGTACACTTCAGAATACATCCCTCACTGCCTGAGAGAGCAGCGCCACTAATTCCTCTAGCTGGCTCTCGTTGATGATCAGCGGCGGGCCAACCATGATCACGTCGCCGTTCCGGCCGTCAACGCATCCCTGCGAATAGTAGATGATCAAACCGAGTTCGAACGCTCGCTTCCAGATGCGTTGGGCGATGCGTTCCGAAGCGGCGAACGGCTCCTTGGAGGCCCGGTCTTGAACGAGTTCAATGCCCCAGAACAGACCCCGGCCACGAATATCGCCTACATTGGGGTGCTCACCGAGAGCAGCGCTTAACATCTCGCCCAGCCTGGCGCCCATGCGGGCGGAGTTTTCAACCAGACATTCGCGCTGCAAAATGCGCAGCGTTGCCAGTCCGGCAGCCGCACCGACCGCATGATGGCTGAACGTGCCGCCGTGATTGAAGTCGCCCAGCGTGAGGCGGATCTCCTCTACATCGCTCCCTTTCGCGGCGATAAAGCCGAGTGGGAAGTAGCCGCCGGCAGAACCCTTCGATGAAACCATGATGTCGGGCCGGACCTGCCAGTGGTCGATTCCCCACCAGGCGCCGGTGCGGCCGAAGCCGGTGAGCACCTCGTCCATGATCAGCAACACGCCGTAACGGTCGCAGATTTCCCGAACTCTGGGCCAATAGTCATCGGGCGGCGCCGCTGCGCCCAGGCTGGCCCCGCTGATCGGTTCGGCGATGAAGGCGGCTATGTTCTCCCGCCCGTAGGCCAAAATGGATTCTTCCAAACGGGCGGCCAGACCTTCGCCGGTGACTTCGTAGCGGTATTGGTAGGGATGCCGGATGTGGGGCATGTCCTGCAACATGCTGAGATACGGCGTCCGCAGCCCGGGCCTGCCGCTTACGCTTAGCGCACCCAGCGTCATACCATGATAGCTGAGCGAGCGGCTAATGATCAGATAACGACCGGTCTCGCCACGCGCCTGCTGAATCTGCCGGGCCAGCTTGATTGCTCCTTCAACTACCTCAGAGCCGCTGCTGAGCAGAAAGAATCGCGGCGAATCCAGTGGCGTCACCTGCGCCAGCTCCGCCGCATATTGCTCGAGCGGTTCACTGGTAAATATGAGCGAATGGACGTAGGCCACCTTCTGGAGTTGCTCATACATGGCCTCGACTATCTCTTTGCGGCCATGTCCAATGTTGCACACGAGCGGACCGCCGGAGCCATCGAGATAACGCTTGCCGTCTTTGTCGAATATGTAGATGCCCTCGCCATGATCAATCATTGGGCGAGCATGGCCCATCTGGCGATAGAAGACGTTTCCATGAGGATGTGCGTAGTTCATTTGGGTCCCTATTCAGTAGAGGGAAAAGTCAGGCCGCCTGGTTGGAAGGCGTCAGCGATAGAGCCCCGCCGGGTCGAGCTGTTCGCGCACAATCTGAAGCTCGCCGGACGAGGGTGGGTTCATCAGCTTCAGTTGTGGCGATACCCGTAGCGGCCAGGCGACTTCAGCTTGAATGGACTCCACCGTCTCCCCTTCTGCAATTTCAACTAATGACATTTCGCTGCGCTCGTTGTCAAAGTCAAAGAGGGCGCGATCAGTGATGACCAGCGATGGTCCCAAGCCGGGAATACCCAACTCCTGCCGGCGGCCAGCACCGTCCAGATGGCCGGGGCTAGTGACAAAATCGAGGCGCTCAACGAAGGCCCGTTTCTTGAGGCGCATGATCACGAAGACCCGGCGCGCATTGGTAGCGATCTCGCAGGCGCCCCCTGATCCCGGCAGTCGCGTTCTCGGATGGGCATACTCGCCAATGACAGTCGAGTTCAGATTGCCGAAACGGTCAATTTGCGCTCCACCGAGCAAGGCGACATCAACCAGCCCCCCCTGCAGGTAATACATAAAGAGATCCGCGATGCCCATCACGGCGGTGGCGTCACTTACCAGGGTTGGATCTCCGATGGAAAGCGGCATGCGCGCCGGACGGGCGCCGAATACGCCGCTTTCATAAACAAGCTCGATGTGTGGGGAGTGGCTGCGTTTGGCGAGGTTGCAAGCGATGTTGGGCAGGCCCACGCCAACAAACACCACCCGGCTACCCTGCAAGGCGCGAGCCGCGTTCACGATCATCAGTTCTGAGGGCGTATATTCCATGTTAAGCCTTCTAAGTTCAACTGGTCCCGTGGTTGTTATTCGTCGATCGGGTCGCCGGCTCCACCCTGGCAGGCAGCACCCGGTTCCGGCGTCTGCGGACCTACCTGATACCTTTCAATGAACAACGGGATGCGCTCATCCAGGGCGGAATCCAGTTCCAGGCGGACTCCCCAGGCGCTTAACACGACCGGGCTTCTCAGATCAGGATAGGGACTTACCAGGACAAAATCCTGACCGCGAGCAAGATCGCGAAGATGCGCCACCTCGTCGGCCGCCAGCGATGGGTTATAAGCTATCCAAACAGCGCCGTGCTCGAGGGAGTGCACTGCCTGGCTATCCACAACCGGCTGATCGTAGATGCCGCAATTCTGCCAGAATGGGTTGTGGATGCCGCCAATAGGCGGGACCTGTTCGTGAGGATACACCACATCAGCGTCGTGCGATCGGTCCAGTCCGGACTGCGTTTCCACACCCTCAACCAGGGCCAGGTCTGCTTCCTGAATGTCAATGCTTTCGTTGATGGCTGAAAAAATGGGTTCAAAGGTCGCCCGGTCGTCGGCCGGAACGACGCTGAGGGTTGTCACCAGCCGGTCATTGCTCACAAAGACGGTGAAGATATTCTGCACCACCCCGCCGGCGCCGTCATCGAGTTGGACGACTCCCGATGCAGCCGGCTGCCCAACCAGAGTGGACTCTGCTGCCGGGACGATTACTGCTCCTTCCGGGAGGCCAAAGTCAACGAAGCGCTGAGAGAGGTAGTCCGTCAAATCGGCTGCGGTGGGATTTTCCGGCAAGCCGACCATTCCTCTGCCGGTGACCGACAAGATGTACAGGCCGTAAGGCTCGTTGGGGGTCTGACCCTGCGCGAACGCCGCATGTGATGATAGCGTGACCGAAGTGCCGGTCTCCTCCAGCACCAACCAGTCAATCGGGTATTGCAGGTTAATTCCACTTCCTTCATTGGCGTATTCTGCCAGCGTCGCCGTCGTGGAGGAATCGTCTGAGCCTGCCGGGTCGCTCTCATCTTGCTCACCGCCGGCAACCGCTGCGTCCGGTTGGGTTTCATCGCCGGCGGGCGACGCGGTCGCCTGATTCTCACCGTTTGTGCTGTCACTTCCGCAGCCGGCCAGGAACATGATTGCCAGCACAAGGGCAAGCAGGGTCAAGAAACTTCGTTTGATCATTCTCTCTCCGGTAGCTGTCCGTCCGCAAGTTGCGACGGCAGGATTTGTTCTTCCAGCAAGCGCACGAAAATCTTTGCGAGGTCATCGCCGGCTGCCGTCCTGATCAGGTAATATCCTTCGGTGTAGGTAAAAACGTATGATCCGTAAAGCGGACTGGTGAAAAATTCAAAGCTCTTCGCAGCCCGATCCGCACTGGTCAGACCATAAGTCTGGATGTAATTGAGCACGCCTTCGCGGTTGAGTGCGCCGCTGTGGTAAAGGTATGCTGCGTTGCCGGAAACGTAACGAAGGGCTTCCAGCGCCGCAGAGACGCGCTTCATTTGGCCGGCAGTCTCAGCATTTTGGATGCCGATGGCGGGGAGCAACACTTCCATATTCCACTCGTGATGGCTATCGTCCGGGAATATGACCTCCAATGCTGTGGTGGCGATTCCTTCGGAGATAACGGCGGCAGGTGAGTGCAACAGGTAAACGGCCTGTTCCGCATACCGGCGACCCTTCCAAAGCCGGGCTTCCTTCAACTGCCCTTCGGTATGATGGCCTGGATAGGCTTCGTGCGCCATCGTACCCAAAATGCCCAGGGCGAAAAACGGGATATCGGTGTTGAACTCGACGCGCGAGCGCCCATTTCCCAGGTACCAGTTATAAGCGCCCCACGGCTGATCCTGTGCGAGGGCTAATTCCACCGTTTCGCCCTCGACCAGCCCGACGAGCGGTGCAGTTCGCCGGCGTACTTCGCTGAGGGCCAACTCCATAGCCGGCATCATCTTGCTGACGGGCAGCTCGTAGCGCGTCCGCCGCGCCGCAATCCGCTCAGAGAGGGCGCCTCTGCCCGGCAATAACGTGTCTAACTCCGCGTGCGCCGCCAGGAAGATGGATTCATCTACCGGCGTGGGCCGGATGTCGTAGAGTTGCGCCACTTCTTCCAAGTAGTCGGGCTTGTGGCCCTGCAGTAGCTGCAACGTGCCTTCAATGGCGCGATGTGTGGCCCGGAGGTACCGCTCGCGGGACTTCTTTCCGACCGGCGTCAGCGCCTCCAGGCGGGCGAGATCGTCGAGCAGATCGGCCGGAGAGCGCAACGGCGCGCCGGCTACTGCCTTCTGGAGCGCCGGCGGACCCAGGTAAGCGTCAATATAGCCTGGAATGTGCTTCTCGATTTCCAGCACCAGGCGCAGGTAGGCATCCCCAAAGGGATCCAACGAGGTTGAGTTCTCTGGCATCGGGGATTCAGGCATAACGGCCGAAGTTGACCGGTTCGGACCAGAGATCGCCCGGCATAATGGTCTGCAGGCGCTCCTGACCCAGCTTGGCCAAATACTCCTCGCGATTGGCCGTGTCAAGCACCCATTCCTGTAGCCAGGTCTCAGTAGTCCGTTGCTCGCGCGAGACCTCGTCCCAGGTGAGATACTCAGCGTTGTCGCGATCATAGTAGCCCTGGACGTAGCTGGGATGAGCGCCATACGGCTCAACGACGACTGCATCCACCACCAGACCAGGGATGAGGGTGCGGTTCGGATCGCGCCGGATCAGCTCCTGATCCACCAATTCCTCAACGACCACCACCACATTCTTGGAGGCGAAGGCAACCTCTTTCTGCACGCCGATCAGTCCCCAAATCTGGGTGTTCCCTTCGGCGTCGGCCCGTTGGGCGTGCAGGAAAGCGACGTCGGGATTCAGCGGCGGAACGACCGCGATCGGTTGGCCGTCATAAGGGCTGTCCACGAAACGGATTTGCTCGTTGACCGCCGGCATGTCACTGCCGGAATAGCTGCGGAGAGGGAAGAAGGGCAGGCGACTCGCCCCGGCGATGTAACGGGCAACCATGCCGAAGTGAGAATACTCTTCAACCTCCAGCGGCCGGGGTATGTTCTTCTCGATGGCCCGACGAATGCAATGTAGATTGCCCACGCCCGGATTGCCCAGATAGCTGAAGATTAGCTTGCGTGCGACGCCGGCGGCAATCATCTGGTCATACACCAGGTCCGGCGTCATGCGACACAAAGTGAGTTCGCGCTTCTGTTGGCGGATGATCTCGTGTGCGGCAGCGAAACAGATGAAGGCCGTAAACCCTTCAATGGCGATAGTGCTGCCGTCCGGCACAAACTGGCGCACCGCCTCCTGCATGGTCATGATCTTGCTCATGGATGCGTTCCTGATTCTGAGTGATGCGTTCGCCGGATATGCAGAAACCCCGCAGGTCCAGCTGAGCACGTTCGCCCAACTACAGTTTCACGAAGGACCTGCGGGGTTCTCCCCTAAGACGAGCGGCTAACTCACAACGGTGTGACTTTGCTCGCGCAGATATTGCTGCAGATAGTAGAAACTACCGGCTGCCTTGCCCGTGCCGGTGCTGCCTTTCCAGCCGCCAAACGACTGGTAGCCGGGCCACGCGCCGGTGGTCGCGCCCATCGGACGATTGACGTAGAGTACGCCGGCCTCGATGTTGTCCAGGAACCACTGGATCTCATCTTCGTCTTCGCTGAAGAAGCCGGCAGTCAGGCCATACGGCACGTCGTTGGCTTCGGCCATGGCCGTCTCTTTGTCGTCATAGCCGCTGATCATCACGATTGGGGCAAACATCTCATATTGCCACAAGGGATGATTCTCCGGCACGTCCACGGCGATCGTCGGTGCCACATAGTATCCGTTGCCATCCAGGGTCTCCGCGCCGTACAGCACCGTCCCATCCCGCCGCAGTTGCTCCGCAAACTTCTTGTACGCTTCGTAGGACGCCTTGTTTACGATCGGCCCCATATAGTTCTCCTTCTTCGTGGGATCGCCGACCGTGACTCTCTCCCTGGTCAGATTGACCAGCTTCTGCAAGAAGGCGTCTTTCACCTGGTTGTCCACATAGACGCGCGAGCAAGCGGAGCACTTCTGTCCGGTGAGGCCAAAGGCTGAACGCATGACACCCATGGCGGCTTTGTCCAGATCGGCCTGGTCGGTGATGATCGTGGGGTTCTTGCCGCCCAATTCAGCAATCACAGGCCGGAAGTACTCGCCTCCCAATCCGAAGTCGCGCATGATACTCATTCCAACTTCGTAGCTGCCGGTGAAGGTCAGCCCGGCGACATCCGGGTTCGACACCAGCGCTTTGCCTACTACTGAATGTCCGGTAACCAGGTTGAAGACGCCCGCCGGGATTCCGGCGTCATGGAAACACTGGGCAAGCAGGACACCGGTGTAAGGTGAATCCGTGGCCGGCTTCAGGACTACTGTATTGCCGGTGACCAGCGCGGCTCCACTTGGGCCGCCGGAGAGGGCGGCCGGGAAGTTAAAGGGCGAGATTACGGCCCAAACGCCATAAGGCTTGAGGACGCTGCGATTGTGTTGGCGGTCATTTTCGGAGAGGAGCGCGCGCTCAAATCCGTTGTTGGCCTCCATCGAGTCGCAGCAGTAACGCAGCAGATCGGCTGTCTCTTCGATGTCGCCCAATGCCTCCAGGCGGTTCTTGCCAATCTCCAGGCTTAAGACGGCGCCCATTTCAAATAGCCGGTCGCTCATTAAATCAGCGACGCGGCGCAAAATGGCGACGCGCTCCGGCCAGGGTGTGCTGCGCCAGGCGGGATAGGCGGCCTTGGCAGCCGCTACCGCGGCGTCAGCGTCCCGCGGCCGGCCCTCGGCGAAATGGCCCAATACCAGGTCAAGGTCAGCCGGGCTGACATCCGCGAAGGTGTCTGCGGCGGGCACCCAGCGGCCCCCGATGTAGTTGCCGTAAGTCGCCCCGGCATTCATCCGGGCGGCGGCCACCGCTTCGTCGAAGTATTCGTCAACCAGCGGATTTGGGCTGGCCAACGTGGAATACGTGATCTTGATCCTTTCTCTCTGGACGGACATTTCCTAATCTCCTGCTCGATTTCAATAGTGGGGTGTAAACAAGGAGCGCGCGCCGGAAATTGGGCCACGCTCATACGCTCACCAACAAATCGGGTCCAAATAGGAGCGCCGCCGACGAACTCGAACTACCTTGCCGGGAGACAGCGCTCTTTGCTACTCCCTTATTATATCCGGTTTGGAAGAGCGCCGCGAACGGAAACTTGCGACCGCCTGCCGGCGCAGGTTAGCCGCCGGAGAGCGCCGCTTCCAGCCAGTCCAGGCTCTGCTGCGCCTCAAGAAAGTTGGGATTTACCTCCAGGGCGTTGCGATATGCGGCCCCGGCGGCGACGAGATCGCCCTTGGCTGCCAGCGCATGCCCCTGGTACCAGAAGATTTCTTCCACATACCTCCCGCCGGGTGTGGCTAACATGGCATCAACCAGGGCAAGAACTTCATCGATCTGGCCGGTCTTCCAATAAGCCATGAAAGGGCGATGCTCATAGTAGAGCGTTCGCGGCGGCAGGCCAATCGCCCGGGCCTGATCAAACGCCTCCGCTCCGGCTTCGTAATAAGCAGCGTCGCCGGTCAGTTGTCCCAGATGGGTCAGGCTGACGCCCAAGTTGAAGATGGCGAACACATTGCCGGGATCCGCAGCGATTTCCTGTTGAGCCAGCTCCAGGGTGTACTGCCACATGCTGACCTCATTTTGTAGCTGCTCCGGAACGATACTGAAGACGAGCGGCTCCTGAGACGGCTCGTACACGACGTAAAACGTGTAGTTGAACTGCTGCCACCAGTAGAGGAAATCTTCGTAGCTGTCAATTCTTGGGGCGCCGTCAAAGGGGCCGTCATTGGTGTCCCGGCTATAAATCTCTTGCTTGACGTCATCGTATCCATACACGGTCAGGTAGTGGCCGTACCACCCTTCCTCTTCGCTCGGCAAGTATCCCTTCTCTACGACAACCGGAATGTCAGCGGCGATGAACTGCTTCAGCATCTCCAGGTTGCCGCCGCTATGCGCGGTCGAACGGAGGGTCGTAAACTCGTTGACGTAGTTATTGATTTGCCAGGCGCTGACGTTGCGGTCTTCGCGGTTCGGCTTCAGGTACGCGGAAGCGATCTCCTGCGTCGTCTCATCGCCGAAGTAGTTCAGCACGATGGTCAGATTTGCCGGCCCGCAGTTGTTGAAACCCTGGATGACGGTGCCGACGTTTTCGATCGTGTGCGCCGCCGGTGGAGGAGGCAAGGTGGCGACGGGAGCGGGTGTAGCAGTTGGCTGCATGGCCGGCTGGGCGACGACCGCCAGACCTGCCTCTGCCTGCCCGGCCGGCGTGGGCTCTACTGGTGGCGCGGAGGTGGGCCGGGCGGGCACCGTCGCAATGTCCACCCCGGGTATTTCCAGTGGGGCAGTTCGCTCGCCCGGCGCCGGGATTGCCTCGCTACGTTCGATTGCGGCGGGCAGCGCTTCCGGGATAGGAGTTGTGATCAGCTCTACCACGCCGGAAGTTAACGGATTTCGCTGCAGCTCCATGAAATAGAGTCCGGGCAATGCCCTGACGACCGGCGGCAACGCCAGGCAAGCAACTGCCAGCGCTAATTGAAAAAGGGCGACCAGAAAGATAATGCGCTTGGTTCGTGTCTTCATAGGTATGGGAGGGGGGATGGCGGGCAGCTACTTAGCCGCCATAGTAGGTGCTGATAATCCAGTCCAGGGAGGTTTTTGCCGGGGAGAAGTTCGAGTTCACTTCCAGCGCTTTTTCATAGGCCTCGCGGGCGCCGGCGATGTCGCCCTGAGCGATTAAGGCGTGCCCACGATACCAGTATATCTCCTCGACGTATTGTCCGCCGACGGTATCGAGCATTGCCTGCGATAGTTCGAGCACGTCTTCCAGGCGGCCGGTTTTCCAATAGGCCATAAAGGGACGGTGCTCATAGAACAACGCCCGCGGCGGCAAACCGATTGTGCGCGCCTGGTCAAAGGCGTCTGCGCCGGCCAGATAATACTCAGCGTTGCCTTCCGTAGCAATCTCGCCCAGCCGGGTCAGGCTTACGCCCAGATTGAACCAGGCAAAGACATTGTCCGGCTGCGCTTCGATCTCCTGCTGGGCAAGTTCCGCTGTGTAGTTCCACATGGTCTCCTGGTCGAGCAATTGCGCGGGCAAGAGCGACCGGACCAACTCCTGCTGAGCCGGCTCGTAGACGACGTAGAAGGTGTAGTTGAATTGCTGCCACCAATAGACGAAATCTTCATAGTTGTCCAACCGCGGACGGCCATCAAATGGTCCCAGGTTGGTGTCCATGCTGTAGATTTCCTCTACCTCGTCGTCATAGCCGAAAACGGTTAGATAGTGGCCGTACCAGCCGGTCGCATTGCTGGGTTCGTACCCTTTTTCGATGACTACCGGAATGCCATTGGCGACGAAGCGCTTGATCATCTCCAAATTGCCGCCGCTGAAAGCCGCCGCCTGCAAGTTGGAGGAAGTGCTGATGTTATTGACGTATTCCTCAATTTGCCAGGGACTAACATTGCGATCTTCCTGATTCGGCTTGAGGAAAGAGGCGATCTCGTCTTGTGTGGTCGGGTCACCGTAATAATTGAGCACGATGGTCAGGTTAGCCGGACCGCAATTGTTGAATCCCTGCACCTGGTTGACCAGACCCTCCAGCACATGACTCACCGGCAAGGGTTCCGGCGTTGGCGTGGGCGTCAAGGTAGGAGTGGCCGAAGGTTCTGCTGTTGGCTCAGGGGTTGCCAGTGACGTAGGCTCAGTGGTAGGGGTTTGCGTGACCGTTGGCACAACGGTAGGCGTGGCGGTTGGAAGGCTAGTGGGCAGACCGGGTATCTCGGGTAACTGCGCCGGGTCCGCCTGACTGACTGCGCCGGCCGGAGCGGGCAGCGCCGCGGGAATGGGCGTGGTGATCCACTGCATCACGCCGGCGGTCAGTGGGTGGTTTTCGAGGCGCACATAGTACGCGCCGGGTAAGGCGCGCACCACGCGTGGCAGGGCGAAGAGGGCAAGCATCATCGCCACCTGCAGCAGTGCGACCGCCACGATCAGCCACTTAATCTTCCCTGACATCAACACCTTCCCAAGTTGTCTTCGTTGGGCAGCGCGCTTCGTTGTCTCGAGCCGGCCGGCTAATCGAGATCGGCCAGCGCGGTCACCGCCGCCGTGAATCCTGGATTAAACGCGACCGCCCGCTCAAGATTTTCCCGAGCTTCGGGCAGCCGCCCGCTGGCGGCCAGCGCTAAACCCTTGTAGTAGAAGGATTCTTCGAAATACGGCCTGTCCTGCAGAGTCACGTCAGCCAACAAAATGACATCATCATATCTGCCCATCTGCAAGTATGCCTCGAACGGGCCAAACTGGTACCAGAGCATTCGCCAGGGCAGACCGATGGCGCGCGCCTGATCGTAAGCGGCGGCCGCCTTGTCATATTCGCCTAGGGCATTATGGATGGTGCCTAGATCGAACCACAAGTAAGCGTTCGCAGTGTTGGCGCGTAGTTCCTGCTGAACGCGCGCAAATGCGTTCCGCCACATGACATCTTCCTGCATATCCGGCCCAATCAATTCGGCAATCTGCGTCGCCTCTTCCGGCCGAAAGAGAGCCACATAGTTGCGATTGAACTGGAGCCAGCGGTCGTCCAGCTCCTCATAGCTGATAACCCGCCCATCCACGGTGGCATTCTCGCCGGGCACTTCGCTGGTGCCGAACCAGGAGTCATAGACCCACACTTGTCCGGTCGCATCATCGTAGGCGACGGCCAGCAGATAATGTCCGTACCAACCCATCCAGGTGTAATCGCCGGGCGGATCGATACCGACTTCTACAATTACGGGATGACCATGCGCCAGGAGCCGGCGAAGGGTATCCAGTGTGCCGTTGGTGCGGGAGACGGCGCGAAACTCAGTATTTTCGTTGACATAATCAGCCATTTCTGCCGGGCTGACGTTGCGGTCCTCGGGGTTTGGCTTCATCACCCTGGCAGTGTCTTGCTGGGTCACACCCAGCCCGAAGTAGCTGAGGGCCATGGCCAGCGTGGCCGGCCCACAGTTGTTCCAGTCCTGAAACATGAAGTCAATCCCGCTGATTCGAGCGGCCGGCGGGATGGGAATGGAAGTAGCCTGGGGGGCCGGCGAGGGCAGGGGGGTTGGCAGCGGCTTTGCGCTTTCGCCCTCACTTTCGGCGGCGGTTGCGACCTGCACCGGTGTAACCGTCGGCTGAGGCGTAACTGTCGCCGGCGGCGGCTGAGTGGCGGCCGGAACGTCGCCAAGGAGAGCCGTGCTATCCATTGCGGCAACCTGCGCGGTAGGCAGTACCTCGACATGCTCGCGCTCGCCAAGCGCCTGAATCGGCTCCGGTAAACGGGCAATGTACCGGCTTGGCAGCGCCTTTAGTATGGGCGAGACCAGCCAGAAGGACGCAAGACAAACCAGCAGCAATGGGAGTAGCGAAAGTAGCATCCAGCGTTTCATACTTTTGCGAACCTTAATGCTACCGGCAGTGAAGCAGCAAGACGACGGCAAGCAGCTCTCGGTTGCCGGCAAGCATTATAGCGCAGCGATCCTGTTGCTCAGCGGCTGAGGCTCGTTGCTCTCAGTAAGTGTTCATTAGCCGGGCGGCTGCTCCTTTTGGGGCGGGGCGCCATGACTTATGGGTTGAGGAATCAAGAAGGGATGGGGCGATGCTGCGGGCAGTTTTAGGATGGGCTGTTATCGAACAAGCAAGACCGGACACTTCAGGGCATCCAACATTTCTTGCAGGGCCACGCCCTGGAGCAAGGGAGCTTCGCCCGCAAGCACCAACAAACTGCAATCTGTGTCCCGGGCAATCTTGATCAATGAAGTCAATTGGCTTGATGAAATGCGCCAATACTCCGGCTCCTTGTGATAACTCTGGTCGTGTAGGAGCGTTTCACATTGATCAGCAAGATCGGCCAATGGCTCCTCGGCAATGTCCTTATCTTCCTGGACCAATACGACGATCAGGCCCGCCTTGTCCAAGTCAGCCAACCTGGCGGCTGCGATCAACGCCAGGCTACCGGCGCGGGAACCGTCAAAGGTGACTACCACCGGGTCACCCGCCTTCGCGGGCGTCCCGCCGAGAATCACAAAGCCCGGTCCACTCTCGATGACCGCTCGAGCAGTGGAGCCGAGCGCTGGCCGGCTCCGGTGGGATCGACTCACGCGGCCAATGGTAAGGAGGTCGGCTTCCAGGGCGGCCTTCAGAATCTCGCTCTTTACTTCGCCCCGGACAACCTGAAAGCTCCAGCGCAGCTCAGCTCCGGCGGCTGCGCGGGCGAGCGCCCGGCGAGCCTGCGAGGCCTGCAGTTGTAAGTCGCGCTCCATGCTATCCCGGTTGAGTTGGCGGGAGACGCCGGAGGCGCGTTCAATCTCGTATGTGAAAGGCAGCATTGCCAGGTGAAGCAGATTTATGTCCTCCACAAACAAGCCGACCAATTCCGCCTGTAAGCCAGCGGCCAATTTGGCAGCCGCCTCGAGAGCTGAAACACTGTCAGTTGATGTGTCCAGCGCCACCAGAATACGTTCAATGGTCAGGGCGTGGCTCTCATGTGTCATGCTAACGACCTTTGCCGGCGGCAATCACGCCGCACTGCCCGGCGACTCATGTTCGGCCTTGTTCTGGCTGTATTCGCGTTGCTTGCGGGCGATGTCCTCCAGACGGGCTACTACTCGACCGTTGATAGAGTCCGCCGGATAGCTGCCGTCTTCGCCGGGGTTGCCGGCCTGCACACCGGTCAGCAGCTCGATGCCCTGGTCAACGTGTTCTATGGGATAGATATGAAAGCGGCCGGCGGCGACTGCTTCGACGACATCTTGACGCAACATCAGGTGACGCACATTGGACTGCGGGATCATCACTCCCTGGTTGCCGGTCAATCCCCGCGCCGCGCAGAGATCGTAGAAGCCTTCAATCTTCTCGTTGACCCCGCCGATGGCCTGTATCTGACCAAACTGATTGATAGAGCCAGTAACTGCCAGGTCTTGCCTAATTGGAGCACTTGCCAGGGCGGACAGGAGCGCATAAAGCTCGGTGGAACTGGCGCTGTCCCCTTCGACGCCGCTGTAGGACTGCTCAAAGACGATGCTGGCGGACAGCGACAGGGGGCGCTCGGTGGCGTACCGGCCAGCGAGAAGGCTGGAGATGATTAACACCCCTTTGCTGTGAATGGGTCCGCCCATTTCGACCTGGCGCTCGATGTCTACCACATCACCCTTACCCATGCGCACGCCGGCGGTGATCCGGCTCGGCTTGCCGAAGGCGACGCTGCCCAACTGGAAAACGGAAAGACCATTAATCTGCCCGACACGCTCGCCGGTGGTGTCAATGAAGATGGTGTCCTTAAGGATCGCCTCCTGCATTCTGTCGCTCATCCGGCTTGCCCGCATTCGACGCTCATCGATGGCCTTGTCAACATCATCAGCCAGCACGTACTCATGGCTGTTTTGCTGCGCCCAGAAGCTGGATTCGCGCACCAGGTCTGATATTCGCTGCATGTGCGCAGATAGCTTGTCGCGGTCGCCGGCAAAGCGGGTGGCGTATTCAATCAGCCGGGCCATCGCAAAGCGATCAAAATGCAGCAACGATTCCTGTCGCACTTGCGTGCCAACGAGCTGAGCATAGTCGAAAGCGCTTTCCGACGTGCGCTCAATTTCGTCCTCGAAATCAACCATTACCTTGAATAACTCTTCAAACTCGGGGTCATATTGCTGTAGCAAGTAATAGAGCATGCGGTCGCCCAGCAGCACCACCTTGACGGACAGCGGAATGGCTTCCGGCTCCAGCGAGATCGTGCTGATCAGGCTGTAAACTTGCCCAAGTGATTCGATCACAATGTCGCCTGCCCTCAATGCACGCTTCAAGCCGTCGTATGCCGCCGGCTGTTCCAGGAGCTTGCGGGCATCAATGAGCAGATAACCGCCGTTTGCCTTATGCAAAGCGCCGGCCTTTATCAAGGTGAAATTGGTGAGCAGCGCCCCCATTTGAGAGATGTGCTCTACCCGGCCAATGAGATTCTGGTAGGTCGGCATGTCACAATGAATTACCGGTGCGCCCTCGGTCCTGCCATTGTCAACCAGGACATTTACCTCATATTCGGGTAGCGTTGCATCAGCAGCCGGTGTGTGTGTGACACCCATCATAGCCGCGAAGGGGTTCTCGGGTTCAGATTTGTCCAGGAATTGCTCGACATTCTTTATGGTATAGCGGTACACATCGTCAAAGTAAGTTGAGAGGGCCTCGATTTCTCGAAATGTGGCCCGAATCTCCTCGAAGTGCGGTGAGACTGCCAGCTCGGCAACCCGTTCGTCCAACTCCTTCAGCCGTGCGCGATTCTCTTTTCGCCAGCGAGGGACGAGCCGCAGGATACGTTGTAGCTCACTTTGCAGTTGCTCTACCTCGCCCTGCACTTCCTTTTGTCGCTCCTCCGGCAATCCCATGAAGTCACGCGGACTGACCACCTCACCGCCGGCAATGGGGGCGAAAGCCAATCCGCCGGGCGTCTGAATCAGGGCAATGTCCTTTTCCTTAGCTTTTTGCTGCAGCTCCTCAAATGCCTGTTCCTGCAGCTGCTTGAACTCCTCCTCCAGGGTTTGGCGCTGGCTATGATAGTCATCACTTTCGAAGGCGGCCGGAATGGCTGCGCGCAGTTCTTCCAGCAAGTGGCTCATTTCCAATTCCAGCTTCTTGCCCCAACCGGCTGGTAGGCGCAGCGCCCGGGGTTGGTGGGCGTGTTCAAAGTTGTGTACGTAGCACCAGTCTGCCGGGGTCTCTTGTTGGCCGGCGACCATCTCAAGCGAGCGTGTGACCGCCGTCTGCTTGCCGAGTCCCTTCGGTCCTAACGCGAAGAGATTGTACCCGTGCTGGGGGATGCTGATGCCAAAGCGAATTGAATCGAGGGCGCGATCCTGACCAACCACCTTGGAGAGGTCCGGCAACGATGCGGTCGTCTCGAAGGTGAACTGAGAGGGATCGAACTCGTGATAGAGTTCCTGGGGCGCGAGGGTCCTAAACTTTGTCATAATGAGTCAGCTCCTGCAGCGGTGCGTGCGGTAGATAGCCATATTTTACCGGAAGTCGACAGCGATTTCCAGATTGAGCGTTACCCCCCTGGTGGGTCGGTGTAGGCCGCCTAGGCGAGTCGCTGCAGCCGGTAGGCGATCTCTCTACGACTGGCTTCCAGATCGCTCAATCTGTCGCGTTCTTTCTGGACGACCGCTGCGGGGGCGCGTTCGGCAAACGGCCCGGCGAGCATTTGCGACAGGCGAACGATTTGTTGCTCGATATCGGCGATCTCTTTGCCCAACCGCTCCTGTTCGGCCTCAACGTTCACTAACCCGGCAAGAGGCAAGTAGCAGACAAGCTCGCCCTGGACGATGGCGACGGCGCTTTCCGGAGCTGCTAGCTCGGCGTCAAGAGTCAGCAATTCGTTGTCCAGACGAGCAAGCGCAACGAGGGTCTCTCGTTGACCGGCAATTGAGTTCAGGTGTGCGCCCGCGGCGATCATTGCTGGGATTCGCCGGCTTGGTGGAACATCAAACTCGGCCCGCACCGCCCGGATTGAACGGATCAGCTCCCGCAATCGCTCAAACTCCGCGGCGTCTGCGGCGTAGTGCGCACCTTCCACCGGCCAGGCGGCCACGATCAGGGCGTCTTCCCAGCCGGACGCCGGCGAGATACCCAGGCCGGAAGCGTCAAATGCCTGCTTGAGCTGCTGCCATATCTCTTCGGTGACAAAGGGGATGTATGGATGGAGTAGACGCAAGCCGGTGTCCAGAACGTAACGCAACACGGTCAGTGTACGATGGGCATTGTCTGCCCCGGCGGCCAATTGCACCTTGGCGACTTCCACGTACCAGTCAGCGAAGTCGCCCCATAGAAAGTCATAGATTTGCCGGCCGGCTTCGCCGAAGAGATAGCCATCCATCAGCCGGTCGGCGGTGGCCACTAACTCATGCAGCCGGGTGAGTATCCAGCCATCGGCCGGCGAATACTCGCCGGCGGACATGACAGATGCCGCCGGCGAACTCTGCTCTTCAGTGACCTGGATCAGGCTACGCACCACGAAGCGGGCCATGTTCCAAATCTTGTTGGCGAAATTGCGATTGCTCTCCACCTTGGCGACCGAGAGATTCAGGTCGTTGCCCGGTGTGCCGCCGGTGAGCAAGGTGAAGCGCAAGGCGTCCGCGCCGAACTCCTCCACAACCTTGATGGGATCGACGACGTTGCCGGTGGTCTTGCTCATTTTGCGCCCGTGTTCGTCGCGAACCAGACCATGCAGGTAGACGGTGTGGAAGGGAATGTCATTGGTGAACAGCAGGCCGGTCATGGCCATCCGCGCCACCCAGAAGAAGAGGATGTCGTAGCCGGTTTCCATAACCGCGGTGGGGTAGAAACGGGCCATGTCCGGCGTGTCTTCCGGCCAACCGAGCGTGCTGAACGGCCACAGGGCGCTGGAGAACCAGGTATCCAGCACGTCCGGATCCTGGCGCAAGATTACATCTGAACCATAGCGCGCCCGCGCCTGCTTGTATGCTTGCTCCTCATCAAGGGCCACGACATAACGGTTCTCGTCCTGGTTTACGTACCAGACGGGGATACGATGGCCCCACCAGAGCTGCCGGCTGATGCACCAGGGCCGGATGTTCTCCAGCCAGTTGTCCCACACCTTATTGAAGCGTTCCGGCACGATGCGGATACGACCGCTGCGCACTGCTTCCAGGGCCAGTAGGGCCATGGGCTCAGCGTTCACGAACCATTGCTTGCTGACCAGGGGCTCGATGATTTCGCCGCCGCGCTGGCTACGAGGAACGTTGAGGGTGTAAGCCTGCTCGCGGATGGTCAGATTGGCGTTCGCCATATCAGCCCAAAGCGCCTGGCGGCAGGCGAAACGGTCCAGACCGGCATATGGCCCGGCATTCTCGTTCATGGTGGCGTCGCGGTTCATGACGTTGATCGTTTCGAGGTTGTGCCGGCGGCCGATCTCGAAATCGTTGGGATCGTGGCCAGGGGTGATCTTCAATGCGCCGGTACCGAAGCTGACGTCTACATATGGGTCGGCGATCACCGGGACCTCCCGGTTCAAAATGGGAACAAGCGCCGACCTGCCAACCAGGTGTTGATAGCGTTCATCGTCGGGATGAACGGCGACGGCAGTATCGCCGAGAATCGTCTCCGGCCGGGTGGTGGCGACCGGGATATATTCATCGGAGCCGGCTATGGGATACTTGAAGTAGTAGAGAGTACCCGGCTCCTCGCTGTATTCCACCTCCAGGTCAGATACGGCGGTTTGCAAGCCGGGCGACCAGTTCACCAGATACTCGCCGCGATAAATCAGACCCATCCTGTGCAGCCGTACAAAGGCCTCGTTGACCGCGCGGTTAAGGCCGGCGTCCAGAGTGAAACGCTCTCGGCTCCAGTCGCAGGATGCGCCAAGACGGCGTAATTGCATGGTGATATAGCTGCCGTAATCTTGCTTCCACTTCCACGTTCGCTGTAAGAATGCCTCGCGACCCAATTGAACTCGCGACGTACCTTCACGTGCGAGCAGTTTTTCGACTTGAAGTTGGGTGGCGATGCCGGCATGATCAGTTCCCGGAAGCCACAAGGCAGCCTGCCCCTGCATCCTGGCGCGGCGAATCATCAGATCTTCAAGGGCCACAAACATGGCGTGGCCCATGTGTAGCTCGCCGGTGACGTTTGGCGGCGGGATGGAGATTACAAACGGCTCCGCATCAGCCGGCCTCGCCTCCGGCCTGAACCAGCCGTTCTCATCCCACCACTGGTAGATGCGCGTCTCGGTCTTGTTGAAGTCATATGCCTTGGGCATGTCGATCATGAAGCTATTCCTGTGGGTGCGTGTTGAGCCGGGGCCGGAAGAGGTTAGATAGATGCGAGCCTATCCTTCTGCTTCCCAATACTCGGGATCATAGGCCGGCAACATGCAGCGTAGCGGCAGGTCCTTGCGTTCCCCGAGCGCATAAGCCGCCTGCATGAGTGTGTGTATCTGGGAAGTGCCTTCATAGATTACGGCGCTCTTGGTGTTGCGCAAATGGCGCTCGACGTTGTATTCATCTGAGTAGCCATATGCGCCATGTATTTGAACGGCATCGTCGGCCGCCCGGCGAGCGGCTTCCGTACAATACCACTTGGCCATGCTGGTCTCACGGGTGTTACGCAGGCCCAGGTTTTTCAGCCAGCCGGCTTTCCAAACCAGCAGTTCACCAACATCAATGCTCTGCTGCATGTGGGCCAGCATTTGTTGCACAAGCTGATAGGAGACGATTGGCTTGCCGAATGTCTTGCGCTCCCGGCCATAGCGGATGGACTCGTCAAGGCAGGCCTTAATAATGCCTATGGCGCCGGCCGCTACCCCATAGCGGGCATTGTCCAGGGCGCTCATGGCGATTTTGAAACCTTCTCCTTCTTCGCCGAGGCGATGACTGGCTGGGACGCGCACATCGGCCATGTTAATCCAGCCGGTGTTGCTGGCGTGCACGCCCATCTTACCTTCGATGGAGCCGGTGGTAAGACCGGCCCATCCGCGCTCCAGGATGAAGGCAGTGATACCTTTCGCACCCTTATCCGGCTGTGTCTTGGCGAAGACCAGAAAGCGGTCGGCTACATCGGCCAGGGTGATCCACATCTTTTCGCCGTTGAGGATGTAGTCAGCCCCGTCCTTGCGGGCGTGGCTGGCCAGGCCGGCCACGTCTGAGCCGGCCCCCGGCTCGGTCAATCCAAAGCAAGCGAAGTTCTTACCCGTTGCCAGCGGGGGCAAGAAGCGCTGCTTCTGTTCTTCCGTGCCCCACTGAAAGATGGGCAAGGCGTGGAGGCCGAGATGAACAGCAACTGATTCCCGAACGGAGGAGTCTGCGTATTCCAGCCCTTCTGAGACGATTGCCAGGGACAGGTAATCCATGCCGGCGCCGCCATAACGCACCGGCAGGCAAATGCCCAGGAAACCCAGCTCGGCCATCCTGGTGAGCAACAGATGCGGAAATGTGTGGTTCCGGTCATGCTCCTTGATGATCGGCATGACCTCCCGGCGGGCGAAGTCATAAACTAACTTCGCTACCATCTTGTGGTCTGCTGAGAGAGAGAAGTCCATATGCTTACTCCAGAAAGTGAAAGCAGCACTGTTGCTGCCGTAACCGGTGCTATCAGGCCTGCGCGCGCCCCTTGGAGTTACTGCGCGAAGGGAAACTAGACTGACTGTTCTTCGAGCGGGGAGTATAGCCCAAAATCGTAAGAAAGCCTCCCACCCCTGCTTTGACGGCGGCCATCAGCGCCAGTAAAATCTGGACAAATGGCCAGAATCCTCATCCTGGATCGCGACGGGCGATCCCGAGAGCAACTTGAACGGGCGTTGACGGGACAGCACGTCGTCAGTTCAACGCCGATGATGCGCAACGCCTGCTTGATCCTTGCCCAGCAAGTACAAGATCTGGCGTTTGTCTCGCTGGAAGAGGGCAGCGAGGCGGTGACTGCGCTGCGCCGATTTCAGCCGGGGCTGCCGATAGTGTTGACAACCCCGGTCGAGCTAGGACCCGTTCCCGACGCGCTACAGCGACAGGTCCAGAACACATTGGTCTGGAGCGGGGATGTGGAAAAGGCGAGAAGCATCGTGCAGCAACTGTTGGGCAGCAGCGCCGAATCTCCGCTTTCGCCTTCTCGGGCTACAGCTCCCACTCATCTGCCGCGCCCGGATGCTATCACCACGCGACTGGAGATGGAGGTGGAGAGCTCCGGAGTGATGGGACTGCTGCTAAGCCGGGAAAGCGACACGATCGCTCGAGCAGGTGCGATCACCGAGCTTCAGGCGACGGACATCGCGAGAAATGCGTGCGAGGCGCAGCAGGCCGGCGCGCATGGCGCGTTGTTGCGATTTCATCTTCTCAGAGGAAGCGCGGTCGAGGTGCTGTTGTATACGCGCTCAATTGGCGGCGGCTACCTACTGACGGTTGTCGCACCGGCTGACAGCCGCCTGAACGCGCTGCGTGCGCAGTTCGACCGGTTGGTGACGCATCTTGAAGTCGCTTACACGCCGTTGGCCGCGGAGCAGCCGGGCTTTGACGTGGGGAAGATGCTACTGGCGCGAGAGACTGATCAGCTGGAGACGCGCAGTTTTGCGCTCGTCTGGCGGCCGGACACGGAGCTGCCGGCTGTGTTGCTGCAGCCCTTGCGCAAAGCGCTTTTGCGATGCGCCCGCGCCAATGAATACCAGTTGACTCATGCGGAGGTGGCGCCGGACTATGTGTCTGTTGTCGTGCAATGTCCATCCGATAACGATGGTGCCCGGCTGGCACACATTCTGAAGCAGGGCACAGAAGGCGACATTCAACAACGATTAGGTGTCGAGGTCAGGTTGTGGGAAGATGGGCACCTGGCCAGAGAAGCCAGCCAGCCATTCAGCCAGCAAGTCCTGGCGAGTTATATTCAAGGAGCATGAGTCCGCCGGCGATTGTTGAGTCTGTAGGCGGTAGTGCAATAAAGGCCACTGAGAGGAAGTGAAGATGGGAATAGATATGCGCGGGGCCGGACCGAAGGGCCGGGCCATTATTGAGAGGGATATGGCGGCTTTGGCGCCGACCTATAAACGGGAGTATGCATTGGTGGTCGATCGCGCCTCCGGTTCAGAAATCTGGGATGTGGACGGCCGGCGCTACATTGATTTTATGGCCGGGGTGGCCGTGTTGAACGTTGGTCACCGGCATCCCAAAGTGGAAGCTGCGGTCCGGGAGCAGTTGGACAATTTCTGGCATATCTGCCTGATGGATTTTTACTACGAACAAGGGGTGACGCTGGCGGAGCGATTGCAGGAGCTGGCCCCAATCTCCGGCGGAACACGGCTCTACTTCGGCAATTCCGGCACGGAGGCGGTCGAGGCGGCCATCAAGCTGGCGATGTACAAGACGGAGCGTTATCGCTTCATCAGCTTCACCGGAGCGTTTCATGGGCGGACACTGGGGGCGCTGTCGTTCACAGCCAGCAAGCACGTCCAGCGCGAAGGCTACCACACCGCCGTGCGAACTGAGCACATTCCGTACCCGAACCCATATCGGCAAGTTCTGGCGGCGGAGCCGGGTGAAGGATATGGCGACACGGTCATGCGCTACCTGGAAGAACAGGTCTTCCGGACGGCGCTTTCACCTTATGATGTAGCTGCCGTTCTGATCGAGCCGATTCAGGGGGAAGGGGGTTATGTTGTCCCCGCCCCCGGCTTCTTCAAGCGGCTGCGCGCTCTCTGCGATCGGTACGGCATCCTGCTGATCGTTGACGAGGTGCAGAGTGGTGTGGGGCGCACGGGCAAATGGTGGGCAATTGAACACGAGGGGATAGAGCCGGATATCGTCTGCTTTGCCAAAGGGATTGCCAGCGGAATGCCCATCGGAGGAATCATTGCCCGCGATGAGGTGATCAATGTGTGGGCGCCGGGCGCGCACGGCAGCACATTCGGCGGCAACCCGATTGCGGCTGCTGCCGGTCTGGCTACGCTCCAGGTCATTACCGAGGACAACCTGTTGCAGCAGGCTGCCAGCACCGGCGCATATTTTCAGGATGCGCTGGCCGAGATGCAGATGCGCCATCCCAGCATCGGCGATATCCGTGGCCGGGGACTGATGGTCGGGGCTGAATTCGTGAAGGATCGGCGTACAAAGGAGCGGGCCGTTGAGCTGCGCAATGCAGTCGTTCAGCAGGCGTTCGAAGCCGGATTGCTGCTGATTCCCAGTGGAACCAACACGATCCGCTTTACCCCTCCCTTGAACATACCGATAGAGTTGGTCGAGGAAGGGCTGCACATCTTTGAGCGCGCGTTAACGGCGGCCGAAGAGGCGCACCTCTCCTGACGGCTGTTTCCAACAACAAAAGGCGCTGCTCGCCTGGAGCAGCGCCTAATAGATTCCAGCTGAATTGAGTATCGAACGAGATTAGCGAGCGCTCGCTGCTTGCTTCTGGGCGGCAGCGAGTTGAGACATGATCCGGCTCTTGCGACGGGCCGCGTTGCGCGGGTGAATGATTCCCTTGCGGGCAGCCTTGTCGAGGGTCTTGATGGCCGCATCAACCGTCTCGTCAGCTCCATCGAGTTGACCAGCGGCAATCTGGGTGCGCGCTTTCTTGACGTAGGTGCGCGCCGCAGCGCGGTAATGCCGATTATGCACGCGGCGCTTCTCATTCTGCCGGATACGTTTCTTTGCTGACTTAATGTTTGCCAATTTCCTAGTTACCTCCGCAATGTTCCGCCATATCAAGCAGTATGACGTTAGAGCGGGAGCAATCATATCACAACTCGGGTGGTGTGGCAATCAGATTTTTTGGCGCCATGAGTCGACGCTGCGGGGTTGATGCTGGCGTCGTTCACCGCGTCTTTCAGTGTGGGCATCTTTCTATGGCAAATAGACGCGCAAAGCCACTGTGGGTCCTGCGGCGGCAGTTAGTTGATATGGGCCAAGCATGGCCGGTAAGAGGACGAAGCGGACCGCGCCCAGGTTTAGCGCCGGTTCGCCGGAGTCGAGCCGGGCGGCGCCCTCGAGTATGCCCCAAATCTCAAGGGTCTCGCCATTGCAGTTGCCGGCGAAGTATTCCCCGTCCTCCAGGCGTAGGCGCTCGACCACGAAATAGTCGGTGGCGCAGAGACGCTCACGACTTGCTCCGGAGATGTCTTGAACCGGTTGAGCTTCCGGCTTGCCGGGTGCTATTTGCGCAAAATTGATCACATCGAGCGCTTTCTCCACATGTAGCGGGCGTGGTCGCCCGTCCATTCCACGGCGATTCCAATCATAGACGCGATAGGTGGTATCGGAGTTCTGCTGGATCTCGGCTATCAAGACGCCGCCGAGGATCGCGTGCAATGACCCTGCCGGCACGCAAATATGATCGCCGGCCGACACCGGGATGGAATGCAACAATGGTTCTAAATTGCCGCTGTCAACTGCTGCGCGAAAACTCTCCCGGGTGGCGCTCTGAGCCAGGCCAAGCACCACGGCGGCGCCCGGCCGAGCGTGCAGTACAACCCACATTTCCGATTTGCCTAACTCATTGCCTTCATGCGCCAGGGAGTAGGCGTCATCGGGGTGAACTTGCACAGACAGGTCATGGGCGGCATCCAGCAGTTTGATCAGCAGTGGGAAGCGATCTCGCTCGAGCGCCCAAAGCGCCCTGTGGCCGACCAGCGCTTCGCCAAGTTCGTGCAGCAGCCAGCTCAGGGAGCGGCCGGCATAGCGCCCATTGGTCACATTCGTCGTGCCGTTGGCGTGGGCGGCGATCTCCCAGCTTTCGGCAATCGGCCGGTCGGCCGGGATGGGCCGCTTCAGCAGCCGGGCAAGGTCATGCCCTCCCCAGATATACTCCTTGAGGACGGGTTCAAAGAGTAGGGGATACAGCCCCTGATCTATGTTCATGTCTTGTGGTAACTAATCGTCGCCGCCAGCTACTTCCGGCTCCCCCTGCCACTTCAGGTAGATCACAGCCAGCGGCGGCAAAGACAGTTTCACGATGTAAGCCTTGTCCGGCAGGCTGGTCGGAAGCGCTTCCAGCGCCCCGCTGTTGACAATGCCGCTACCCCCATACTGTGCCTGGTCTGTGTTCAGCAGCTCTTCGTATTGACCTGCTCTAAGCACCGGAACCGGATAATCGTGCCGGACAACCGGCGTAAAATTACAGATGACGGCTATCTGATCGGCCCGGTCCGGCGTGTGGCGAGCAAAGGCGATTACACTGCGTTCCCAATCTCGAAACTCAAGCCAGGTGAAGCCGTCCCAGCTGTAATCCTGCTGGTGCAGCGCCGGCTCACTGGAGTACAGCGCATTCAGGTCAGCCACCAGTTGCTGAAGCTGCCGGTGACGGGTGTCCTGTTCCAGTAGTACCCAATCGAGCGCCCGGGTCTCACTCCATTCCCGCCATTGGCCGAATTCTCCGCCCATAAAGAGTAGCTTCTTGCCGGGATGGCCGTACTGGTACGCATACAGCGCCCGCAGATTCGCGAACCGTCGCCAGATATCTCCCGGCATTTTGTCCAACATGCTGTGCTTCAGATGCACGACTTCATCGTGGGAGAATGGCAGCAGGAACTTCTCGCTAAAGGCGTAAAGCATGGAAAAGGTCAGCGAACCGTGATGAAATGCCCGGTAAATGGGATCGTTGGCGATGTAACGCAGCGAATCATGCATCCAGCCCATATTCCACTTCAGATCAAAGCCCAGGCCGCCTTCGTCGGGCGCTCCGGTCACGGCCGGCCAGGCGGTTGACTCTTCGGCGATGGTCAGGGCATCGGGAAATTGTTCGTGAACATTGCGGTTAAAGTCGCGTAAGAAGGCGATGGCTTCCAGGTTTTCTCTGCCGCCGTACTGATTGGGGATCCATTGGCCGGGTTCGCGTGAGAAGTCGAGATAGAGCATAGAGGCCACCGCATCAACTCGCAGGCCGTCAATGTGGTACTTATCCAGCCAAAAGAGGGCGTTACTAATCAGGAACTGCCGGACTTCGTTGCGGCCAAAATTGAAGATGAGGGTGCCCCAGTCCGGGTGCTGGCCGCGGCGCGGATCGGCATGTTCATACAAATATGTGCCGTCGAAAAACGCCAGGCCGTGCTGGTCACGCGGAAAGTGCGCCGGCACCCAGTCCAGGAGTACACCGATCTCCGCCTGGTGACAGGCGTCAACAAGCGCCATGAACTCCTCCGGCGTGCCATAGCGACTGGTGGGCGCAAAGTAGCCGGTTACCTGGTAGCCCCAGGACCCGTCGTAGGGGTACTCAGAGATCGGCAACAGCTCAATATGCGTGTAACCCATCTCCTTGACATAGGCTACCAACTCCGTCGCCAGCTCCTTGTATGTCAGCCACTCCCACCCGTTCTTACGCCGCCAGGAACCTAGATGCACTTCGTAAATGCTGATCGGCGCCTCCAGGCTCTGAGCCTGCATGCGGCGGTTCATCCAATCGGCATCGCCCCACTGGTAGCCGCCGATATCCCAGACAATGGAGGCGTTACTTGGACGCAACTCATTATAAAAGCCGACCGGGTCTGACTTGGCTACTGTGTAATTCAGGTGGCGGGCCCTGATCTCGTACTTGTAGACTTCGCCCTGGCCGATTCCAGGGACAAAAAGCTCCCAGATGCCGCTATTCACGTGAAAGCGCATCGGGTGTCGCCGCCCGTCCCACTGGTTGAAGTTACCGATCAAGCTGACACGCAAGGCGTTCGGAGCCCACACCGCGAACAGTACGCCGGCAACTCCTTCGATGCTGACCAGGTGCGCGCCCAGCCGGTCATAGATGCGGGCATGGGTGCCTTCGGCCATCAGATACTCGTCATATCCGCTCATCAGGGAAGGGAAACGGTAAGGGTCCTCGATCTCCGTTTGCTGTCCGTCAGCACCGGTTAGGAGCAGCCGATACGACAGCGGAAGTTTGGCGCCTTTGATCAGGCACTCGAACAACCCGGCCGGATGCACCAGGTTCATCGCCTGCCGGGTACGCCGTTTCTTGCCCTGAATCACCAGCATCGCCTGCCGGGCCTGGGGCAGGAAGGCTCGCACGACAATCCCAGCTTGATTCTGGTCCTGATAGTCGTGCGGGCCAAGGAACGCGAAGGCATTTCCATGATACCCCTGAACGATTGCTTCTTGCTCAGCAGTGGTCGAAAACCCTGGCTGATTCATAGCCTCTCCAATATACCGAGTAATCCGACAATGACTCCCCTGAGATGATTATACCCTGAAAGCAGTGAAGATGTCCGTGGATAAGGGCCGGCATTCTGCACGCTACTGGAAAGCTCTCACCCGGCAATGGTGTATTAAGTCACTATCCAGCCCTTGTCGAGAACGGTACAATATGCGCAGGCTGGCCCTCAATAGTGAGCCGGCCCGCTCTAGACATCGCCGGCTGGCAGATAAGGCCGGCGACAAAGATAAGGAGTGAACGAGATGGAATTTGGAGTGCCACGCGAAATTCGTGACCTGGAGACGAGGGTGGGGCTGACGCCAGCGGGCGTGCATTCGTTAGTCTCCGCCGGTCACACCGTATATGTCGAAAAGGGCGCCGGGCTGGGATCCGGCTTCTCTGACGAGCGTTATCGCGACTACGGCGCTAAGCTGGTCTACTCGGCTGACGAGGCCTACGGCCGGGCCGATGTCGTCGTCAAGGTCAGCCGGCCAACGGCGAGGGAACACGGCCGCTTCCGCGATGGACAAACCATTCTGTCGCTACTTCACCTCTCGGTGGCTTCACGCGACTTGCTACAAGCGCTGACCCAAAGCCACATTACGGCGGTTGCCTTTGAGATGGTGCAGGAAGATGACGGCGCGTTTCCAGTGTTGCAACCCTTGAGTGAGGGCGCGGGCCGGCTGGCCCCAATCATCGCCGGGCGACTGCTAACAACGCTCAATGGTGGGCGCGGCACCTTGCTGTCTGGGGTTTCGGGTGTGCCTTCGGCGGAAGTGGCGGTCATCGGCGCCGGCACCCTGGGAACGTATGCCGTTCGTTCTTTCCTGGGCCTTGGCGCGCAGGTGGCCGCTCTGGACAGTCGCGTCTGGCGGCTGCGCCGGCTGGACGAGCTATTCGACGGTCGTGTGACCACGATGGTGGCAAGCGAGTACAACCTTGAGCGGATCGCGGAATACGCGGATGTGATCGTGATTTGCGTACACACCGCAGCCCGGCGTGCGCCAATCCTGCTGACCCGGGAAATGGTGCGCAAGATGCGCCCCGGCTCGGTGATCATTGACTTTGCCATTGACCAGGGGGGCGCAGCGGAGACCAGCCGGCCAACAACGTTGCGCGATCAGACTTACGTGGAGGAGGGGGTCATTCACTTTTGCGTGCCGAACGTTACCGCGCTTGTGGGACGCACAATAAGCCATGCACTGACAAACGCCATTGTTCCGTTGCTCTTGGAAATCGCCCAGTTCGGATTACCGGCAGTATTTGCGGCAAACACATCCCTGGCGCGAGGGTTGAACGTCTATGAGGGCCGGCTGGCGCATCCGGATGTGGCCGACGCACTTGGACTTGAGATTGATGAGGATTTACCCGAATTTCTGAGAATTGGGGGTGTCCTGTGAACTGGAAGGAGATCTACCGACGCAAGATCACGGACGTAGACACGGCATTATCTTCTATCCTCTCCGGCAATCGGTTGTACTTCGGCGGCGGGGCCGGGGTGCCGGTCGAATTGACAAAGGGGCTGGCCCGCCGGGCGCAGAGCCTGCGCGGCGTCGAGATTACGCATATACTCACGTTTGCCCCCGCTCCTTATGTCGCACCGGAATTCGAGCAGAACTTCCGCGTAAACGCGTTGTTCATTGGACACAACGTTCGTCGAGCTGTGCAGGAAGGGCGCGCTGACTTCACGCCGGTCTTTCTTTCGGAGATCCCGCGGCTCTTTACAGAAGGGCACTTGCCGCTGGACTTTGCCCTGATATCAGTTACCCCGCCGGACGAACATGGCTTCTGCAGCTACGGGGTGGAAGTGGGCACCACCAAGCCGGCAGCGGAGTCAGCTAATCGCATCATTGCCGAGGTCAACCCCCGGATGCCGCGCACATTGGGGGACAGCTTCATTCACGTCAGCCGGCTGCATACCATTGTGGAGGTAGACTATCCGCTGCCGGAGGCGCCGCAGGGTGGCAGCAGTGAGGAACACCTGCATGTAGGCTCACACATTGCCGAACTGATCCCGGATGGAGCGACGCTACAGATGGGGATTGGCAGTATCCCGGACGCGGTGCTGAAAAACCTGACCAGTCATCGCGACCTGGGGATCCATACCGAGCTTTTCTCGGACGGGATTATTGATATGGTGGAGGCCGGCATTATCACCTGCGCGCGCAAGAACTTTCACCCCGGCAAGATTGTGGCCGGCTTCTTGTTTGGCTCCCAACGGCTGTACGACTTTGTGCATAATAACCCCTTGATCGAACTGCACCCGACGGATTATGTCAATGATCCTTTCAATATCGCTCAGAACGACAAGATGGTCGCCATCAACTCGGCGTTGCAGGTGGACCTGACCGGCCAGGTGTGCGCCGACTCGATTGGGCCAAAGTTCTACAGCGGCGTAGGGGGACAGCTCGATTTCATTCGTGGCGCGGCCAGGTCGAAGGGCGGCGTACCTATTGTCGCCTTCCAATCAACTGCCAAGGATGGGGCTATCAGCAGGATCGTGCCCATGCTCACCGAGGGCGCGGGAGTTGTGACCACGCGCAATGACGTGCATTACGTGGTAAGCGAGTTTGGCGTCGCCTCCCTCTATGGCAAAACTGTTCGCCAAAGAGCGCAAGAACTGATCCGTATAGCCCATCCGAAGTTCCGCGACGAGCTGGCATTCTCGGCGCGCGAACTCGGCTATGTGTAGCTCCCTCGAATGAGTAGTGAGCATCTTGCCGACGCTCTGCCTTGAGGCATAATCTGAAGATGGCTGAGATCTCCTTCATCAGTTTTGGCGAAAACGACGAGCGGCTAAAGGTGGTCATGCCCCTGACGCGCAACCGGCTCTATACGGCCATTTACGGGACGCTGCTCGTCGTGTGGATTGGGGCGACCATTGTGCTGCTGGCCCTACTTGTTCAGCAGCCGATCAGGAGTATGCAGTTTGTATATATCCTGGTCTATTTCCTCATCGTAGCCGTGTGGGCGTATGTCTGGTATCGCCTGGGCAAGCATATTGTGCGCTATCTTGGCTACTATGGGGCCACTAGGGAGATACTCTTTGTGAATGACCAGACGCTTATCATCCGCCGCCCACTGTCACTGCTGGGTACCACCACTGCTTATGACATGAAGCATGTGGGGCCGTTCCGTTACAACGAGAACCAGCAGGCGGTCGCATTTGATTATGGTTCGCGAGGAGGGCTGTTCGGTTCCGGGTTAAGCCGGAGCGAGGCGGAGAAACTAGCAGACTACCTCAATCGGCAATACTTCTCCGGAAGTGCCGTTTCCGAGGCTCAGGAAGATATCTTCTCCTGACCTTTGCGAAGATCCGCGCTGAGAGCCGGAGCAATCGAAGCCCGGGGAAGCCTATTTCGGGCCCGCGTTCCTATTCGGTCAGGAAGAGGTCTTTGGTAGCAAAGAATTCGGCCGCCAACATGTACAGCGCCGTCGCATAGAGCAACAACACCGCCGGAGCCAGCGCCTGCATGGGGGAGAAATAGCCCGCTACGACCGCTTCGCTGAGCGCTCGAAAGGGCCAGAAGATGACGGTTGACACCTGGGACAAGAGGCCGGATCCACCGCCCGATAGCCAGTTAGCCATCTTGCTGAATGCGTTGCCAAGCAGCATGAAGTTACTGGAGTAGAAAAAGGTGCTGACCCGGGTTACAAAGTTGATCAGCCAGGTGAACCCGGTGGAGGAAAGCGTGTTCAGCAACAGCAATATCGCGATCCCACCGTAGACGTACACTCGCGACCAGCCTCGCGCAACCAGATCTGACGAATGCAAGGCCAATACGGAGCCCAGGATATTGATTGAGATCCAGAGCGGGGGGATCTCGATCATCTGCCCGAACGTAAGTCCCGGTCCGCGCCAGGTTGCCAGTATTGCCAGTAGCAATTGAAGCAGGGTGGCATAGGTCACGGCGCTAAAAAATACGGCTGTCAAATGTTCTACCCGGCTGGGTAGTCGAGCCAGCATCGGATAGCTAATCGCCTGATTGGCGCGCGCCGCGAGCGTAAGAGTTGCCAGGAATGTCATGCCGGCCCCGAAGAGGGTAGTCAGCAGCACATAGTAGCTGGCTTCCGGTGTATGCTGCCCGGGATCGAAGAACAGCCGCCAAAAGGCAAGGGTTCCCAACAACATGAAGACGCCGGAAATCGAAATCGCCTGACCGCGGAACAAGTAGCCGGATAAGGTGCGGATGCGCCGGATCACTTAACAGCCTCGGCGTAAATCTCTTCCAGGGTGATGCGCTTTTGTGACAACGATTGGATATCGAAGCCGGTAGCCAGGAGGATGCTCAAAACTTGCCGGCGCAGGGCGATAGCGTCTTCGCGTAGTACTATCGTGGTCCCAATTATTTCAATGCGAGGAGAAAGCTCCGAGAACAGGGGAGCGAGGTCATCCAGCGGCGCGCTTGTTTCGATGGTGACATGGGGTCGCAGAGTAAGCGCTTCAGCCATCGTGCTGGCGTAGTGCATTCGACCCTGGTTCAGGATTACCAGCGCTGTGCAAACCTCAGTGACTTCCTTTAGCTGATGAGAACTGAGCAGAATGGTCTTGCCGGCCGCCTGCAGGTCCTTGATGAGCCGGCAAATTGCTACCTGGCCTTCAGGATCCAGGCCGTTGGTGGGCTCATCGAGGAGAAGGAGCGGACTATCACCGATTAATGTCTGCGCCAATGCCAGTCGTTGGCGCATCCCCTTGGAACAATCGCCGATACGCTTATTGGCATCAAGCTGTAAGTTTACTTGCTCCAGGGCCTGATCGGCGGCCTCGGTCGCCTTACCTGACACCCCGGCCAGGCCTGCCATCATGCACAAATATTGCCGGACCCTCAGCCGATTAGGGAAGAGCAATCTCTCGGGCTTTATCGCCATGCGCGGCCATTCACTGCCGGTAGGGGAGATCGATCCTTTGTCAGGGTGCAAGAAGCCGGCAATCAGCCGGAAAATCGTGGTCTTGCCGGCCCCGTTCGGGCCCAACAGCCCGACTACTTCACCCTGTGGAATATCGAAGGAGACATCATCGACAGCGACAAGGGAGTAGAAGGCTTTGGTGAGATTTCGAATCTGAAGCACAGATGATCCTGGTGATCGGCCGATTGCGGCGCATAGTTTACCACAGGCAGCATGTGGGGCAATGACCGCCGGAGGCGCAGCTAGTGGCACTTTCGCAGAGCCGTTGAAAGTGCCTTTAGGTCCGCGGGCAGGCCAGTTAGCGGTCGCCATACCCCACTGGTATAATAGGGGCAATTACTCCTTAGGAGGGAACTCCTGACTGACTCTGGTATCGAAATGCAATTTCGACTTACAAGAGAGGAAATATGGAACTAACCTGGTATGGAATGAGCTGCTTTCGACTGGCCGAGCGTGGATACGCGCAAGTAGTCACCGATCCATTTGATGAAAAAGTGGGCCTGAAGCTCTCCAACTTGAAAGCAGACATTGTAACGGTCAGTCACGATGCGCCGGGACACAATCATGTTGCCGGAGTCGGCGGCTATACGCATGCCCTAACGGGCCCGGGAGAATACGAGATCGGCGGGGTATTCATCACTGGCATTGCCACGGCTCAGCAAGTTGACCAGCAGAGAAACGTACTGTACATGTTTGATTATGACGGGCTGACCGTCGCTCACCTTGGAGACATGACACAGGTCCCGACACAGGCTCAGATTGAAGCATTGGAGCAGGTGAATGTCTTGCTTGTGCCGGTCGGCGGCGGAGGCAGCCTTAACGCTTCCCAGGCGGCCGAAATAGTCTCGATGTTGGAGCCTAATGTGGTAGTTCCCATGCACTATGCGCTACCGAAACTGAAGGTAGAGCTTGATGGTGTGGAACGATTTCTCAGTGAGATGGGCGTCGCCAATGTGGAAGAGATGCCGGTGCTGAGGTTGTCGCGCGGCAAGCTGCCGGAAGAGACCGAAATCGCCATTTTGAATCCCAGGGCGTAACCTGTCCACCGGCGTACTGAGCTGGATGGTTCCAAACGAGTGAGAGTATGGCATTCAAACTGATAATGAGATGGGACATAAAGGCTGAACAGGAGTCCGAGTATTCAGACTTTGTGGCCAATGAATTCATCCCCGGCATCAGCAAGCTGGGCCTCGGGGATATACAGGTCTGGTACACGGTTTATGGGGAGTGCGAGCAAATTCTTGTCAGCGGCAATGCGCCGACCCTCCAGCAGATGCGCTATGTCCTGGCGACCGATGATTGGGAGCAGCTTCACAGCCGGCTGACCGAGATGGTGGAAGACTTCAATATGAAGGTCGTACCTGCTTCGGCGAACATTCAGCGGTAGCAGCTGTTCCATCTTTCGGCTTCTGCTGATTCTGCTCTGCATCGGCCTGCACTTAGATGAGAGACAAGGTTCTCCTGGTTGACGATGATGACTTGCTCCGGCGCACTCTGGCCTTCAATCTCGAGCAGGCCGGCTATGAGGTAAACTCGGCAGCCTCTGCAGAAGTTGCTCTGGCGATATTTGAACGCGACCCGCCGGATCTGGTCGTTCTCGACGTTGGTCTGCCGGGCATAGACGGCCTGCAGACGCTGCGCCAGCTGCGGAGAGAGAGTAACGTGCCGGTAGTCCTTCTGACTGCCCGGCGGAGAGAGTTGGATGAGATCGTCGGCCTTGAGATGGGTGCGGATGACTATGTCGTCAAGCCGTTTGACACCGACGTGCTATTGGCCCGAATTCGCGCCGTCCTTCGGCGTGGGCGGGAGTCCGCTCCGCAAGCGCCCGCTGGGGATCGGACGTCAGTGGTGGGGGATCTGGTCATCGATCCGGCCAGCCATACGGCGCTATTGGCCGGACAACCATTGCGTCTGGCGGCCCGCGAGTTTTCGCTCTTGCACACATTGGCGCTAGAAGCCGGGCGGGTGCTCTCGGTTGCCGATTTGTTGCACCGTGTCTGGGGGCCGGAGTTCAATGGAGAACCGCAGGTGTTGTATGTACATATTCGCTGGTTGCGCGAGAAGATCGAGGTTGACCCGAGCAATCCGCGTAGAATTGTGACTGTGCGCGGCGTAGGTTACAAGCTGGTCCCGCAGCCGGTTGCTGCCGGCAATAGTTGATCATTTCTGAAGCGGCCTACTTGGAGTTTATGCTACCCAACATGCGGCCACTCTGGCAAGGCTGGTTAGACACAAGGACGGATTAATGAACGAAGATCGGGCGTGGTTTGGCGAGGCAGTTTTTTATGAACTGTACGTGCGCGCATTCCGAGACAGCAACGGCGACGGTCATGGGGACTTTCGCGGGGCGATCGAGAAGCTGGATCATATCGCCTCTTTGGGCGTAGATTGCATTTGGATACAGCCGCATTATCCCTCGCCGCTGCTGGACGACGGCTATGATGTGGCTGATTACTACGGTGTGCATCCGGACTACGGGGACCTTGACGACTTCAAGGCGTTTCTCGATGCCGCCCATGAACGTGGATTGAAAGTGGTTGCGGACATGGTCATGAATCACACGTCAGCGGATCACGCCTGGTTCCAGCAGGCGCGAAAGGATCCGGCCTCCCCCTATCGCGACTACTATGTCTGGAGCGACACCGGCACGGAATACGCCGATGCGCGGATCATCTTTCTTGACTATGAGCACAGTAATTGGAGCTTCGATGAGGTTGCCGGGAAGTATTATTGGCACCGCTTCTACAGCAGCCAGCCCGATCTGAATTTTGACAATCCGGCCGTGCATGAAGAGATGCTACGCATCATGCGATTCTGGCTGGACATGGGATTGGACGGCTTCAGAGCGGACGCGGTACCCTACTTATATGAGCGGGAGGGGACAAACTGCGAGAATTTGCCGGAAACGCACGTGTTCTTGCAAAAAGTACGCCGGATGTTGGATGAAGAGTATCCCGGCCGGGTACTGATCGCCGAGGCGAACCAATGGCCCTGGGACCTTTTGCCTTATTTTGGCGAAGGGAATGAGTTTCACATGTGCTTTCACTTTCCGATCATGCCCCGGCTCTATATGGCTTTGCGGCAAGGGACAAGGGAGTCCATTGTGAGAATCCTGGCGCAGACTCCTGAGATCCCACCCGGCGCGCAATGGATGACGTTTCTGCGCAATCATGACGAGTTGACGCTGGAGATGGTCACGCCGGAAGAGCGGGAGTGGATGTGGCAGCAGTACGCGCCGGACCCGGCGATGCGCTCAAATCTGGGCATTCGCCGCCGGCTGGCCCCCTTATTGGACAATCACCGCGGCAAGTGGTTGATCCTCAACGCTATTCTGGTTTCGTTGATGGGCACGCCAATCATCTATTACGGCGACGAGATTGGCATGGGCGACAACATCGCGCTGCCGGACAGGCACGGATTGCGCACGCCGATGCAATGGGACAGCTCGCCAAATGCCGGCTTTTCCTACTCGGAGAAGCCATATAATCCGCCAATCTCCGATGCGACCTATGGATACCAGCAGGTTAACGTAGCCGCTCAGGAGCGCGATCCCGGCTCTTATTTGAACGCTCTACGCTTCCTGCTGGCGGTGCGCCGGGAGCGAGCGGAATTGCGCCGGGGAAAGCTCGAAATGTTGGATAGCGACGATCAAGCGATCTTCGGCTACTGGCGAAGCGCCGGCTCGGCGCGCACATTGTGTCTGTACAATCTCGGAGCGGAGACTGCCTCAGTTAGCCTCACTTTGGGCGCTCACAAGGGCGGGCGGTTGGTTGACCTGTTGCACGAAGGGCAGGCGTATCCAATTGATGAATACCCGGTGGTTATCCGGCTACGCCCCTACGCCAGCCACTGGCTGACCGTCGAAGATGCCTGAGCCGGAGGTGTACCGGCTGCCATTAACGCTCGCTTCGCTGCAGGGAATGTTGTCGAGGTGAGACATGGAACCATTGGTGGGCGGCGTGGAGGCGGGCGGGACGAAATTCGTATGTGCGGTGGGTAGCGGACCGGATGACATTCGCGCCGAGGCGCGATTTCCGACCACGACGCCCGGCGAGACGCTTGGCAAAGTCATCGCCTTCTTCGTAGATCAGGAGCGGAAGTTCGGCGAGTTGCGCGCGCTCGGCATTGCTGCCTTCGGTCCCCTTGACCCTAGTCCCCAGTCAGGCAGCTATGGCCACATTACCTCGACACCCAAGCCGGGCTGGAGCAACACCGACTTCGTTGGCGCCATACGAGCAGCCCTACCGCGGCCAATTGCCTTCGATACGGATGTCAATGGTGCGGCTTTGGGGGAATGGCGTTGGGGAGCAGCAGAGGGATTGCAAACCTTTATCTACCTGACCATCGGCACGGGCATCGGCGGCGGAGGGATGGCGGAGGGCCGGCTGTTACATGGACTCATTCACCCTGAGATGGGCCACCTGCGCTTGCCGCACGACTGGGTGACTGATCCCTTCCCTGGAAACTGTCCTTATCATGGCGATTGTTTTGAAGGGCTGGCAGCTGGTCCGGCGTTGGCTGCCCGCTGGGGGCGGCCGGCGGAAAGCTTGCCAATGGATCACCCTGCATGGGAACTTGAAGCGCATTATCTGGCGCTGGCCCTGAACAACCTGATCTGCACGCTTTCGCCGGAGCGCATAATCCTGGGGGGTGGGGTCATGGCGCAGCCCATGCTGCTGCCATCGATCCGGCGGAAAGTGCAACAAGTGCTGAATGGGTATGTGCATGACCCGGCAGTGGCCAACGAAATTGATCACTACATCGTGCCGCCCAAGCTCGGCATTCGAGCAGGAGTGCTGGGAGCTATCGCCCTGGCGCAGTCCATCCTTCAGTAGAGCTAAAAGCAATTGAGCCGGTCGCCGGTTCGGATGAACCAGCAACCGGCTCAACTAAGACCTGTACTTTAGGCCGGGCTTATTGCTGGGCAGGCCCGCCGTTGGCGAAAAGCATGTTGCCGGCGTCCGCAAAGAGATTTAGGACCAGCTGGCCATCCTCAGTGATCACCATGGTGCGCACATCGTTCAGGAAGGCCAGGAACTGCGTATCCAGGCTATCTTCCGCGCACATCGCGCGAGTAATTGCGATGGTGTTCATGTTGATGGTCAGAACGTTGCCGTCCAACACGTATGTTGTGCTGCCGGTGTTGCAGTCAGCAACCAGATTCAGGCTGCCGTCCTCATTGAATTGCAGCGTGTAATTAGCCGGGTTCGGCACAATAAGATTGTTTAGCTCGGCGGTGTCCTGGAACTCTGTCCACTGCCAGACCACGCCGGTTAAGCCGGTGGCTGTCTCAGCGGAAGGTGGTTCGGCAGTAGGTTGCTCCACTGCCGGCGTTTCTTCCGCTGGCGGCTCGGCCGGGACAGTCCCTTCCTCCGTGCTGCCGGCGGCGCCGGTTCCAAAGACCATATTGCCGGCGTCAGCAATGAGATTCAGGTACAGCTTACCGTCCTGTATGACGTACGTGGCCACGTTGCTCAGGAAGCCCAGGTAATCATTGTAAAGCGATTCCTCGCCACACTCCGCCAGAGTTGTCGGGCCCAATTCCATGGTTAGGCCGCCACCGGAAGCCCTGTAGCTGCCGCTGCCCACATTGCAATCTGCCTGGAACTGAAAGGTGCCGTCATCGGCAAAGAACAAGGTATAGACGGCTGGGTCCGGCACGACCAGGTCATTCTCGCCGGCTGAATCTTCGAATCCTTCCCATTGCCAGAGGACATTCTTCAGAGCCGCATCCGGGTCGATGGCGGCCGCTTCCTCCTCGCCGGCGACGGGTGTTTCTCCAGCCGGTCCTGCCAGGGTAAAGAGAAGTTCATCACCGCTGGCTGGATCAATTAACTCCAGTTGCTGTCCTCCGGCGCGCAAACGGAAGTTCTGAATGGCCGGCAACACGGCAAGCAAATCGGCTGAACGCGAACCTTCGGCGCAAGCCGCCAGAGTCGTCGGCCCTACCTCGAATCGTATCGCGCCAACCGTGCCGTTGTCTATGGTATAAGCGCCGGCGGCAACGTTACAATCAGCCACAACGTTGAGGGCGCCGTCACTATTGAAGCTCACTTGGTATTTTTCGGGATTTTCGACGAGAGTCTCAGTACCCGCCGCCGGGTTGCGTGTACCGGCCCACAGCCAGTTATTGCCGGAAACTCCGCTGGCCGGCATCCCATCTATGCTCAAGGAGGCAATGAGCGCGTCCAGTGAGGCCAGTCCAGGCTGCCAATCGGCCCCGGCGGAGGCATTTAACGTTTCTGCCTGAGCCGCCAGATAAGCTTCGTTGTCCGTGTCAATTTGCTGGAGTACCTCGGCCGGAACCTCCTCAACGGAACTGGGGAGCGTAGTGTTGATCACCGGCTGGAAGTACGCTATCAGATACTGACCATCAGAGGTGAAGCCGATATACATGTACTGCAGGTTGCCGTTGATCACGGGGCCGGGACCCTGCATGAAGCGCCCGACGAAACGGTAGCCGTTGCGCGTGGCGCTCTCTTCATCCGTGGGGGTTCGTTCGAACTTGACCGCCAGGTCATTGGCCCCGGTGACTTGCTCATAGGGCAGGACCGGTGTGCCGGATGTCGGGGCGGGCGAAGGAAGCGTGTTGACATACGCCTCAATAGCCGCCATGGTGCTGGAAACGGCGCTATTGGCGTTCGATTCCCAGAGCTGCCGATAAGCGTTTACTGGAATGATGTACATGATCGGCGCGGTTCCAGCCTGTTCGCCTTCGCTGCCGCTTTCAGTAAACTGTATCTGGATGTGATCCGGCAACCCCATTGGGCCGGGCGGCTGGCTTTCATCATATGGCGTGCCGGGGACCGCCACGGCCTGCCACGTGTAGGGCAGGTCCTGCACGTCTAACGATATCTGCTCGGGAGTGATGACCCGGCTGGTCTCTTCGGCGCTTGCGGCGCCCGGGGAGAAGAGCATGTTGCCGGCGTCAGCCATCAGATTGAGCGCCAGCCGGCCGTCCTCAGTAAAGACATAGGTTGCGGTATGCCCTAACAAGGTCAAGAACTGTTGGTCCAGGGATCCCTCGCCGCAGGCGACAAGCGTCGATGGCCCCACCGTGTTGAAACTCAGCAGACTGCCGTCTACCAAGTAGGACCAGACGACCGTGTTGCAGTCGGCCTGGATGTTCGCGACGCCGTCCGGCTGAAAGACGATGGTGTAGGCGGACGGGTTGCTAACCGCGATGTCGTTTTCCTCGGCGCTATCCTGGAACTCCTGCCATTGCCAGGTGGCCGCCATCAGCGCTTCTGCTCCGGCAGTTCCCTGGTCGCCATCCGCAGGGGTGGCTTCTACGCCTCCACCTGCATCGGCGGTTGGCGGAACTGCTTCCGTGGCTGCCGGAACCGTCCCACCTGTGGCGTCAGGAGTCCCTCCTGGGGCCGGCGTCGTTGCTACCAGGTCGCAGGCCGTCAAAACTATCATTAGGGTCAGAACTAACAGCAAGTAGAAAGTCTTTTTCATCGTTCCTCACGCTCCTCTTCTCACTGCAACTTGCGGGGCGATCAAGATAGGGCGAACTTCAGGGAAGCCAATTCGCACAGCTCAGTCTCCCGCTTGGGCACGATGCTTTAGTGTACGGCAATGCCCCGTTCATGTGAACATAACATCGAATCGAAGGGATGGGCCGGTATGGATTCTTATCTGGCTCTCATCCGATGCTTCCTCGCCGCCGGCAGGGAATGAAAAAGCGCTCCGTCGGGAGCGCCTGATCAATAAGCTGTTGAGTCTGGTTGCTAACGCCGGCGACCAGACAGCAGGAACACGTAGTAGAGCAGTTGTCCGATTGCAGCGACGGCCGCAGCGACGTAGGTAAGGGCAGCCGCGTCCAAAACCTTGTTGACGCCCGCGATCTCCTCATTGCTGATCAACGTGCCGCTGGTCTTCAGCAACTGTTTGGCTCGCTTGCTGGCGTTGAACTCCACGGGCAGCGTGATCAGGGTGAACAGAACTGCCAGCGCAAAAAAACCGACTCCCACCCAGGCGATGGCAAGGCCGATGTTGGAATTGACGAAAATCGAAAGCATCAGCCCGGCCATGAAGATCAGCGGGGCTAAATTGCTGCCAAACTGCGCCGCCGGCACAAAGGCGGACCGCAAATGAAGCGGCGCGTAACCGCTGGCGTGTTGCAGCGCATGGCCCATCTCGTGTGCGGCGATGCCTGCGGCGGCAACGCTCGGTGTGCGGTAAACATCCGGACTCAATCGAAGCACGCGCTGGCGCGGGTCGTAATGGTCGCTCAGGAACCCCTGAGTCTCCTCGATGACCACATCGTAAAGGCCCTGCGCATCGAGCAGCGAACGAGCCACTTGCGCGCCGGTGACATTTCGTTGTGTACGAACCTTCATGTACTTGTCGAAGGCCGATTTGACTCGCGAGCGCGCATAAATACCGAGTATCAGGCCCGGCAAAGCAAATAAAAAGAACAACATGTAGCTCTGATTAAGGAACATTGCCTTTTAACCTAGCTAGAAACGCCCGGGTGCTCCAGCGCACAGATCGAAGTAACCCATAATGGCCCGGAAAACACGCCGGCCTGCATTACCGCGCCTTATCATCCTGTTGAGCAGAGGACTCTTTTCGGATTCGCGCCGGTACTCGTTGCGAGCGGGCAGCTTTTCGTCGCCGGCGCAGCAGTTCGGTCAACGCCAGGCCCGTCACCAGGGTTGGAATGGCAATTACCAACGAGTTGAAATCCATACGACTATCTCCAGAGAAGATTGTAATCCCAGGAGGATTTTTGCATAAAGGAATTGCCGGGTCAATAATATGATGCCCTTTCAAATGAATGTCTTACGAATGACAATACATCGGTACAAAGAGGCCAGGAGATTGAAATGAGTAGAGAGCTGTTGAATCGCGCTGATGTGGACCCGCACTATACCTGGGATGCTCAAAGCATATTCGCGTCCGATGATGAATGGGAGAGCGCAATTGGCGAATTGCAAGAGGGGTTGGTCACATTCGCCCGCTTCAAAGGCGAACTTACCGCGGACGCCGGCCGTCTGGCGGACGGCCTGTTGGAACGCGATGCGTTGGGTGCATTGGCCGGCAAGATCCTGATCTATGCTCAGCTCTACTGGACGGTAGAAACCAGCGATCCGAAGGCGTCCGCAATGATGGGACGGGCGCGTGCATTGTTGGCTGAGGTTCAGTCTGGTTTTGCCTTTGTGGAACCGGAGATTCTCGCTAACGGTGAGGAGACCACCAAGAGTCTGCTGGCGGCTGATGGCCGGCTGGCTGATTACGACCATTACCTGGAAGCGATATTTCGTAAGGGCGAACATATTCGCTCGGCTGAAGTAGAGGAATTGCTTGGCCTGCTGAGCGATCCCTTTCGCACCGCGTCCATGACGCACGGCATCCTGGCGGACACGGACATGGCTTTTGAACCGGCCCGTTCAACCGATCCGGCCGAGCCGCCAGCTTCCGTCGCTCAGGGAACGATCGCCGCCCTGCTCACGGACGCCGACCGCGAGATCCGGCGCACGGCCTTTGAGAATTACGCAGACGGCTTCCTGGCGCACCAACATTCCATGGCCAATGCCCTGGCGGCGGGAGTCAAACAGGACGTCTTTAACGCGCGGGTTCGCCGCTATTCCTCTTCACTGGCTGCTTCGCTCGGCAGGAACTTCATTCCGGTGGAGGTGTTCCACAACACGATCAGCGCCTTCCGCGACAACCTTCCGGTCTGGCATAGATATTGGCGGTTACGCCGCCGGGTCCTGGGGTACGACTCGCTCAAAGTGTATGACACGAAAGCGCCCCTTGCCTCGTCCCGGCCGGTAGTCCCGTATGAGCAGGCGGTGGAATGGATCGCTGCCGGCATGCGACCATTGGGTGATGAGTATGTGCAGGCGTTGCGGCGCGGAACTCTCGAACAGCGCTGGGTAGATGTCTTTCCTAACAAGGCCAAGCGCTCTGGAGCATTTTCAACCGGCTCCTACGGCACCCATCCCTTTATTCTGATGAGCTACACAGACGACGTCTTCTCGCTCAGTACCCTGGCCCATGAACTGGGCCATTCGTTGCACTCCTACTACACCTGGAGAAACCAGCCGTTTGTTTACGGGCGATACTCCCTGTTCGTGGCAGAGGTGGCTTCGAACTTCAATCAGGCGCTGGTGCGAGATCACCTGCTGCGGACGATGCCGGAGCGTGATTTGCAGATTGCGCTTCTCGAAGAGGCGATGGCCAATTACCATCGCTACTTCTTCATCATGCCTACCCTGGCTCGCTTCGAACTGGAACTTCACGAGCGTATTGAGCGCGGCGAAGCGCTGACCGCCCAGGGGATGAACAAGCTGATGGCTGACTTGTTCCGGGAAGGCTATGGCGACGAAGTAGAGATGGACGAGGCGCGCGTTGGAATTACCTGGGCGCAATTCCCAACCCACTTGTATTCTAACTTCTACGTCTACCAATACACTACCGGCATAGCGGCGGCTAATGCGTTGGCGGCGAGGGTGTTGGCCGGCGAAGAGGGAGCCGTTAGCGCCTATTTGGAGTTTCTAAAGACAGGCGATGCAGCCTACCCGTTGGACGCATTGCAGGCAGCCGGGGTGGACATGCGCTCGCCCGAGCCGGTGCGACAGGCGTTCTTGCTCCTGGACAGTTACGTAGACAGATTAGAGCGGCACTTATCCGGTTGAGTATGAGGCAAAGCTGATCAGCCGGCGGACTGCGCCTTCTGTGCGGGAAGTAGGCGATTCGCGCGGGCGCGCTGCACCAGAAGCACGGCTGGAAGGGTTGCAATGAGCGAGAGAGTGCCGCCCAGCCAATAGGGCATGGCAGGATTGATCGTAAAGAGCACGCCGGACAGCGCTGTGCCCACAATGATGGCCAGGCTTAGAGTGGACTGGTAGATGCCCAGAACCCCGCCGCGCAATTCGTCCGGCACTGTCCGGGTCGAAAGCGATTGCAGCGGCGGCATCATCAGACCCATGCCGGCCGCAAAGAAAACGGCAGCGAATGCTCCCAATATGGGTGAGGCGGCCAGGGCAAGCAGATAAAGGCCGGCCATGCGTGACGTGTTCCCCAGAATCACCAACGGCGCATCACCCAGGCGAGGCGCTAACCGGCGGATCAACACCGCCTGAGTCAAGAACTGCGTCAGCCCGATCACGGCCAGCAACAGGCCAATGCCCATATCCCTGGTGCGTTGCGCGTAGCCGGCAAAGAGAACCTCATCGCCGAAGAGCGAGAATGTAGCCTGGAGGAGCCCCAGCCCAAACTGGGCGATAAAGGCAATCAACACTATCAGCATGAGCGGGCGATTTCTAATCAAGAAGCCGAAGCTAAGCGCGGCACTGTTTGCCCGGCGATTGTGCGCCCGCTGCTCCGAGTCAAGCGATTCAGTGAGGGTAAGCCGGGTGAGCACAACGACGAGAGCAGCCGCAAGAGCGGCAATCATGTAGGGTACGCGGACGCCGAAAGTCGTGGACAATAACGTGCCGACTGCCGGTCCGATAACAAATCCGAGGCCGAACACGGCAAAGACATACCCGAGCGCCTCGGTCCGGCGTTCACGGGGCGTGATGTCCGTGATATATGCCTGGGCGACAATTATGTTTCCGCCGGTGATCCCGTCGAGTATACGAGCGAAAAACAGCCATCCGGCAGTGGGTGCAATGGCAAGCAGGATGAAACTGATCACAGTCCCCACCTGGCTGGCCAGGAGCACGGGCACACGCCCATAGCGATCCGAGGCGCGACCCAGGAACGGCGCAGCCACGAATTGCGCCGCGAAAAATGAAGTGTTCAGCAATGGAATTGCCTGTTCGGGCAGATCATATTGCCGCTTGGCGTAAAGCGGCAATATGGGCAGGATCATGGCGGCGCCCACCATACCTACAAAGACAATGAGTATGATGGTGATCAGGCGGCGATCGGCAAGCATGCTCTACTTTTACTCGGGAAGGACTGCTTGAGCGAGACAGGAAGCTCCGATCTAGTTAGTCGCCATATGCTTCGCGAGGCCAGTGATCGCCGGCGCGAGTTCTGTGCAGCGGTTCAAGCCGGGAACTCAAGCGGCGAGGCAGAGCGGCGCGCCAAACAGATGGCGCGCCCTAGAATTGCTATTCTGTAGTCGCCCTGAAAAACAGTAAGTTGTCCGTGAAGTAGAGGAGTTTTGCCGGATCATAGGTGACGGTTGCCCGAACGCGCTCACCCTGACGGATAAGGCTTGGCGTCACCGCCTCGCCATCATCGTAATACGTGTCGGCCAGACTCTGAGAACGTATCCGGTAATTCTTACCGTTGTCCGCCTTGATCACGAACTCAGGGCTGGTCTGTGGAGTCAGTGTCAGGCTATTGATCACGCCTTCAACTATGAAGGGCCCACCAGGATCTTGTAGGGGATTGATCATCAGGCCGGTCTCTGGATCCACTTCGGTTTCGACATCTTCGTCGCTGGGTCCTGAAGAGGAGCCTCCACCGCAGGCCGCCAGAAGGAGGACTACAACCAGAATTAGAATGATTGACTTGCCGACACTTAGTTTCATTGAATATCCCTCTTCCATGCGCTCCCCATTTACACGTGCCGATAGTTTAGCACATTACGCCGTCCGCAAAAGTTCCGGCGACACCAACTTTCTGAGACGTTTACTTCACTCGTACATCGAACGAATTGCGCGTAACATTAACTCCGAGATGTCGAGACTGTCTGTAATACATCGCTTCTTGCACCATCAAGGCTTCTTGATGCTTGATGGCGGGCTGGCAACCGAGCTTGAGGCTGCAGGTCATGATCTGAGCGACTCACTCTGGTCAGCCCGGCTACTGCTGGACGATCCAGGGGCCATCGCGCGAGTGCATAGCGCGTATCTGGAGGCCGGTGCGGATTGCATCATCACAGCCAGCTATCAGGCGACAGTTGCAGGATTCATGGCGAAGGGCCTGACCGCGGAGCGAGCCGGGGCGCTGCTACTTTCCGCGATCACTCTGGCCGAGGAAGCTCGGGATACATATTGGTCAATTCAGCAAAACCGGCAGGATCGTCTGCGACCGCTGGTAGCCGCCAGCGTTGGCCCTTATGGCGCTTTTCTGGCCGACGGATCCGAATATCGGGGCGAATATGGCCTGACGGTGGACGAACTGGTTGCAATTCACCGGCCCAGGTGGCACTTGCTCGCCCAGAGTAGAGCGGACTTATTGGCCTGCGAGACCATCCCTTCGGCTCTGGAGGTGCAGGCAATCGCGCGCCTGCTGCAAGAGACGCCGGAATGGCCGGCGTGGATCAGCCTTAGCTGTCGGGATGCGGAGCATATCAATGACGGCACCCGCATTGTGGAGGCGGTCGCTCCCTTGTTGCCGCTGCCTCAGGTTGTTGCCATAGGCGTCAACTGCACTGCGCCGAGGTACGTCTCGGATTTGCTGGGTGTGCTGGCTGAGGTGACCGATAAGCCGCTCCTGGCTTACCCGAATTCCGGCGAGCGCTACGATGCGGCTAATAATTGCTGGCTGGGAACCAGTGATGCAGTCGAGTTTGGACAAGAGGCTCCGGCATGGTACGAGGCCGGCGCGAGATTGATTGGCGGTTGCTGCCGGACTGGTCCGGCGCACATTCGCCAGATGCGCAGTGCTCTGGCGGCATCCCTGGCAACTGCGGCAGTTGCGGAAGCGCGCGGCTGATCCGGAAAGGGAAAAACAGCACATGACATTAGTGGCGAGAGTCGCCGAACTCCCGGCCGATGATGAGCGCGCTATCGCTGCGGCAGCGGAGATTGCCTTCGCGGCATTTGCTCAAATTGACTACCTTGACAGTCTGGAAGAGGCGTTGTCCGAAGTGCATGAAGCGCTGGAGCCCGGGGCGATCTGTCTGGCGGCCTGGAATGAGCAAGGGGAAATGCTCGGTTGGATAGGTGGAAGACGTGACTACGCACTGGTCTGGGAGATGCATCCGCTGGCAGTCAGGCCGGGCGATCAACGCAAAGGGGTCGGGACAGAGCTGGTACGGGCCCTAGAAGAGCGTATTGCCGCCGCCGGCGGGATGACGATCATGCTTGGCACCGACGATATGGAGGGCAGGACCAGTGTAGCCGGCCGCGAGCTTTATCCGCATGTGCTTGAGGCGGGACTTAACCTGTCGGCCTTTAGCGCCCATCCGCTCACCTTCTATCAGAAGTTGGGCTATGTAGTTTGCGGATTGGTGCCGGACGCCAATGGATTGGGCCGGCCGGATATCCTCATGTGCAAGCAAGTTGGCGACCCGTCACGCTTCTGATCCACGTCTCCCGAGACGGCTGATTGCTCAGCCGGCGGCAATAATGGCAGCTTCATGAGACCATTGCCGCAACCATTGTGAGGCAAGCGCCGGCATGCTATCATGCCCGGTCAAAAGGGCCGGCAAGGCGCTGGCCCACGACGCGACCGGCGGGAGCACGATTGCAGTTCAGCCACACAGGAGCATTCTTCATGAGCACCACACTTACGCCTTTTGTACGTCGCCGGCATGCCATGGCCAGATCGATCCTACTTGGCGGCCTTATTCTGCTTTCAGTCCTGACGATTAATTCGCTGGTTTCCGGGCAACAATCGCCGGCTTTTCCGGCAATCCCGGTTTCGACAGCACCTTACAAGGCCGGCGAGTTGCTGCTCCAATGGCAGCCCGGCGCTGCCTCCGCGCCCGTAGCCGCTTCATTGACGGCTGCCGGCGGTCGCTTTGTGCGTACCCTGTACGGCAGTGAAGTGCAACTTTGGGAAGTACCTGCCGGAGAAGAGAGTGCGTTGGCCGATATGCTGGATGACGAACCATCGGTCGCCTTCGCAGAACCCAATTACGTTTACCGTGTCCAGGATACGACGCCAAATGACCCACTCTTCCCAAGCCAGTGGTCACACCAGGTAGTTGACTCGGAAGCCGGCTGGGATGTCAGCACGGGCAGCTCCGCGATTGTGATCGCGATCATTGACACGGGCATAGACCTGGGCCATCCCGACCTTGCCGGAAAGCTGGTTCCCGGCTACGACTTTGTTGAGAACGACTCCACGCCGACCGATAGATACGGTCACGGCACGCATGTGGCGGGCATCGCCGCGGCAGCTACGCATAACAGCACCGGCGTGGCCGGCGTTGATTGGCAGGCGCGAATCATGCCCATTCGGGTGTTGGACGAGGATGGAGTAGGCTATAACTCCGACATTACAGAAGGCATTAACTGGGCCGCGGCGAATGGCGCGGACATCCTGAACATGAGCCTGGGAGGGACCAGCTATTCTTCAGCGATGCAAAGCGCGGTTAACTCTGCACATGCCGGTGGAGCCCTGGTAGTTGCCGCCATGGGTAATGATCGTGACGACGGAAACCCAACCATGTACCCGGCAGCATACAGCAACGTATTGGCGGTATCGGCAACCGCGCCGGATGATACCTATTCATACTACTCACAGTACGGCGCGCACAACGACGTGGCTGCGCCCGGCGGTGAAATGGGCTACTTGCATGATCCCGATGGTATTCTCAGCGCCCTGCCGACATATTGGGTTACCCTGAACGACTTTGGCCTGAGCCAGGATTATGACTACCTTCAGGGCACCTCCATGGCAGCGCCGATGGTTGCCGGCCTGGCCGGGTTGATCTGGTCCAAAGCGCCATCGATGTCGCCGGATCAGGTGCAAGATCTGATCGAAGATTCGGCAGAAGACCTGGGTGCACCCGGCTGGGACCCCGACTACGGACATGGGCGAATCAACATCGCGGCGGCAATGCAACAGGTGGCCGTTCCTGATGCGCCTGCCCTGAATCCCATCGCCAATGTGGATGGCGACGGCAACTACGCTGTCTCCTGGGGTGGTGTGGCCCTGGCTACCGGCTACGAGCTGCAAGAGGACGGCGACGCGAACTTCGGCGCACCGGCGACCATCTACTCTGGGCCGAACACGAACTTTGCGATCACCAACCGGCCGGCGGGATTCCATTATTACCGGGTTCGAGCGACTAACACAGCCGGGCCAAGCGCCTGGAGTAATGTCGAATCCGCCGGCGTTGCGCCGGATGCGCCGGCCCTCTATCCAATTGCCAACCCCGGCAATGAAGATAGCTACTTGCTCGATTGGAGTGCGCCCGACACCGCGACGTGGTTTGAGCTGCAAGAAGATGATAGCCCGGCGTTTGGCAGCCCAACTGTGCGTTACCTGGGGCCGAGCGTGGCCTATGAGGTGACCGGTCAGGCCGGCGGTGACTGGTATTATCGCGTGCGCGCGGGCAGCGTTGCCGGAACCGGTGTCTGGAGCAATACTCGTAGCACGACCGTAAGTGCTGCCCCGCTGGCAGCGCCAAATCTGCTGGACATTGCGAACAATGATGGCGACAGCGCCTACACGATTAATTGGACGGCGGTCAACGGCGCAGACTCGTACATACTGGAGGAGAGCGCCAGCGCCTACTTTGTTGACCCCGAAATTGTCTACTCGGGCAATGCGACCAGCCTTGCGGTGAGTGGCCAAAGTGGAGGCACCTGGCATTACCGCGTGCGTGCGCAGGGCGCGCCGGGGTTAAGTCCGTGGAGCAGCAGCCGGTCAGTTACCGTTGTAGTGAACGTATACCTTCCACTTCTGATGAGGCAGTAATTACTGACTATGCCGGCTAAAGCTGCCCAGGTCGCCGGGCCGGATCGTCAGCTAATCGTGTAAAATGAGAGTGCTTACGTAGTGCATAGGACGTGAAACGTCGCTATAGTGGCGTTTCACGTCTTTTTGTGTGTTGTGAAATCAGTGATGTGGAAACGACTGAAACAGGTTGATGTCGGTTTTCTGGTGGTCCTGCTGATCTGCTTTATTGCGATCTGGCCCTTTATCTCTCGGGCCGGCCTGCCGCGAGAAACTGACGCCGAACTTCATATCTATCGCCTGGCCGAACTGAGCCGGCTGGTGCGCGCCGGGGAGTTGTATCCGCGCTGGTCGCCGAACTTCTATTACGGTTATGGCTATCCCTTTTTCAATTACTACGCCCCGCTAACCTACTATTTGGGTCTATTGGTCGAGCTATTGTCGTCGTTCGAGGCGGTGCAGGCCATCAAGACGCTGTTTGTGGCCGGCCTACTGGTCGCCGGGACGGCCATGTACGGCTTTGTGCGAGACAACTGGGGCAGGCCGGCGGGTTTCGTGGCCGCCGCCGCCTATGTCTATGGGCCATATATTCAGTATGTCGATCCTCACGCTCGTGGCGATTTGGCCGAATCGCTCAGCTTTGCTGTATTTCCACTAGCTCTCTGGGCGCTCCATAGATTCATGAGCACCGGCAGAGCACTTCCCTGGCTGGCCTCTACACTGGCGGTTGCCGGCATCATTCTGTCGCACAATCTGATGGCGATGGTCTTCTTCGCGCTGCTTACGGGCTGGGTGGGTTGGCAATGGGGATTGCAGTTGTGGCGCCGGCGGCGAGTGCGCAGAACAGCAGACTCGTCCGCGCAATCCGGCGGCAAGTTCATGCCGGCGTCGGTGTGGCTATTGCCGGCGGCGCTGCTCCTTGGTGTCGGCCTGTCCGCCTTCTTCTGGTTGCCGGTGGCGCTTGAGCGAGACGCCGTCAATCTCAGCAGCCTCATCGGCGACGGCAGTCACTTCGACTTCCGCAACCACTTCCTGACGCTGTCGCAGCTGCTGGCTCCCACGCAACCGCTTGATTGGGGCGCGACGGAGCAGCGATTTGTCTTCAGCCTGGGATTGGCGCAATGGATCCTGGGGTTGGTGGGGATCGCATTTATTGTCCTGGGAAAAGTGCGGCGGCGCGGCGAGGGGCTATACTTCGTTATCGCGCTGATATTTGTCCTCTTCCTGATGACTGCCCCATCCCTCCCAGTCTGGGAAGCCATTCCGTTGCTGGCATATCTGCAATTTCCCTGGCGATTGTTAGGTCCGGCAGTGGCGCTATTGGCAGTGCTGTCCGGCGCCGGCACATCCGGGCTGCTGGATATTTTGCCCACTCGAAGGGCTGCGGGCAGATGGTTGGTTGCTGCCTTCGTAGGTGGGATCCTGCTGCTTGCGCTGCCCTTGAGCCAGGCGCCGCCGTGGCCCGCTGACTTCGGCGCGACGGGACGGAAGGAGATTCTGGACATTGAGTTGACTGGCCGCTGGCTGGGCACAACGTCTACCGCTGACTTTGTGCCGGCCACCGTAGACGTGCAGCCGGAACCGAACAATGCGGTCCTGTGGAACTTTTGGACTGGCGAGCAACTGGAGCGAATCAACCGGGCAACGCTGCCAAAAGAGGCCCGCGTTGACGGCGGCGAGGTGACGCCGTTACATTTTCGCTACCAGGTCCAGACGCCTAAACCATTTCTGCTGCGCTTCTTTGTCTTTGCATTTCCAGGATGGCAGGTGCGCATCAACGGGGAGACGATTGAGACCGAACTGGGGCTGCCCGAAGGCTTTATTGTGGCCCCGGTCCCGGCCGGCAGCTATGAATTGGAGCTGATATTTGCCGGCACACCTGCGCGTAACGCCGCCTGGTTAATTTCCGGGTTGTCGTTGCTGGCGACGCTAATGTCCGCTTTCGCGATTCACCGCCGCCAACCGGATACGCCCGAGCGCTGGGAAGAGCTTCCGGCGCAGCACGGGGATGGACGGCTTTGGCCCACCGTGATCGTTGTGTTGCCGGTCATATTACTGCTGACCTTGATACTGGAGCCGGCCGGCCTGCTTCACTACACCTCTGAAAACTACAGTGCGGCGCCGGCCGGCGAACACGTATACGCCGACTTCGGCGGGCAGATCGCCTTGATTGGCTTTGACGCTCCGGAGACGATTCGGGCCGGCGAAAGCTTCGATGTGACCGTTTACTGGCAGGCGCAACAAGACCTGGACATCAACTATCAGGCCTTCGTGCACCTGCTCTATCCCGATGGGCGCACGATTCTGGCGCAGTCGGACAAGCTGAACCCGGCCGGCTTCCCCAGCAAGCGCTGGCCCACGGATAAATACGTTCGAGACGTACACAGGCTCACCGTGCCGGATGACGCAGTACCCGGCGACTATCTGCTGACCACCGGCCTGTGGGTGCAGAGCGAAGGTTGGCGGCTGCCATTGTGGGATGACGCCGGTCTCCAGATCGGCGACAACTATCTGTTGCGAGTTCTGCCCGTAGAGTAAGATAGTGAAATGCGAGTCATAAGCGGAAAGGCCCGCGGCCGAAAGCTCAAACTGGTCCCCGGCGACTCGACCCGGCCGATCACCGATCGCGTCAAGGAGAATCTCTTCAATCTGCTCGGACCGGGCTACATTCCCGGCACGCGCTGGCTGGATCTTTTTGCCGGCACGGGGCAGGTGGGAATCGAGGCGCTGAGCCGGGGAGCCGCCGAAGTGCTCTTTCTGGACGCCTCGCGGCAGGCCGTCCGCACGATTCATGATAACTTGCGCCACACGGAGCTTGAGACGGGCAGCCGGGTTCTGCTCCGGGACGCTTTCAATTTTCTGCGTGAAGCCAGGTTCACACCGTACGACGTGATATTTGTCGCCCCTCCCCAGTATAAAGGCTTATGGTCGCGTGCAATCGCGATCGTGGATGAGGAGCCGACTCGTTTCCTGCAACCCGATGGATTGACGATCGTGCAGATAGATCCTCGTGAATACGAACCGATGGAGCTGAACCATCTAACTATTGATGATCAGCGCACATACGGCAACACGATGCTGATCTTCTACGCGCCGGCTGAACCTATCACCTGATGTCTATCCCGTCGCGAACGGCGCCGGCCAGCAGCGCCGCCGGCGCGCACAGGTGACTGAGCGGGCGGCCTAGTAACGCAGAATTGCGCCAATATTGCCGGCCTGCTGCAGGGCTTCGTTGTCGCTAATGAACTCCACGTGTCCACTCTGCTTGAGAGTTCGTTCGATGGCCTCCTCGACCACATCCTCCAATTCGTAAAAACCGTCGTCGCCGAAAAGCTCCTCGTCAGCAGTGGCGGCGAGATAACCGCTGTTGGCGTGCACATAGCCCGGCATCCTCAACCCCTCGCTGATGATCAGGGTCTCAACTCGACCGTCCGATACCATGCGCAGGGTAGGGCCGAGTCCGGTAACCGCGGGCCCGCCGGCGGCCGACGCCTCGACCATCTGCTCTACCAGACGGCGCTCACGGTCAGCGTTGATCTCGGCCAGCAGCGCCAGAGAGCGGCTGCGCACCTCAGCCTCGCCGGCATCCATGTCCAGAGGGAATGAGCCAGCGTACAGGCTATGCATTCTGCGCGACAGCTGCTCGCGAAATTGCGCCACGTTTTCGGTGGTGCCGGCGATGAACAGCCGGCGGATGTCTTGAGGCGCAAAGAACTCTTCCGCGGCGGCCGCGGCATCACGCATATTGCGCAACACCTGTTCCTTCTCAGTGTTGCCGCCCTGACCACCGCGCATGCCCATCACGGAGGAGCCGCTTCCCCGCTTGAGCTTGCGCACGTCTTCGCCCATCGTGCCGCCGGTGGTCCGCAGCTCGCCCAGGTGATAAATGTAAAACTGAGCGCCGATCTGATCGACGGCTATGACGCCGTAGTTGGCGTAGTGTTCCAGCAAGTGCACCAATGGTTTGACGTACGGCTTTTGCCGGATGCGCAGCCGGTTACGAAATGAAACAGGGATGGCAAACGCGCGAAAGAAGCCCGTTGACGCGCAAGAGAACACGGCTGCACCCGGCGTCCCCCAGGAGAAGGAGTAGTCAAAATATCGCTCAATCTCGGTGATGTCGGGGTTGAATTTGTTGTCTGCTTCTTTGAGCAAGTTGCGGAGCTGGAGCTTCACCTTTTCGGATGTGCGTTGCGCGAGATCGGCGTCGAGATAGACGCTGACTACCCTATTCCCCATGCCGGGCTGATACTCAAGTAGTTCTTGAAGATTGTCCCGATTAAACATTAGTTCCTCCTATTTCTCGAAACGGAAGGTGTCTGCACCACAGCCAGTGTTCTGATAAGCACCCCTGAAGCCAATCTTGCGCACGAGATCAGTTGATCATGGACGTTCACCCAATGTCAGTGGCAATTCCAGCGTCTGGCCATCGCGCAACACGGTTAGTTGAATAGTCTGGCCAACCTCTGCTTCGAAGACGAGATAGCTGATCAATTCGCTGAAGTCACTTATCATCATGCCGTCTACCGCCGTAATCAGGTCGCCCCCGAGGCCATCGTTACCGGCGGCGATCAGACCGGCTCGTTCCGCCGGGCTATTCTCAGTTACGCTGCCCACGTAGACGCCGCTGGCCTGCGGCAGGCCCCACGCTTCTTGCTGATCCAGGGTGATATGTGTGCCGCTGGCGCTGATCCCCATGTATGGGTATGCGTAGCTGCCCTCAGCGATAAGGGCGGGGGTAATGCGGATTACGGCGCTAACCGGAATCGCAAATCCGACGCCGGAGTTACTGCCTGTAAGGCTACTGATCGCGCTATTTACGCCTATCACTTCTCCGTTCAGGTTCAACAGTGGGCCGCCGGAGTTGCCGGGGTTGATCGGTGCATCTGTCTGAATCACCTGCGGCAATGAATAGGTCCCTCCAAGTCCCGTCTGTCTCTGTGACTCAAGACTCCGGGCCAACCCGCTAATAATGCCCAGACTCATTGATCCCTGCTGGCCGAACGGACTGCCGAGCGCGACGACAAACTGCCCAACCTGTATCTGATCGGCGTGGCCCATGGTTAACGGGGGAGCAGATGCCGGGGGATCCTCAACGGCAAGTACCGCCAGATCACTATCAATGTCAGTGCCGGAGATGGTCGCCCGCCGGCGTTCACCGTCGGCAAAGACAATCTCATACTCATCTCCTTCGGCGACAACATGATTGTTGGTGACGATATGCCCTAAGTCGTCCAGGACAAAGCCACTTCCTGAGCCTAGCTCAAGTGAATCCACCTTCGTGATCACCAACACAACCGATGGATTGACTCGCTGATAAATATTTACGAGCAGCTCCTCAAGGCTGCTATCCACTACGATGCCCGGCTGGCTGGTGGTCAACGCGCCGTTTCCCGTCGTCGTCTGCGCCTGGATTGTGGCGACGGCTGCCTGGACAAGGGATTCCTGATTCCCTACAACTTCCGGCTCTACAATTCTGCCGGCTGCATTGCACGCGAGTCCGCTAGCCGTGAGCACAAAGATGAGGAGTAATGCCGGTAGATAGGAATTGTGACGCTTCATGCTACTAAGTCCTGTAGAAGCGGCGTTGCCGTTAGCCTGCCTCACGTCGCAGGGAAGCCAGTTGTTCATACAACTGCCGCTCTTGTTCGGTCAGTTTTTCCGGCACGTGCAATTGCACTTGCGCCAGCAAATCGCCAAACTCGCCTTTGTGCTGCAAGTCGGGCATGCCCTTACCGCGCAATCGAAATTGGCGGCCTCCCTGTGTTCCGGCCGGAATTGTCAGGCTGATTGGCCCGGTCAGGGTGGGTACCGTTGCCTTGCCGCCCAACACGGCGGTAAGGATATCTACTCTGACCTCAACCTTCAGGTTGCGCCCCTCGCGGCGAAAGGTTTCATGGGGTTCAACGCGAATGTTCAGGTAGAGATCGCCCGCGCCGCCTCCCTTTCCCCGCAGCCGGATCTTTGTGCCGGTGTGCGCGCCGGGCGGAATCTTTGCCGTGAAGCGGTCCCCGTTCACACTCAGGGTGCGGCTAGCGCCGTGATAGGCCTCATCCAGTGTGATTGTGACTTCGTGTTCGAGATCCTGTGCGAACGAGGCAGCGGAAGCCCGTTCGCGGGTGGGCCGGCCGCCAAAAATCGCGCTGAAGAAATCAGAGAATGTCCCCTGTCCGCCAAACAAGTCGTCAATGTTGACCTGCTGATAGCCGGAGCCGCCGCCGGCCGTATACCACTGTGAGAAGTCAAACCCGCCCGGCTGGCCGCCCATCTGCTGATAGCGATGGTAGTTGGACCCAAGCTGGTCGTATTTCTGCCTGTTCTCGGGGTTACCCAGAACTTCGTAGGCCTCGTTGATTTCTTTTAGTTTATCTTCTGCAGTGGAATCGTTGGGGTTGCGGTCGGGGTGATGCTCTCGAGCAAGCTGGCGGTAGGCCCGCTTGATCTCTTTTTCGTCTGCCTTTTTGTCAACGCCAAGAATCTTATAGTAATCCTTGAACTCCATACCTGAATTGTATGGTTGCTCAGCGGCATATGTCAAGTGACCAGAACGGTTCTTACGCTTGTCTAACGGCGTCAATCTTCCTAACTATCCAGCGGGAC